>JBKDKQ010000052.1:0-58351 GCA_046344875.1 Labrys sp. (in: a-proteobacteria) | reverse complement strand
GGTCGGCGATGTGCGGCGTGCGCTGGGCGATCTCGGCGAAGTCGCGAAGTGTGAACGAGATGCCGCACTCGTGGGCCATGGCCGGCAGGTGCAGGGCCGCGGTTGTGGAGCCGCCGGTGGCGGCCGCCACCGCTGCGGCGTTCTCGGGGGTGTTTCTGGTCACGATATCGCGCGGCCGCAACTGGGTCGCGATCAGGCGCACAACGGTCTCGCCGGAAGCGACGGCGTAGGCGTCCCGGCTCAGGTAGGGCGCCGGAAGGGCCGCCGAGAGCGGCAGGGCGAGGCCGATGGCCTCGGAAACGCAGGCCATGGTGTTGGCGGTGAACTGGCCGCCGCACGCGCCGTCCGACGGACAGGCGTGCTGCTCCAGCGAGCAGAGATCCTCCAGGCTCATCTTGCCCGCCGAGTGCTGGCCGACGGCTTCGAAGACATCGACCACGGTCACATCCCGACCCTGCCAGGATCCGGGCAGGATCGATCCGCCGTACAGGAAGACCGACGGCACGTTCAGACGCAGCATGGCCATCATCATGCCCGGCAGGGACTTGTCGCAGCCGGCTATGCCCACCAGAGCGTCGTAGCCGTGGCCACGCATGGTCAGCTCGACGGAATCGGCGATGACGTCGCGGCTGACCAGGGAGGAGCGCATCCCCTCGTGGCCCATGGCTATGCCGTCCGTCACGGTGATGGTGCAGAATTCGCGCGGCGTGCCGCCGCCGGCGGCGACACCCTTCTTCACCGCCTGCGCCTGACGCATCAGGGCAATGTTGCAGGGCGCGGCCTCATTCCAGCAGGATGCCACCCCGACGAGCGGCTGGTGGATCTGCTCGGTCGTCAGACCCATCGCATAGTAATAGGATCGATGCGGCGCTCGGGCCGGTCCTTCGGTGACGTGACGGCTCGGGAGCTTCGACTTGTCAAAAACACGCTTGTTCGCCGCCATCACACTTCACCAATTTCCATCCACCCGGCGTATCACAGCACCGTCGGCGGTGTTGTGGCACGCCTGCCCGCGATCGCGCAACAAACGCCAAAAACCGCGGCAAGACCGTACAAACAAGCAAAACGCCCGCTGTTTGCAGCCGGTTTTCAGCACAATTGTGCAGAATACACGAGAACTCAGGAGCACTGACTTTGTGGCGGCTTCGGGGCGCGGAGCCCCGTTCAGCGTCCGTTCAGAAAAGTCTCGGCGGCTGTTGCCCCAATGTCACATTCGCGTGAATGGCGCCGCATGGCGGCGCGGGAATGACGGCCGCAGCCGTCACCCCAACCGCTTGCGGGCTTCCGCAATTTTATCGCGGCGGGCGATCGCGTCCTCGCGACGGTCACGCTGCTCGTCGACCACTTCTTCCTTCGCATTGGCGATGAAGGCCGGGTTGTTGAGCTTCTGATCGATTTTGGCGATTTCGCCGTCGATCTTGTCGAGTTCCTTTGCGAGACGCGCGCGCTCGACGTCGAGATCGATGATGCCGGCGAGCGCCAGCGCCGCCGTCGTGCCCCGCGTCAGCACCTGAACGGCGCCGTTCGGTGCCGCGGCCGCGACCTCGATACTGCTGAGGCGGGCGAGACGCTTCAACGTCTCGCCGAGGCGCTGCACGCGCGCCGAGACATCCGCGGACGGATTGATCAGGACGAGCGGCACCTGCGCGCCGCCCGGAATCCCGATCTCGGTGCGGAGTGAGCGGATCTCGGTGACGAGATCGACCAGCCACCCGATTTCGGCGTCTGCCGACGGATCGACGAGACCATCGAGTGCCGGCCAGGGCGCGAGCGCGGCCATCGTCTCGCGACCCATGGCGCCGGCCGTTGCCTCCCAAAGGGCTTCGGTGAGGAAGGGCATGAACGGGTGCAGGACGAGGATCGACTGGTCGATCACCCAGCCGACCATGGCCCGGGTCTCAGCCTTCAGCACGTCGTCCTCGCCGGTCAGCACGGGTTTGGCGAGCTCGAGGTACCAGTCGCAGACGACGTTCCAGACGAATCGATAGGTCGCGGCGGCCGCGTCGTTGAAGCGGAAGCCGGTGATCGCGGCGGAGGTTTCGGCGATCGCCTTCTCGGCTTCGCCGGCTATCCAGCGGTTCAGCGTCGAGGTCGCGGCGCGCGGGTCGAAGCCCGGCTGGCGCGCGCAGCCATTCATCTCGGCAAAACGGGCAGCGTTCCAAAGCTTGGTGCCGAAGTTGCGGTAGCCTTCGACCCGCGCCTCCGACAGCTTGATGTCCCTGCCCTGCGCGGCCATCGCGGCCAGCGTGAAGCGCAGCGCGTCCGCGCCGTATTTGTCGACGAGGTCGAGCGGATCGATGACGTTGCCTTTCGACTTCGACATCTTGGCGCCCTTCTCGTCGCGGACGAGGGCGTGGATGTAGACGTCCTTGAACGGCACCTCATCCATGGTGAAGAGGCCCGTCATCATCATCCGGGCGACCCAGAAGAAGATGATGTCGAAGCCGGTCACCAGCACCGAAGTCGGGTAGTACTTGCGCAGTTCCGGCGTCGATTCCGGCCAGCCGAGCGTCGAATAGGGCCAGAGCGCGGAGGAAAACCAGGTGTCGAGCACATCCTCGTCGCGGCGCAGCGCGACTTCGGTGCCCCATTTGGCACGGGCCTTGGCCTTGGCGTCGTCCTCATCGCGGGCGACGACGAAACCGCCGTCCGGTCCGTACCAGGCCGGGATCTGGTGGCCCCACCAGAGCTGGCGCGACACGCACCAGGGCTGGATGTTCTCAAGCCAGTCGAAATAGACCTTTTCCCAGTTCGACGGCGTGAAACGCGTCTCGCCGCGACGGACGGCGTCCAAAGCGCGATCTGCCAGCGGCTTGACGTTCACGTACCACTGATCCGTCAGCCACGGCTCGATCGGCACGCCCGACCGGTCGCCATGCGGCACCATGTGGAGGTGGGGCTCGATCTTGACGAGATGGCCCGCCTCCTCCATCGCCGCAACGATCGCCTTGCGCGCCACGAAACGCTCCTTGCCGCGATAGGCCTCGGGCGCGTTCTCGTTGATGAAGGCATCGGCGGTGAAGATGTTGATCGACTCGAGGCCATGGCGCTTGCCGACCTCGAAGTCGTTGAAATCGTGCGCCGGCGTGATCTTCACGGCGCCGGAGCCCTTTTCCGGATCCGAATAGGTGTCACCGACGATCGGGATCAGGCGACCGACGAGTGGCAGTCGCACCATCCGGCCGATCAGGTGCTTGTAGCGCTCGTCTTCCGGGTGCACGGCGATGCCGGTGTCGCCCAGCATCGTCTCCGGCCGTGTCGTCGCGACGGTGATCGTCGTCGTCGGATCGTCGGCCAGCGGGTAGGCGAAGTACCAAAGATTCCCACGCACCTCGACCTGCTGCACCTCGAGATCCGAAATCGCGGTCAGAAGCTTCGGGTCCCAGTTGACCAGCCGCTTGTCCTTGTAGATCAGGCCGGCATCGTGCAGCCGCACGAAAATCTCGATGACGGCCTTGGACAGGCCCTCGTCCATGGTGAAGCGTTCGCGCGACCAGTCGCAGGAGGCGCCGAGGCGCTTGAGCTGGTTGACGATGGTGCCGCCAGACTGCTCCTTCCACGCCCAGACCTTTTCGAGAAAAGCGGCGCGGCCGATCGCCTGACGGTTCGGCTCCTGCCGCTCCATCATCTGGCGCTCGACCACCATCTGGGTCGCGATGCCCGCGTGGTCCGTGCCCGGCTGCCAGAGCACGTCCTTGCCACGCATGCGCTCGTAGCGGCAGAGCACGTCCTGAAGCGTATTGTTGAGCGCGTGGCCCATGTGGAGCGAGCCGGTAACGTTCGGCGGTGGAATCACGATCGTGAAGGGCGCGGCGTCCTTGCGCTCGGGACGTCCGGCGCGGAAGGCGCCGACGGCTTCCCAGGCAGCGGAAACGCGTGGTTCGGCGCTGGCGGGATCAAAAGTCTTCTCGATCATGGACGGGCTCGTTGGCGGCAGGCTGTCGGGAATGCCGCGCGTCATGACAGCACGATGCTCGCACTGTCAACGCACAGCAGCCCGGCGCTGGGTCAGCGCGGGGCGAAAAGCGGGTGGACGACGCGGTCGCCGGGCCGGATGTCGAGTCGTTTGGCGGTGCCGGCGAGGAGCTCGAGCACCCCGGTCACCGGTGCGCCCGAGCCGATCGGCGTCGTCGACAGCGGTTCGGCGGCGTGTTCGATGCGATGGATTGTGCCGTCCGCCCGGATGAAGAGGATATCGAGCGAGACATAGGTATTCTGCATCCAGAACGTCGCGATGCCCTCGCCCCCCTGGTCGAACAACATGCCCTTGTCCGGATCGAGTTCGCGGCGGAACATCATGCCGCGCGCCCGCTCTTCCTCCGTCCGCATGACTTCGACGGAGAAGGCATGACGTTTGGTCTTGGTCTCGATCGTGAGGTCTTCGAACACGCCGACCTGAGCCAGCGCGACGGAATCGACAGGGAAGCCTCCGGGACTGAGCAGAGTGACCGGCGCACATAGAATGAGCGCCGTGACCAGCACGCTCAGGATGCGTCCGCGCATCTCAGTGCGACATCGGGCCGCCGGAACCATCCGACAGGCGGATCTCGGCGGCCATCAGACCCTTTGGGCCCTGCCCGAAACGGACCATCAGCACCTGGCCGGGCTTCAGGTCCATGATCCCGAAACGGCGAAGCGTCTCCATATGGACGAAGATGTCCGGCGTGCCGTCGCCTCGCGAGACGAAACCAAAGCCGCGCAGCCGGTTGAACCACTTGACCACCGTCGGCTCGAACCCGCCAGCCGGCGTCACCTGTACATGGGTGCGCGGCGCCGGCATGAGTCCCGGATGCACCGCGGTCGACTCGTCCATCGACAGCACGCGGTGCGCCTGAAGCCCCTTCGAACGGCTCACCGCCTCGACGACGATGCGCGAGCCTTCGAGCGCTGTCTGAAATCCGTCGCGGCGAAGGATGCTGACATGCAGCAGGATATCCGCGCCGCCATTGTCCGGGACAATGAAGCCGTAGCCTTTCGCCACGTCGAACCATTTGATGGAACCGGCGACCTCGACGGTTCTCTCAACAGGCTCGACACCCAGATCGCTCTGGTCCGCCCCAAGTCCAACCTTGGCCTCGAAGTCGTTCGCCCCCATCTACGCCATCCACTCACTGCCACCCGTAGATGGCAACCGCACTGATTCCGCCATTACCAAGATAACACTGTCTGGGAATTGGGGAAGACACCTGACGCGCTTTTCCCCCGCATAGCCCGTCGATTCTGTATGAAAACCCAAATCCAACCGTTGAAATAGCCGATTATTTTAGCTGTTCCAGAATGTCGCCGATGTCGCCACGCAGAACGAGATCGGCCGCGGAATCAAACGGCGTCGGTTCCCGATTGATGATGACGAGGCGTGCGCCGTTCTCCTTCGCGAGCGCCGGCAGACCCGCCGCCGGGTAGACGACGAGCGAGGATCCGATCGCGATGAAGAGATCGCAGCTGCGCGCCAGCGCCACGGCACGACGCATTGCCTCCGCCGGCATCGGCTGACCGAACGAAATCGTCGCGGTTTTGAGGATGCCGCCGCAGTTCCGGCATGGCGGTGCCTCGCCTTCCGCGACGAAACGCGGCCGGATCCAGTCGAGATCATGCCGAAGGCCGCAGGACAGGCAGGTCGCATAGGTCGTGTTGCCGTGGATCTCGACGATCCGCTCGCCATCGACGCCCGAGTCCTGATGCAGGTTGTCGATGTTCTGCGTGATGATGGCGGGTGCGCGGCCGGTCCGGACGAGCCGTGCGAGGGCGACATGTCCCCTCCCCGGCCGTGCGCCATCAAACACCTCCTGCATCGCAAAACGCCGCCGCCAGGCTTCCGTCCGCATGCCAGCGTCGGCGAGAAACGCGTCGAAGGCGATCGGCTTGTTCTGCGTCCAAAGTCCGCCGGGCGAGCGAAAATCCGGGATGCCGCATTCCGTCGACAGGCCCGCTCCTGTAAAGGGAAGCACGGAACTCGCCGCGACGATCATCGCCTCGAGCCGAGCCACGCCGCTCTTGAGATCGTCGTGGGAATCCATAGCCTCCGCCCGACCCTTCTACGTCTGAAAGGAAACAGTGATGCGATACCTGCATACGATGGTGCGCGTGCGCAATCTCGATGAAGCGCTCGATTTCTGGTCGACCAAGTTCGGGCTCGTCGAAACGCGCCGCTATGAGAACGAGAAGGGGCGCTTCACGCTCGTGTTTCTCGCCGCGCCGGAGGATGTGGACGCCGTGAAGTCCGGTGCGGCACCCGCGCTGGAACTCACCTACAACTGGGACCCGGAGGACTACGGCACCGCCCGCAACTTCGGCCACCTCGCCTACGAGGTCGACGACATCTACGCGACCTGCGAGAAGCTGATGAAGGCCGGTGTCACCATCAATCGCCCGCCGCGCGATGGCCGCATGGCCTTCGTGCGTTCGCCGGACCTGATCTCGATCGAGCTTTTGCAGAAGGGCACCGCCAAACCGCCGGCGGAGCCGTGGCTCTCCATGCCGAACACGGGTGTCTGGTAATCCCGACGGATTGGCCCAACAAAGCGCTTGCCGCGCGTCGGCACCCTCTCTATATGGCGATGCCGACGCGCCCTTCGTCTAGCGGTCCAGGACACCAGCCTTTCACGTTGGGTACACGGGTTCGATTCCCGTAGGGCGCGCCATTCTCGAACAAAAGAGAGAACTGTTGGCGCGGGAATCTCAGTGCCATGTGATGCAGCCCTCGCAAGGGTCGCGTTCGACCCGCATATGCGTACCTCGTCCTTCGGTACCTCCACCTCCGACATCACGAGCCGAGCGTAGGCCTGCCGAACATCTGGCTCGGGTCCAAACAGCTTGTCGCGCAGCAGCCTGATCAAGCGTTCAATCTTCTCCGGCGTAATCGTGGGCTCTGACGAGGTGACGTTGCCCCCTTCAAGCTCACTTCTTCAAGGCTGACCAATCGTCCGCTTCCAACACATCCGCGGCCAACAGTTTCTCGATCGCGTTGTTCCGCATCGGCTTGGCAAGCAGAAAACCCTGGCCCGTCATGCGCCCCATCGCCGTCAGGCAAATCCGCTGCTCTTCCGTTTCGATGCCCTCGGCGACCACCGACAGGCCAAGACCCCGAGCGATCATGTACAGCGCGGCGACAATGGTCGCCGAGCGCGTGTCATGCGGTAGCCCGCGCACGAAGCTTTGGTCGATCTTCAGCTGCGTGAACGGGAAAGATTTCAAGTAGCCGAGAGACGAATAGCCCGTTCCAAAATCATCCAGCGAAAGTCCGATTCCGCGCGTGCGAAGATCCGTCAGCATCGCTTCAAGGCTCGGATCGGCTTTGAGAAAGACCGTCTCGGTCAATTCCAGCTCAAGCCGCGTTGGATCAAGACCGCTCTCATCAAGCGCCTTTCGAACCAACTCGGCCATGTCGCCGCGCACCATTTGTGCCGCCGAAACGTTGACAGCGATCATTATGGGCTTCGGCCACAGGGCCGCATCACGACAAGCACGTTGCAGCACCCAAACCCCGATCTCGTGGATGATGCCGAGCTCCTCGGCGACCGGAACAAAGATTCCGGGCGAAATCGGTCCCCTCCCCGGCCGCGACCAGCGCAGCAGCGCTTCGGCACCCGTCACCTCGCCGGTCGCAAGGTCGAATTGAGGCTGATAATGGACCTCAAATTGCTGCGCAGCCAAAGCGTCCCGCAAGTCTTGCTCCAATGCGCGCCGCTCTGCCGCCGCCCGTTCCAGTTCTTCATCAAAGACATGGTAGCGCGAGCCCCCCTCAGCTTTCGCGTGTGCCAACGCCGAATGCGCGCGCCGGAGCGCCGATCCGACATTGTCGCCGGCCACAAGGGGTGCAAAACCAAGGCTGACGGCGATGGGGCCGCGTATATCGTCAAGATCGAGGGGTTTTGCGAGAGCCGTCGAAAGCCGTTCGGCGAGTTGCTTGAGCGCCTTGACGTCATGAAAGGAGATCAGCGCCGCAAAATCGTCACCACCAAGCCGCGCTGTCGTGCCCTCATCGCCGATGCTCGATGCGATGCGCCAGGCAACCTCGCGAAGCACGTCATCGCCCACAGCCAGACCAAGTGCGTCATTCACCCATTCAAAGCGATCAAGATCGGCGATCATCAGGGCACGCGCCGGCCCTAGGCCGTGATGCTCGATGGCAGTCGTCAAATCATCCATGAACCGCTGCCGGTTCGGCAGACCAGTCAGCGCATCAAAATGGGCGAGAATTGCGATGCGATGGGTCGCCGCGCGTTCTTCCGTCACGTCGCGCACGGTCAGGCACACCGCAACGGCTGCAGATGAGGCGGCCGGTTCGGCTTGAAACGACGAGAGCAGCGAAGCCGTCGCGACATATTCAAGAGTGCGCAGCGTCTCGCCATTCTCGATGATCGTCTCGCCCGTCAGACTCTCCGGCCGATCGGGCTTTCCGGCACCCTGCAATCTCGCGACAGCGATGTGCAGATCATGCGGGAGGACTTTTTCGGCGGCAAAGCCGATCAGCGTCTCATGCTGGCTGTGGAGGATCGCCCCGGCGACGCGGCTCGCAGCACGGATGATACCCGCTGGATCGACCACGAGAATGCCGGTGAAGTTATCATCGATAACGCGGTGCAAAAGCAGGCGAAAGTCTCGTGCCTGCGCCCGGGCGGCCAACCAATGGCGCCGTCGATTGTTCATCTCCACGCCAACTGCGCCGAAAACGGCAAGTGCCAGCCCCACATGCAGCGCCGATGTATCCGCCGAGACGGCATAGGCAATCTGCACGGCTGTCGCTGAAGCTTCGACGCCAAGGGAGAGAGCCACCGCTCCAACCAGCATCACCCGCAAGGGCAGGCGCGGCACCGCGACAAGCGCCAGAAGTGCGAGTGCAGCAAGGCCGCCGGCGGCGGGGATAGGGCCGGCGTCAACGATCTCGCGGCGTTGGAGCAGGGTTTCCGCCGCCAAAGCCTGGACGACGGCACCGGGCATCGCAATGTCGGTCGGTACGTGAAAGAAATCACGCAGTTCCGGCGCTGTGGCTCCCACAATGACCTTGCGGCCGCTGACGCGCTCGGCCGCAACCTTGCCATCCAGAAGGTCCGCTACCTTGATCCGGTCAATCGTCTCCTGCCGGATCGAGAAATCGATGGCAAAATCACCCGCCGGCGGATCCATCCGGCCGGCCAGAAGTACGGGCATGGACGACATTGTTTCGCCGTCGACAACGGCGCCCGTCGGGAACCGGCGCAGAACGCCGTCGCCATCGGGAAAAACATCGACCAGCCCGAGCCAGGCATGGTCGGCAAAGCGCTTCATCGGGACGATGCGTTGATCAAGCGAACCGTCCTGTCGCGTGGCGCGCAAGGAGGCAAGGAGCACCTTGCCATCGGCATCGGCCAGGGCGCGCTCGAATGTGTCATCGCCTTCTGGTGTCGAGCGCGAACTGAAATCAATGTCAAAGGCGATCTCGACAGCGCCAAGGCTTACCAGCTTCTCCACGATGCGGGCGTGGATGTCCCGCGGCCAGGGCCATACGCCAAGGCGTGACAGGCTGTCGCGATCGATCGCCACAACAACAACCTGACCCGAGGCCGGCCGCGCCGCTGCCGTGAAACGGCCATCACGCAGCATGTCGGCAAGCGGCAGGAAAAGCCCGCCGAGCCACATCGCCGCAACCGTGCAAGCCAGCGCGAGTGTGAAAAGGATCCGCTTCCGATCGGGCGCGACGACACGCCTTTGAGCGCTGCTGTCAGGGATCAAGGCTCAGCCTCCTGGAGAGGGGGGCCTCAATCGTCATCATCATCATTATCGTCGTCGTTGCCCTTGTCGCTCGACTTGCCGTTGCCCTTGTTGCTCGACTTGCCGTTGCCCTTGTCGGACGACTTGTCGTTACCCTTGTCGGACGACTTGTCTTTATCCTTGTCGGACGACTTGTCGTTACCCTTGTCGGACGACTTGTCTTTATCCTTGTCGGACGACTTGTCTTTACCCTTGTCGGACGACTTGTCGTTACCCTTGTCGGACGACTTGTCTTTATCCTTGTCGGACGACTTGTCGTTACCCTTGTCGGACGACTTTTCGTTGCCCGCGTCATCGTCGTCGGAACTGTCATCGCCACGGCTGCCGGACGCAGAGTCTTTAGCGCCAGCATCCGCCGCCGTCTCGGCAGGCGCGAGCGCTGCCCAGCCATCCTCTCCAATCTTGTACTTGGCGCCGACCTTCGGTGCGTTCGCGCGACGCTCGGGGCGTACCAAGGGCGCTCGTGGTGCGCCGGCGCGAACCTTTGGCGCCTCATTCTGACTGGCAACCAGAAGACCCGGTCGACGCTCGGGCGTAACGGCACGCTCGCCCGCTTCCAGCGTCGCATTCTGCCCGGACCGCAGATCTTGCACCTGCACGACGCCTTGGCGGACGCCGATATCGCTGCGCCACCCCGACACCACGACAAGGAAGCGAGTGCCCTTCACGACCGCCGCCATCGCCGGCGTTTCGACAGAGAAATAGGGCCGCTGGAGTTTGCGCAGATCAAACTCGACGACGCCAACACGCTGGACTGCGGTCATCTTGAGGCCGCTCAGCCCTGGCCGCATCTCCAGCGACGAATTCGGCCCCACCATAATCGTGCCATAGGGACCGCTCAGCTTCACTCGCCCATTGGCCGTCGTTACGACCTGCGACCCCATGCGAACAGACTGACCGATCTGGAGCGCAACGCGGCGGTTCCCATCCTGGATCCAGGCAGAACCCTGCACGCGCTCGACATTCCACATCTGAGCGAGCGCCGGAGAACAGAAGCTGACAAGGAAGATCGCGAAGGCGCCAACGACAGTGTGCAACACAGACATCATGCAAGTCTCACTTCGAACGTCAGCATTCAAAACCTAAACTGTTAAAACAATGGAAAGCGTTCAAAGCAGCGCAATTAAAGAGGTAGGTGAACTCAACAGATCGTATCATTTTACCGTCAATCGGACAAGATGGTTAGCAACCTTTCACCTATTGTAATGGATCGCAAGACATCTCATTCTACGAAACCTGCTTGTAATATATAAAGTTGCTTGTCAAAAATCTCAACAGTTTGTTTTAGTGGGCAGACTTCAGTCTATACTTCGAGAATTGCTTCCGCTTGTTCAATCAAGTATACGCAGTGATGAGCTATCGTATCGCGCCAGTCTTCTTTCGGCACGGCGCCGGTTCGGCCTGTCATGGCTTTAGGCGGACGATCCAGTTCTCATCTTCATCCCCTCCGGTGCGCCAACATCCCAGAAAACGAGCCGTTCGAGCGCACCCTGCGCCCGTCACGCTGTGGCCGCCGATGCGCTACCGCTCGCTTCCAGCGTACTGCTCAGTCAGATCTCGGTGAGCCTGAACTCTGTCATCGATGATCGCGACCAACCGAAACGTGCACATTCCGTGACGAGGACGCCCGGATTGCGGTCGAGCAGCGCAATACGCGTCGCAGTGACGGACTACGCATCCGATCTCGATCCGCGCCCTCGCCTGTGGCATGGGCTGTCGGTGACAGGGAGGACTTTCCGATGACCCTCGACATGCAGACGACGCTGCGCGGCGCGACCTGGCTGAACGAGCCGCCGGCATGGTCGCTCGACGATGCCGGCCTGCGGATCACGACTGGGCTCGAGAGCGACTTCTGGCGCGACACGCTCTACGGCTTCCGCCACAACAATGGTCATGCGCTGCTGGTGCCGACGGAGGGCGACTTCACCGCCTTCGTCACCTTCGAGGGCAGTTACGAGGCGCTGTATGATCAGGCCGGCCTCCTGCTACGGCAGGACGAAGCCGTGTGGCTGAAGGCCGGCATCGAGCACTCGGACGGCGTCGCGAACATGTCCGTCGTCGCGACGAACGACGCATCCGACTGGTCGACGACCGCGCTGCCGGCCCTCACCCGGCCGCAGCGCCTGCGCGTGACACGGCGCGGCGACGCGGTCGTGGTGCAGTTCCGCAACGACGAACACCGCTGGCAATTGCTGCGCGTCGCGAGCCTGAAGACGACCGGGCCGCTGCAGGTCGGGCCGATGGCCTGTTCACCGCTGCGGCACGGATTTCAGGCGCGTTTCACCGAGTTCCGCCTCACCGCACCGATCGAAAGCGCGCTCCACGACGAGAGCAAAGCGGACTGATTTTGGGTACATCCTCTTTCTTTCGGGATGCACCCGTGGCATCGCAGCGATCATGCAGGCATCGGAGATCGTGACGCGATGACGCCAACCGTGACCATTCTCGACGGCGGCATGGGCCGCGAACTCAAGCGCATGGGGGCGCCGTTTCGTCAGCCGGAATGGTCGGCGCTGCCGCTGATCGAGGCGCCCGATTTCGTGCGACAGGCGCATCTGCGTTTCGTCGAGGCGGGAGCGGACGTCATCACCACCAACAGCTACGCGATCGTGCCCTTCCATATTGGCGAGGAGCGGTTCGGGCGCGATGCACAGGCGCTTGCTGACAGTGCCGGGGCGCTGGCGCGCGCGGCTGCCGCGGCCCGGCCCGGTGTGCGCGTCGCCGGGTCGCTGCCGCCGCTTTTCGGCTCCTATCGGCCGGATCTGTTCGATGCGGCCCGCGCACCGGCCCTGTTGCGTCCGCTGGTCGCCGGCCTGTCGCCGCATGTCGATCTGTGGCTCGCGGAGACAATGAGCGCGACGGTCGAGGCGCGCGCGGTCGGCGATGCTCTCGCCGGCGACGAGCGGCCGCTGTGGGTCTCCTTCACGCTGGAGGACGAGGCGGACGACGCCGCCGACCGACCGCGTCTGCGCTCCGGCGAGCCGGTCGCCGACGCCGCGCGGGTCGCGGCGGCGCTCGGCGCCGAGGCGCTGCTGTTCAATTGCAGCCAGCCGGAGGTGATGGGGCCGGCGCTGCGCATGGCGGCTTCGGTCGCGCGCGACGCGGGAACCGCCCTGCGACTCGGCGTCTACGCCAATGCCTTTCCGCCGCAGCGCAAGGACGCGGCGGCGAATTCCGAACTCCTCGGCCTGCGCGCCGATCTCGATCCGCCGTCCTATCTGCACTGGACGAGGCAGTGGGTGACGGACGGCGCGGCGATCGTGGGTGGCTGCTGCGGCATCGGGCCCGAGCACATCGCGGAAATGAGCCGCGATCTGCGCTGAGAGGGCGCGGATCACGCGCCGCGCCATTGCCGCGGCCGGGCCGGCGCGCCATTGTGCGTGGGCCGTCCCCGCCATGATCGGTCGCCCATGATCCTCGCCGACTATCTCGCCACCGCGCTCGTCACCCTGCTGGTGGTCGTCGATCCGCCTGGCCTCGCGCCGATGTTTCTGGCGGTGACAACCGGCATGAATCAGCAGGAGCGGCGATCCGTCGGCTGGCGCGCCTGCCTGATCGCGACCGCCATCCTGTGGTTCTTCGCGCTCGCAGGCGAACCCTTCCTGCGGCTGCTCGGCATTTCCACCGCAGCGTTCCGGATCGCCGGCGGATTGCTGCTGTTCTGGATCGCCTTCGAGATGGTGTTCGAGCGGCGGAACGCGCGCAAATCGAACACAGCGGAGACCGCGATCACCAAGGACCACATTCAAAACGTCGCTGCCTTCCCGCTGGCGATCCCGCTGATGGCGGGTCCCGGCGCGATCACGGCGACCATGCTGCTGTCGGCTCAGACGGGTGGCGATCTTGGCATGTTCGGCATGCTGCTCGCGACGATCGCGACCACCACCCTCGCCTGTTATCTGGTCTTCCGCGTCGCCGAGCCCTTCGACAAGATGCTCGGCGTCACCGGCAACGTCGTGTTGTCGCGGCTTCTCGGCATTATTCTCGCCGCGCTTGCAGTCCAGTTCGTCGTCGACGGCGCCAAGGCCGCCTTCATGACGTGACGCCGCCCATCGCCGTCAGGGCGATGGCGACGCCGCGCCGGGCCGGCGTTCAGAACGGAATCTCGTCGTCCATGTCGCTCGAGAATTTGCCGCCGCCCGGAACCGCCGCCCGGCGCTCCATCGGGCCGGACGATCCGAAATCCGGGCCGGAGACGCTGCCGCCGAAATCGCGACCGCCGTCATCGGCGCCCTGCCCCCGCGCATCGAGCAGCGTCAGTTCGCCGCGATAGCGCTGCAGCACGATCTCGGTCGAGTATTTCTCGACACCCTGCTGGTCCGTGTATTTGCGCGTCTGCAGCTGGCCCTCGACATAGACCTTGGAGCCCTTGCGCAGATACTGCTCCGCGACGCGGGCGAGGTTCTCGTTGAAGATCACCACCGCGTGCCACTCGGTCCGTTCCTTGCGCTCGCCGGAAGCCTTGTCGCGCCAGGTTTCGGAGGTCGCGATCCGCAGATTGACGACCGGCTCGCCCGAGCTCAGCCGGCGAACTTCCGGATCCTTGCCGAGGTTGCCAATGAGAATGACCTTGTTCACCGAGCCTGCCATCGCGCGTTCTCGCTACCGTTTCGCGTTCATACCCTGCCGAGGACCCTAGCCTTTTGCCGGTCACCGGACCACTGTCGCTCCGGTATCGGCGCCCTTTTCAACAGACTTAAGGGTGTTTCCGAGGAGCAAATGTTCAACATTTGTTCCGGTCGCGCAACCATAATCTGCAGAGGCTGCGGGTCTATTCCGCAGCCGCGTCGAAAGCGAGGAACCCACCGGACTGACGCGCCCATAGGTCGGCATAGATGCCTCCCCGCGCAACGAGCTCGGCATGGGTGCCTTCCTCGACGATCCGGCCCTTTTCCATGACGATCAGCCGGTCCATCGCGGCGATGGTCGATAGCCGATGGGCGATCGCGATCACGGTCTTGCGCTCGGTGAGGTGGACGAGATTGTCCTGGATCGCGGCCTCGACCTCGCTGTCGAGGGCGGAGGTCGCCTCGTCGAGCACGAGGATCGGCGCGTCCTTGAGGAAAACGCGCGCGATCGCGATGCGCTGGCGCTGGCCACCGGAGAGCTTCACGCCCCGTTCGCCGACATGAGCGGCGTATCCCTTTCGGCCTTTCGCGTCCTCGAGGCCCAGGATGAACTCGTGCGCCTGCGCGGCTCGGGCGGCTTCCTCCACTTCCGCGTCGGTCGCCTCGGGGCGGCCGTAGCGGATGTTGTCGGCAACCGAGCGGTGCAGCAGTGCCGTGTCCTGCGTCACCAGACCGATCGCCGCCCTGAGCGATTCCTGATTGACGGTCGCGATGTCCTGACCATCGATCAGGATCCGCCCGACCTCGAGATCATAAAGCCGCAGCAGAAGGCTCACGAGCGTCGACTTGCCGGCGCCGGAGCGCCCGACGATGCCGACCCGCTCACCCGGTGCAATGCGAAGCGACAGGCCGTCGACGGCGCCCTTGTCGCGACCATAGCCGAAACGGATGGCCTCAAAGGCGACGCCGCCCTGCCGCACCGCGAGTGTCGGTGCCTGCGGCCGGTCAAGGACCGTCAGCGGTTTCGACAACGTGGCCGCCCCGTCGCGCACGGTGCCGATCGCCTCGAACAGGGCGGCCGTCTCCCACAATATCCATTGCGACATGCCCTGCATGCGCAGAACGAGGCCGATTGCGACGGCGATCGAGCCGATCGTCACGATGTCTTGCTGCCACAGCAGGATCGACAGCGCGCCGACCGCGGCCAGAAGGATGTAGTTCTCGAGGTGCAGGAGCGTGTTCAGCACGGTCACCGTGCGCATCTGCCGGTAGACGGTATCGAGGAACGGATCCATCGACCGACGCGCGTAGTCACTCTCGGCCTCCGAATGGGCGAAGAGCTTCACCGTCTGCATGTTGGTGTAGCTGTCGACCACGCGCCCGGTCATTACCGAGCGCGCCTCCGCCTGTTCCTGCGAGATGCGGCCAAGCTTCGGGATGAAATAGTAGCCGGTGATGCCATAGGCGATCAGCCAGACGACGAGCGGCAGAGCGAGCCGCCAGTCCGCGGCAAACATCAGCGCCATGGCACTCAGCACATAGACGAGGAAGTACACGCAGACGTCGGAGAGCTTCGTCACGGTCTCGCGCACCGCGAGCGAGGTCTGCATCACCGTGTTCGCGATGCGGCCCGCCATGTCGTCCTGGAAGAAGGAGAGGCTCTGGTTGAGCAGATAGCGATGCGCGCGCCAGCGGATCGACATCGGAAAATTGCCGACGAAGCCCTGATGGAAGACGAGTTCCCAGATCGTGTGCAGCACCGGCACCACGACCAGCACGAATACGAGCATGCCGGCCAGCATCAGGCCGTTTCGCTCGAAGAAGGTCGCGCGGTCCTCCTGCGACAGCCAGTCGACGAAGGTGCCCATGAAACCGTAGATCGCGACCTCGACGATGGCGATCAGCGCCGAGAGCACGGACACGACCGCGAGCATCTTCCAGGCCGGCCGGATGAAGTGCCAATAGAACGCCAGAAGCGACGCAGGCGGGGTCTCCACCGGCGTCGCGGGATAGGCGTCGAGCAAACGTTCGAACCAGCGGAACATGAGCGGGCTGATAGGCCGTTCCGTCGGTCGCGCCTATGACATCACGGCCACACGCCGCGCAATTCGTGCCGTCTTGATGGAACAGCAACGCCAGGTTGGGTGGCGGTCAACGTTCCCGGCACCGGAATTGGTCTGACCAATCTGCATCCCATGCCGCACCATCGCGAGAGGCAGCGAAACGGGCGTCTGAATCTGTCGGCTCGCGGCAATGTCGTTACGCCAAAACCGGCCTGACGGGCACGATCTTTCGCATTCGCCAAGATGACCGTCCGATGACATCTTTTTGGCCACAACGTGACCGGTGGCGATTGTTTCCCTATATGGTGCTTGTTATGAGCAACGAATGAGCGTCAGCCCACTCGCCCGGCGTTACGGTTCGCACCGTGTCGAACGAGCGAGGAGAAGGTGACGCCGGCGCAGGGGAAAGTGCGTTCGATATGGAAGTATTTGTTCAGCAGCTCATCAACGGGCTGACACTGGGCTCTATCTATGGGCTCATCGCCATCGGCTACACGATGGTCTTCGGCATCATCGGCATGGTGAATTTCGCCCATGGTGATGTCTTCATGGTGTCGGCCTTCATCGCGATCATCTTCTTCCTGGTGCTGACGACCTGGCTCGGGATCGGATCGGTCGCGCTGGCTCTGTTCCTCGTCCTGATCATCGCCATGGCGCTGACAGGGCTTTGGAACTGGACGATCGAAAGGGTCGCCTACCGACCGTTGCGCGGCTCGTTCCGCCTCGCGCCGCTGATTTCGGCGATCGGCATGTCGATCTTCCTCATGAACTTCGTCCAGGTCGCGCAGGGCCCGCGCAACAAGCCGGTGCCGCCGATGTTTTCCGAGACGATCACGATCATCCACTCGGACACCTACGACGTCGTGCTGTCCTACAAGCAGATCATCATCTTCGTCGTCACCGCCGTGCTGCTGGCAGCTTTCTGGTACGTCGTGACCAAGACCCCGCTGGGCCGCGCGCAGCGCGCCTGCGAGCAGGATCGCAAGATGGCGGCGCTGCTCGGCGTCGACGTCGACAAGACGATCTCGCTCACCTTCGTCATGGGTGCCGCGCTCGCAGCCGTCGCCGGTGTCATGTACCTGATGTACTACGGCGTCGTGAGCTTCTCCGACGGCTTCGTGCCCGGCGTGAAGGCCTTCACGGCGGCCGTGCTCGGGGGCATCGGCTCGCTGCCCGGCGCGGTGCTCGGCGGGCTTCTGATCGGCCTGATCGAGACCATGTGGTCGGCCTATTTCTCGATCGACTACAAGGACGTCGCGGCCTTCTCGATCCTGGCCATCGTGCTGATCTTCCTGCCGCAGGGCATCCTCGGCAAACCAGAAGTCGAGAAGGTGTAAGATGGCCGCTCCCAAGGGTAAGGACCTGGTGGTCTCTTCGGATAGCAGCCAGGCAAAAGCCGACGTGCCGACCGCGCTGAAACAGGCCGGCATCGCCGGTCTCGTCTCGCTCGGCATGTTCGGGCCGCTGATCGGCCTGCTGACCGAGCAGAACATCTCCAATCAGCTCATCGTCACGACGCGCTTTCCACTGCTGATCACGCTCGTCCTGATCATCATGGCCGGCCGCTTCATCCTGTGTTTCCAGGGCGATCGGCGGATCTGGCTGGTGACCGTGCTCGGCATCGCCTTCTCGATCCTCGGCGCCTACTGGCTGCTCGCGGCGAATGACCCGGAGGCGATGAAGTCGGCAGTGATGGCGATGGGCATCGGCGTCATCGTCTCTGTCGCCGCCGACTTCTTCCACAGCAAGAACGCGTCGACGACCAGCGAGTTCGCGACGAGCTTCGGCGCGGTGCTGCGCCACCCGGCGATCGTCTATGCCGTGCTCGGCTTCGTGATCGTCTACCCCTTTCTGATGCTGTCCATCCATGGTTCCGCCGGCGCCACCAAGTGGATCGACAATTTCGGCATCCAGATCCTGATCTACGTGATGCTCGGCTGGGGCCTGAACATCGTCGTCGGTCTCGCGGGGCTTCTCGACCTCGGATATGTCGCCTTCTACGCGGTCGGCGCGTACTCCTACGCCCTGCTAGCGACGAATTTCGGCCTGTCCTTCTGGCTGCTGCTGCCGCTCTCCGGCATTCTCGCCGCCTTCTGGGGCATCCTGCTCGGCTTCCCGGTTCTGCGCCTGCGGGGCGACTATCTCGCCATCGTGACGCTCGCCTTCGGTGAGATCATCCGACTGGTGCTGATCAACTGGAAGGATTTCTCGAACGGCTACGAGGGTATTTCGGGCATTCCGCGTCCGACCTTCTTCGGCATCCCGTTCAACGCGTCGGATGAGGGCTTCGTCGCCACGCTCAACCGCTTCATTGCGGCAGTGAACCCGACCTCGACCGTGGTGGAGATTCCGTTCTCGCCGATCTACCGGACGATCTTCCTTTTCTACCTCATCCTCGGCCTCGCGCTGCTCACCGCTTTCGTCACGACGCGTCTGCGCCGTCTGCCGGTGGGCCGCGCCTGGGAAGCGCTGCGTGAGGACGAGATCGCCTGCCGCTCGCTCGGCATCAACACCACGAACACCAAGCTGACCGCCTTTGCAATCGGCGCGATGTTCGGCGGTTTCGCGGGCGCCTTCTTTGCCGCCCGTCAGGGCTTCATCTCGCCCGAGAGCTTCGTGTTCCATGAGTCCGCGATCATTCTCGCGATCGTGGTGCTCGGTGGCATGGGCAGCCTCGTCGGCGTCGTCATCGCGGCCGTCGTCATGATCGGCGGCACCGAGTTGATGCGTGAGATGGATTTCCTCAAGCAGGTGTTCGGCAACGACTTTGACCCGACCAAGTACCGCATGCTGCTCTTCGGTGCGGCCATGGTGCTGATCATGCTTTGGAAGCCGCGCGGCCTGATCGACTCGCGACAACCGACCGCGTTCCTCAAAGAACTAAAAGGCGTCTCGGGTTCGCTCGTGAAGGAGGGCCACGGATGACCACGAGCGCGCAAGCCTGGATCGACGATCCGATCCTCAAGGTCGAAAAGCTGACGATGCGCTTCGGCGGCCTCGTCGCGGTCAATGCTCTGTCGTTCAACGCGGCGAAGGGGCAGATCACGGCGCTGATCGGTCCGAACGGCGCCGGCAAGACGACGGTGTTCAACTGCATCACCGGGTTCTACAAACCCACCGAGGGGCGGATCGCGCTGCGGCACGGCTCCAGCTCGGCATGGGAGATGATCGATGCGGTGACCGGTGGTGCCGATCGCAGCATCCGGAAGGGCTCGGACGAACTCTTCCTGCTCGAGCGACTGCCGGACTTTCTGGTGTCGCAGCAGGCGCGGGTCGCCCGCACCTTCCAGAACATCCGCCTGTTCCAGGGCATGACCGTGCTTGAGAATCTGCTGGTCGCGCAACACAACAAGCTGATCCGGGCTTCAGGCTACTCGGTCTTCGGCATTCTCGGCCTGCCGGTCTACCGAACGGCCGAGATCGCCTCGATCGAGAAGGCGAAGTACTGGCTCGACAAGACGGGCCTCACCGATCGTGCCGATGATCCGGCCGGTGACCTGCCCTACGGCGCGCAACGTCGCCTCGAAATCGCGCGCGCCATGTGCACGGATCCCGTGCTGCTGTGCCTCGACGAACCGGCCGCCGGCCTCAACCCGCGCGAAAGCGCGGAGCTGAGCGTGCTGCTGCGGTCGATCAAGTCGGACCACGAAACCTCGATCCTCCTGATCGAGCACGACATGTCCGTGGTCATGGAAATCTCGGACCATGTGGTCGTGCTCGACTACGGCACGAAGATCTCCGACGGCACGCCCGATATGGTGAAGAACGACCCGAAGGTCGTGGCCGCCTATCTCGGTGTCGACGACGACGAAGTGGAGAAGGTCGAAGCGGAGGTCGGACTATGAGCGAACCCCTGCTCGCCGTACGCGGTGTCGAAACCTATTACGGCAACATCATTGCGCTGAAGGGCGTCGACGTCGACGTCAATGAAGGCGAGATCGTCACGCTGATCGGCGCCAACGGCGCCGGCAAGTCGACGCTGATGATGACGATCTTCGGTGCTCCGCGCGCCCGGACCGGCTCGATCATCTATGAGGGCCGCGACATCACACGCATGCCGACGCACGAGATCGCGCGGCTCAGGATCGCCCAGTCGCCGGAAGGGCGCCGGATCTTCCCGCGCATGACCGTGCTCGAAAACCTGCAGATGGGTGCCTCGATCGACGGCAACCGCCATTTCGACCAGGACCTCGAGCGCATGTACACGCTGTTTCCGCGCCTCAAGGAGCGCTCGGGCCAGCGTGGTGGTACGCTGTCGGGCGGTGAACAGCAGATGCTGGCGATCGCCCGCGCCCTGATGAGCCGTCCGCGTCTTCTCATGCTCGACGAGCCGTCGCTTGGCCTCGCACCGCTCATCGTGAAGCAGATCTTCGACGCGATCCGCGATCTCAACCGCACGGAAAAGCTGACGGTCTTCCTCGTGGAGCAGAACGCATTCCATGCGCTGAAGCTCGCTCATCGCGGTTATGTGCTGGTGAACGGCGCGGTCACCATGTCCGGGACCGGCAGCGAACTCCTGTCCCGCCCCGAAGTCAGGGCGGCCTATCTCGAAGGTGGGAGGCACTGATGCAGGGCATCCTCTACGAAGAACCCTCGGCCTGGCTCTTCCTGCTCGTGACGGTGATCATGGGCGGTTGGGCAGCGTGGATGACGGGCCGCGCCTGCGCCCAGACGTGGCGGCCCATGCCGATCCTGTTCATCTACCTCGCGATCCTGAATGCCGGGGTGCGTTTCATCCACTTCGCGCTGTTCGAGGGCACGTTGCTCTCGCTGCACTACTACCTCGTCGATCTCGTGGTCGTGCTGGCCATCGGCTCGCTCGGGTACCGGATGACGCGGGCCGAGCAGATGGTCACGAAATACGGCTGGATGTATGATTCGAGCGGCCCTCTGGGCTGGCGCGCCAAGAACAGTTAAATCGCCGCGAACATTCCACTTTGTCCGCTCCGGACACCATAAATCGGGTGACAAGTACGCGAAACTGAGCAAGATGAAGCTTCAGGCGTGCTTGCGTCCGCCGAGCGGGGCCGTGCCGGCCCCAACTTTCACAGGGAGACTGTCAATGAAGAAACTCTGGTTGTCCGGCGTCGTGCTGGCCGCCGGCCTCGCGCTCAGCAGCGCTGCGAACGCGCAGATCAAGCTGGGTGTGGCCGGTCCGATCACGGGCCCGAACGCCGCGTTCGGTGCACAGCTCAAGAACGGCGTCGAGCAGGCCGTCGAGGACATCAATGCTGCCGGTGGCATCCTCGGTCAGAAGATCGAGCTGTCGGTCGGTGACGACGTTTCCGACCCGAAGCAGGGCGTGTCGGTCGCCAACAAGTTCGTCGGTGACGGCGTGACCCTCGTGGTCGGCCACTTCAACTCCGGCGTGTCGATCCCGGCCTCGGAAGTCTATGCTGAGAACGGCGTTCTCGCCATCACCCCGTCGGCCACGAACCCGAAGCTGACCGAGCGCGGTCTGTGGAACGTGTTCCGCACCTGCGGCCGTGACGACCAGCAGGGCCAGCTCTGGGCCGACTGGATCATCGCGAACGCGAAGGACAAGAAGATCGCCGTCGTCCATGACAAGACGACCTATGGTCAGGGCCTTGCCGACGCCGCCAAGGGCTTCATGAACGCCGGTGGCGTGACCGAAGTGCTCTACGAAGGCGTGAACACCGGTGAAAAGGACTACTCGGCCCTCGTTTCGAAGATCAAGGCTTCGGGCGCCGACTACCTGCTCTGGGGCGGCCTGCACACCGAAGGCGGCCTCATCATCCGCCAGATGCGCGACCAGGGTCTGAAGACCGTCGTCATCTCGGGTGACGGCATCACCTCCGACGAATTCGCTCAGATCGGTGGCGAAGGCGTCATCGGCACCATGATGTCGTTTGGTCCGGATCCGCGCCAGAACGCGGCTGCCGCCGACGTCGTCGCCAAGTTCCGCGCGAAGAACTTCGAGCCGGAGGCGTACACGCTGTACTCCTACGCCGCGGTTCAGCTGATCGCCCAGGCTGCCGCCAAGGCGAACTCGCTCGACCCGAAGAAGATCGCCGAGGCTCTGCACTCGGGCGAGACCTTCAAGACCGTCATCGGCGACCTGGCCTATGACAAGAAGGGCGACCGTACGTCCGTCGACTACGTGTGGTACACGTGGCAGAACAAGGACGGCAAGATCACCTACGTGCAGAACTAAGCTGAGCTTGGTTTGAAGAACCCGCTCCGGGAAACCGGGGCGGGTTTTTTGTTGCCTAATCGCCCGCCTCCGACATCGGATAGGGGTGACGTCCCCAAGGTCGATCCATGCCGAGCGGGCGCGCGGCGACGAGACGGAAGCCCTCGCCCTCGGCGAAAATCTGGACTGCCGCCGCGCCGCGCAGCACCGCGGCGTCGATCACGAGCGATCCTTCCCTGCACCGGTCCGGTGCGATCCTCTGCGTCACGAGAACCGGCACGCGACCGCAATCCTCCTCAACCGCCGACAGGGTGCGGTTGACGAAGAGACGACGGCCGCCATCAAGCGGCGCCGAGCAACCACCCGCGTCGCACCACACCCCCTCCCGCAACACCGGATCGTCCGGCGCACGATCATCCCCCATCGCGAGCAGCCATTCGCGGGCAAGAAACGTGTCCCGCTTGCCGGCGATCAGGCGGAGACCGTCGCCGTCACGCACCAGCGCGGCGTAGCCGTTCGCCCCCACGATCGCGATCGGGCGTGGTGCCATTGCGGCGCTCGCCGTGCCGAGCACGATCGGAACCAGCGCCAAGATGGCAAGCCGGGTCCGCAGGATCACGAGCGCGAGCAGCCCGATCGAGATCAGCGCGAGGCTCGTGGGCGAGAACTGCGGAACGATGAGCTGCGCACCAGGCCAGGCCGCGACCGTCGCAGCGATGGACAGGAGCAGGTCGACGGCGCGACCGGTGAGGCTCCAGAGTGGATCGCCGTACCCGAATGGCTCGAGCACGAGGGCGAGGAGCGAGAGCGGCATGATGACGAGCGTAACGAGCGGTGTCGCGACGAGGTTCGAGGCAACCGCCTGCGCGGTCAGGCGGTGAAAATGGAACGCGGCGAAGGGTGCCGTGCCGATGGTCGCGATCAAGGTCACGCCCACCATCCCGGCGACGATGACAAGGAGGCGGGTCGCGGCCGATCGAGGCCCCGTCGGCGCGGTCGTGGTCCGATCGGTGAAGGCGATCAACATGGCGACCGCCGCAAAGGACATCTGGAAGCCGGGTGACAGCACGGCCTCCGGCGTGAGGACGAGGACGATGATCGCCGCGAGCGCGAGGTTGCGGCGTGTCATCGCCCGGCGCCGCAGGGCTGCCGCGACAAGAACCAGCGCCGTCATCAGAAACGACCGCAGGGTCGCCACGGCCAGCCCGGCAAAGAGCGCATAGAGCGCCGCAAGCACGAGCGCCGCGAGCGCCGCCCAGCGCTTTGTCGACCGGCGCAGCGCGAAGCCGGGCGAAAGGGCAAGGCCGGCGCGGATCAACGAGAAGACGCCACCGGCGAAGATCGCCATGTGCAGGCCCGAGATCGAGATGATGTGGTACAGCCCAGAGGCGCGCAGGGTGGCGTTCGCCTCGTCGCTGATCAGTCCGCGCTTGCCGGTGACGAGCGACGCCGTCACCGCGCCGGCATCCCCGCCGATCACCGATACGATGCGGTCCGTCAGGCTCGTTCGCCATCGGTCGAGCCACTGACCGGCTTGCTCCAGCACGCCGACGGCGGCCGGTGGTCCGCGCTTCACCGAACCGATGGCAAAGCCGACGCCGCCGATCCGCTCGAAATAGGCATCGCGCGCGAAATCATAGCCGTCCGGTACCGGTGCGGCCGGCGGCGGACGCAGGGCGGCCTTGAACGAGACGGTGTCGCCTGCCTGAAGCGGCGCATATCGGGCCGTGACGCGCACCAGTGCCGGCAGAGCCGATACGCGGACGCCCTCGATGGCGGTCGGCCGCACGAGGATCCGCATCCGCCCGCCGGCACGCGCCTCGATCTCGACGACGACGCCGTTGACCGACGCGGTGATCGAACGCTCGATGATCGGGGCGTCGACGAGCATCATACGCGCCTTCGCCATGCAGAACCCGGCCGCGACTGCCGACAGTCCCAGCGCCAAAGCGAAGAGACCGGCATGGGCTCGAACGGTCAGGGCAAAGACGATGCTCCCGGCAAGGACGGCCAGCGCTGCGGCGACATTCGGTTCGGTCGGCGCCGCGAGATAAAGGATCGCGCCGACGCCGAGGCCGATCGGCAAAAGCCAGATCCGGTCGAACCCGTCCCGCTCACGGTGATAGCTTTCGAGAAAAGCTGGCCGGAAGCGGTCAAGAGCGGGGCTTTCGCGGACTTCGATACCACCTGCTTGTCGGAACCACGGAATGCCGATCACGGCGACCCTTGCCTGAGGGTCTTTCCCCGTGCGCAATCGCGTCTCCCGCGCTACCGCGTGCCGAGCGCCTATGCTACACGCGCCGCATCGCAAGACCCAGCCGGAAACGCCCTGACCGATGCCGACCCCCGTCGTTACGCGCTTTGCGCCCTCGCCCACAGGTTTCCTCCACATCGGCGGAGGTCGGACCGCCCTCTTCAACTGGCTCTACGCCAAGGCGAAGGGCGGCAAGATGCTGTTGCGCATCGAGGACACGGACCGTGAGCGGTCTACCGAGGCAGCGATCGACGCCATCATCGACGGATTGAAGTGGCTCGGCCTCGATTGGGACGGCGAGCCGATCTTTCAGTTCGCCCGCGCCGCGCGGCATCGCGAGGTTGCGCTCGACATGCTCAAGAACGGCCGCGCCTATTATTGTTACGCGACGCCGGAAGAACTCGAGGAGATGCGCGAGACGGCCCGCAAGGAAGGCCGTCCGCCGCGGTATGACGGGCGCTGGCGCGATCGCGATCCGGCCACGGCGCCACCCGGCATCAAGCCGGTGATCCGCCTGCGTGCCCCGCAGGAAGGCGAGACCACGGTCGACGACGATGTTCAGGGGCTCGTCACCTGGTCGAACAAGGATCTCGACGACCTGGTTCTGCTGCGATCCGACGGCACGCCGACTTACATGCTCGCCGTCGTCGTCGACGACCACGACATGGGCGTGACGCACATCATCCGTGGTGACGACCACCTGACCAACGCCGCGCGCCAGACGCAGATCTATCAGGCGAATGGCTGGACGGTGCCGCGCATGGCCCATATCCCGCTCATCCACGGACCGGACGGGGCCAAGCTCTCGAAGCGTCACGGCGCGCTCGGCGTCGATGCCTATCGCGCAATGGGCTATCTGCCGGCGGCGATGCGGAACTATCTTGTCCGTCTTTCCTGGAGCCATGGCGATCAGGAGATCTTTTCAACGGACGAAATGATCTCGCTGTTCGATACGGCGGCGATCGGTCGATCGGCGGCCCGTTTCGACTTCAAGAAGCTCGAGAACCTCAACGGCCACTATATCCGTGGCGAGAGCGACGAGGGTCTGATGGCGGCCATCGATCAGATGCTGCCGCACATCGAGGGCGGCAAGGCGCTTGCCGAGGCCCTGGCGGCCGGCAAGCGGGCGCAGCTCCTGCAGGCGATGCCCGGCCTCAAGGAACGCGCGAAAACTTTGGTCGAACTCGTTGACAACGCGGCCTTTCTTTTCGCTGCTCGTCCGTTGTCCTTCGACGAAAAGGCGACGGCTTCGCTGACGGCGGAGGCCAAGGCGACGCTGGCGGCTTTGATCCCGCACCTCACAGTGCTCGACGAGTGGACCGCCGCCAGCACAGAAGCGGCCGTTCGCGCTTTCGCCGAGACGACCGGCGCGAAGCTCGGGCAGGTGGCACAGCCGATCCGCGCCGCCCTGACCGGGCGCACCACCTCGCCGCCGGTGTTCGACGTTCTCGCCGTGCTCGGCCGCGATGAGAGCCTTGCCCGGCTCCGCGACGTCGCTGGCTAAACGAAAAAGGGGCACCCGACCGGCGCCCCTCAAACCTTTGCGACGACGGCCGCCGATCAGGCGTTGTCTTCGTCGTCTTCCTTCAGCAGATCGTCCTTGCTGACCGTCGTCTCGGTCACCTTGACGATGCCGAGGATGTGGTCGACCACCTTGTCCTCGAAGATCGGCGCGCGGAGCTGGGCGATCGCACCCGGGTTCTTGCGATAGAACTCCCAGACCTGCTGCTCCTGCCCCGGGAACTGACGCGCCCGGTCGACGACGGCGCGTGTGACCTCGTCATCGGTCACCTGAACGCCTGCCTTCTCGCCGATTTCGGCCAGCACGAGGCCAAGGCGCACGCGACGCTCGGCGATGCGGTGATACTCGGCCTTCGCCTCTTCCTCGGTCGTCTTCTCGTCCTCGAAGGTGCGGTTCGCCGCTTCCATGTCGGCGCGGACCTGACGCCACACGCTGTCGAACTCCTGCTCGACCAGCGTCGGCGGCAGTTCGAAGGTGAAGCGGGTGTCGAGCGCATCGAGAAGCTGGCGCTTCACCTTGCGGCGCGAGACGACGTCGAGCTCGCGGGCGAAGTTGCTGCGCATCGCGTCCTTGAGCTTTTCGAGATCCTCGAGGCCGACCGACTTCGCCAGTTCGTCGTCGATCGTCAGCTCGCCCGGCGCCTCGATCTTCTTGACCTTGACCGCGAAGGACGCCTTCTGACCGGCGAGCTTGGAGTTGAGATAGTTGCCCGGGAAGGTCACGTCGACCGTCTTGTCCTGGCCGGCCTTGACGCCGATCAGCTGATCCTCAAAGCCCGGGATGAAGGTGTTCGAGCCGAGATCGACGACGATGTCGGTGCCCTCGCCGCCTTCGAACGGCTCCCCGTTGATGGTGCCGACGAAATCGACCGTGACGCGGTCGAACTTCGCGGAAGCGGCCGACTTGCCCGTCTTCTCGGAATAGGAAACGTTGCGACGGGCGAGGTTCTCGAGCGCGGTCTGCACGTCCGCATCCGGCACGTCCGCCTTGGGACGCTCGATCGCGATGTCGGACAGATCACCGATCTCGAAGGCCGGTACGACCTCGACCGATACGGTCCAGGCGAAATCGGCATTGCCCTCGATGACCGACTTCACGCCGTCGTCGCCGCCCTCGAAATCGAGCTTGGGCTCCATCGCCAGCTTGATGGCGTTGTCATCGACGATCTTCTTGTTGGCTTCGCCGACCATGTTGTTGACGATGTCGGCCATCACCGAGCGGCCGTAGAGGCGGCGGACATGCGCCAGCGGCACCTTGCCGGGGCGGAAGCCATTGATCCGCACGCGGTCCTTCATTTCGCTCAGTTGCGCCTCGGCGCGTGCGGCCAGATCGGCAGCGGGGACCACGATCTTGAATTCCCGCTTGAGGCCCTCGGCCCGGATTTGCGTAACCTGCATTGGGGGTCGTCCCGCGATTATCGTTCGTGTGTGGTTCGCGTTCGGCTTCGGCCCACCGGCGCCGGCGTGGATTGGTGCGGGCGGAGGGGCTCGAACCCCCACGACTCTCGTCACGGGAACCTAAATCCCGCGCGTCTACCAGTTCCGCCACGCCCGCATTGGGCCTCGGCCGCCCCCCGCAAGGGGCGCGACGCAAGGAGCGTGCCTATAGCATGACATGTTCCACTTGCACCAAAAAAATGCAGGCCCGTCGGGGAACCGTCATAAAGCACCCGGACCACGTCGCCGGGATGACCTATATGGGTCCAAAGATCTCCACGAGCGACACACGATCGAGGACTTGAAACCGGGTGATGCTTTCGCGACGCGCCTTCATGATTGTGACCCTCGCGCTTTATGCCGCGCCGGCAGTTGCGCAGGGCGACCAGCGACAGCGCCTTACCTTGCGTTGGCGCGACGGCGTCGCGGGTGCGGCCACGCCGATCCTTCGCACGGCGGTTTTTGAAGCCAATCCGGCAGGCCTGCCGGTGCGCGTCCAGCGTGGAGTGCCGCAGGCGCTCACCCTCCAAAATGCCCTCGACATTCCGGTCGCGTTGCACTGGCGCGGCTTGCGCGCGGGCTTGGGCACCACAGGCATGGCGGACATCGTCATCGAACCCAGCGCGGCCATCGACGTCGATCTCACCGCGCCGGACAGCGGTCTCCTTCTGTTGGAGACGCGCTCGACGGGTACGGCGCCGGCGTCCCTCCATGCCGTGTTGCCGGTCCTCGTCGCGGAAGCCGAGCCCGGCGCGATCCCGGAGGTGGTGGTTCTGATTGGCGAGACCGGCCCCGACGAGAGCGGCAAGGCAGTGTTTGTCGCGAATGATCAGACGGACCTCACGCTGCCGGTGGCCGTCGGCGTTCCGCTCCTTCTGCGCTGCGCCAACATCAGCCGGCAGACGCCCTTCCTGCTCATCGTCGACGGTGCCGCAGCCGCAATGGTCGGGCTCGACAGCCAGCCGATCGATGCCGCGACCCCGTGGCCCGAGGGCGGCGCGCCGCTCCTGCCTGGAACGCGCTGTGACCTGATGCTTGCCGGGCTGCCGAGCGAGGGCGGCGCGATCCGCCTCCTTGTCGATGACGGCGCCGGACCGCGTCCGATCGGACGGGTTGTCGCAGCGCAACCGGCGCCCCCCAACGGACCGGTCGCCCCGATCATGCCGCCGCCAAACCCTGCGCTGCCGACATCGCTCGACCTTGCCGGCGCCGTCCGTTCCGACGTCATCATCGGCGAGACACAGGGCCCGGGCCTCCTCACGGCAGATGTCGGCGCCACAATCGTCCTGCGCCTCGTCAACCGAACCGCAGAGCCCGCCATCGTCCATCTGCGCGGCCAGACGGCACGTATCCTCCACGCGCTTGACGATGGTTGGGAGCCCTACTGGACCGACACGCTTCTCGTCATGCCGCAAAGCGAGCAGCTGGTCGCTTTCATGCCGACGGTCGTCGGGGAATGGCGCATCGAGATGACGAAGCCAGACAGCGAAGCGCCGCCGACGATCACCGCCTTCACGGTGCGCTGACGCAAAGTCCTGCCAGAACTGCAGGCAACTGGACTTCCAAGTCCTCTGCGATCAGACCGGGGCCGAACCGAAGCGCCGCCATCGCGTGAAGGGTGACGCCGGCGCAGGCGGCCGCAAACCCATCCATTCCCTGCGCGAGCAGCCCACCGATCAGCCCGGAAAGGACGTCGCCGCTGCCGGCCGTCGCCAGGGTCGGCGGTCCGAGGCGATCGATCGCATGGCGACCATCCGGCGCGGCGATGACGGTTCCCCTGCCCTTCAGCACCACGACCGCCCCGGACCGCTCGGCGGCCGCGCGCGCGATGTCCGCGCGCGGCCCTTCGAGATCCTGATACAGCCGCCTGAACTCGCCGTCGTGCGGCGTAAGGATCGTCGGGGCATGCCGCCCGCGGATCAGGTCGAACAGGGCGGCCGGTTGAACCGCAAAGGCAGTCAGCGCACCTGCGTCGAGCACCATCGGGATCGGCCGCGCGAGCAGAGCCGCAACCGCCGCCCGGCCGCTCTCGTCGGGCGAAAGCCCGGGACCGATGACGGCGGCGGTGCAATGACGGGTTTCGACCAGCGCGGCGAGATCGGCCGCCTCGTCGAAACGGCGGACCATGATCGCCGTCAGGCTCGCGGCATGGACGATGAGAGCGCTCGCCGGCGATGCCACCGTGACCAGACCGGAACCGATGCGCAGCGCCGCCTTCGCCGCGAGCCTCGCCGCTCCCGTCGCCTCGATGCCGCCCGAAACGACGAGCGTGTGGCCGCGCTGATACTTGTGCGACTCCACTGCATGGCGCGGCAGATCCGCCAGCAGCCTTGCGGCATCGATCGCAGTGTCGTGCGGATCTGACCTCATGCCCAAACCCTAACGGAACGTGAGCGGCACCGTCGACTGGCGAAACAACAGCCGAATGCACCCGATTGCAGTGCCGCCCGGATATTTTTTGTGCTGCTTTGTATTGCAGTGTGACTATATCTTGAGCAGTGTACAGCCCGCGCGGGTGCGAGCTCCGGTGAGACGCACCCTAAGTCGTTGAAACCGCCGTTGAAAATTCCCACTGGCGAACTGGCACGCGACCTGCTACCGCCCGGCTGGCTTTTCAACGGATCGGCAGATCCGGGCGGAAGCCGCAGGAGACCCCATGAAGAAGATTGAGGCCATCATCAAGCCCTTCAAACTCGATGAAGTGAAGGAAGCACTGCAGGACGTCGGACTGCAGGGCATCACCGTCACCGAGGCAAAAGGGTTCGGTCGGCAGAAGGGCCATACGGAGCTGTATCGCGGTGCGGAATACGTCGTGGATTTTCTCCCAAAGGTGAAAATCGAGGTCGTCGTTCCGGATGAACGGGTCGAGCGGGCTGTCGACGCGATCCGCAAGGCCGCGCAGACCGGGCGCATCGGCGATGGCAAGATCTTCGTCTCCAACATCGAGGAAGCGATCCGGATCCGAACCGGAGAAAGCGGACTCGACGCTATCTGATCACTGCGCCATATCGGCGCTGCGATTGCGTGCTGAACACAAGGAAAGGTTCGATTCCCATGAAGACCGCCAAGGACGTCCTGAAGGCGATCAAGGACAACGACGTCAAATATGTCGACTTCCGCTTCACCGACCCGCGTGGCAAGTGGCAGCACGTTACGTTCGATCAGACCATGGTCGACGAGGATGTCTTTGCTGAAGGCATCATGTTCGACGGTTCCTCGATCGCCGGCTGGAAGGCGATCAACGAGTCCGACATGGCCCTGATGCCGGATCCGACCACCGCGACGATGGATCCCTTCTTCTCGGCCTCGACGATGTCGATCACCTGCGACGTTCTCGAGCCGACGACCGGCGAGCCCTATGGCCGCGACCCGCGCTCGATCGCCAAGAAGGCCGAGGCCTATCTGAAGGCCACCGGCATTGGCGATGTCGCCTATTTTGGCCCGGAAGCCGAGTTCTTCGTGTTCGACGACGTCCGCTTCAAGGCCGACCCGTACAACACCGGCTTCAAGCTCGACTCGATCGAACTGCCGACCAACTTCGACACGGAGTATGAGGGCGGCAACCTCGGCCACCGCATCGCCAAGAAGGGCGGCTACTTCCCGGTTCCGCCGATGGACTCGGCGCAGGACATGCGGTCCGAGATGCTCGCCGCCATGGCCCAGATGGGCGTGACGGTTGAAAAGCATCACCACGAGGTCGCTTCCGCCCAGCACGAGCTCGGCATGAAGTTCGACACGCTGGTCAAGATGGCCGACCAGATGCAGATCTATAAGTACGCGATCCACAACGTCGCGCAGAGCTACGGCAAGACCGCGACCTTCATGCCGAAGCCGGTCTATGGCGACAACGGCTCGGGCATGCACGTCCACCAGTCGATCTGGAAGGGCGGCAAGCCGATGTTCGCGGGCAACAAGTACGCGGACCTCTCGGAGACCTGCCTCCACTACATCGGCGGCATCATCAAGCACGCCAAGGCGATCAACGCCTTCACCAACCCGTCGACGAACTCCTACAAGCGTCTCGTCCCGGGCTTCGAGGCCCCGGTGCTGCTGGCCTACTCCGCGCGTAACCGCTCGGCGTCCTGCCGCATCCCGTACACGACCTCGCCGAAGGCCAAGCGCGTCGAAGTCCGCTTCCCGGATCCGGCCGCGAACCCCTACCTCGCCTTCGCCGCCCTGTTCATGGCCGGCATGGACGGCATCCTGAACAAGATCGATCCGGGCTCCGCGATGGACAAGGACCTGTACGATCTGCCGCCGAAGGAGCTGAAGAAGATCCCGACGGTGTGCGGCTCGCTGCGTGAGGCGCTCGTCGCGCTCGACAAGGACCGCGAGTTCCTGAAGAAGGGCGGCGTGTTCTCGGACGACTTCATCGACTCGTTCATCGAACTCAAGATGACGGAAGTGATCCGCTTCGAGCACACCCCGCATCCGGTCGAGTTCGAGATGTACTACTCCTGCTGAGCTCCTCCGCTCGGACAGACTGCAACAGCCGGGGCGCGCAAGCGCCCCGGTTTTGTTTTGGGCGCAGGGCCCGTCAGACGATCAGAAGGACGACGGCAGCGAGCGCGAGAACGCCGATCCGGGACGACAGGGTGCCACGGGCATGTCGGGCCGCCACGGATGCGCTGCGGGCTTCCTGAGTGAGATCGGCGCGCGCTCGCATCAGGCGAGCGGACGACCGCCGAAGGCTGGCCAGATCGGCCAGGACTGGCTCGAACACATCACGCCGGAACAAGCGACGCACCCTACGCAACGCAACACTGCCGCGCACCTTGCGGCGCAGCCGATTAAGGCCCGGTTTCCGCCGGGGGTGTTCGGATCACACCGCTGTAAGAATCTGAAACAAAACGCCTTTTCTCGTGATCTCATTTTGGCCTCATTCGACTTCATCCTGCCCATCTGTGTGTTGCGTCGAATTTATCCGCAAGCCGAACCGGCTACCACTCAATGTATGCAAAGCATGGGGATGGAAATGACACCGACTTACACTTATGGAATTGAAGAGGAATACTTCATCTATCAACGAAAGAACGGTGACTCGAAACGGAGCATGTCGACGCTTTTTTTCGAAGAAGCGAAACTTGCTCTCGGCGACCATGTCACGCGTGAACTGCTCCAGTCGCAGATCGAGGTCGCGACGACGCCTTTGACGCGCATGAGCGACGGCCGCGCGCAGCTTTTACGCTTCCGTCGCACCCTCGACGACCTCGCGGCGAAGCATGGCCTTGGCATTTTGGCCGCCGGAACGCATCCCACGGCCAATTGGGAGGACCAGCGTCCCACCGAGCAAATGCGCTACGGCCGAGTTGCGAACGACCTGCAAATGCTGGCGCGCCGCAAGTTGATCTGCGGCATGCATGTGCATGTCGAGGTGCCCGAGGAAACCTCGCGCGTCGATCTCATGGTTCGGCTGCTGCCCTATGTGCCGCTCTTCCTCGCACTCTCGACATCCTCGCCGTTCTGGAACTCGAACCGGACGGGTCTGATGGCCTATCGTCAGGCCCTCTATGAGGAGCTGCCGCGCTCGGGCCTGCCGGATCTGTTTCGCAGCGAGGCGGAGTACGATTCCTATGTGGCGGCGCTGGTCGACAACCGCGTCATGGCGGATGCGAGCTACATCTGGTGGGTGGTGCGCCCGTCCGCCGGCCTGCCGACGCTCGAGCTTCGCGTTGCCGACGCCTGCACCCGCGTCGACGACGCCATCGCGATCGCGGCGCTCTACCGTTCGCTCGTCCGGCGGCTCGTGAACGATCCGGGCCTCAATCTGGGCCTGACGCCGGCCGCCCGCGCGATCATCGACGAGAACAAGTGGCGGGCGCAGCGCTACGGCATCCACGGCTCGCTGATCGACCTCAACACCGGCACCGCCCTGCCCGTCGCGCTCGTTCTGGCGGACCTGATCGAGCTCGTCCGTGCCGATGCGGAAGCGCTGGGCTGCCTGGACGAGGTCGAGGACACGCGACTGATCCTCGAACGGGGCACGAGCGCGGATGAACAGCTTGCCGTCTATCGCGATGCCCTGACGGGCGGTGCCTCACAGCCCGAGGCGCTGAACACCGTCGTGGACTGGATCGCCGCCACAACCCGGCATTGACCGGCTTGGCGGCACCGGAGGCATCGGGCACACTCGCCCGATGCCGTCGAACCGACTGACCGACATCCCGCAGGTCGAACCCGAGGACCGCGCCGCCTGGCGCGCCTGGCTTGCGGACCATCATGCGACATCCGGCTCCGTGTGGCTCGTCTCGTGGAAGGCCGGCCGGAAGACGGTTCGCCTCAGCTATGACGAGGCGGTCGAAGAAGCCCTGTGTTTCGGCTGGATCGACAGCCTGCCGCGCAGGCTCGACGACGATCGCACCATGCTCCTGATGTCACCGCGCAAGAAGAGCAGCGCCTGGTCGGCGATCAACAAGGACCGTGCCCTTCGGATGATCGCCGTGGGGCGGATGGCGGATGCCGGTCAGCGCGTGATCGACGCTGCGAAAGAGTCCGGTCTGTGGGACAAGCTCGAGACGGTCGACCGCCTCGAGGTACCGGCCGATCTCGCCGCCGCGCTCGCTGAGATCCCGGCCGCCCGCGCGCATTTCGATGCGTTTCCACCCTCCACGCGACGCGGCATTCTCGAATGGATCGTGCAGGCGAAAAGACCCGAGACGCGCGCGGTGCGAGTTGCGGAGACGGCGCGTCTCGCCGGTCTCAACCAGCGCGCCAATCAGTGGCGTGGCAGTGCTGGAACCGGCACATAGCCGGTGCGTCCTTCACCGTGATCAGTTGGCAGACGGCTGCGGCGTGCCTTCGATCTTGGGAAGATCGAGGCCCGACACCGGAGCGGCGGGGGCGGCCGGTTGTTCCTTGTCCTTGTTCGCAAGAGCAAAGGTCAGGCGCGCTGCAGCCTCCGGCGACATGGCGGCGACGATCGGTCCCATCACCGCGGGTTTCATGGCGGAGGCCACCTCGACGAGCAGCCCCGGCTCGAGCGTGCTGAAGATGCGGGCGGCGTCCTTGGGCTTCATCGAGGAGTACATGTCAACCAGCCCTTTCAGACGGGCCTTCTGTTCCTCTTCCTTTTTCGCCTCCACGGCGCCGATATTTTCCTCGACCTTCTTCAGCTCGGTGATCCGTTCCTCGATCCGCTTCTCGGCGGCGCGGAGAAGGTTTTCGCGCAGGTCGAGTTCCCGGCCGAGCGCATCGAGCTCCTCCCGACGGGCCTGCAGACGTTCAAGAAGTGCGCGCTCGGATTCCGATGCAGCGCCGCCGATCAGCGGAGCCTCGGTCTCGACCGGCGGCTTCGGCGCGCTTTCGGCTGTGTCGGCGGGTTTGTCGGCGGCATGCTCGGCGCCGGCCGCGTGATCGCCGGCAGGGGCCTCCGGGGCCGCGGCACCGTCGGCCGGAGGTACGACCTCGCCGGCCTGCGCTTGAGCCGCTCCCTCGCCACCATGGGCGGCCGCTTCGCCATGGGCCGCGCCTTCCGCGGGGGCAGTAGCACCGCCTTCACCACCGGCCGCTCCTTCCGCCGGCGGGGCGTGCGGATCCGGCTCGCCGCGAGCGAGCGCGGCGGCGGTCTCGTCGGCCTTCTTCCGCTCCTCGAGCGAGATCGGCAACTGACCGAGCGTCGAGGCCTTTTTCGGCTCTTCCTTCGGTGCTTCTTCCTTGGGTGCGCTGGAACCGGTGACGATGGCGTCGTCCTGGGGCAAGCGGTTCGCGCGCGCGGCGGCGTTCAGGAGTTCTTCCGCGGTCGGCAGGTGCGCAGGCTTGGTCTGGGCGGCGGAGAGGCCTCCGCCGGCTGCGGCTTCCTCCGCCTGCGCCGTCGCCGTGCCGCGCACCTCGACGCCACCGCGATCGAGCGCGTCGACCACCTTCAGCGCGAGCAGGCTCGACAGGGCAAACAGAACGATCGGGATCAGCCGGAGCTCTTTCATGCCGCCTCCCCTCTGGCGCGCATCCGGGCGCGGGCCGCCAGATTTTCAGCCGCCGCCGACGCGGCGCGAGCCTGGGCACCGGGCTGGGCATAGACCGGCTGGGCCTGCGCATAGGCTGGATTCGGGCGATGCTGCGGATGCGGGTAGCCCTGTGGCGCGTAGGCCGGTGCCTGCGGCGGATAAGCCGGCTCCGGCGCATAATGGGCGGCGTGCATCGGCTCCGGATAGTAGGCGTGCGGCTCGACATAGGCCGGATGGGCCATCTCAGGCGAGAGCGAGCTGTGCTTCCGCGCCGCGTCCGTGACGAGCGCGATGCGGTTCAGCACCGTCTGCGCGGCACCGACCTGGCTCCCGAGTTCGCCGGCAGCGACTTCCGCCGCGCGCATGCGCTGGCCGAGCGCCTGCTCGCATTCGGTGACCGCGTGCTTCAGGCCACCAATGGCGCGCTCGGCGAGTTCGGTCGCGGAAACCAGTTCGCCGATCGTCGCCTTGAAAGCCATCTCGTCGGCCTTGAGGCGCATCAGGCGCTTGTTGAGGATCCAGCAATAGCTGATCGTGATGACGAGAAGGATCGAAACCAGCACCTCGATCGCGAGTCCGACGAAATCGGCGGGCATCAGGAATCCTTTCGAACGGCGTCGGCCATGTCGAAGATGGCCATGGTTGTCCGGGAACGCTTGAGCGGTCGGGCGAGGCGGATCGCGACATGGTCGCCGACGCGGCCCATCCGCCCCTCGCTGAGGGTCACCTGTCCGCAACGGACCTGGACGAGCGAGTCGGGCTTGACCTCGATCGGCAGTGTCTGCCCGACCTTCAGATCCATCATCGACTTGAGCGGGATCTCGGCCTCGTAGAGCACGGCCTCGATCTCGGTCTGCGCCTGCCAGATCTCCGTCGCGAGATGGCTCTCCCAGATCGGATCGCGACCGAACTTCTCGCCCATGAAGCTCTGGAGGAGATGGTCGCGGATAGGCTCGATCGTCGCGTAGGGCAACAACATTTCCATGTTGCCGCCACGATCTTCCATGTCGATACGGAAGCGGACGAGGATCGCCGCGTTGGCGGGCCGAGACACCTGCGCGAAGCGCGGGTTGGTCTCGATGCGCTCGAGCGTGAAGTTGACGGGCGAGACCGGACCGAAGGCCTGCTCGCCGTCAGCGAGCACCAGCTCGATCATCCGCTTGACGAGACCGAGCTCGATCGTGGTGTAGGGCCGACCCTCGACGCGGATCGCGGTCTGCCCGCGACGGCCGCCGAGCAGCACGTCGATGATCGAGTAGATCAGGTTCGAGTCGACCGTGATCAGGCCGAAATTGTCCCACTGCTCGGCCTTGAAGACGGTGATGATCGCCGGCAGCGGAATGGAGTTGAGGTAGTCGCCGAAGCGGACCGAGGTCATGCGGTCGATCGAGACTTCGACATTGTCCGAGGTGAAATTGCGCAGCGAGCTCGTCAGAAGACGCACAAACCTGTCGAACAGGATTTCGAGCATCGGCAGACGCTCGTAGGAGACCATCGCCGAGTCGATGATCGCCCGGATGCCGGACTGCGAGCCGTTGACGAGTTCATCGATCGAGAAGCCCAGAAGGCCGTCGATCTCGTCCTGGTTGAGGATACGGTCCGCCCCGCTCTTCTGGGCGGCCGGATCGTCCATCATCGCGGCCCATTCGTTGACGACGTCGTCGCCGCCGACACCCTGCTCGGCGAGCGCCGCACCCCAGTCGGCGGCCAGATCGTCGTCACCGCCGCCCGCCTTGCCGGTCTGCTCCTCAAGCGCGGCGCCCCATTCGGCCATCAGATCTGCTTCGGACGGCTTGGCCATCACTGCACCACGATTTCCTTGAAGAGGACCGCGTCGACCTTCGCCGGATAGACCGCGACGTTGACGCGCTTCGTCAGCTCTTCCTTGAGGCGATACATGCCGGCCGAGCCCTCGAGGTCGGTCGGGCGCAGCTCGCGCATATAGGTCTGGAAGGTATCGAGGACGCGCGGCAGCAGCGGCTTGATCTTTTCCGCGAGCTCGACGTCGGCAACCTCGAGGGCAACCTTGATCTTGAGATATTGCGCGCGCTCGGGCGTCGCGAGGTTGACGACCATTTCCGGCAGGTCGACGAACTGGACGGGCTTGGCTTCCTCCGCCTTCGGCTCGCCGCCGGCCTCGCCTTCGGCATGGTCGCCGCCGCCCAGAAAGCCCATGTACCAGGCACCGCCGCCACCGACGCCGCCAAGCAGGAGAACCGCGACGCCGATCAGCACGAGCTTGTTCTTGAGCAATCCGCCAAGACCGCCCTTCTTGGCCTCGGGTGCCCCTTCCGCGCCTTCGCCGGCCGGCTCTTCTTCGGTTTTCTTCGGCTTCTTGGCCATTGAGACTCGGCTTTCGCTGTCGAGATCCGATGGCGTCACGATGCGCCGCAATGGTTAATGGTGCTTTAATGGAATGCCTTTGCCGGCAGAAATTGCCGGGTCGTTATTACCTTGTTTGGTAAATCATTCCCTCCATTCACGATCGCCTTGCCGCTAAGCCCTTGATTTCTCATGCCACGACCATGTGGCACGCATCCTGCCATGGTTAACGCGACCAATCGGGGTTGGGAGACGCCGACGGTCACGGGAGCAACGAATGTGGTGCTTGGGAAGAGCACCCCGTTCAAACCAGGAAGGCGCGGTTCAATGGAGAACTCGCTTCTGGTGGCCTTGTCGAGGCAGGTCGCGCTGCAGCGCGAACTCGATGTGGTCGCCAACAACGTCGCAAACGTCAACACCACCGGCTTTCGCCGCGAGGGTGTGCAGTTTGAGGAATTCCTGCTGAGCCGGGGCAGCGCGGATGCGTTCCAGCGCCCCGATCGTCGTCTGTCCTTCACGCAGGACCGGGCGACCTACAGCGATTTCCAGCCGGGACAGATGGAAGTCACGAACAACCCGCTCGACGTCGCCATCCAGGGCGACGGCTTCTTCGTCGTCCAGACGCCGAACGGCGAGCGCTATACGCGCGCCGGTGCCTTCCAGCTCGACAATCAGGGCCGGATGGTGACCGTGTCCGGCGAGCCGGTTCTGTCCGACTCGGGCCCGATCACCATCACCGCCGAGGACGGCGCCGTGTCGATCGGGCGCGACGGGTCGGTTGCCACCGAGCAGGGCACGCGCGGCCGTCTCCGGGTTGCGACCTTTGCCTCCCCGCAGTTCCTGATCAAGGAAGGCAACGGTCTCTTCCGCGCCCCCGACGGGGTCGCCCCGGCGGTGCCCGCCGACGGCACGGTGCGCTTCGTGCAGGGCATGCGCGAGGGCTCGAACGTCAAGCCGGTGCTCGAGCTTTCGCGGCTGATCGAACTCAACCGCGCCTATGTGTCGGTCTCGAGCCTGATCCAGCGCGGCGACGAGCTGCGCAAGTCGGCGATCCAGACCCTTTCCGAAATCCCGTCCTGACAGGAAGCCTGAACCATGCGCGCTCTGAACACTGCCGCTACCGGGATGATGGCCCAGGAACTCAACGTCGAGGTCATCTCCAACAACATCGCCAACATGCGCACCTCCGGCTTCAAGCGCCAGAGGGCCGAGTTCCAGGATCTGCTGTACGAGACGCTGCAGCGCGTCGGCTCGCCGACCTCCGACCAGGGCACGATCCTGCCCGCCGGCGTTCAGGTCGGCTCTGGTGTCCGCACGGCCGCCACCCCGCGCGTGATGAGCCAGGGCGAAGTCTCCCCGACGGAGAAGGATCTCGACGTCGCGATCCGTGGCGAGGGTTTCCTGCGTATCCAGCTTCCCGACGGCCGCACCGCCTTCACCCGTGACGGTTCGTTCGAGCTCGACGGTCAGGGCCAGCTCGTGACGGCGGACGGCTATGTCGTCGATCCGGGTATCACGGTCCCGCCCAACGCCAGCAACCTGACGATCAGCAAGATCGGCGTGGTGTCCGTGACGATCCCGGGCCAGACCGCGCCGCAGGAACTCGGACAGCTGCAGCTGTCGCGCTTCATCAACAAGAGCGGCCTGGAGGCGATCGGCGACAACCTGTTCCTTGAAACCGCCGCCTCGGGCGCCCCGCAGAACGGCACCGCCGGGACCGACGGATTTGGTGACGTCCTGCAGAAATACATCGAGCAGGCGAACGTGAATGCGGTCTCCGAGATCTCCGACCTGATCGCCGCCCAGCGCGCCTACGAGATGAACTCACGCGTCATCTCGGCCGCTGACAACATGCTCCAGTCCACCTCCGGCATGCTGCGTTGAGGAGGTTCGCCATGATGATGAAGCGCCTTTTGACCGCCCTCACCGCCGTCGCTCTCGTCGCCAGCCTCGGCACCGTCGCATCCGCAGCCGATCGCCCGGTGCTGCGCGCCGACGTCGTCGTCTCCGACGACATCGTCCGACTGAGCCACCTCGTCGACGGCGTGCCCGCCGACCGGGACGGCGCCGTGTTCCGCGCCCCGGATCTGGGTACGACCGGCATAGTCGCTGCCGGACAGATCGTCGAAGCGGCGACGCGCCTCGGTGTTTCCGGCGTCGAGACCCTTGGTCTGTCGCAGGTATCGGTGACCCGCGCGAGTCGGGCGGTGGCGCCGGCCGAGCTGCAGGATGCGGTGACACAGGCGATCCGTCGCCAGAGCACGGCATCGCCCGACACCGCGATCGACTTCCAGTTCGATGCGTCCGTCCGCACGCTGCACATCGAACCGAATACCACCGCGCCCGTCGAAGTGTCGGCGTTGCGCTGGAGCCCGATCACCGGCCGCTTCGAGGCGACCATCACGGTGGCCGACTCGCTGCTGCTGACCCGCTCGCCCGTGAAGGTGACCGGCACGGCGACAGAGACCGTCGAGATTCTCGTCTATGGCCGCCCCCTCGCCCGCGGCGAGATCGTCCGAACCGCCGATCTCGTCGTCGAGCGCCGCTCGCGGGCCGACATGCCGCGTGAGGGCGCGGGTGCCGCAGGCGACGTGGTCGGCAAATCCGTCCGCCGCGCAGTTCGGGCCGGCCAGCCCGTCATCACCGCCGATCTCACACGCCCGGAAATGGTGACACGCAATCAGCCGGTGATGCTGATCTACGAGCAGCCCGGCATGGTCCTCGCCATCCGCGCCGTGGCCGTCGAAAGCGGCGCCGAGGGCGACGTCGTCTCGGTGATGAACCCGCAATCGCGCCGCGTCGTGGAGGCCGTCGTCTCCGGCCTCGGACGCGTCACGGTCCTCGCCCGTCCTTCCGTTGCGATGAATTGAAAGACATAGCCATGTACCGTCGCTTTCTCGCCCTTCTCGCCATCGCCCTCCCCCTCGCCGCCTGCGGCTCGGTCGATCGTCTCCAGTCCGTCGGCAAGGCGCCGACGCTCTCGGCGATCGAGGATCCGACAGCCTCGGCCGGCTACAAGCCGGTGTCCCTGCCGATGCCGGCCCCTGACGTGCCGGTCTTCCAGGCGAACTCGCTCTGGCGCTCGGGTGCGCGCGGGTTCTTCAAGGATCAGCGCGCCATGCGCGTCGGCGACATCCTGACCGTGAAGGTGCGGATCACGGACCGCGCCAACATCGACAACCAGACCCGCCGCAGCCGCGAGAACGGCGAGGACATGGGCCTCGAAAGCATGTTCGGCGTGGAAGGCGCCATGGTCCCGGCCGGGACCGATCCGGCCGGCATGGTCAAGGCGACCTCCTCCTCGTCGAGCGCCGGCGCCGGCTCGGTCCGCCGCTCCGAACAGCTGACGACGAACGTCGCGGCGGTCATCACCCAGATCCTGCCCAACGGAAACATGGTGATCGAGGGCAAGCAGGAGGTTCGCGTCAACTTTGAGGTCCGCGAGATGATCGTCGCCGGCATCGTGCGGCCGGAGGATGTCGAAAGCGACAACTCCATCGAGTCGACCAAGATCGCCGAGGCCCGCATCGCCTATGGCGGCCGCGGCCAGATCACCGACGTGCAGCAGCCGCGCTATGGCCAGCAAGTGATGGACGTGGTGCTTCCCTTCTGACCGACACCACCCCCGAGCACCCGCGCCTGCTCCCGGCGCGGGTGGTCGATGACGGCGGCTTGCTCCCACATGCCCGCCGGCTCCGCACACCTCCCGGCTTCCCACCGGGAGGTGTTGCCGTTTGGCGAAGTGTGTCAGCTGCCGAACTGGAACGGCGAGATGCCGCGCACGGTCTCGTCGATCCGAAGCTGCCGCATCATCGGCGGCGCGGCGCGCTGGGCGCAGTTGTCGCGCTCGCACAATCGGCAATTGACGCCGATCGGCGTGGCGACGTCCGCCTTCAGGTCGATGCCGCGCGAATAGACCAGCCGGCTTGCATATTTGAGCTCGCAGCCGAGGCCGATGACGAACTGCGATTCCGGTTCGCCCCAGGGCGTCGCGGCACGGCGCACGGTGCGCGCGACCGAGAACCATTTGGCGCCGTCGGGCAGCTCGACGATCTGCGTCACGATCTGGCCCGGCGAGCGGAAGGTCTGGTGGACGTTCCAGCGCGGACAGGTGCCGCCGAACCGCGAGAACGGGAAACTCCCCGACGAGAAGCGCTTGGAGACGTTGCCGGCCATGTCGAGGCGCACGAGGAAGAACGGAATGCCGCGCGCGGTCGGTCGCGCCAGGGTGGTGAGGCGGTGCGCCACCTGCTCGTAGCTCGCCGTGAAGCGCGCCGCGAGCACCTCCACATCATATTCGAGCGCCTCGGCGGCCGCGAGAAAGCGGCCATAGGGCATCATCAGCGCCGCCGCGAAATAGTTGGCGAGCGTGACGCGCAGCAGACGCTGGGTTGGGCCCTCCGTCGGCGAGAAACGGCGCGCGAGCGAATCCAACGTGTCGCTCGCCTCGATGAAGGCGAGCTGGTAGGCGGCGTGGAAGGCACGCCCGGCCGGCTCGACGAGCTCGGACAGCATCAGCCGTCGACGATGATGGTCATAACGGCGCAGCGACATCGGCATCACGTCGACCGGCAGCACCTGGACACGGATGCCGTGGCGCTGGCGCAGCCGCTCCGATAGGCCGTGGAACAGGTCATACCCGCTGACGGCGAGATCGGCCGCGATCGCCTCCGCCTGCTCCTCGAGTTCGGGGAAATGGTTGTTCTGGGTCTGGAGGATGTCGCGGACCCGGTCGACGGGATCATCGAGCCCGCTGCCGCCACGATCATCATCGCGGACGAGCCCGCCGATGTCGGCCGATGCCCGCTGCCGCGCCTCGAGATAGGCGCTATACAGGCGCTGAATAGCTTCCGCGACGCCCGGCGCCGTCTCCGCCACCTCGCGCAACTCGTCACGGCTGATCGGCGCCGTGCGGAACAGGCTGTCTGAAAAGACTTCGTCGAGCTCGCCGGCCAGCCGCGTTTCCTCCTCGCGGGCGAAGGAGCGAGGGTCGACGTCATAGGCTTCTGCGAGCCTGATGAGGACCTGGGCGGTCACGGGGCGCTGATTACGCTCCATCAGATTGAGATAGCTCGCGGAAATGCCGAGCTCGGAGGCCATGCCGCTTTGCGACAGACCGAGCTCCCGCCGCAGCCGTTTCAGCCGCGATCCGGCGACGATTTTTCGACCCGCTTCCGACATTTACATTTCTTTACATCATGACATTTTTACAGAAGTGTATTTGATACAACCCATCCTTTCAAGTTCTTTCGTCTGATTGCGTTCTCGCGACAAAAAGCGTCTTGGTGTCGCCACGGAATGCGCCGCGTTGCGGCAGCGCGCACCGTGACGACAGACGATATAGTAAATTCCTGTCAAAGACCGACAGGGTGCACAAGGAAGAGGATCATGTCGCACAAGAGCGATCAGCAGACTTTCGAGGATCTCGTGCCCGCGGCCCCGGCCGGCCGCTTCGACGGCATTCGGCGCCCCTACACCCCTGCCGACGTCGTAAAGCTGCGCGGATCCGTCGTCGTCGAGCAGACGCTCGCGACCCGCGGCGCGAACCGTCTGTGGAAGCAGATGCACGAGACGCCCTATGTCAACGCGCTCGGCGCCGTCACCGGCAACCAGGCCATGCAGATGGTGCGCGCGGGCCTTCAGGCGATCTACCTCTCCGGCTGGCAGGTCGCGGCGGACGCGAACACCGCCGGCGCGATGTATCCGGACCAGTCGCTCTATCCGGCTAACGCGGCCCCGGAACTCTGCCGCCGCATCAATCGCACGCTGAAGCGCGCCGACGAGATCGAACACTCGGAAGGCGGCGCCCAGCGCGACTGGTTCGCCCCGATCGTCGCCGACGCCGAAGCGGGCTTTGGCGGCCCGCTCAACTCCTACGAGATCATGAAGGCCTTCATCGAGGCGGGCGCCGCCGGCGTCCATTTCGAGGACCAGCTCGCTTCGGAGAAGAAGTGCGGCCATCTCGGCGGCAAGGTCCTGATCCCGACCGCGGCGCATGAACGCAACCTCATCGCCGCCCGCCTCGCGGCTGACGTGATGGGCGTTCCCTCGATCATCGTCGCCCGTACCGACGCTGAATCGGCGCGTCTGATCACCTCGGATGTGGATGAGCGCGACCGTCCCTTCATCGAGCCCGACTCACGCACGCCGGAAGGCTTCTACCGCCTGAAGGAAGGCACCGGCCTCGACCACTGCATCGCCCGCGGTCTCGCCTTCTCGGAGCTCGCCGATCTCGTCTGGTGGGAGACCTCCCATCCCGACCTCGAGGAAGCGCGCATCTTTGCCGAGGCGGTGCACAAGAAGTTCCCGGGCAAGATGCTCGCCTATAACTGCTCGCCGTCCTTCAACTGGAAGAAGAAGCTCGACGAGGCGACCATCGCCAAGTTCCAGCGCGAACTCGGCGCCATGGGCTACAAGTTCCAGTTCGTGACCCTGGCCGGCTTCCACAGCCTCAACCACGGCATGTTCGAGCTGGCGAGCGGTTATCGCGATCGCGGCATGGCGGCCTATTCCGAGCTTCAGCAGGCCGAGTTTGCCTCCGAGGAGCGCGGCTACACGGCCACCCGCCATCAGCGCGAGGTCGGCACCGGCTACTTCGACCGCGTGTCCATGACGATCAGCGGTGGCCAGTCCTCGACGACCGCCATGAAGGAATCGACCGAAACCGCCCAGTTCCGACTGCAGGCAGCCGAATGACCAAGAACGAAAACTCAGGAGTGATCCCCATGCGCAGCGTCAAGGAACGTGCCGAAGATCTCGCGACCACCATGGATGACAAGCAGCAGGCTGCCATCCGGATGCTTGCGAACGAACTGCATCGCCTCAATCAGGCCGTGGTCCGCGCGGTCGAGAGCGGTCTGTCCGTCGAGCTCCAGCGCACTGCCCGCCACCATGCCGAGGGCGGCTTCTGGGGCGATCTCCTCGTTCCGATCATCGTCAAGCAGAAGTAAGGCCTGATCGGCCTGTCTCGCTGAACTCGCGACACGAAAAACCCGCCGTCCTGATCAGGGCGGCGGGTTTGCTTTGTCGATGGGCAGCGACCCTCAACCCGGGTCGCCACAGATCAGTCGTCGCGATAGACCTTTTCACGACGCTCGTGCCGTTCCTGCGCTTCCAAAGACAGGGTCGCGATCGGGCGGGCATCGAGGCGCTTCAGCGAGATCGGCTCGCCGGTCTCCTCGCAGAAACCGTAGGTGCCGTCGTCGATCCGCGCGAGCGCGGCGTCGATCTTGGCGATCAGCTTGCGCTGCCGGTCACGGGCCCGCAGCTCGATCGCCCTATCGGTCTCCGAGGAGGCCCGGTCGGCGAGGTCCGGGTGGTTTTCACTTTCGGCTTGCAGATTGGCGATGGTGTCCTGCGCTTCCCGCAGGATGTCCTGCTTCCAGGACAAGAGCTTCTTCCGGAAATATTCTCTTTGCCGTTCATTCATGAACGGTTCGTCGTCGGTCGGGCGGTACTCGATCTCGGTACGCACTGACATCATGTCGGACCCCGCGGTGAGACTCCCTATCAGCCGCGTCTATAGTCGGCTCCGCGCGATCCGACAATCGGGAACGCGGTCAAGAAACCGTTGTGAATCGGCCGGAAAGCAGATCTCAGCGTGAGTGGCGTGCCTCACGCTTCGCGATTTCAACCGCCGCACGCAGTTCGATCTCGTCGAGCACGGCTTCAAGGCCCGGATCGCCCGACGTGTCGCGCTGGGACGCGACAAGAGACCGCAACTGCGCGAGCTGTCCCGCATCCGCGGCACCGTCGAGCAACGCGATCTTCATCGAATCGAGCGCATCGAGCATCGAGGTGCCACGCTTGACCGCCCGTCGCCGACGCTGAAGCGGATCCTCGACCGCCTGGAGCGCCAGCATGGTTTCGAGCCCGCCGACGGATACGGTGCCACGCGTGCCGGTCGCCTCGCGCGCCGTGGCGCCGGTCTGCAGGGAGAAGGCGGCACCGGTCGAGCGTTTTGCGCTGCCGGTCGACAGCGGCGCTCCCACCCGTCCTGTTCCATCAATGCGCATCGCGTCCACCTCTCGATTGCCGGAAGTGTCGTTCGGTATGGTTAAGCCGCCGTAAACAGCCCGGCAGTTCTTGCCGGCCCAGCCCGGCACTCCCTGCCGACCGGAGGCGGGCGCCCCATGCCATGTCGACAGTAAACCTGTCTATTTATCAAACTCTTATGCCAATCGCTCGGATTGGCACGGGCTTCGCAACACGGTGGCATCCCCGTTGGTGGAGCCTGCCATGTTCCGTCGTCTCATCCAGCGCCTGCTTCCGGTCCTGCTGCTCCTGCCGCTGGCCCAACCCGCCCAGGCGAACTCGCGCATCAAGGATCTCATCGATGTCGAGGGCATTCGCGAGAACCAGCTCGTCGGCTACGGCCTCGTCGTCGGCCTGAACGGCACCGGCGACACGCTGAACAACGCCGCGTTCACGAGACAATCCCTCGTCGCGATGCTGGAACGCCTCGGTGTGAACACCCGCGGCTCAAATCTGCGCACCGGCAACATCGCGGCCGTGATGGTCACCGCCAATCTCCAGCCCTTCGCGACGCAGGGCACGCGGATGGACGTAACGGTCTCCGCCCTCGGCGACGCCAAGTCGCTGCAGGGCGGCACGCTTCTCGTCACACCGCTGATGGGCGCCGACGGCGAGGTCTACGCGGTCGCGCAGGGCTCGGTCGCGATCGCCGGCTTCCAGGCGGATGGTGCCGCCGCAAAGGTCGTGCGGGGCGTGCCGACGGTCGGCCGCATCGCCAACGGCGCGCTGGTCGAGCGCGAGATCGCCTTCGAGTTCAACAAGCTCTCGATGCTGCGGCTCGCGCTGCGCAATCCGGATTTCACGACGGCAAAGCGCATCGCCGGCGCGATCAACGAGTTCATCGGCGCGCCCGTCGCGGAGCCGACCAATCCCGGGACTGTCGGCATCAAGGTGCCGGAGAAGTATGGCGGCAACATCGTCCAGCTGCTCACCGAGATCGAACAGCTGCGCGTCGATCCCGATCAGCCGGCCAAGGTCGTCGTCGACGAGCAATCGGGCATCATCGTCATGGGCCGTGACGTGCGGGTGTCGGAGGTCGCGATTGCGCAGGGCAATCTGACGATCACCATCACCGAAACGCCGCAGGTGGCGATGCCCGCACCCCTCACACAGGCCCCGCCTGTGGTCGTGCCGCGCACCGGCATCACGGTCGACGATCAGAGCGGCCGACGCCTTGCGACCCTCAAGCCCGGCGTCACACTGCGCGAACTCGTCGATGGCCTCAACGCTCTCGGGGTAGGCCCGCGCGATCTCATCGCAATCCTGCAGGCGATCAAGGCCGCCGGCGCCCTGCAGGCCGAAATCGAGGTGATGTGATGAGCGCCCCGTCCCTCGACATCACCTCCGCCATCTCGCGGTACGCCCCCGCGGGGCCCGCCTCTGCCGACCGACTCCTCGCCAAAGGCAAGGCGGCCGCCGCCGACTTCGAGGCGGTGTTTCTCCAGAACATGGTCGAGGAAATGTTCGCCGGCATCGGCGAGGACGGCCCGCTTGGCGGCGGCGAGGCGGGCGGCGCCTGGCGCGGCCTTCTCGTCCAGGAATACGCGAAGGGCATCGCCCAGTCCGGCGGCATCGGCATCGCCGACAACGTGTTCCGCGAAATTCTCTCTCTTCAGGAAGCGCCGCGCGACAGCGCCGGCCAGTGAGGTTGTCATGACTGCTCCGACCCGTTCGATCGCCCCGATGAAGATCGAAACCAAAGCTCAGGCCGAAACCCTGATTGCCGATATCGGCAGCGTGCTCGAGCGTCTTGCCGCCGTCATCAACGAGGAGACACGGCTGATCCGGGCCGCGAAAGTCGTCGCCGCGACGCAGCTCGAGGAACAGAAGGCCGATCTTTCGCGCCGCTATGTCGCAGCCCTCACGACGCTGCGCGCCAATGCCGCGGTGGTCGGGCGGTATGTCCCCGTCGGCGTCGATCAGCTGCGTCGCCGCCATGACGCCTTCCAGGCCGAGCTGCAGATCAACATGGCCGTTCTGTCGACGGCCCGGTCCGTGTCGGAGAGCCTCGTGCGCGGTGTCGCGGAGGATGTCGCCGCACGCAACACCCCGAAGGTCTACGGCGCTTATGGCAACCTCGCGGCCCCCTCGCGCAATGCCGCTCGACCGATCGCCGTGTCTCGTTCGCTGTAATCGCCAACGAATACGCAGCCAGCGCGACGGCTGATCTCGCCGTCGACTCGCTGGTCTTGACGCCGCCCAAAGCAAACAGAATCGAATAGATTCACGATCCCGAAATTTACCTTGTTCCTAAACGTCGGATTCAGAACCCCACTGTAGGGTGCACGCTGAAGGTTGGAAGAGAACCTTCATGGGCACCGCAGGAGGCGGCTTTGGACATTACAACGGTCAGGAAGGCGGCGGTCGCGCTAGCGCCCCCCGTTCGTCCGACGGCCGCGATGGCGACGGAGGCTGTCGCGACCGAATTGCCGGACAAGGAAACGGTCGGTTCGACGCAGGAGTCGGATCGGGCCACGCTCGATTCGAGCGATACGCGATCCCGCATCATGGCGACCGCCGAAGCGGCAGTGCGCCAGATCGAGCGACGCAACTTCGTCGACGAGCGGACAAACGACTACGTGTTCCAGGCGGTGAACCAGGACACGGGCGAGGTCGTCAGCCAGATTCCGGCGGAGGTCAATCTGCGCCTGCGCGCCTATGTGCGTGCCGACGAGGAATCGCAGAACCAGGTCACCCGCGTCGCCTGAGCGCAAAAAGTCGCCGGCCGCACTTCCGTCAGCGCCGAGGAGCGCCTGCGATGCTGCGCGCCTCCACGACTGCCATGTCCAGCAGATAGGCCAGGACCGTCAACCCCTGCGCCCTCGCCATCGAGCCGAGATCGTCGGCAATCGCCGCAATGTATTCCGAGACCTCGACCAGAGAGGCGCCCGAAGGTTCGCCGGCCGGATCGATTGATGCCTTTCCGTCGCGATCAGCCCTGAAAACAGCGGGCAAGCCGGCGTCGGACATGCGTCTCTCCTCAATCGGGCAATGAAATGGATTAAACTTGATACACGTTATGCGAGTTTACGACGCAATACAACCTACCATTGCGTGTGCCTTCTGCGTCCCGCGCAGGTTTCGGGCTGACCGCCCGGTCTGCTGCCGCTAAGAGGATTTGACAGGGGCGGTCGCCTTCACCATGGTCCCGCGCTTGCCCGGCTCAGAACGCCGCCCTTCCGTCCAGGACCTTGCATGCCCGTCGTCATCGTGGAATCGCCGGCCAAGGCGAAAACGATCAACAAGTATCTCGGCTCCGACTACGAGGTGATCGCCTCGTACGGGCATGTGCGCGATCTTCCGTCGAAGGATGGATCGGTCGATCCGGACCAAGACTTCGTGATGATCTGGGAGAATGACGCCAAGGCCGGCAAGCGGTTGAGCGACATGGCGAAGGCCGTGCGCGGCGCCGACAAGCTGATCCTCGCCACCGACCCTGATCGCGAGGGCGAGGCGATCTCCTGGCACGTGCTGGAGATCCTGCGCGACAAACGCGCGATCAAGGACATTCCGGTCGAGCGCGTCACCTTCAACGCGATCACCAAGGATGCCGTTCTGGCGGCGATGAAGCGGCCTCGCGAGATCGACGAGGCCCTCGTCGAGGCCTATCTCGCCCGCCGCGCGCTGGACTATCTCGTCGGCTTCCGTCTCTCGCCGGTGCTGTGGCGCAAACTGCCCGGCGCGCGCTCCGCCGGGCGCGTGCAGTCGGTCGCGCTTCGTCTCGTCTGCGACCGCGAGGCGGAGATCGAGCGGTTCAGGCCGCGCGAATACTGGTCGCTCGTCGCGACGCTCGAAACACCGAAGGGCGAGGCTTTCGAGGCCCGGCTCGTCGGCGCCGACGGCAAGAAAATCAACCGGCTCGATGTCGGGACGCAAGACGAGGCGCACGCCTTCCGCGAGGCGCTGCGCACGGGCCGCTACTCGGTCGCTTCCATTGAGGCAAAGCCCGCCAAGCGCCATCCCTTCGCGCCGTTCACCACCTCGACCCTGCAGCAGGAGGCGAGCCGCAAGCTCGGCTTTGCGCCCAACAAGACGATGCAGATCGCCCAGCGCCTCTATGAAGGCGTCGAACTCGGCGGCGAGACGGTCGGCCTCATCACCTACATGCGAACCGACGGCGTCGACATGGCGCCGGAATCGGTCGCGGCCGTGCGTCGCCTGATCGACCACAGCTATGCCGGCCGCTATCTGCCCGGCGTGCCGCGGCGCTACTCGACCAAGGCGAAGAACGCGCAGGAAGCTCACGAGGCGATCCGCCCGACGGATCCGTTCCGGGTCCCGCGCGATGTCGCCCGTTACGTCGACGCCGACCAGGCCCGCCTTTACGAGCTGATCTGGAAACGCACCATCGCCAGCCAGATGGAAAGCGCCGAACTTGAGCGCACCACCGTCGACATCCGCGCCGAGGCGGGCGGGCGCACCCTCGATCTCCGTGCCACCGGGCAGGTGATCAAGTTCGACGGTTTCCTCGCCCTCTATAACGAGGATCGCGACGATGCCGACGAGGACGAGGACGGCAAGCGTCTGCCGGCGATGGCGAGCGGTGACGCGCTTTCCCTGCGCGAAGCCAGCGCCACCCAGCATTTCACCGAACCGCCGCCGCGCTACACCGAAGCGACCCTGGTCAAGCGCATGGAGGAGCTCGGCATCGGCCGTCCCTCGACCTACGCGTCGACGCTCGCCGTGCTGCGTGACCGCGAATATGTGGTGCTCGACAAGAAGCGCCTGAAGGCCGCCGACAAGGGGCGCCTCGTCGTCGCCTTCCTCGAAAGCTTTTTCGCCCGCTATGTCGAGTATGATTTCACGGCGGCGCTCGAGGAGAAGCTCGACCGCATCTCCAACCACGAGCTCGACTGGAAGGAAGTCCTGCGCGACTTCTGGCGCGAGTTTTCGGCCGCGCTCGATGGCACGAAGGACCTGCGCACCGGGCAGGTCCTCGACGCGCTGAACGATCTCCTCGGACCCCATATCTTCCCCGACAAGGGCGACGGCTCGAATCCGCGCACCTGTCCGACCTGCGGCACCGGCCAGTTGTCGCTGAAGCTCGGCAAGTTCGGCGCCTTCGTCGGCTGCTCGAACTATCCGGAATGCCGCTACACCCGTCAGCTCGCGACACCGACCGCCGATGACGGCAGCGACGGCGCCGGCGCGGGAGCGGCGGAAGGTGGTGTGCGCAAACTTGGCGCCGATCCGTCATCCGGCCTCGAGGTCACCGTGCGTGACGGGCGCTTCGGCCCCTATGTCCAGCTCGGCGAAGGCGAGAAGCCGAAGCGCTCCAGCCTGCCGAAGGGCATGTCCGCGGGCTCGCTCGATCTCGATCGGGCGCTGGCACTCTTGGCCCTTCCCAAGGAGGTCGCGCGCCATCCCGAAAGCAATGAACCGATCCTCGTCGGCATCGGTCGCTTCGGACCCTATGTCCAGCACCAGCGCACCTACGCCAACCTCGAACGCGACGACGACGTCCTGACGATCGGGGCCAATCGCGCGGTCGATCTGATCATGACCAAGGAAACCAAGGGCCCTGGCAAGCGCTTTGGTGCCGCCGCGCAGGAAGGCCGTGCCCTCGGCGATCATCCGAGCCTTGGCGGGCCGATCGTGGTGCGGTCGGGGAAATACGGCCCCTACGTCTCGCACGGCAAGGTCAATGCGACGCTGCCGAAGTCCCTTGCCATGGACGCGATCACGCTCGATCAGGCCGTCGCGCTGATCGCCGCAAAGGCGGGCACCGCGAAAGCCGGTCGCGGCAAGGTCGCAAAGCCCGCCAAATCGGCGGAGGCCGCGCCGGCCAAGGCGACGGCTTCGCGTGGCAAGTCGAAGGCTCCCGCGAAGTCAGCCGGCAAAACGGCGGCACGCACGTCAGCCAAGCCGGCACGCGCCGCCGGATCCGCACGTCCGACCATCGAGGACAGTGCCGAACCGCCTTTCGAGCCGAAGACAAAGGCCTCGACCAAGAAGGGTTGATCCACGCGCGACGATGGGCGTGGTTTCGCGGCGGAGCATCCTCCGCTAGAAGAGTGAGATGGCCAGAAAATCACGATCGTCCGGCGACGACGCCGGCACGTCCTTGCCGACGCGCGAGGACATCGTTGCTTTCATTGCCCGGTCGCAGACGACCGTCGGCAAGCGCGAGATCGCCCGTGCATTCGGGCTCAAGGGCGAGGACAAGATCGCCCTGAAGCACCTGCTCGACGAGTTCGAGGAGGACGGCACGCTGGCCCGCAGCCGCAAGGGATTTGCGGCCGCCGGCGCCCTGCCCAAGGTGCTGGCGCTCGACATCACGGGCCGGGACGATGATGGCGATCTCGTCGGCGTGCCGGCCGAATGGGAACCCGAGCGCGGCCCCCTGCCCCGTGTCTCGCTGGTGGTGCCGCGACACCTGTCCGGTCCGGCGCCGGGCGTCGGGTCGCGCGTGCTCGTCCGCATGGCCGACGGCGCCTCGCGCGGCGCCCATGTCGGCACGGTGACCCGGGTGCTCGAGCGCGCACGCCCCCGCCAGTTCGGCGTGTTCCGGCGCCATCCGGACGGCAGCGGGCGCATCCTGTCGATCGAGAAGCGCAATGCGGGCCGCGAACTCGCGGTCGGCCCCGACGACACGGGCGACGCGCTGGATGGCGATCTCGTCGCCGTCGATCTCGTGCGCACCCGCCGGGGCGGCACAGGCGCGCGGGTGAGCGAGCGGATCGGTCCGGTCGGCACGGAACAGGCGATCAGCATGATCGCGATCCTGACCAACGACATTCCGCATGTCTTTCGTCACGACACGGTCGCGGAGGCCGAAGCCGCGCGCCCGGCGACCCTCAAGGGCCGCGAGGACTGGCGGTCGCTGCCCCTCGTCACGATCGACCCGCATGACGCCAAGGACCATGACGATGCGGTCCATGCCGAACCAGATCCCGATCCCGCCAATCAAGGCGGCTTCATCGCGACGGTCGCGATCGCGGATGTCGCGGCTTATGTCCGGCCCGACACTGCGCTCGACCGCGAGGCGCTGATCCGCGGAAACTCGGTCTACTTTCCCGACCGCGTCGTGCCGATGCTGCCCGAGCGCATCTCGAACGACCTGTGCTCGCTGCGTGCGCGGGAGGACCGCCCGGCGATCGCGGTGCGGATGGTGCTGTCGGCCGATGGCCGGAAGCTGCGCCACACCTTCCACCGCGTGATGATGCGCTCGATCGCGAAACTCGACTACGCACAGGCCCAGCGCGCGATCGATGGGGTAACCGACGACACCACCGATCCCCTGCTGCAGCCGGTCCTGCAGCCGCTCTGGGCCGCCTATGCAGCACTCAAGCGAGCGCGCGACCAGCGTGGTCCGCTCGATCTCGATCTTCCCGAGCGCAAGATCGTACTGACGAAGGCCGGGCGGGTCGACCGCGTGCTGACGCCCGAGCGGCTCGACGCGCATCGGCTGATCGAGGAGTTCATGATCCTCGCCAATGTCGCCGCGGCCGAGACGCTGGAGGCGAAGAAGGTTCCGCTCGTCTACCGCGTGCATGACGAGCCCTCGATGGAGAAGGTGATCGCGCTGCGGGAGTTCTTGCGCACGCTCGACATCCCGTTCTCGAAGGATGGCGCCTTGCGCGCGGCCCGTTTCAACGAGGTTCTGAGCCGCACGGCCGGCACGGATGCGGCGCAGCTCGTCGGCGACGTGGTGCTGCGCAGCCAGAGCCAGGCCGAGTATTCACCCGAGAATATCGGCCATTTCGGCCTCAATCTGCGGCGCTATGCGCATTTCACCTCCCCGATCCGCCGCTATGCCGACCTGATCGTCCATCGCGCCCTGATCCGTGCGCTCGATCTCGGCGAAGACGGCCTGCCGCCAGCCGTCGCCGGCAAGGTGCTGAAGGACATTGCGGAGCGCATCTCGGCCTGCGAGCGGCGAGCCATGTCGGCCGAGCGCGAGACGATCGACCGGCTGATCGCGCATTTCCTCGCGGACCGCGTCGGCGAGATCTTTCAGGGTCGCGTCTCGGGCGTCACCAAGGGCGGGCTGTTCGTGAAGCTCGACGAGACCGGCGCCGATGGCTTCGTGCCGGCCGCGACGATCGGACACGACTATTACCGGTTCGAGGAACGCCACCACGCGCTGATCGGTTCGTCGACGGGCGAAACCTTCCAGCTCGGTGACCGGGTCAGCGTCAAACTGGTCGAGGCCGCGCCACTCGCCGGTGCGCTACGCTTCGAAATCATCACCGACGGTGGCAAGCCGCGGCCGACCGGCCGGGCGACCGTCTTGCCCCGCAGGGCACGGATCACGGACCGCCGGCCGAAACCCGGCCGCAGGACGAAAGGCAAACGCTGATGAGCATCTCCGCAGAACGCCGCGACGTCGGGCGCTCGATGTGGCGTGGTTTCCTGATGCGCTGCCCGCATTGCGGCAAGGGGCCTCTGTTCCGGGCCTATCTGAAGGTCGCCGACAACTGCACCGAATGCGGTGAGGATTTCAGCCATCAGCGCGCCGACGACGCCCCACCCTACTTCGTCATGTTCATCGTCGGCCACCTGATCGTTGCCGCCGTCTTGATGGTCGAGATCGACTACGCCCCGCCGCTCTGGCTGCATGCTCTGCTTTGGATTCCGCTCACCATCATCCTGTCACTGGCGCTCCTGCCGCGCGTGAAAGGGGCGATCATCGGACTGCAATGGGCGGCGCGGATGCATGGATTTGGCGGCGTCGCCACTGACTGACTGCCGCTGACGAAGCACAGCCATGCTTTTGTGAATAGCTCGTCGCGATTCTGTCACATTTCTTAGCGGTTTGTGACGGTATCGGGATTGGATCATGCTTAGAACGCATGGCTGTTGTGCGGTGCAGCATCTGGCGAAACGAGACGGCGTGGTCCATATTCGCATTCGTGAGCGGCGCGGAACAATTCGCTGCCGACACGAACCGAAAGGAGATAGCCATGTTGTTCGCTGCACTGATCGAGCGCGTGCGGATCTGGCGTCGTGAACGTGAGACGCTCGCTGAACTGCGTCGTCTGACGGACCGCGATCTCACCGACATCGGCATTCACCCCGCCGACATCGAGGCGATCGCGCGTCGCGCCGCCCGGGCCTGACTCGTCAGGCTCGCAACGGCGGGGTCAACCCGCCGATCCGTTTCGCCGGACCAACGCCCTCCCCGCGGGTCCGGTCTATAAACGCCTGCCGGCCCTCCCTCCGGCAGGCGTTTTTGCGTTTTGAGGGCCTGTCGCGAGGCGGAGCGCCGGTTTCACCTAGAACGGAGCGGGCGCCGACGGCGTCGGGCGATGATCGCCCCGCTCCATGTCGATGTCACCATGCTCCAGCGGGCCACGATAGAGCCGGTCGCGGTTGCGTTCGACCCAGGCGAGCACCTCGACGCCGACGCGGACGGTCGCGTTCGATCCGATCCAGGAGCTCGAGCGGCAGAGCATCTACATCCAGCCGGGAATGCGCCAGCCGATCTGAAGCGCGGCCGCGTATGTGCGCATGTCGCTGGGGTCACAACCTGAAGATTAGCTGAACAACAGTGTTAGTCTGTGGAATATGAGGTCGCGCTAAGAGTGTCTCTGCGATGGCGGACGCGCGGGTGCGCGCCGCATCGCCTGAGAAACCAAAAGGATCGTTTCGATGAAGACCCTTCTCGTCGCATCGCTGCTCGCGCTCACCGCAACCAGCGCATTTGCCGGCGGAACCAAGATCATCAATCACAGCGGCGTGCCGATCGACGAACTCTACGTGTCCGCACCGGGCAAGAAGACGTGGGGCGCGAACCTGCTCGACGGCGCCAAGGAAGGCTCGCTCGAGGACGGCATGGAATATGTCGTCGCCGGCCTCGCCGACGGCACGTTCGATCTGCGCGTCGAGGCGCCGGATGAGGGCATCTCCTGCGTCATGAAGTCCGTCTCGGTGAAGGACGGCGTCGCGACGCTCACGCCGGACGTCGCCAAGGGCTGCAAGTAAGCACGGCCTGGCGTGAGAACCGTCCGCTGCCTTGGCGGCAAGGTCAGCGGACGTCCTCACGCGCGATCGATGCGCGCGGCAAAACAGCCCCTCTTCGCAAAATGGGCGTGGAGATAGGCGACCTCGGGATTGGCGAAATACGACGTGATCAGCGTCGCAAGATCCCGTCCATCGACCACGTCGCCCTCGACCATCATGTGAGCGGCATCGAAGCCCCGCAGCGAGATCAGACGGCGCTGCAGCACTTCCGGCACGATGTCGACATGCACGGCCGGCTCCCGGGCCCCTTCCCGCACAAAGATCGCATGGCTCGCACGGTAGGGCGTATCCGCCGGTTGATGGACGTGATTGACGAGAAGCACCGTTTCGCCCGGCTCGGCATCGCGCAGTTCGATGCGGTCGGGAAAGCCCGGCCTCTCGTCGACGACGTATCGAACGATCCCATGACGCGCGAGGTCGCTGTCAGGCAGGCCGAAGAACGGGGTGAAGGGCTCGGGCGACAGTCCCTGGATGCGAAAGGCCATGATGATGCTCGCGGTTGAACGGGCGCCATCATCAGCATCCGAGACACCCCGCGCATTCCGGTTCTTGCCGTCGAATTCTGAGCGCGGAAGGCGGGTGTGGATCCGATTTGGTGGGCGGTGACGGGCTCGAACCGCCGACCCTCTCCGTGTAAAGGATGTTATTGCACCCCTTTAACATATTGTTTTGTATGAGTTATTCTGAACTAGGCGACAGTCTTGTGCGGATTTTGTGCCAATTTCAGCGCGGGCAGATCGTTCACGCCGGCCGCGAAGTCGGTCGCGTCGATCTTCACATAGCGACGGACCATCGACTCCGTCTTCCATCCGCCGAGGCGCATGAGACGGTAGATGTCCTTGTGCGCCGCATACTCCCATGTCGCCCAGGTGTGACGAAGGGTGTGCGGCGTGACCCCTCCGGGCAGCTTGGCCCGACGCACGGCGGCATTGAACGCTGTCTTGATCTGGCCGCCGGTATGATCGCCAGCGCGACGCTCGTAGGGCTCGCCATCAGGCCGCCGAAACACCGCACCGTCTCGATGCGGCAGGTTTGCCAGTATCGACACGATCGCCGGGTGCAGCGGCGCACCCCTCTCCTCCCCGTTCTTGGTGTCCACGAAGACGGCGTGCTGTCGCGACAGATCGACATTCGCCCAGTCGAGATAGACCGCCTCCGACACCCGCGCGCCGGTGTAGAGGAGGAAGAGGACGAGTTTGGCCATGTGCGGCGAGCACGCCTCGATCAGGCGTTGCGCCTCTGCTGGGCGGAGCCAGCGCGTCTTGACCGGTGACGGCTCCGGACGACGGAACGTCCGCTCTGCGCACCACCCATAGCTTGCGGCATGGCGCAGGACCGCACTGATCGGGGTGTAGACCCGCCGTGCATGGGATGATGGCTTGCAGCTAGGGTAGAGCTTGCGTGCCGTCGCGTCGATCAACTCCTGGTCGATCTCTGCGAGCCGACGATTCCCGAGTTCCCTGACGAGCTTCTCGAGGTTTCGCTTCTCGCCACCACCCGTCACGTAGCTGACGACGGCGGACGCGAACGTGACCGTAACGGCACGACCGTGGATGGATTGGTCGAGGATCTCGTTCTCGCGTCGCGCGCGGATCTCTTCGGCTTTTCGGCGGTCAGCAGTGCCAGTGCTCTCGCGTATGCGGATGCCTCGGACGGTGCCGACGAGGTGGAAGTTCGGCGAGCCGGGACGTTGGACGAGCTTGAGCGGCATTCGTGCTCCTTCCTGATCGCCTCGATGTGCGCCGCGGTGAACCGATAGTTCCGGCCGACGCGGTAGCAGTACCCCTGCCCGTCGCGCTCTTTCAGCCAGTCTGCCAGATAGCGCGTCGAACAGCCGATCAGCTCTGATGCTGCCGCAAGATCGATGGACGGATCAAGCCGCACGGTCATGGCTGCGCCTTTGGTTCCACGAGGATCCATTTCAGTCCTTGTAGGGATCATGCTCGCGCTCGCCCGCCATCACCACGACGACCGGTCGAAGCTCCTCAATGATGCGGATCGTGCCCTCGTGCTCAGCCATGACGTCAGGGAGCCGCCGATAGCACATCGGACTTTCGTCGAGGCCGGCGCCACGCAAAATGACACCGCTGTTGTCGAGCCAGCGTTGCCATTCCTCTTGCTCGAAGCGCGGCGGTCGCTTCCATTCGCCATTCTTGGCGCGAACGCCCTTGGCATCCGAACGGCTGACCAGTCGACCGGCACCATGAACGGTCGAGTAAAGCGATGCTGCGGACTTCTAGCTATCGAAGCCCTCAAGGATCAAAGCGTTGTCTCACATCGAGACGCAGAAAAAGCCTTGATGACCGGGAAAGGCGGGCGTCGCACCCTTGCGAACGACC
>JBKDKQ010000051.1:0-34688 GCA_046344875.1 Labrys sp. (in: a-proteobacteria) | reverse complement strand
CGGCCGACGCAGTCGGCCGGGCTCGGTCGGCGGAGTTGTCGCCCATATTGGTCGTGTGGTGTCAGGTGGAACCGACCCCATCCGCCCTGCTGTCGCAGGGCACCTTCCCCGCTGAGCGGGGAAGGCGGGGCGTGGCGCGGTGTCTTCCCTCACCGCGCAGCGGGGAAGGTGGCGGTCGCAGACCGCCGGGAGGGGTCGCTGAGGATTTCGCGCCGTTTAGTGGTGTCAGGTGGAACCGACCCCATCCGCCCTGCTGTCGCAGGGCACCTTCCCCGCTGAGCGGGGAAGGAGGGGCGTGGTGCGAGGTGATAAACGGTGCGGTTCAGCCGCCAAGCCGGCGGTCGTATTCGAGGACGGCGTTGAGCAGAACCTGGGCGCCGGCGGCGCATTCGTCGAAGGAGGTCGACTCCGCCTCGTTGTGCGACAGGCCGCCCTCGCAGGGCACGAAGATCATCGTCGTCGGCGCGACGCGGGCGATGTAGGCCGCGTCATGGCCGGCGCCGGAGACCATGTCGCGCATCGGCAGGCCGGCGCGCTCGGCCCCGTGGCGGACGCAGGCGATCAGGTCCGGGTGGAAAGCGACGGCCGGCGAGTTCCAGATGCGCTTTTCCTCATAGGTCAGTTTGAGCGGCGGCAGGGTCGCGACGAGCGCGGCGCGGAAATCCTGCTCCATCTTCTCCAGCACGGTCTCGTCGGGGTGGCGCAGGTCGACGGTGAAAAACACCTCGCCAGGAATGACGTTGCGCGAGTTCGGCTTGTTCTCGATGAGGCCGACGGTTGCGACGGCGTTGGGCGCGTATTTGTGGCCGATCGCGTTGATCGCCTCGATCATCCGCGCCGCACCGACAAGCGCGTTCTTGCGCAGATACATCGGCGTGGCGCCCGTGTGCGCGTCCTGCCCGGTCACCGTCACCTCGTACCAGCGCATACCCTGGACGCCGGTGACGATGCCGATCATCTTCTTCTCGTCCTCGAGAATGGGGCCCTGCTCGATGTGCAACTCGAACATGGCGCCGATCGTCCGGGCGCCGGCTTTTTCCGTGCCGCGATAGCCGATGCGCTCGAGCTCCTCGAGGAAGGTCTTGCCGTCGCGGTCGGTCCGGTCATAGGCGTACTGCGTCGAGAACACACCGGCAAAGACGCCCGAGGCGAGCATGGCCGGGGCGTAGCGCGAGCCTTCCTCGTTGGTCCAGTTGACGATCTCGATCGGCGCGTTGGTCTCGTAGCCCTGCTCGTGCATCGTCCGCAGCGCTTCCAGCGCGCCGAGCACGCCCAGAACGCCGTCGAACTTGCCGCCGGTCGGCTGCGTGTCGAGATGCGAGCCCATGCAGATCGGCGCGAGGTTGTTGTTGCGACCGGGGCGGCGAGCGAACATGTTGCCGACCTCGTCGACCGTCACCGTGCAGCCCAGCGCCTCGACCTGCGCCTTGAACCAGTCGCGCACCTTCTTGTCGTCGTCCGACAGCGTCAGCCGGCGGATGCCGCCCTTGGGCGTGCCGCCGAATTTCGCCGTATCCATCAGCGTGTCCCACAAGCGCTGCGGATTGATCGTGAGATTGGGAAGCATGGGGTCACCCTCGCGACACGTCGACGACGTCATCGCCGATAGCGGGCAGGCGCCGTCTTGTCCATCGCCTTGCGGCGGGTGCGCTATTTCGCCGAGGCGGGCTGCTCGATCGCCTTGGCGGAGTTCTCGTCCTGCGCCGTCGGTGGCGGAGCGAAGGGGTGGACGAGCTGCTTCAGATAGTTCTTCGGCATGGGCTCATCGATGCCGTATTTCTCCGGCACCTGCCCATTGGTCATGTGGGCCGTGCCGAACAGGACATCCCAGAAGGCGAGCTGGCCCGCAAAGTTCTTGTCATAGGCCTCGCGGTGGTTCGAGTGGTGCCAGTGATGGAACTCCGGCGAGACGACGAGCCAGCGCAGCGGGCCGACCGGCAGCTTGACGTTGGAATGAACCAGCAGCGACTGCCAGTGGTAGATCACCATGTGGATCGTGATCGCCTCGACCGAAAAGCCCAGGCAGAAGGCCGGGATCAGGGATGAGCCCTTGGTCAGGATCTGGTCGATCGGATGGACGCGATGGGCGGCGAGCCAGTCGAGTTCCTCGATCGAATGATGCACCGCATGGATCCGCCACAGGAACGGCACCGTGTGGAACAGCCGATGGACGCTGTAGAAGATCAGGTCGGCGATGGCGATCAGGATCGGTACCTGCAGCCAGAGCGGCGCGGTCTCGACCATGGTCTTGAACGAGGCGGGGATCGTGTAGGTGCTCGCCAGGACGAAGGCCGAGACCAGCGCCAGATTGCCGAAGCGCACGACGAGCCCGTTCACGAAGAAGTAGACCATGTCGTTGAACCAGTGGGCGCGGAAGGTCCGCTGCTCGTGGTGCATGGCGAACAGGCGCTCGAGCGGCACGAAGACCGCGAAGAGCAGCAGGAACGTCTTGGCGCTGAAGAGGTCGGCGATGGACTGGAGCGCGTCGGCGATCATGGGCACCCCGCTCAGTAGATGCCCGGCACGAGCCGGTAGCGCGTGCGCGCGGCGAAGGTCTGATAGGCCGGATCCTCACCGAGAAGCCGCTCCTCCGCCTCGATCCGGTAGATCTGGAAGGCGAGTGCGGTGGCATAAACAGCGAGGTTGAAGAAGGTCGGCGAGGCGAGGAGGAACCCGACATGGGTCATCAGATAGCCCGCATACATCGGATGGCGCACGACGAGGTAGGGCCCTGACACCTTCACGCCGCGATTGGCGGCGACGACGCCAAAACTGCGGCGCAGCGTCAGCTTGGCCGACATCTGCACGATGAAGCCGGTCAGCATGATCATGCCGCAGATCCAGACCGGGATGAGGCTGCCATTGCCGCCGGGCATGGCAAAGAGCGGCAGGCAGGTGCCCATGAAGCCGCAGGCCCAGTCCATCGGTCGATCCGAGATCGCGTCGGTCGCGCGGCGGAACAGCACGAAGACGAGGACGGTCGCCTCGCCCAGAATGAGAAGATAGCTGACGAAGCGCTGCTCGGAGAAAGCGGGCTCGAGCTGGTTGTGGACGAAGAACAGGAACAGCGCGATCAGAATGATCTTCTCGGCGAGATCGATGCGGCGTGCCCGCGACCCGGGTGCCGCCTTACCTGTCGGTTGGGTCTCACCGCCTGCGCCTGAAGAGCCATCCATCATCGAAACTCCCGGTTCGGCCGGCCCGATCCTGACCCGCCGCCACGCCATTACTCGGCGTGTTGAACCAGAAATTCGTTAGGCTTCGATTGATGCAGGGTCCTCTGTGACCATAAACATCGGCGGGCACCCGCATGGGGCGCCCGTTCCTTGGAGCTCGGAAAGCGATGCTTATGGCGTCACTTCGAGCCGCTCGACCGGACGTGGCGCGGTGAGTTCCTTCCAGGTCGTGTTCGCGACATGCACGGCAGGGAAGGGCGGGCGCTCGATGTATTTGCCGTCGCCGCGCTCGGCGCGCAGGTCGCCGTCCTTCCAGGCGATCTTTCCGCGTGACAGCGTCACCTTTGGTACGCCCGTGCAGGTGTGGCCCTCGAAGACATTGTACTCGATGCGGCTGATCTGCTTGCTCGCGGTGATCGTCTTCGTCGCCGTCGGGTCCCAGATGACGAGGTCGGCATCCGAGCCGACCGCGACGGCGCCCTTGCGCGGATAGACGTTGAGGATCCGCGCGATATTGGTCGAGGTGACCGCGACGAACTCCTCCTTCGTCAGCCGCCCGGTGTTGACGCCCGCCGTCCACAGGACCGGCATGCGGTCCTCGAGCCCGCCGGTGCCGTTCGGGATCTTGCGGAAATCACCCTTGCCCATCCGCTTCTGCTCGATGGTGAAGGAGCAGTGGTCGGTGGCCACGACCTGCAGCGATCCCGACTGGAGGCCGGCCCAGAGGCTGTCCTGATGCTCCTTCGGGCGGAAGGGCGGCGACATGACGCGACGGGCCGCATAGTCCCAGTCCTTGTTGCGATACTCGTCCTCGTCGAGTGTGAGGTGCTGGATCAGCGGCTCGCCATAGACGCGCTTGCCGGCGGCGCGGGCGCGGGCGATCGCCTCATGCGCCTGACGGCAGGAGGTGTGCACGACATAGAGCGGCGAACCCGTCATGTCGGCGATCATGATCGCACGGTTCGTGGCTTCCCCCTCCACCTCCGGCGGACGGGAATAGGCGTGGCCCTCGGGACCATTGATGCCCTTCTCGATCAGGCTTTCCTGCAGCCGCATGACGACATCGCCATTCTCGGCGTGGACGAGCGGCATGGCGCCGAGCTGCGCGCAGCGCGAGAACGAGTGATAGAGCTCGTCGTCGTTCACCATCAGCGCGCCCTTATAGGCCATGAAGTGCTTGAAGGTGTTGATGCCGTAGGTCTTGACGCAGGTCTCCATCTCCTCCCAGACCTGCTTCGACCACCAGGTCACGGCCATGTGGAAGCCGTAATCGGCGGCGGCCTTCTCCGACTTGCGGCGCCAGTCCTGATAGGCGGCGAGCATCGACTGGCCGGGGCCCGGGATGCAGAAATCGACGATCATAGTCGTGCCGCCGGAAAGCGCGGCCTTGGTGCCCCATTCGAAGTCATCCGCCGACACGGTGCCCATGAACATGAGTTCCATGTGCGTGTGCGGATCGATGCCGCCGGGCATGACATAGGCGCCACCGGCATCGATGATCTCGGCGCCCGCCGGGGCGTCCAGCTTCTCACCGACAGCCACGATGCGCTCGCCGTCGATCAGGACATCGGCGCGCTTCGAGTGGTCATGGTTCACGACGGTGCTGCCGCGGATGAGAATAGGCATAAGGAACTCCCTTTCAGATCAGGATTCGAGGATCGTGGTCAGGATCGCGTGGCCAGGCGACAAGAATGGATTCGCGACCGTAACACCACGCCACGAAAATCCATCCTGAAAGTCCTCCGACAGCAAGACCGTACAGCCTGACGATCGAGTGGCAGCGAGAATGACCGCATCCCAGATGTCGAGCCCCCGCTCGGCGCTGACGCCGACGGCGTCGTCGAGCACGGCATCGTCCGTCGCAGCAAGATCGGCAAACCGGCGCCAGCGCCGCACGGCCATGGCGGCTGCAGTGGGCTCCATCCTTGCCTTGCGCCGAAGCGTTCGAAAAAACTCGCCCAGGACCTGGACCGGCAGCACGGGCTCGTGCCGCCTTGCGACGGCGGCGAGGATCGCGCGCGCGGCCTGCCCGCGCGGCAGATCGTCGAGATCCTCGGCATAAATCAGCACATTGGTGTCGATCGCGATCCGCATGGCCTCAGTCGTCGTAGGCCCATTCGCGCTTGAAGGAACCGAGACGCAAAGGGCCCCGGGCCTGCGCCGTGGCGGCGATCTCGTCGAGCAAGGTCATCCTGCGCTCGACCTCTTCCGGCGGGGGATTCTGCGACGCCGGCGCGGGCGAAAGAACGGCCACAGGCTTGCCGCGATCGGTGATCGTGATGGTTTCGCCGTCAGCCGCGCGCCGAAAGATCTTGGAGAACGAACGGTTGGCTTCGGCAGCCGAAACGATCGAGGATTTCCGCATCGCGCCCACATCGTAGTGACGTCACTACGATAGCTGAGGGTGCGCGGAGTATCAAGAATGGTCTGATGCCGTGAGATGGCGCGGAAGGCCTCGCCCGCGCCGCCCGCGTCGCCCAACGAGGGCCTCACGGTACCTTGAAGATCTCGCCCAGAAAGTCCTTGCCGTCGATCCCGTCCGCAATCGCATCGATGAACCAGCGATCGCCGTCCTTGACCATGTCGAAGACCTTGGTGGAAGGGACGTCGAAGTTCCGGAACTTGACCAGCACGCGGCTCCTGCTGCTATCGCCGGAAAGGCAGCTGACCTTCAGTTTGGAGATCTTGTAGTCGTTGCCATCGATGAAGAAGTCGCCGTCAAGGATGCAGCCTTCAAGTTCAATGTTGGCCTCGCAGCGGGTGTTCCAGTTCTTGACGATCGGCTGGAGGCGCGGGGAATAGATCTCCGGTGCCATCTGGTTGACGATCCCATCGTCGACATAGACCTTATAAATCTTCTCGACTGTTGTGACCGCGCCCTTGTCGCAGGCGATAGCCGGGTTCGCGATGGCCGTGCTGAGTGCAAGTGCGGCGATGACGGCGGTTCGGGTCTGATGCCGCCGGGTGGATTGCTTGGCCTGGGTAATTGTCATCGTCATGGAAATTGGCTCCGAGGATTTCGAGCAAAGATCAGGGCCGGCTAGGCCCGATGAATGCATCAGACACGCTTATTGCATCGGTCCGCTGTGCGCCCGGGCACAAGAAGCTGGCAAGAATGACGGGTCGCGACGACGGTCGTTCACGGCAGTGGCTCGAAGGTCCCGTCAGGTTCATGCAGCAGTTTCATCTCGGTGGTGAGCTCAAGCTTCCTCGAACCACCGCAGGCCTTGGCGCTCTTGGCCTTCTCCAGCCGGTACAGCGTGGGATACTCGCCAGGGCTCCAACCGTCGAACTGGAACATGTTTTCGGCCTTTTGGTACTCCTTGGCATAGTTGCAGGTCCAGAAGGTGTAGATCAGTTCGAATTCGAGCGGCATCACCATGCCCTGGGCGCTGACCTGGGCACCGAGCATAGCGAAGGCCGGCCTGATCTTCGGGTTGAACCGCTGTGTCTTCGTGCCGCCCGCACCGGGGACAGACGCGGCCGCCGTGTCGAAAGGCAGATCGCCGAGAGTGAGCGACACCTCCGCCTCGCTATCGATCGACAGGCCCGAGGTGCTGCATGTGGCGCCCCTTACCTTGCAATCGAACGCCACGGAAAGAGCGGCGCCCTTGTCCTTGCCGACGTAAACGTCCGTACCGCCGGCTTCGGCTTTCTTGACGTCGAAACGGATTGGGATCGTGACGGAGTGGTCCACACGCATCGTCGCCAGGCGTTCCGGCACCCGGCTCTTGCTCGAGATGTACATCTTGTACTGCGCACATCGCGACAGCAGTGCCTCGAGCCAGGCGACGATCTTGTTGAACTCGGCCATCTCCGCCTCGTCGGGACGATAGGCGCGCAACGCCTTGAGATAGGCGACAAGCGGCCATGGATTGCCTTTCTCAAAGCACACGCGCGCCGGCGGTTCGGCACAGGCCTTGATGCTCGCCCACTGCGCGGGCTCGATCCGTGGACGCGTGCCGGCCCGCTTCGACTTCGACGGATCCTTGTCGAACCCGGCACGCATGCCATTGATGGTGACGATCATCCTGTCGATCGCTAGGCAATCGGACTCCTTGATCAGCTTCGAGGGCTTGGACGGGCTCTCCTCACCGCTGGCACGCAGGATCATGTTCTTGATCCGCGTTGTCAGATCATCGCCGGACTGTGCGTTCTGATCGCCGGCCAAAGCATCGATCGCCGCGCCGTAATAGCCGTTCTGGGCGTCGCCGATGGCCGCAGCGTCGCGTTTTGCCCGCGCGCTGTCCGGTGGCGGAAGCTCCAGCTTGGTCTGCCCGAGAGCCTGCGAACTCACCGTCCCGAGACCCATGCCGAAGCCTGAGAAATGCGGCACCATTACCAGGACCGCGCCGTCGGGCTGCGGGATGTGAAAGCCGTAATGGGCGTTCGACCCGTCACCGGAGAAACCAAACGGATAAAAGCCCTTGGCGAGCGCCGCCGGCGATTTCGGCTTGATCTCAAGCCAGGCGGGTTGCGAAAGGGGCAGTCCAGAAGGTTCGATCGAAACGGCCAGCGTTCCCGTCGTCTCAGGGCCAAGTCCACCGACGCTCTTTATCGCACGAAGACTGATTTCTTGCGGGTAGAACAGCGTGTCGGGCGGAATGTCGAGCGTATAGACCGCATCATCTGTCTCCAGCGACACGCGGCCACCGGCAATGCCAATGCGCTCGCTGGCCGCTTTGCCCGCGTCGACGTCGACCTCTAGGGACAGCGGAGCGGGTGCCCGTTTGGAATACTCATCCAGATAGGTCGCCATGCGCTTGTCGACGTCATCGTCATTGCTCTGCGCCATGGCCGGAAGAGCAAAAGCCAACAGGGCAAGACCCAGCAACCTCTTCAGCATTCCGATGGCTCCGCTCCCCACCACGCAATCATTGATTGATGCAGGCATGAAGCGCAACGGTCACATCAAAACGACGTTGGTCTGGTAAATGCTACGAAAAAAGGCGCGACCGTCGCCGGCCGCGCCTCGTCGTCACGCGAAGAGGTCGCGCCTACATCTTCTTCATGGCGTCCGTGACTGCGCTGGTCCAGGCGCCGACCGGCTCTTTGGTGATGACCGGGTCGGAACCGCCCGACAGCAGGGTCTTCACCGTGTTCGCGGCGGCCGCCGTGTCGAGGGTGCCGTCCGAGCCTTCGGTCAGCTTGTTGATCTCCTGGATCATCGTCGTCTGATGCGCTTCGGTCTGGGCGCCGGAGGCGTCGTTCTCGAGAACGATCTTCACGGCGTCCGCCGGGTTGGCGCGGGCATCTTCCCAGCCCTTCATCGAGGCCTTGACGAACTTCGCCATGGTCTCGACGAACTTCGGATCCTTGAGCTTGTCCTCGAGGACATAGAGGCCGTCTTCCAGCGTCGCGACGCCCTGATCCTCATACTTGAAGACCACGAGCTCTTCCGGCTTCACGCCCGCCTCGATGACCTGCCAGTACTCGTTGTAGGTCATGGTCGAGATGCAGTCGGCCTGCTTCTGCAGCAGCGGGTCGACGTTGAAGCCCTGCTTGATGACCTTCACGCCGCCGGCCGAGCCATCGGTCTTGATGCCGAGCTTCGACATCCAGGCGAGGAACGGATACTCGTTGCCGAAGAACCAGACGCCCAGCGTCTTGTCCTTGAAGTCTTCCGGCTTGGTGATGCCCGACGACTTCCAGCAGGTGAGCATCAGGCCCGAGCGCTTGAAGGGCTGGGCGATGTTGACGAGCGGCACGCCCTTCTCGCGCGAGGCGAGGGCGGACGGCATCCAGTCGATGATTACGTCGGCGCCACCGCCGGCGATGACCTGGGGCGGAGCGATGTCGGGGCCGCCCGGATTGATCGTCACGTCGAGCCCGGCCTCGGTGTAATAGCCCTTGGCCTTCGCGACGTAATAGCCGGCGAACTGCGCCTGGGTGACCCACTTGAGCTGCAGCGTCACCTTCTCCTGGGCATAGGCGGCGCTCATGCCGAGGCTCATCGCCAGGGCAAGGCCCGCCAGCAAGGTCTTCTTCATCCCGTCCACTCCTCTGTTGTCCTCGTCCGACGTCAACTGCGCCGGTAAGAGGGATGCCAAAACGTCACCGCCCGCTCGACGAGGGCGATGATTCCGTAAAAGGCCGAGCCGGCAACCGCCGCGACGGCGATTTCAGCCCAGACCATGTCGAGCGCCATCCGGCCGACTTCCGTCGAGATCCGGAAGCCCATGCCGACGATCGGCGTGCCGAAGAATTCGGCCACGATCGCCCCGATGAGCGCGAGCGTCGAATTGATCTTCAGCGCATTGAACACGAACGGCATCGCGGCGGGAAGCCGCAGCGACAGCAGGGTCGACCAATAGCTTGCGCCATAGGAGCGCATCAGGTCGCGCTCGAGCCGCCCCGCGGCCTCGAGGCCCGTCACCGTGTTCACCAGCATGGGGAAGAAGGTCATCACCACGACGACCGCGACCTTCGAATGCCAGTCGAAGCCAAACCACATCACCATGATCGGCGCGATGCCGATGATGGGCAGGGCGGCGACGAAATTGCCGAGCGGCAGCAGGCCGCGCCGCAGGAACGGGATACGGTCCGCGATGATGGCGACGGCGAAACCGAGCGCGGAGCCGAGCGCCCACCCGACGATGACGGAGCGCACGAAGGTCTGCACGAAGTCCTGGGCGAGGATCGGCACCGACCCCGCGATGGCGGCGCCGATGGCGGAGGGCGAAGGCATCAAGACGCCCGGTACACCGAAACCGACCGTCACCCACTCCCAGATGACGAACAGGAAGGCGCCGAATAGGACCGGCACCGCGATGTCGAGGATGCGCTGGCCGCCGGGTGTCGCCGCCCGGCGATCGGCGAGCTGGTCGACGGCCATCCAGGCAGCAAGCCAGACGCCCAGTGCCTTGAGCCAGAAGCCCGCCGCCGGCGGATCGGCCCAGGGCGAAAACACCGATGCGCCCTCGCTCTCCTGAAACAGCCCGAAGCGCGCCTCGCCGGCGATCCCCGGTTCATGCACGACGATCAGGAGCAGGACGGTCGCGAGAATGACGAGCGCCACCGCCACATACAGGCGGCCGCCGGCGATCTGACGCGTGGCGCCGACCGCGAAGAACACGGCACCAAGCGCGAACATGGCCGCCTCGATGGCGATCATCGCGGTACCCTTGACCTCGGCGCCGACACCAAAGACGTAGCTCGCGACGATCAGCAGGCCGGCGATGATCCAGATGCGGGCGCGGTGGGTCGGCAGCACGTCGCTCATCGACGTCCTCCCGCCATGCCCATGGCCCGCAGCGTGCGCTGCTCGATCACCCCGACCAGCGCGACGAGACCCGCCGCGATCGCCGCCGCCATGAAGAGCGCCGCCCAGATCTGCACCATCTGCCCGTAATAGGACCCCGACAGGAGGCGTGACCCGAGGCCCGCCTGCGCGCCCGTCGGCAGCTCCCCGACGATCGCCCCGACGAGACTGATGGCGATGGCGACCTTGAGGCTCGTGAACAGGAAGGGCGTCGCCGACGGCCAGCGCAGCATCCAGAAGGTCTGGCTGCGCGAGGCGTTGTAGGTGCGCATCAGATCAAGCTGCATCGGATCGGCGGAGGTGAGGCCCTTCACCATGCCGATCGTCACCGGGAAGAAGCACAGATAGGTCGAGATCACGGCCTTGGGGATCAGGCCCTTGATGTCGAGCGCCGCCAGCACGACGATGATGATCGGCGCGATGGCGAGGATCGGGATCGTCTGCGAGGCGATGATCCAGGGCATCAGGCTCTTTTGCAGGGTGCGCAGATGGACGATCAGCACCGCCAGCACGATGCCGAGCACGGCGCCCATCAGGAAGCCGACAAAGGCCGAGGAGAGCGTTACGAAGCCGTGGTAGATCAGGCTGCGCTTCGATGTCGGATCGGTCATGACGACCGTCTTCCACAATTCCTGCACCACCTGGTGCGGCGCCGGAATGACGGGGCGCTGCTGCTCCATGGAGGCCACGATCCGGTCCATCAGCGTCAGCGAGGCGGGATCGGCCGCCGTCCGCATCACCGCGTCGCCGTTCATGAAGAAGCAGGCGACGTACCAGATCGCGACGATGCACAGCACGACGACGGTCACCGGTCCGGCATGCCCGCCCATGGCGGTTTCCCAAAGCGAAGGCCGCCGGTTCACGCGGGACAGCGCCATGTCAGTCATCGTAGGAATGCCCGGCCCGCAGGCCCTCGCGGACCCGATGCGCGATCTTGAGGAATTCCGGCGTCTCGCGGATGTCGAGCGTTCGATCACGCGGCAGATTGCAGTCGATCACGTCGATGATCCGGCCGGGGCGCGGCGACATCACCACGATCTTCGTCGACAGGAACACCGCCTCTGGGATCGAGTGGGTGACGAAGACGACGGTCTTGCGCGTCGTGCGCCAGAGGGTCAGGAGCTGATCGTTGAGCTTGTCGCGCACGATCTCGTCGAGCGCGCCGAAGGGTTCGTCCATCAGGATCAGCTTCGGGTCGAAGCACAGCGCCCTCGCGATCGAGGCGCGCTGCTGCATGCCGCCGGACAATTGCCAGGGGAACTTCTTCTCGAACCCCTTGAGGTTCACGAGTTCAATGTTCTTGGCGACCCGCGCCTGTCGCTCCGCCGCCGGAAAGCCCATCACCTCGAGCGGCAGCATGACGTTGCGTTCGATGGTGCGCCATGGATAGAGCGCCGGCGCCTGGAACACATAGCCATATTGGCGGGCAAGCCGCGCCTCGTTCGGCGACAGGCCGTTCACCGTGATCTCGCCGGAGGTCGCCTGTTCGAGATCAGCGATGACGCGCAGCAGTGTGGTCTTGACGCAGCCCGATGGGCCGATGAAGGAGACGAAATCACCTTCGGAGACGCTCAGATTCACTTTTGACAGCGCGTAGACCGGCCCGTCCGCGGTCTCGAAGGTGAGAGAGAGATCCTTGATAGCGATGACCGAACGGGCATCCGCCGCCATCCCACCCCCACCCGTGTTCGTTTCCGCGCGCATGTCGTTCATTCGTTGTTCGCTGCCCCCGGACTGCAAACCGCGTGCCACCCCGCCGTCAGCACCGGAAGCGCGAAAAAGGCTTCCGATGCGGCCCTTCACGCCCCGGCACACCGCCTGGGCCCTGCCGATCTCTCGACCATCTGGTCAAAAAACAGGCAGGGCACATGGCGGTGGCGATCAGTTCATGGTCGGGAAGGTGAGGTTGACGCCGGACCGGATGCCGGTCGGCCAGCGCGCCGTCACCGTCTTCAGCCGTGTATAGAAGCGCACGCCTTCCTGGCCATAGATCGAGTGATCGCCGAAGAGCGACCGCTTCCAGCCACCGAAGGAGTGATAGGCGACCGGCACCGGCAGGGGCACGTTCACGCCGACCATGCCGACCTCGATCTGATCGGCGAAGGCGCGGGCCGCATCACCGTCACGGGTGAAGATCGCCGTGCCGTTGCCGTACTCATGCTCGTTGATCATGGTCGCGGCCTGGGCGTAGTCGTTGGCGCGCACCATGGTCAGGACGGGGCCGAAGATCTCGTCCTTGTAGATCGACATGTCGGTCTTGACGTGGTCGAACAGGGTCGGCCCGACGAAATAGCCGTTCTCATAGCCCTGCAGGCGGATGCCGCGGCCATCGACGACGAGTTCAGCGCCCTCGCGCACGCCGGCGTCGATATAGCCGACGACCTTGTCGCGGTGCTGGCTCGTGACGAGCGGGCCCATCTCGGCCTGCATGTCGGTCGCGGGCCCGACCTTGAGCTTCTGGATGCGCGGCACGAGCCGCTCGCGCAGCGCGAGCGCCGCCTTCTCGCCGACCGGCACGGCGACGGAGATCGCCATGCAGCGCTCGCCGGCCGAGCCATAGGCAGCGCCAACAAGAGCGTCCGCCGCCTGGTCCATGTCGGCGTCGGGCATCACCACCATGTGGTTCTTGGCGCCGCCCAGCGCCTGGCAGCGCTTACCGTTCGCGGCCGCCGTCGCATAGATGTATTGCGCGATCGGTGTCGAGCCGACGAAGCTCACGGCCTTGATGTCGGGGTGATGCAGGATCGCGTCGACCGCGACCTTGTCGCCATGGACGACGTTGAACACACCATCCGGCAGCCCGGCTTCCTTAAGCAGCTCCCAGCAGAGCATCGGCGCGGAAGGGTCGCGCTCGGAGGGCTTCAGAACGAAGGTGTTACCGCAGGCGATCGCCAGCGGATACATCCACATCGGCACCATGGCCGGGAAGTTGAACGGCGTGATGCCGGCGACCACGCCGAGCGGCTGGCGGTCGGAATAGCTGTCGATCGCCGGGCCGACATTGCGCGTGAACTCGCCCGCCAGAAGATGCGGGATGCCGCAGGCGAACTCGACCACCTCGATGCCGCGCTGCAGTTCACCCAGCGCGTCGGCATGGGTCTTGCCGTGCTCGCGCGAGATCTCCTTGGCGATCTTGTCGGCATTCGCCTCGAGCAGCTCCTTAAATTTGAACATGACGCGGGCGCGCTTGAGTGGCGGCGTGTTGGCCCAGGCCGAAAGCGCCGCCTTCGCTGCCTTCACCGCGACGTCGACGTCCTCGACCGAGGAGAGACCGAGCATGGCGGACTGCTCGCCGGTGGCCGGATTGAACACGGGGCTCTGGCGCCCCGAGGTCACGGCGACGTGCTTGCCGGCGATGGCGTTGTGAATAACCTGCATTGTGATCTTCTTCCCGGATCAGTCGAGCGTCTTGAGGATGTCGCCGAGCTTGCCGACGATGGTGTCGATCTCGGACTTCGACACGATCAGCGGCGGCGAAAGCGCGATGATGTCGCCGGTCGTGCGGATGAGGAGACCCTGCTCATAGGCCTTGAGGAAGGCCGAGAAGGCACGCTTGGTCGGCGAGCCGGCGATCGGCTGCAGCTCGATCGCGCCGATCAGGCCGAGATTGCGCGTGTCGATGACGTGCGGCAGCCCCTTGAGCGAATGGACCGCGTCTTCCCAGTACGAGGCAAGTTCGGAGGCGCGGGTCAGGAGACCCTCATCGGCATAGGTCTCGAGCGTCCCGAGCGCGGCGGCGCAGGCGACCGGATTGGCCGAATAGGTATAGCCATGGAAGAACTCGATCAGGTGCTCCGGTCCGGTCATGAAGGTGTCGTGGATTTCCTTCTTCACGAAGACCGCGCCCATCGGGATGACGCCCGAAGTGATGCCCTTGGCGACCGTCATCATGTCCGGCGTGACGCCGAAATAGTCGGCCGCGAACGGTGTGCCGAGACGGCCGAAGCCGGTGATGACTTCGTCGAAGATCAGGAGGACGCCATACTTGTCGCAGATCGCGCGCAGACGCTCGAGATAGCCCTTCGGCGGGATCAGGACGCCGGTCGAGCCCGCGACCGGCTCGACGATCACGGCGGCGACCGTCGACGGGTCGTGCAGCAGGATCACGCGCTCGAGATCATCGGCGAGTTCGACGCCATGCTCGGGCATGCCGCGGGTGAAGGCGTTGCGCGACAGGTCGTGCGTGTGGCGGATGTGATCGACGCCGGTCAGAAGCGTGCCGAACATCTTCCGGTTGGCGACGATGCCGCCCACGGAGATACCGCCGAAATTGACGCCGTGATAACCGCGCTCGCGGCCGATCAGGCGGAAGCGGCTGCCGTCGCCGCGCGCCCGATGATAGGCGATGGCGGTCTTGAGAGCCGTCTCGACGGACTCGGATCCGGAATTCGTGAAGAAGACGTGGTCGAGGCCCTGCGGCGTCAGCTGCGTCAGGCGTGAGGCGAGCTCGAACGCCTTGGGATGCCCCATCTGGAAGGCCGGCGCGTAGTCGAGTTCGGCGACCTGTTCCTGGATAGCCTTGACGATCTTCGGACGGCTGTGGCCGGCGTTGCAGCACCACAGGCCGGCGGTGCCGTCCAGGACCTTGTCGCCCTTGTCGGTGTAGTAATACATCCCCTCCGCCTTCACGAAGAGGCGCGGGTTCTGCTTGAACTGCCGATTCGCGGTGAACGGCATCCAGAAGGCTTCGAGATTGTTCGGTGCGACGTTCCGGACGGGGGCGTTCATGGTGCAGCTCCTCTGATCCGCGACTTGGCCAGCAGGCGTCCAAAGTGGACAGAAATTGATCAAATGGTCAAGACAGCGCGCGGTGCCATCCGACCGTTCGAAGGACACATACCGCGACGCTTGGAGTAATGCTATCGAGACCGCGACAGTTGTTGGGAAGAGAGCGATGGCCGAGGGGGACGCAGGCGCGCGGTCGAAGACGCGGATCGGAGCCGCCAACATCGACAAGATCCTCGACGCGGCGCTGGCGGCCTTCGCGCGCGATGGTCTGCGCGGTGCGCGCATCGAGGAGATCGCCGGCGCGGCGGAGATGTCGAAGACGAACCTGCTCTATTATTTCCGCACCAAGGAGCAGCTTTACAGCGCCGTGCTGACCCGAACGCTGGACATCTGGCTGCGCCCGCTGCGCGATCTCGACGAGAGCCTCGACCCGGCGACGGCGCTGACCGCCTACATCGACGCCAAGCTCGACTATTCGCGCCGCTATCCGGAAGCCTCGAGGCTGTTCGCGCTGGAGATCATCCAGGGTGCGCCGGTGCTGGGGCCGGTGCTGCAGGGCGGGCTTCATGCGCTGGTCGAGGAGAAATCCGAGCTGATCCGCAAATGGATCGCCGCCGGCAAGCTGCGCCCGATCGACCCGCTACATCTCCTGTTCGCGGTCTGGGCGACGACCCAGCACTATGCCGACTTCGCCTCGCAGATCCGCTCGCTGAGCGGCCGCGACCTGAGCGACGACGCCTTCTTCGCCGAAACGCGCGAAGCCGTCACCGGGATCCTGCTGCGCGGGATGCTCGCATAGGGCGGAGCTGCAGCGCGCTCCTCAGCCCCGTCATCCCGGACGCCATGCGGCGCGACATCCGCGCCGTCACCCCGGACGCCGTTCGGCGCGACATAGGCGCCGTCACCCCGGACGCCATGTGGCGCGACATCCGCGCCGTCATCCCGGACGCCATGCGGCGCGGAGCGCTGCTTGGCAGATCCGGGATCGTTACGGGGTTAGCCCAACCTGGCCGCTGCGCGCCATCCTGAGAACGGTCCCGGGTCAGCGTCGCACCGCTGCGCGCTGCGCCGCGCCCGGGATGACGGTGTGTTACTCCGCCGGTTCCATCTCGTAGTCCGCCGCGTGGGCGCTCCTTGCAGGCGCGACCTTTTTCGCCGGGATGCGTTCCTTCGCGTTCGGGTTGTTCGGGTGCTGCATCCAGGTGCGGGTCTGGCCGACCTCGATGCCGGTACGCGGGTCGACATAGCCGGCCGGCTTCTCGACCATGGTGATGCAGCCCTCGATCGGGCAGACGACGGCGCAGAGGTTGCAGCCGACGCATTCCTCTTCCTTCACCTCGAAATGGCGCGCGCCATTGACGAGATCGGTGATCGCCTGATGCGAGGTGTCCTCGCAGGCGATGTGGCAGCGGCCGCACTTGATGCACAGGTCCTGGTCGATCTGCGCCTTCACCACATAGTCGAGGTTCAGGTGCTGCCAGTCGGTGACGCGCGGGATCGCCTGGCCGACAATCGCGTCGACCGAGGCATAGCCCTTGTCGTCGAGCCAGTTCGACAGGCCCGAGATCATGTCCTCGACGATCTTGAAGCCATAGACCATCGCGGCGGTGCACACCTGCACCGTGCCGCAGCCGAGCGCCATGTATTCAGCCGCGTCGCGCCAGGTCTCGATGCCGCCGATGCCGGAGATCGGCAGCCCGCGGGTCGCCGGGGCGCGGGCGATCTCGGACACCATGCTCATCGCGATCGGCTTCACCGCGACGCCGCAATAGCCGCCATGGGTGCCGTAGCCGCCGGTCGAGGGCGTCATCTGCATGCGGTCGAGATCGACGCCCATCACGGAGTTGATGGTGTTGATCAGCGACACGGCATCGGCACCGCCGCGCCGCGCCGCCTCGGCGGGCTTGCGGATGTCGGTGATGTTGGGGGTCAGCTTCACGATCACCGGCATGCGCGAATGCTGCTTGCACCAGCGCGCGACCATCTCGACGTATTCGGGAACCTGTCCGACCGCCGAGCCCATGCCGCGCTCGGACATGCCGTGCGGACAACCGAAGTTCAGCTCGACCCCGTCAGCCTCGGTATCCTCGACCTCCTTGAGGATCTTCTTCCAGGCGTCCTCTTCGCAGGGCACCATCAGCGAAACGACCAGCGCGCGGTCCTTCCAGTCGCGCTTGACCTGCTTGATCTCGCGCAGGTTTACCTCGAGCGGTCGGTCGGTGATGAGCTCGATGTTGTTGAAGCCCATGACGCGGCGGTCCTGGCTGTGCCAGGCGCCGTAGCGTGGGCCGCTGACATTGACGACCGGCGGGCCCTGCTCGCCCAGCGTCTTCCACACGACGCCGCCCCAGCCGGCCTTGTAGGCGCGGACGACGTTGTACTCCTTGTCCGTCGGCGGAGCAGACGCCAGCCAGAACGGGTTCGGGCTCTTGATGCCGGCGAAGGTTGTACGAAGATCGGCCATGGGGCTGTTCTCCTCAATGACTGTCCGGTGGACACGATAGCGGGCCCGACGCGGAGATCCAGAAAAAGGGTGATCGGCATTCCCGCCCGCGCCGCGGACGGGAGAGAGCGTCCGGCGATCAGGCGGCCCGGCTGGCGGTTTTCGCGCGCAGGGCGCGGTCGATCGAGAGCGCGGCCTGCTTGCCGTCCTCGACCGCGGCGACGGTGAGGTCCTTGCCGCCGGCGACACAGTCGCCGCCGGCCCAGACGCCCGGCACCGAGGTCTTGCGCTCGGCATCGACCTTCAGCCGGCCCTTCTCCATCGCGAGCGCCACACCGGCAACCTCTCCCGGCAGGAAGGTCTGGCCGATGGCGGTGAAGACCTGATCGCAGGCAATCGTCGTCGTCTCGCCGGTGCCGGTGAGCTTGCCGTCGACCTCGTGGGTGTATTCCAGTTCGATCGCGGAGACGTGCCCATTATGGCCGATCAGCCGCTTGGGGCGCAGCCAGTGGCGGATGGTGACGCCGTTCGTCTGCGCGAGTTCCTGCTCATAGGGGGAGGCGTTCATCTGAGCCTGCCCGCGACGATAGATGATGGTCACGACCTCGGCGCCGAGGCGCTTCGTCTGCGTCGCGATGTCGATCGCGGTCATGCCGCCGCCGATGACGACGATGCGCCGGCCGACCGGGAGCGTGCGCTTGCTGTCGGCCTGCCGGAGATCGGCGATGTAGTCGACCGCGTCCATCACGCCGGCGAGGTCGGTCTCGAGGTCGAGGTCATTGGTGTCGCCGAGGCCCATGCCAAGGAAGACGGCATCGTATGAGCTGGTGAGATCGGCGAGGTGGATGTCGCGGCCGAGCCGCTGACCGTGTTTCACGACGATGCCGCCGATCGACAGGATGTAGTCGACCTCGCGGCTGGCGAAATCATCCGCCGCCTTGTAGGCCGCAATGCCGTACTCGTTGAGGCCGCCGGACTTTTCGCGCGCCTCGTAGACCGTCACCGAATGGCCGAGCGTCGCGAGCTTGTGGGCACAGGCGAGGCCGGCGGGACCGGCGCCCACCACCGCGACCGTTCGGCCGGTCGGCTCGCCGCGCGTGTAGAGCTGGCGGCCGCGATCGAAGAGATCGTCGGTGGCATAGCGCTGAAGTCGGCCGATCTCGACCGCGCGTCCCTCGGAGGCCTCGCGGACGCAGGCTTCCTCGCACAGCGTCTCGGTCGGACAGACGCGGGCGCACATGCCGCCCATGATGTTGGAGTCGAGAATGGTCTTGGCCGCGCCGACCGTATTGCCGGTCGCGATCTGGCGGATGAACTGGGGAATGTCGATCGAGGTCGGACAGGCCTTGATGCAGGGCGCGTCGTAGCAGAAGAGGCAACGCTCGGCGGCGACCTTGGCCTCGTGCCGCGAAAAGCGCGGATAAAGATCCCCGAAATTCTCGGCGAGAACCGCCTCCGAAAGCCTGCCCGCGGCGATGTCCGGACCTGACGACATGCTGCCCTCCGCTGTGTCGTGATCTGATTTTGACCATACGATCAAACAAATGCATACAAGTCAAACGGTGATGCCGCCTCACCGGCGCCGCACGCGGCGACGTCGCAGGCACGAGACGTTTCTGCGCCTCCCTCACAGAGCCGATGTCGATTTGGCCGAACCCCCATTCGTCATGGCAGCAGGAACGGGCATTGGGCCTGTTCCCCAAACGGGGGATACCGACCATGACGAACAGAAAGACATCGACGATGAAGCGCCCATGGCTCCTTGCGGCCATCGGCCTCGCGATCGGCATCGCCGGCGGGGCTGCACTCGCTGACGGTCGCTACGGCGATCGCACGGCGCTGGAACGGCTCGACGGCGTCTATGCGAGCACGGCACCGGAAGCCTGGTATGGCGGGTTCGGCACGCGCACCTTCACTTTCGAAAACGGTCGGTGGGGCCTCACCTTCACCCACGCGCTCGATCCGGCGATGGAGCACAAAACCTTCCGGTTCCGCACGGAGGGCGCCTTTGACGTCGGCAAGCCGTCGACCACTGTCCCCGGCGCCTTCGAGACGGTGTTCCATGAGGACGTGAAGCACGTCACGCTCCTGATGACCGACCCGAAACTCATCGCCGCCTTCGGCTTTGCCGGCTGTGGCTTGAAGCCCGGCGTCGAGGTCGACGTCTCCACGACGGGTTGCGCCGGATGGAAGCCGGTCGCGGTCTGCGGCGAGGATCACGACCTTCTGGCGATCGACGCGGCCGGCCTCTATTTCGGCGTCCGCCCGGCCGACAACGACATGTGCACGCCGGACAAGCGCCCGACCGCCTTGTTGCAACCGGTCGTGAAGAAGCCGGCTTCGTGAGGCACGTCAGGGCACTGATTCAGCACTTTAAGCTACTCAAGTACCCTTTTACAATCAGTGACTTGCGGGCTGGACCGGACTCAAGCGCGTAGCAACGAGCCGCAGGGCGTCCGCGACTCTCCACAAGAAGGTGAGGGGGCCGTGATTCTCCACAACAGGCGCAGCGAGGCGCCCGAAAACACGTCGCCCTCCTCGGGCTCCCGAGGAGGGCGAAGTCGCGGACTCTGATTCGGAAGAGGGGATCAGCCGTTCAACGCTTTGCCGGCTCTACAGTTTCGACGCCACGATCTGGCGCAGCTTGGCGAGATCCTTGGCGAAGAGCCGGATGCCCTCGGCAAGCTTCTCGGTCGCCATCGCGTCCTCGTTCATCGCCCAGCGGAAGGCCGCCTCGCCGGAGCCTGGCAGCACGGGCGACGGGCCCGGCGTGTCGGGCGACAGGCGGCGGGCGAGCGGCGCATCGTCCTTCGCCATCTGCTCGAGCAGGCCGGGCGAAATGGTCAGCCGGTCGCAGCCGGCGAGCGCCTCGACCTCGCCGACGGAGCGGAAGCTCGCGCCCATCACGACGGTCTTGATGCCGCGCGTCTTGTAGGCGGCATAGATGCTGCGCACCGACAGGACGCCCGGATCCTCCTCCGGTTCGAAGCTGCGGCCGGCGGCCTTGACGTGCCAGTCGAGGATGCGACCGACGAAGGGCGAAATCAGGAACACGCCGGCATCGGCGCAGGCCATGGCCTGGGCGAGAGAGAAGATCAGCGTGAGGTTGCAGTCGATGCCCTCGCGCTGGAGGATCTCGGCGGCACGGATGCCTTCCCAGGTCGCGGCGATCTTGATCAGGATGCGCTCACGCCCGATGCCGCGCGCCGCATAGGCGGCGATCACGGCACGCGCCTTCTCGACGGTCGCCTGCGTGTCGAAGGAGAGGTCCGCATCGACCTCTGTCGACACGCGGCCGGGCACGAGCTTGGAGAGTTCGGCGCCGACGGAAATGGCGAGCCGGTCGGCCACCGCGCCGACAACCGCCTCGCGCGGCCCGCCCTGCGTGCGGCCCCAGGCGATCGCCTCATCGACGATCGCCGAATGCGCCGGCAGATCGACTGCCTTGAGGATCAGCGTCGGGTTGGTCGTGCAGTCATAGGGCCGGAGCGCGCGGATCGCCTCGATGTCGCCCGTGTCGGCGACGACGACGGTCATGGCGCGGAGCTGGTCGAGTTTCGAGGGCATCGGCGATCTCACTTGCGGTTGTCGATGGACTGGTGGGGTGATGGCGCGCGGCGCGATCATCCGGCCTTGGTGCGCAGGGTCACGAGTTCTTCGGCAGCGGTTGGGTGCACCGGCATGGTCGCGTCGAAATCGGCCTTGGTCGCGTTCATCTTGACGGCGATGCCGAGGAGCTGAGCCATCTCCCCGGCACCTTCGCCGAGGATGTGGACGCCAAGCACACGGTCGCTCGACCCGCAAACGACGAGCTTCATGAAGGTCCGCTCCTCGCTGCCGGAGAGCGTCGCCCGCATCGAACGGAACGCAGTCTTGTAGATGTCGACCTTGGAATGGGTGGCGCGGGCCGCATCCTCGGAAAGACCGACCGTGCCGAGTTCAGGCGTCGAGAACACGGCGGTTGCGACATCCTTGTGGTCGGCGGCCCAGGTCTTGTGGCCGAACATGCTGTCGGCGAAGGCATGGCCCTCGCGGATCGCGACCGGTGTGAGGTTGAGGCGGTTGGTGACGTCGCCGACCGCATGGATCGAGGGCGTGCTCGTCTGCGAGCGCTCGTCGACGATGATGGCGCCGGCCGCGTTCACCGCGACGCCCGCGGCGTCGAGGCCGAGACCCTGCGTGTAGGGCGCGCGGCCGGTCGCGAGCATCACCTGGCCGAAGGAGCGGGTCTCGCCCGTGGTCAGCGTCACGGCGAGATCGTCAGCGCCACGGCGGATCGCCGAGACGTCGGTCCTGGTCGCGACCTCGATGCCGGAGCGCACCATCGCCTCGGTGAGACGTGCGCGCAGATCGACGTCGAAACCGCGCAGGATCATGTCGCCGCGATAGGCGACCGTGACCGCGACGCCGAGACGCTGCAGCAGGCAGGCGAATTCGACCGCGATATAGCCGCCCCCGACGATCAGGATCCTCGCTGGCAGAGTGGGTAGATCGAAAATCTCGTTCGAGGTGATGGCGAGATCGGCGCCAGAAAAGGACGGCCTGACGGGCGCCGCGCCGGTCGCGATCAGGATGTGGCGGGCGCGCCGCGTCGTGCCGTCGGAAAGGCGCACCGTATGCGGATCGATGAGCACCGCCCGCGTCGCCAGCGTCTCGACGCCCGCCTTGGCGAGCGTCTGGCCATAGGCGACCTCGAGCCGTGCGACTTCCTTGTCCTTGGCCGCCCGCAGCGTCGGCCAGTCGAAGCGGACGTCGCCGATGGACCAGCCGAAGCCCGCGGCGTCCGCCATGTCGTCGGCGAAGCGGCTCGCCAGCACGAACAGCTTCTTCGGGACGCAGCCCCGGATCACGCAGGTTCCGCCGAGGCGATATTCCTCGGCCAGCGCCACCCGTGCACCATGCCCGGCCGCAATACGCGCGGCGCGAACGCCGCCCGACCCGCCACCGATGACAAAAAGATCGAGATCGCCCGCCGACATCACCGTTCCTAGAGCTTGTGGCCCTTCTTGCCGACTTCTTCCTTGATGCGGTTCGTCATGTCCTCGCCGATCTTGCGGCTCCAGCGCTGCACGATCGGCACGCTCTCGCTGAGGACCTTGATCTGCTCAGCCGCAAGCTTCTGGCCGAGAGGCGACTTGTAGAAGGTGGTCAGTTCGACCAGTTCATCCTGCGTGAACTTCGAGGCGTAGAGCTTGCCGAGTTCCCGGTTCAGATCGTCGCGGCGCGCGACGAAATCGCCGATCAGCGAGAAGGAGGCATCGTTGATCACCTGAGCGATCTCGGGGCGCTGGCTGACGAAGCGTCCGCGGATCTGGTCGAGAAACTGCGGGATCATCTCAACGAAGCCATTGGTGGCGCCGGAGACGACGAGAAAGTCGACGGCGGCCTGCAGATGCGCGGGTTCGGGCTCTGGCAGCGTCGGCTCTGCCGGCGTGACCGGAGCTGCGGGCGCGGGTGCGTCCTGCGCGTGGAGCGGCGCGGCAAAGGTCAGGATCGAAGCGACGAACGCGGCCGCGCCGATGGTCTTCACGGACTTCATGGAAGAAACTCCCCTGGGTCGAAACTCAAAGCCGCAGCACCCGGATTCCGGCATCGCCGGCGATGATGGCTTTCCTCGCGAGGCCGAGAAACAGCCCATGCTCGACGACGCCCGGGATGGCCGCCAGGCCGGCCGCGAGGCCGATCGGATTCGGGATTGCGGAGAAGGCGCAGTCGACGATGTGATGACCACCATCGGTGACGAAAAGAAGGCCGTCGCGGGTCCGGCGCGGCGTCAGTTTGCCCTCGAGGCCGAGCCGCGCGGCGAGGTCGGCCATGGCGAGACGGGTCGCCTCCATGCCGAAGGGGACGACCTCGACCGGCAGCGCAAAGGCGCCGAGCGTCGAGACGAGCTTGCTGTCGTCGGCGATCACCGTCATCGAGGTCGACGCCGCCGCGACGATTTTTTCCCGCAGGAGCGCCCCGCCACCGCCCTTGATCAGTGTCAGGTCCGGGCCGATCTCGTCGGCGCCGTCGATCGTGAGGTCGAGATGCGGCGTCTCATCGAGCGTCGTGAGGGGAATGCCGAGCGCGCTCGCCTGCCGGGCGGTCACCTCCGAGGTCGGGACGCAGATGACCGAGAGGCCAGCCCGCACGCGCTCGCCCAGGAGATCGACGAAATGGGCTGCCGTCGACCCGGTTCCGAGGCCGAGGCGCATGCCGTCCGACACATCCAGAAGGGCCTGCGCGGCGGCCGCGCGCTTTTGTTGGTCGATGCTCATGCCCGCCGCGATCCAGCCGATGCAAGGTTTCGCGGCCTTATAGCGTGTCGCCCGGGGAATGCATCAGGGATTTCCGTGGGGCGCGGGCTCACCGCGCCGGCGGCGTGCAGATCACCTGCTCCTTCCAGACATAGCATACGCTCATCGTGCCGGTGCGCTGGTCGATCCGGAACACGGCGCTCTCCTTCTGATGGTTGGAGGCGACGAGAACATAGTCGCCCGCCTCCTGCTTGCCGGCGCCGTTGCCGGCGGGGAAGCATAGCGTCACGCCCGTGCCGTCCTCCTTCACGCCGTACTGGCAGGCGCCCATCTCGCCGGTGACGCGGTCGACGCGGTAGACGCGGTTGAGGTCGGTCTGTGGCGCCGGCAGGAACATGTAGTCGCCCGCGACGGCGATGCCGGGAAGCAGGACGACGGTCGCGAAAAGCGGCGCGAACGAACGCATGGAAAAACCTCCGGAAGCGAATCGGTAGCGCGACGATACCGTGAATCGGCGAAACGGTGCGTGTTTGCGGTTGCCTCCCGTGGGGCGAACGCCTATCCGCCCCGCAAGGGGAGATCCTGCATGCACCGCCCGCTGACGCTCGTCTTCGACCTCGACGGCACCCTCGTCGACAGCGCTCCCGATCTGATGGGGACACTGAACTCGATCCTGGCCGATGAAGGCGTCGCGCCCCTGCCGCTCGAAAAGGCGCATTCCCTGCTCGGCGCCGGCGCACGGGCGTTGATCGAGCGGGGTCTGTCGACGGCCGGTCGAACTGTCACGCCCGAGCGGATGGAAGCGCTGTTCCTGACCTTTCTCGACCGCTACGAGGCGCGGATCGCCGATGCGACGCACGCCTTTGACGGTGTCGAGGACGCGCTCGCGACGCTTGCCGACGCGGGGCACGTGCTCGCCATCTGCACCAACAAGATGGAGCGGCACTCGAAGCTTTTGCTCGAGGCTCTTGGTCTCGCATCCCGCTTCTCGGCGATCTGCGGCCGGGACACCTTCCCCTTTTTCAAGCCCGACGCCCGCCATCTGACGCTGACGGTCGAGGCGGCGCGGGGTGATCTGGCGCGCACCATCATGATCGGGGACTCGCGCACCGACATCCAGACGGCGAAGAACGCCCACGTCCCGTCGATCTGCGTCGATTTCGGCTATACTGACGTGCCGGCCATCGATCTCGGCGCCGATGTCGTGATCGGCCATTTCCGCGATCTCATTCCGGCGATCACGGCGATCGACCGAGGCGCTGCTTGACAATGAAGCGCCGCCGCTTCAGTAACGCGGCGGTGCGGGCGCGTAGCTCAGCGGGAGAGCACTCCCTTCACACGGGAGGGGTCACAGGTTCAATCCCTGTCGCGCCCACCATTTTTTCGAGACAGATGAGCGGTTTGCAGGAAGGCCCGTTCAGCGCGGGGCGATGCCATCCGTTGTCCCGGACGCCCTGCCGCACTGCGTGCCGCGGGGCGTCCGGCACACGGGTCCGATGGTGTTTCAACAGAGCGGGGCTTGTATCGGATGGCCGGAGTATTTCGTTGCCTCGCCCTGTCGCGTGTCTGCGCAAATTCACCGACCGGGCAAGTCTTTACTTGACTTGCGCGCCCGGACGAACCTGTAAGGGCGGCATGACGGAACCCTTTTGCGCCGTCACGAACGGAACCGAAGCCGCATGTTTGAATCGTTGATGTCGAGCGAGGCGCTCGTCGCTCTTGCTCAGGTCATCCTGATCGACCTCGTTCTCGCCGGCGACAATGCGATCGTCATCGGCCTTGCGGCGGCCGGTCTTCCCGCCGATCAACGTAACAAGGCGATCCTCGTCGGCATCATCGCGGCGACGCTCATGCGCATCGCGTTCGCCAGCATCACGACGCAACTCCTCGACGTGCTCGGTCTGCTCGTCGTCGGCGGCATCCTGCTCCTGTGGGTGTCGTGGAAGATGTGGCGCGAGCTGCGTGACGGCCACCACAATGCCGATGCCCTCGAAGCCGTCAGCGACATGGACCTCAACAAGGACGGGTCGGTCGGCGGCAAGCCCCAGCGCAAGACCTTCGCGAGCGCCGCCTGGCAGATCGTCGTCGCGGACGTCTCGATGTCGCTCGACAACGTGCTGGCGGTTGCGGGCGCCGCGCGCGAGCATCCGACGGTTCTCGTCATCGGGCTCGTCGTGTCGATCGCTTTGATGGGGCTCGCCGCCTCGCTCGTCGCCCGCATCCTCCAGCGCCATCGCTGGCTCGGCTATCTGGGGCTCGCGATCATCGTCTACATCGCGCTCGACATGATCTATCGAGGCAGTATCGAGGTGATGGCCGCGACCGCGATGGTCTGAGCCGTCCAGCCTCCCGCACCGCAGCACGACAGGTCCGACGCCGACCCTTTTTTTCGTCCGCGCGCCCGCTATTGTGTCCCGCCTGACGACGGGGGTGGGACTGTGACGCTGACGAAGAAACTGATCGACGATCCGAAACTCGTGATCGAGGACATGCTGGCCGGCATCCTGGCCGCGCATCCACGCCATCTCATGGTGTCGCCCGAGCATCCGCGCGCCATCGTCGCGCGCCAGGGCCCGCGCCCCGGCAAGGTGGGTCTGGTGATCGGCGGCGGCTCGGGCCATGAGCCGACCTTTCTCGGCTATGTCGGCAAGGGGCTCGCCGATGCGGCGGCGATCGGCAACGTCTTCGCTTCGCCCCCGCCCGATCCGATTCTTGCTTGCGCCAAGGCGGTGGATGGTGGCGCGGGTGTGCTGTTCATGTACGGAAACTATGCGGGCGACGTGATGAACTTCGACATGGCGGCCGAGATGGCGGCCATGGACGGCATCGAGGTCCGCACCGTGCTGTCGACCGACGACGTCGCCTCGGCACCGCTTGACCGCAAGGAGACGCGCCGCGGCGTCGCGGGCAATTTCTTCATCTTCAAGATGGCCGGCGCCGCCGCCGATCTGATGTGGAGCTTTGACGAGGTCGAGCGGGCCGCGCGCAAGGCCAACGCCCACACCTACACCATGGGCGTCGCGCTCTCGCCGTGCTCGCTGCCGCAGACGCGCAAGTGGAACTTTGATCTCGGCCCGGAGGACATGGAGATCGGCATGGGCATCCATGGCGAGCCCGGCGTCCGGCGCGGCCCGCTGAAGCCGGCGCGCGATGTCGCCGACGAAATCCTCGACACGATCTTCGCCGAATGCCCGGCCGGGCGTGGCGACCGGGTCGCGGTCCTCGTCAACGGCCTCGGGTCGACCCCGCCGATGGAGCTCTACATCCTCAACAAGCGTGTCGCGGAGCGCCTCGCCGACAAGGGTGTCGCGACGCACGCGACCTGGGTCGGGAACTACTGCACCTCGCTGGAGATGGCGGGCGCATCGATCACGCTCACCCATCTCGACGGCGAGCTGACGACGCTGCTCGATCACCCTTGCGACTGCGCCATGTTCCGCGCGGGCTGACGGGGCCGGACGAAACAGGCTCGAACGCACAACCGGATGGATGACCGAATGATCGACGGACAGGGGCTGATCGCGCTGATCAACGCGATGGGAGCAGCCATCATCGCCAACAAGGACCGGCTCTGCGCGCTGGATGGCGTGATCGGTGACGGGGACCATGGCGTGACCATGGAGATCGGCTTCACGGCCGTGTCGGAGGCGCTCGCGGCCTTGCCGCCGGAGTCCGATCCGACGGCGGTGTTCAATGCCGCTGCCAAGAGTTTCCTCAATGCCGTCGGCGCCTCTGCCGGCCCGCTCTACGCGACCGCCTTCATGCGTGCCGGTGCGGCGGTGAAGGGCAAGGCCGCGCTCGACCGCGACGCCATGATCGCGGCGCTGATCGCCATGGCGACGGGCGTGCAGGATCGCGGCAAGGCGGTTGTGGGCGAGAAGACCATGGTCGACGCCTGGGCGCCGGCCGCCACCGCAGTCGCCGCCGCGCGGGACGCTGGACAGGATCTGTCACAGGCCCTCGACGCCGCCGCCCGCGCCGCTGCCGCCGGAGCCGAGGCGACGGCCGGAATGGTTGCGACCAAGGGCCGCTCGGCGCGCCTCGGCGAACGCTCGCTGGGTCATGTCGACGCGGGCGCGGCCTCCACCGCGCTCATGCTGGATGCTCTGGCACAAGCGGTCGCGGCGCGCGCTGCGGTCTAAGCCCATTTTCGCTGGAACTCGGACAGAGTTGCGGGGCGGGCGATGCTGACCCCGTTTGTGGTGACGGCGCTTCGTTGCACCGATCGATCGATGCAGCGTCGCGGTGGCTGCGCGGTGAAGGTCTCGTGCTTCTGGCAGAGGCCAGAAGGGTCGTTGACGTGTACTTCCTGCGCGGCGATTTCTGCATTCTGGCCGTGTGGTCCTCCCTCCAGCGGTTTTTTAGGGGATTGTCGCTAAACGTCGTCCGCTGACTGACCGGGGGACCAATGAGCAGGCGACGCTTCACTCTCACAATGGTCCTTCTGGTCGTCGGCATCGCGCTGGCTGCATCGGATGCCGGGGCGATGCTGGGCTTCCTGGTCGGATTCGGCATCGCAATGTATGGCGGTTTCCTTGGTACGGCGATGCAAGCCGGGGCCGCGCTTGCAGGACTTGATCTGGCCTGGAGTGACATCCCGGCGATCCTTCTGCCCGCCACGCTCGCTCTGCTTGGCACCGTTCTGCTCTGGCACTTGATGGTTGGCCTGCGTGGCTGGTTGCGTGGCGATGAGCCTGGCGCCCTTCGCTCTTTCGCCATGGCAGCCACGGTCGGTGTTTTTCCGGTCATGGCCTGGCTCAGCCTGCTGTCGCTTGAGCGGAATTGGCCGTAGGCTTCGAAATCAGGCGCAATATGGGCTAAGATCGTTCTCTACAACCCACCCTCATTGCGCTGATCGAGATCGTCCACTATTATGGACGAATGGATAGTGAAGTAGACGATACGGGCGCGCGGATCGCTGATCGCCTTCGGCTGGAGCGTGAAGCGCGCGGCTGGTCGCTCGCGGATCTCGCGGAGCGCTCCGGCGTCGCCAAGGCGACGATCAGCAAGATCGAGCGGCAGGAGGCGAGCCCGACGGCGGTGATCCTCGTGCGCCTCGCCAACGCTTTCGACCTGACGCTCGCGGGCCTTCTGGTGCGGGCCGAGGGCGGGCAGGGGCGCCTGTCGCGCGTCGCTGATCAGCGGGTCTGGCGCGACCCGGCCACGGGATACATCCGGCGCCAGATCTTCAACCGGCCGGATCATCCCGTCGAGATCGTGCGTGTGGAGATGCCAGCCGGCCAGAGCGTCACCCTGCCGGCCTCCTCCTATGCGCGGATCCGGCAGGTGGTGCTCGTCGTCGAGGGCGCGCTCATGATCGAGGAGGGCGGCGAGACCCATCAGCTTGGTGCCGGCGACTGCCTCGGCTTCGGCCCGCCAGGCGAGGTGACGATCGCGAACCGCACGGCGCTGCCCTGCACCTATCTCGTGGTTCTGGCGAGGAACTGACCGCATGTCCGACTGGATGATCACGCCGCTTTCAGCCAGCGAGGGCCACGCGGCCGCGCTGTCCGGTCTCCTCGTCGAGACGGTCGCCCAAGGCGGTTCGGTGAGTTTCATGCACCCGCTGGCGCCGGCACAGGCGCGCGCCTTTTGGGACAGGTCGCTGGCGGCGGCGGCTCGCGGCGAGCGGATCGTGCTCGGCGCCTTCGACGGCGACAGGCTCGTCGGGACGGTGACGCTGCTCCTCGACTTTCCAGAAAACCAGCCCCATCGCGGCGAGATCGCCAAGATGATGACGGCCGTCAGCCATCGGCGCCGGGGCATTGCGAGTGCGCTTCTGCGCGCGGCGGAGGCGCTGGCGGTGGCGCATCACCGCACGCTTTTGGTGCTCGACACCGCGACGGAGGAGGGCGCCGCGCCGCTCTATGAGAGCCTCGGCTACACGCTCGTCGGCGAGATCCCCGACTTCGCCCTGAAACCGCATGGCGGGCTGACGGGGACGCTCGTCTACTGGAAGCGCCTGCCGATCAGTTGAACCAGAAGGCGTAGGCCATCAGGTTGCCGTCGAACAGGCGGTTTGCCTGCGCCCAGGCGGAGCCGTCGGCCACCGGACCATCGGCGAGATAGGGCAGGGCGGCGTGGCCCGTGGCCCAGAGCACGAGATCGAAGGTGCGCGGTTCGGCCGCGAGCTTCTTGACGTCGATGCCCTTGGCGAAGCGCCAATGCGGCAGCATCTTGCGGCCCTCGAGCACGTCCTCGGCCTCGCCGAGCGCGCCAAACCAGCCCGTGAGGCGCTCGTCGGTGATGCTCACATTGGGCACGACGCCGTTTTTCTGGGTGGGCGAGGGCAGCCATTCGCGGTCGTCGTCGGTCTCCGCCTTCGCCGCCTTCCAGGTGAGACGGTTGAGCGCGATGACCTGCAGCAGGCGCTGGCGGATCGCCTCGTAGCGGGCGGGCTCGGCGATCGGCCAGCGGATCATGTGGAGCAGCGCGATGGTATCGGCGATCTGGCCGGCATTCATGCCCTCGATCATCGCGCCGGTGTCGAGCGCGGCGGCGTTGGGCAGCCCGGCGCGGGGAAACAGCACCTGGAAGGTGGCGTCGAAGGTTTCTTGGAAATCATGCGCCAGCCAGAAATCGGCGAAGACGCCCAGGAGGTTCGAATAGCCGCGCAGCCAGTAGATGTCGGCCGTGTCGAAGGCAACGGTGAAGCCCTCCGCCTGGGCCATCATGTCCGGCGGGATCTGTTCGCCCGCGGCAAGTAGCAAGAGCGCCTCGCCCTCCGTGCCCTTGCCGTCGCCGTCGATGTCGATGCGCCAGGTGCCCGGCGTCAGGCGCAGCTTCACCGGCCGGTCGCCGACCTCGGCGAGCGTCTTGCCGGCCGCGTCGAGATCGCTCGACAGCGTCGCGAAGATCTGCCGGAACGTGGCGTAGTCGAGCTTTTCCGGGTTCGGATTGACCGGCAGCGGCATGCGCAGCAGCGGGCCGTAATCGTGCCCGCCCGGCTCGAAGCCGTGACGATACATGGCCTGTGCGAAGCGCTCGATGGCGCCGACGAAGCGCAGCACGCCGAGCGCCGCCTGAGCATCCGCATCGTCGGGCTTGGCTTTGAGCACTGCCTCGATCTCGCCGATGCCGGCATTGATCGTGCCGGCCGCGAGCGCGCGGCTGGCGATGGCCCCAGCCTCTTCCGCCCGCGCCGGGGGACTGCCCCCCGTGACTATCACCAGCGTTGCGACGACGGCGACAGCGAGCGCTAGGGGGCGACGCAGGCAAAATGAGCGGACCATGGCGACAGGCTCCCATTCCGGTAGGGAAGGGGACTGTGCGCGGCGCACGACTCCGCGTCGACCGTAGTTCTGCGGAGGCGCCTCAGCCCGCCGCCGCGAGCGTGGGGCGCGGGGGCGCGCCGCGCGGCGGCGCGCCGCGCGGCGGCATGGTGATCACCGTGTCGGCATGGGCGTAGGTCTCGGTGCGGTGGGCGATGAGGATCACCGTCCGGCCTTCCGAGAGCGTCGCGAGGCCCTGGCGCACGAGGCGCTCCGATTCGAGGTCGAGCGCGGAGGTCGCCTCGTCGAGCAGGATGATCGGCGCATCCTTGAGCATGGCGCGGGCGATGGCGATGCGCTGGCGCTGGCCGCCCGAGAGCGAGGCGCCGTCCTCGCCCACCTGCGTGTCATAGCCGCGCGAAAAGCCGGTGATGAAGCTGTCGGCCTGCGCGGCCTTGGCGGCGGCAATGATCTCCGCCTCGCTGGCGCCGGGTCGGCCGAAGGCGATGTTGTCGCGGATCGACCCCTTGAACAGGAAGGCGTCCTGCGACACCACCGCCATGGCGCGGCGCAGCGAGCGGCGGTTGACGGTGGATATGTCCTGCCCGTCGATCAGGATGCGCCCGCCCTGCAGCGGATAAAAACCCTGCAGCAGCGCGAAGATCGTCGACTTGCCGCTGCCCGAGGGGCCGATCAGCGCCGTCACGCGCCCGGGCGCCGCCTCGAAGCCAAACCCGTTCAGCACCGGCTCGGCCGCGCGATAGGCGAAGGTCAGGCCCTCGGCCTTCACCGCGCCGGCGCCGATCTTGAGGTCGGGGCGGGGATCGGGTTCCGTCTCGGCGGCGGGGGTGTCCAGAAAGCCGTAGAGCATGCGCACGCCCACCATCGCCGCGCCGAGGTCGACGTTGAGCCGCGCGAGGCGCTTCGCTGGTTCATAGGCGAGCAGGAAGGCGGTGATGAAGGAGAAGAACTGCCCCGGCGTCGCGCCCGCCGAGGTCACGCGCCAGCCGCCATAGACGATGATGGCGGCGATCGTCAGCCCGCCCAGCGTCTCCATCAGCGGGCTGGTGCGCGCGGCGACGATGGCGAGGCGCGTGGCGGCTTTCTCGAAGGAGGCGACGGCGGCGTTCATGCGGCCCTGCATCATCGGCATCAGCTCGAACGCCTTGACGATCTGGAAGCCGCGCACTGCCTCCTGCACCGTCTCCATGATGATGGAAAAGCCGGTGAACTCGTTCTCCATGATCTTGCGCGCGCGCTTGATCAGCTTGCGCACGATGAACACCACGGCCGGGATGCTGATCATCGCGCCGATGGCGAGCGGCGGGTCCTGGATCACCATCACGCCGACGAGCATGGCGAGCGTCAGCGCGTCGCGGCCGATGGCGGTCACCATCAGGTTCAGCGCCGAGCGCGCGCCATTGGCCATGAAGGAGAGCTGGGCGATGAACTCGGTGGAATGGCGATCGTTGTAGTAGGCGGGCGACTGGGAGAGGATGTGGTCGAACATCCGCGTCTGGATGGCGGCGACGATGCGGTTGCCGATCTTCGCGAGCATCACCTCCTGCCCATAGGCGCCGATGCCCTTGGCGAGATAGACGCCGACGACGGTCGCGGCGATGCCATAGACCACCGTCGGGTCGCGCTCGACGAAGATCTGGTTGATGATGTCCTTCATCAGATAGGCCGCCGCGCCCGTGGCCGCGGCCGCAAGCCCCATGAAGGCGAAGGCGATCACATACCCGCCGACATGCTGCCGCCCCTGGTCGAGGAGCAGGCGGATGGCAAGGGACCGGTGCTTGATCAAAGCGAAAAAACCTGTTGTCAAAACCGCCAGAGAAATGCCGAATTACTGGGGGGAGCGCAAGGCGGGGGAAGGCTAGGGAACGCCGGACCTTTTGCGTCACAGAATGGCAAGGCTGATCACCGGCACGCAAAGCGGATGTTCTTAAGCGCCAAAAGCGTGCCGTTTGATCCCGTTGCCCAAGAGATCTTCTCATCTTGAGCCCTTGACCGATCGCGAAGGGAGTGGAACAGCTTGCACCGCATGCTCTTAGCGGTCGCGACTACCAAGCTCGGCACTAAAGTCACTCGCAGGCCTTGATCGAAGATCTTTCTCATAAAAAATACAAGACTTTATTTATAAACGTCTTCCCAAAAAGTTCTTGATGTAAAATGATCAAATCGACTTTTATATGATTTCTTGAGCGAAAAAAAGTAAATTACAAAGTAGATATATACTCTAAGAAATTTGATAATCTCGACAAACATGATTTTTCTATCTAACCGCGCAACATAGCCTAGCTTAAGCGGCTCATACTCATAAACGATCGTATGTGCATGAAAGGCAGCGTTCTTATCACCAGCAAATCGCTTTGGGAGTAAAATCGACCGCGCACTACTTCTCGATCTAAAGCCCAGTGCGCCATTTAAACTAATAGATTGATAAGCTCGCTTAAGAAAATTAAATCTTTTATGTTTTATTTGTGCAAAATCGAAATCTGCCCGCGCGATTGGGTGCATTTTTTCTTTGGTGACATGAGAATTGATTTCACGAATCGTATCGGATAAATTTAAGTTCCTTTCAAAGAAATCGGGTCCGCGACAAATATGCTCCAACGCAAGGCAAATAGCGGATGCACTCGAATAATTATACGAATACAATTGGGCAAAAAATGTCCTGCGAACAAGAGCAGCGATCTTCCTAAACTTGGTTTTCAAGATAATCAAATTAACTAGAGTATGATATCGAGTATCTAGATAACACTGAACGGGTCCGCTTTTCGCTGCGAAATCATCTCCCCAGACAGAAATACCATTCATAGTAAGAATATTGAAACCATTCATAAATCCGAATGTAATGTCGTCCCCTCGAACGAAAAATGGGAAAGGATAATGATTTACATCTCGAAGCGAAAACGCAAAAAACCACCATGCACCATAATCAACAAACTCATCAATCTTTTCAGACAGCAATAGATCACCGACTGCGCGCACATCAAGTCCAGCCTTGAGCGATCTACAAGAAGGACCAAACTTAGCGCCTTTCTCAATTAAACGATACGATTCGATTTCATTCAACAAGGCACCGGCAATAGCAAATCTTTCACTCTTTGCGTACGAAAGAAGTGCATAGCATCGCTTGATCGACTCGACCTCACAAGAGGCGTCATCATCCATAAACAAGCAATGAGTGAAACTGCCCGCTTGTTCTAGATACATCAGTCCGCGAGCAAAACCACCAGAGCCACCATAGTTTTCGTTGACAATGTGAGTTACCCTGAAATCTTCCGTGATTTCCAAGCTTTTTGAATTGTCAACAACGATTACCTCTACACGATCCTTAAAGGTTGGATCGCAAAGAATACCTGCATTCAAGCGTCGCAACGCTGCTGATACGTAATTTTCTCTATTGAAATGCGTTATCACGATCCCGAGCTTCTGACGTTGCCCCCTGAAATGACCCCGATCAGAAGCTAGGATCCGTCAAGAGGAGACGGACGATGCGCAAGAGCCGGTTCACTGAAGATCAGATCATTGGCATTTTGAAGGAGCATCAGGCCGGGATCGCGGTCATGGATCTGTGCCGGAAGCATGGGATCAGCGACGCGACGTTCTACACGTGGCGGA
>JBKDKQ010000050.1:0-55758 GCA_046344875.1 Labrys sp. (in: a-proteobacteria) | reverse complement strand
TGCCGCCGATACATGACACTGGAAGGATTGAAGCCGGTGAGCGATGATCCGCTCATCAAGTTGCCCGCCGTGGCGACCTGAGCCCACTTCGGACCCGACCGAAGATCGGCGCTCCTACACCACTCCAAGGGACGTCACCGCAAACAATGAAGATATTAGAAATCGGCAGCACACCACTCTTCAAGACAGCATTTCCAGAAGAGACAACTTTGGTTTGGACCGGCGAACGGCCCATGCCCCAACCACAGGTCAATTACTCGGCAACACCATATGCAATGGCCCGTGTTACAAAATCTATGCTTTCTAATCTTTATGATGTCATTGTGGTCAGCCCGCACCTCTATAGGTCGTATCATCCGCGATACTGGCTCCGAGCCCTAATCCGAGCACCTTGGCAACCTTGGTCTGCGCTAACAAGGGCGTATGGCGCGGACTACTTTCGGCTTATTCGACCAACGGCCCCGTTGATCATCGTCGATATGGCAGACAACCCCACAATTGGGACGCCAACGGTAAAGCTCCTCGACGCTGCGACGGCGGTTTTCAAGAGAGAATTGCCGTCCGATCGTTGGCGGGTTTTATCTGGCACGTCCCACCCGTTCCTTCCAACGCGACGCATACGCCAAAGTCCAAAATGGCAGCGACGCATCAACAAGTTTCATCCGGTCAATCTCCCAAACTTGTTCCCGGACATCGATGGAGCCTCATTTTCCGGCACGCCGAAGACGACCGATGTTTTCTTCGCTGGTGACGTGATAGGAAACTCGACCGCTCGCATGGCGGCCATATCTGATCTCGAGAAGATTCAGGCACTTGGATACAAAGTGGACTATCCAAACGAAAGACTGTCGAAGGACGAGTTTTTTCACCGGATGGCCAGAGCCTGGTTGACGCTTTCACCGGAAGGTTTCGGCTGGCAATGTTACCGACATGCCGAAGCCGGCATGGTTGGGAGTATTCCACTGATCAACTATCCGACGATTATTCAAGCGACTCCATTTTTGGATGGATTTAACTGTTTTTATTTTTCTCCAGAGCCGGGCGGCCTTGTAAAGGCTGTTCAAAAAGCGCTCACGAACAAGGATACACTGCTGTCGATATCTCAAAACGCACAACATCATTGCACGACAAACTACACAATCAAAGCATGCTGTGAGTATATGCTGGAAAAAACAATGAATAATTGGCACAGAGACAAAAAATAATCGAAATATCATGCTTGTGCGAAAAAAGAGACGTGGTGCGGAATATGAGAGCGTTCGGAAAATGAACAGAACAATCTATAGTGGCTCATAGAAACCGGATCATCAGGACGCCGGCGAACATAACGAAGACGCCAGCGATGCGGCCGGGGGTTGCTTCGCGGACGACGACGCCGAGCAGTCCGAAATGGTCGAGCACGACGGCCGCCGCAAGCTGGCCGGCGATGATCAGCGACATGGTGATCGCGACGCCGAGCCTCGGGGCGAGGAACGTGTTGGTGAGCATGTAGAAGGCGCCCAGAAGCCCGCCCGCGACATAGGCCCAGGCGGGCACGGCCTTCACCGCGTCCATGGTCGGTACCGGCACGCGTGCGGTGAAGGCCGCGATCCAGAGCGCCGTCGTCCCGACCATGAAGGAGATGACCGCGGCCGTGATCGGTGATCCGAGGCCGCGCGTCAGGTTCGAGTTCACCGCCGTCTGAGCCGAGAGGCAGAAGCCGGCGACGAGGGCGAGCGCGCCGAGTGCGATGACGGGCATCATGGCGCGCCTCCCGTTTCCGCGGTCAGGCGGCGTCCGCCATGACCCGCAGCGTCACGATCGAATCGGGATCGCGCACCGGCTCGCCGCGCTTGATCTTGTCGACGTGCTCCATGCCTTCCACGACCTGACCCCAGACCGTGTACTGCTTGTCGAGGAAACGGGCGTCGTCGAAGACGATGAAGAACTGCGAATTCGCACTGTTCGGGTTCTGGGCGCGCGCCATCGAGCAAACTCCCCGCACATGCGGCTCGGCATTGAACTCGGCGGGCAGGTTCGGATGCTTCGATCCGCCCGTCCCCGTGCCATATGGGCAGCCGACCTGCGCCATGAAGCCGTCGATCACGCGGTGGAAGACGATGCCGTCATAAAAGTGCTCGCGCGCAAGCAGCTTGATACGCTCGACATGCTTCGGCGCGAGGTCCGGCCGCAGGGCGATGACGACGCGCCCCTTGGTGGTTTCCATGACGATGGTGTTTTCGGGATCGAGGGCCATCATGCCTTCCTTTCTTCTCTTGGTGTGACTGCGCCCTCACTGGGCGTCGGATGCCAGGCGCATGGTGACGATCTTGTCGGGGTCGACGACGCTGCCGCTCGACGGATCGCCCTTCTTGATCTGATCGACGACGTCCATGCCTTCGATCACGCGGCCCCAGACGGTGTACTGGCCGTTGAGGAAGGAACCGTCGGCAAACATGATGAAGAACTGGGAATTCGCCGAGTTCGGATCCTGCGACCGGGCCATGCCGATCGTGCCGCGCTCGAACGGGGTGGCGGTGAATTCGGCCGGAAGGTCCGGCAGATCCGAGCCGCCCATGCCGGTTCCGGTCGGGTCTCCGGTCTGCGCCATGAAGCCGTCGATCACGCGGTGGAACACGATGTTGTCGTAGAACTTCTTCTTGGTGAGGGTCTTGATCCGCTCGACGTGAAGCGGCGCGATGTCGGGCAGAAGCTCGATCGTCACGCGACCCTTGGTGGTCTCCATGATGATCGTGTTGGCCGGGTCGGGCTTGTTGGCGGCGAGAGCCGGCGAGAGCGCGAGCCCAAAGGCGAGGGCCGCGGCGGCAAGAAGTCGAAACACGATTTGTCTCCGATTGTCGATCGTGGTGGGTCGTCCGGTCAGGACGGGGTTTTTGGGCGCGCGGCGAGCCGCGCCAGAACGGGCGCCGGAACGAAGGCCGACACATCACCGCCCATTGCCGAGATCTGCCGCACCAGCGTGGCGGTGATGGGGCGGACGGTCGGGGACGCCGGCAGGAAAATGGTCTGAAGATCCGGCGCCAGCGTGCCGTTCATGCCGGCCATCTGCATCTCATAGTCGAGATCGGTGCCATCGCGCAGCCCTCGGATCAGCAGCGTCGCGCCATGCCGCCGCGCCGCATCGACCGCGAGATCCTTGAAGGTCGTGGGCTCGATGACGGCACCGAGACGGGCAGCCATGGGCTCACACACCTCGCGGATCATCGCGAGCCGCTCCTCGGCGGAAAACAGCGGCGCCTTGCCGGGATGGACTCCGACCGCGATCACCAGGCGATCGGCGATCCCCAGTGCCTGCCGGATCACATCGACATGACCGTTGGTCAGCGGATCGAAGGAGCCGGCATAAAAGGCCGTGCGCGGCGTCGGGGAAGCGGTCGTCGGTGAAGAGGTCGCCATGGCGGAGCGTTAGCCCGCCGCGCGTCCGCCCGCAAGCGGGCGCCGTCCCGGCCTGAAGAATCCGCGCCGACGCCGCACCCTCGTCGCGAGCCTGCCCGGAAAGCGCCATGTGCGTTTGAGCACAGTGGCATCCCGTAAGACGTGCGACATCAGGCTCATCAGCGTTGCGTTGCCAAGAAACAACCGGTCGCTTCGGGAGGCAGACCATCATGAAGACGCATCATCTCATCATCGCCGTCGGCGCCGCTCTCTTCGCTCTCACGGGCGTCGCCCTCTCCGGCTTCGGCAAGCTGCCGGCCACCGAAGTCTCCATGAAGGGTGACCGTCTCGACGTGATCGAGCAGGCCCAGCGCTGCGTCGGATCCTCGATGATGGCCGCCTGCGCCGACGACGCCGCCACCGAGCGCGCCATTGCGCGCAACAGCGCCACGATCCAGGTCTACAGCGCGCCGGGCGAAACGATCATCGTCCGCACCAAGGTCGGCATCTGAGATCGCCGGGGCGCTCCCGACGCCCCGACGACGCCAGCGACCAAACCACCGATTTCGAGGAGCGCACCGCGCCCTTCCCTCCCTCTCCAAGACCCCGGGCTCGCTTCGGCTTGACCCCACCGCCCGGTCCCTCGGCGCGATCCTAAAAGGGTCGCGCTTTTTCTTTTCCAGGTGTCGGGCATCCTCGCCCCCCGGCGCAAAGCGGCTGAGAGAAAACGCCGATCGCAACGATCGTTGATGCGGAACATCACGGCATCAGGAGTTTGTCGCGGACAGCGCTCGCGAAATACGCCGAGCGGGTCACGCCGGCACGACGCGCCGCGGCATCGACAGCCTCCAGCAATCCCGCGTCGAGCGTGAGATTGGCGCGGACCGAACGGCCAGCATCAACGACGAGCGGAATCATGACTGTCGTCTCGTCGGGTTGAACTTCCCCGCTCGCCAGAACCGCGTCGATGCTCGAAGGCCCTGGAACTGCGTGATTGCCGCTGATCCGATAGGAAACAACGTCGCGCAATGCCTCGGTCGCAGCGGCGATCGCGGTCTCGGCCGTCTCGCCAACGCCGACGCATCCATCGAAATCGAACAGGCGGACACCCCAACTGTCGCCTGCGCGCTCTAGAATACCGACATAATAGGCCATGGCCCTTCTTCCCTGATCCTGCCGTCGCTCACAGCCAGCCCGCCTGCCTCGCGATCGACCGCGCTGTCCCGATCGGAAGGTCCTTCCGATGCCTGGGCACAATGACCATCACGCCGGGTCGGTCACGATGAATGAACCGGTCATGATTACCGCCGCCGATGTTTTCCCAACCCTCCGACGTCAGCCGCATCACGATCCTGCGAGGGTTCAGCTCGACCGTCGGCATGTCCGCGCCCGTGAGCGAACCAAGTGCACCAAGACCCTACCATGATCGTGCATTATAATGCACGTCTTTCCCGAAATCCTGAGCATTCGACCACCATCCGATCACCGGATATTCGCTCACGACGTTCGCATCCCTCAGCGGTAGCGCGGGATCGGCTCGGACATCGGGCGCGGTCGCGATCCTCAGTACAAGACGGCGCACCACGTATCCGCAACTCGCTCAAACGCTGCATGATCAAAGCCATCACAACCGGTTCACGAAATTGTATGTTGCGTTTAGTTACATTTGAGTTCAATCGTTAACCGCCGTTAATCGAAGCGGCGCGCGTCAGACTGAAATCGCGATCAACATAGAAAACGTCCGATCCGGGAGGCGGACAGCGATGCCGACGCATCCATTTTTAATGACGACAGCTTTTGCCCTGTTTCTGCTCACATGCATCGCCCTTGCCGGTTTCGGCAAGCAGACGACACCGACCCTATCGCTCAAGGGCGATCGGCTCGATCTCGTCGAGAAGACGGGCCCGTGCCGCGGAACCCTGATTGCGACGGCCTGCGCCGGCGACGAAGACGCCGCCCGCGCTTTCCAGAGCAACAAGGCGACGATCCAGGTCTATGAGAAAGCGGGCGAGACGATTCTCGTGCGCACCAAGATCGGCGACTGAGGCGCGCGGGCGCCGCCGGACTCCGGCCCTCGGCGCTTCGCTTTGCCTCGCAGATACCCGGGCCACCCCGCGTTGGCCCCACGGCCCGGTCCCTTGGCGCGATCCACGACGGATCGCGCCATTTTCTTGCCGGTCAGGCTGCGCCGTCGACGGTCTCGTCCGCCTCGCCCTCTTCCGAAATGCTTTCGACGGACACGACCTTTTCCGTCTCGTGCGTGTCGAAGACGATGACGCCCTGCGAACCGCGACCGACCTTGCGGATGCCGTTGACCGGGCAGCGGATCAGCTGGCCGCCGTCGGTCACCAGCATGATCTGGTCCGTGTCGACCACCGGATAGGACGCGACGAGGCGTCCATTGCGCTTGTTCACCGCCATGGCGACGATGCCTTTGCCGCCACGACCGGTGATCCGGTATTCATAGGACGAGGTCCGCTTGCCATAACCGTTTTCCGAGATGGTCAGGATGAACTGTTCGGCCGCGCGCAGCTCCTCGAACCGCTCCTCCGTCATCTCCCCGCCCTCGACGCCGTCCTCTGCGTCTTCCACGATCTCGGTCGGATCGGCATCCGCCTCGCCTTCCAGCGCACGGCGGCGCTTCAGATAGGCCGCGCGCTCATCGGGCGAGACCTCCTTGTGGTGGATAATCGCCATGGAGATGACGCTGTCGTCCCCCTCGAGCCGGATGCCGCGCACGCCCATCGAATCGCGACCCTTGAAGACGCGGATGTCGGTGACGGGGAAGCGGATGCACTGGCCGTCGGCCGTCGTCAGCAGCACGTCGTCGGCCTCGGTGCAGATCGAGACGTCCTTGATCGCCTCGCCCTCCTCGAGCTTCATCGCGATCTTGCCGGCGCGGTTGACCTGGACGAAATCCGACAGATCGTTGCGCCGCACCGTGCCCGACGTGGTGGCGAAGAGGATGTGCAGCGTCTGCCACGAGTTCTCGTCCTCCGGCAGCGGCATGATCGAGGTGATGCGCTCGCCCTCCTCCAGCGGCAGGATGTTGACCAGCGCCTTGCCGCGGGCCGTCGGCGCCGCGAGCGGCAGCCGCCAGACCTTCTCCTTGTAGACGCGCCCCTTGGAGGAGAAGAACAGCACCGGCGTGTGCGTGTTGGCGACGAACAGCCGCGTGACGAAATCCTCCTCGCGCGTCTGCATCCCGGAGCGACCTTTGCCGCCACGCCGCTGCGCCCGATAGGTGGAGAGCGGCACGCGCTTCACATAGCCGGCATGGCTGACGGTGACGACCATGTCCTCGCGCTGGATGAGGTCCTCGTCCTCGAAGTCGGCATCGCTGTCGAGGATTTCGGTCATGCGCGGGGTGGCGTGTGCGGCCTTGAGCTCCAGCAGTTCGGTCCGGACGATGTCCATGATCCGCGCACGTGAACGTAGAATATCAAGAAAATCCGTTATCTCATTGGCGAGCTTCTGCAATTCATCACCAACCTCGTCTCGACCAAGGGCCGTGAGGCGTTGCAGGCGCAGATCCAGAATGGCCCGGGCCTGCGCTTCCGACAGCCGATAGGTGCCGTCCGCGTTCATCGGATGGGCCGGGTCGTCGACGAGGCGGATCAGCGGCGCGATGTCGGAGGCCGGCCAGTCACGACCCATCAGGGCCTCGCGGGCCGAGTTCGGATCGGCGCTGGTGCGGATGATCCGGATCACCTCATCGATGTTGGCGACGGCGATGGCGAGACCGCACAGCACATGGGCGCGTTCGCGCGCCTTCATGAGGAGGTACTTAGTCCGCCGCTCGATCACCTGTTCACGGAAATCGACGAAGGCGGCCACCATGTCCTTGAGGTTCATCACCTCCGGCTTGCCGCCGTTCAGCGCGACCATGTTGGCACCGAAGGAGGACTGCAGCGGCGTGAAGCGGTAGAGCTGGTTCAAGACGACATCGCCGACCGCATCGCGGCGCAGTTCGATGACGATGCGCATGCCGGTGCGATCCGACTCGTCCCGCACATCGGCCGCGCCCTCGACCTTCTTTTCGCGGATCAGCTCGGCGATCCGCTCGATCAGCGTCGCCTTGTTCACCTGATAGGGGATCTCGGTGATGATGATCGCTTCACGATCCTTGCGGATCTCCTCGATCGTCGCCTTGGCGCGCTGAACGATCGATCCGCGACCGAGATGATAGGCCGCACGGATGCCGCCACGCCCCAGAATCGTCGCGCCCGTCGGGAAGTCCGGTCCCGGCACATGCGCCATCAGGTCGTCGATCGAGATCAGCGGATCGTTGATGTAGGCGAGACACCCGTCGATGACCTCGCCGAGATTGTGCGGCGGGATGTTCGTCGCCATGCCGACCGCGATGCCGCCGGCGCCGTTGACGAGAAGGTTGGGAAAGCGCGCCGGCAGAACCATCGGCTCCTGGCGCGATCCGTCGTAATTGTCCTGGAAATCGACGGTTTCCTTGTCGATGTCGTCCAGCAGCGCCATGGCGGGCCGGGCGAGCTTCGATTCTGTGTAGCGCATCGCCGCCGGCGGATCGCCGTCGACCGATCCGAAATTCCCCTGCCCGTCGACGAGCATGAGCCGCATCGAGAAGGGCTGCGCCATGCGCACCAGCGCGTCGTAGATCGCCTGATCGCCATGGGGGTGATACTGACCCATGACGTCGCCAACGATCCGCGAGGACTTCACATGCTTGCGCTCGGGCAGATAGCCGCTCTCATACATCGCGTAGAGAATCCGCCGATGGACCGGCTTGAGACCGTCGCGCGCATCCGGCAAGGCACGGCTCACGATCACGCTCATCGCGTAATCGAGATAGCTGCGCTTCATTTCGTCCGTGATCGAAATCGGGCGAATATCGGACGGTTCGCCGCTTTCGGGTCGTTGAATGTCGTCGGTCAAGATCGAATCCCGGATGCTGAGGCTCGCTCCTTCTAGACGATTCCGCCGCGCGAAGCCACGCGCGAAGCTGCGCGCCTCACAGCATTCTTTGCCTTTTTCTTCAATTGTTTAGGCGCTGTCCCTTCGATCGGACGATGCGGCGGACAGGCCCGCGGCGCGTTCGCGGGCTTGACCATCGCGGCGTCCTTCGTCTTCTAGGCGACCCATGTCCTCGCGCCCGCCCATCGTCATCCTGGTCCGCCCGCAGCTTGCCGAAAACATCGGCATGTGCGCGCGCGCCATGGCCAATTTCGGCTGGTCCGACATGCGGCTCGTCGCGCCCCGCGAGGGATGGCCGATGAAGGGCGCGCATGAGGCGGCGTCGGGCGCTGCCCATATCCTCGACGCGGCGCGCCTCTACCCGACGACGCAGGAGGCGATCGCGGACCTGCGGAAGGTCTATGCCACGACGGCACGCGAGCGCGGCCAGCAGAAGCCGCATCTGTCGGGCGAGGAGGCGGCGCGCGAGATTTTCGACACCGGCACGACCGACCAGCGGGTCGGCATCCTTTTCGGGCCGGAGCGCACCGGGCTCGACAATGACGATGTCGCCCTCGCAGACACCATCGTCTCCTATCCGGTCAACCCGGCCTTTCCCTCTCTGAACCTCGCCCAGGCGGTGCTGATCTTCGGCTATGAGTGGTGGAAGCTCCATTCCGGCGGCGCGGTGCCGATCGCGCCGACCAAGACGTCCCCCCCCGCCGAGCGCCAGCATCTGCTCGCGTTCTTCGACTTCGTCGAACAGGAACTCGACGCGTCGGGCTTCTTCACACCGCCGGAAAAGCGGCCGCGCATGGTTCGCAACTTCCGCAACATCTTCAACCGGCTGTCGCTGACCCGGCAGGACATCCAGACGCTTCGCGGCGCCATGCAGTCGCTGATCGACGGGCACCGGCGGCGCAAGGGCGATGGCTCACAGCCGTGAGAAGCGGTTCTCGCCATGCCGCTCGAGGCGGCCGGCGAGTTCGAGATCGAGCAGCGCCACTTGAACGGCGCGCAGGCTGAGGCCCGAGAGCCGCACCAGATCATCGACACCCATCGGCGCCGTCCCGAGGAGGTCGAGCAACGTCACATCCGCCGGCCGTGGGGCGGGCTCGGCAAGATCGTGCATGTCATAGGCCGAGGCGCTGCGATCGGCGCTGGCATAACCTTCAAGTTCATCCCAGAGCGGCTCGTCCTCCCCGCCCCTCTCCTCCACCCGCGGCAGCGGCGGCTCGCCACGCGCGATGGTGGGCGCCAGCGCATCGAGGATGTCACGGGCGCCGGTGACGAGCGTCGCGCCCTCGCGAATCAGGCGGTTCGTGCCCTCGGCGCGCGGATCGAGCGGCGAGCCGGGGACCGCGAACACGTCGCGCCCCTGTTCGCTGGCGAAGCGGGCGGTGATGAGCGAACCGGACCGCAACGCCGCCTCGACGACGACGGTGCCATAGGCGAGGCCGCTGACGATGCGGTTGCGGCGAGGAAAGTCCCGGCCGGTCGCCGTCCAGTCGAACGGCATTTCGGTGACGATGCAGCCGCTCTCGACGATTCGGTCGGCGAGCGGGCGATGCTCCGGCGGATAGAGGCGGCCGAGCCCGCCGGCGAGAACGGCGACGGTTCCGCTGCCGAGCGAGGCCTCATGCGCGGCCGCGTCGATCCCGCGCGCGAGGCCCGAGACGACCGCGAGGCCGGCTTCCCCAAGATCGCGGGCGAGAAGCGCCGCAAAGCGCAACCCCTGCGCCGAAGCGTTGCGCGCGCCGACGATCGCGACGCCGGGGCGCGCCAGAACCGCGGCCTCGCCCCGCACCGCGATCAGCGGCGGTGCCGAATCGACGGAGGCGAGGAGCAGCGGATAATCAGGTTCCCCACGCGCGATGAAGCGCGCGCCGGCCCGCTCGGTCGCCGCCATTTCCGCTTCGGCCGCGGCAAACGGCATGATCGCAGTCGCGGCGATGCCGCGCCGTCGCAGCAGGTCCGGCAGAGCCTCGAGCGCCTGCCGCGCGCCACCGAACTGGTTGATGAGGGCCCGAAACGTCCGCGGGCCGACGCCTTCCGACCGAATGAGCCGCAGCCAGTCGAGACGCTGCGTGTCGGTGAGGCGCGGTCCGCTCATAAAGCCCTTTCGCTCATGTCTTCTGGCCGATCCTGCTTTCTGTGCCCGCGATCAGCCGGCCGATATTCGCGCGGTGCATGATCCACAACAGCAGCGCCAGAAGCCCCAACAACTCGGCCTCCTGGCGATAGCCGAGCCAAAGAAGCGCGATCGGCGAGACGAGGCTCGCGACGAGCGCGGACGCCGAGGAATAGCGCGTCAGGAAAGCGATCCCGACCCAGGTCGCGGCAAAAATCAGCGCCACTGGCCAGGCGAGACCGATCAGGATGCCGAGATAGGTCGCGACGCCCTTGCCGCCCTTGAACCGCAGCCAGACCGGAAAGAGATGCCCCAGAAAGGCGCCGAGGCCGGCGATGATCGCCGTGTCCGGCCCCCACTGCCCGGCGATCAGCACGGCCGCCGTGCCCTTCAGCGCATCGGCGACGAGTGTCGCCGCCGCGATGTCCTTCCGGCCCGTGCGCAGCACGTTCGTGGTGCCGATGTTGCCGGAGCCGATCTTGCGGATGTCGCCGAGACCGGCGAGACGCGTCAGGATGAGACCGAACGGGATCGAACCCAAAAGGTAGCCGAGGACGAACACCGCGGCGAAGTAAGGCGCCGAGAATGTCCAGCTGATCGGATCGGGCATGACGGCCTCGTCGGTGGTCGGAGGATATGGGAACGCCGTCACGCAGTCGGGCGTCGGTCCATCGAAAGCAACAGGTGACCGGCCGTCGTCAAGCCGCCAACCACGGCGACCGCGTTGCCACATATCCGTGCAGAACCGATGACAAGGCTAGCACGGCGCGCCGACAAGCCAACGAAAACCGACGAAATCCACCGGAAAAACAGGAAAAACTACCCAAAAACCGTCAGTTTCGGTCATCCAGCCGGAAAACGATGCGGCCATCGACCAGCGTCAGCCGAACCTCGCCCTGCAGCCGTGCCCCGTCGAAGGGCGTATTCTTACAGCGCGAGCGCAGCGTTGCCGGATCGAGCACGAAGGGGGCATCCGGATCAAAGACGACGATGTCCGCCGGCGCGCCGGCGGACAGGCGACCGGCGTCAAGCCCGAGCAGCTCCGCCGGACGTCGCGCGAGCGCACGCAGGAGCGTCGCCAGAGAGAGATCGCCTGCATGAACGAGCCGCATCGCCGCCGGCAGCATGGTCTCCAGCCCGATTGCCCCGTCGGCGCTCTCGGTGAAGGGAAGACGCTTGGTCTCCACGTCCTGCGGATTGTGGTCGGAAACGATCGTATCGATCGTGCCGTCGGCCACGGCCTCGACGAGCGCCCGACGATCGCTCTCGGCCCGCAGCGGCGGCGACACCTTGCAGAAGGTCCGGAAGGCGCCGATGTCGTTCTCGTTCAGCGTCAGATGGTTGATCGAGACGGACGCTGTGACCGGCAATCCGGCATCCTTGGCGCGCCGCAGGATCTCGATCGAGTCGGCGCAGGTGACTGACGCCGCGTGGTAGCGCGCGCCCGTCAACCGCACGAGGCGCATGTCGCGCTCGAGCATCACCGCCTCCGCCGCTGTCGGAATACCCGTCAGACCGAGACGCGAAGCGAACTCACCCTCGTTCATCACGCCCGCGCCGACGAGCGTCGCATCCTCGGTATGATGGACCAGAAGGGCGTCGAAATCATGCGCATAGACCATGAGCTGGCGCATCAGCCGGGCATTCATCACGCTTTTCGACCCGTCGGTGAAAGCGAGCGCGCCGGCTTCCAGCAGAAGGCCGATCTCGCTCATCTCCTCGCCGGCGAGGCCCTTCGTCATCGCCGCCATCACACCGATATGGACGATCGCCGTATCGCGCGCGCGGCGCTGCACGAAATCGACGATCGCCGGATCATCGATCGGGGGATGCGTCGTCGGCATGCACACGACGGTCGTCACGCCGCCGGCCGCCGCCGCGCGCGAGGCGGTGGCGAGCGTTTCGCGGTGTTCTGCACCCGGCTCGCCGATGAAGGCGCGGATATCGACGAGGCCCGGAGCGACGACGAGGCCGCGGCAGTCGATGACGACCGCCTCCTCGCGCGGCAGGTTACGCCCGACGCCGACGACGACCCCGTCCTCGATCCGCACGTCGCCGAAGGTCTCGTGTCCCGCGACCGGATCGACCAGAAGGCCATCGGCAAGGATCAGTGGCGGCTGGAGATCGGATGCCATCGGCCCGCTCATGCGTTCGGCAGGTGGTGAGCGAGCGCTTCGAGCACCGCCATGCGCACCGCCACGCCCATCTCGACCTGCTCGCGGATGAGCGACTGCGCGCCATCGGCGACCTCGGTGTCGATCTCGACGCCCCGGTTCATCGGCCCCGGATGCATGACGAGGGCATCGGGTTTGGCGAGGGCCAGCTTGGCCGCGTCGAGCCCGAAATAGCGGTAGTACTCCCGCGTCGAGGGCACGAAGGCACCGGCCATGCGCTCACGCTGCAGCCGCAGCATCATCACGATGTCGGCGTCGCGCAGCCCCTCGCGCATGTCGCGATAGACCTCGACGCCAAAACGCTCGATCCCGACGGGCAGCAGCGTCGAGGGCGCGATCACGCGTACCCGCGCCCCGAGCGCGCCAAGCAGCAGCATGTTCGATCGCGCGACGCGCGAATGCAGGATGTCCCCGCAGATCGCGACGGTGAGCCGCGCGATCCGTCCCTTGTTGCGGCGAATGGTGAGGGCATCGAGCAGCGCCTGCGTCGGATGCTCATGCGCGCCGTCGCCCGCATTGACCACGGCGCAGTCGACCTTGCGCGCGAGCAAGTGCACCGCTCCCGCCTGTGCGTGGCGCACCACGATGACGTCCGGCCGCATGGCATTGAGCGTCGCGGCGGTGTCGATCAGCGTCTCGCCCTTCTTCACGGAAGAGGAGCCGACCGACATGTTCATCACGTCGGCGCCAAGCCGCTTGCCGGCGAGTTCGAACGACGACTGCGTTCGGGTCGAGGGCTCGAAAAAGAGGTTGATCTGCGTCCGCCCCCGCAGGGCCGAGGATTTCTTCTCGATGCGGCGGTTGAAGGCGATGTGCTCTTCCGCGCTGTCCAGCAGCGCCAAAATGTCGCTCTCCCTCAGCCCTTCGATGCCGAGGAGATGACGGTGCGGATAGCTTGCTGCTGCGGTCATGCCGAGAAGCGGTGATAGGCGCTCCGCCCTGCCGGGGCAAGCAGACCGCCGAGTTTTGCACCGCGGCAGGCGCCGGCCGGGCCGGGCGGCGGTTGGACGTCACCGTGCCGGCCTATCCCAAAGTCCGGGTTCCCTCGGCTTTGCGCCCTGCCCCCCCGATGCTATAGCCGACCGTGAACGTTGAACCCCCGAGGGTGGCAGAAATGGCGAAGATCCCCGTGAAGAACCCCGTCGTCGACATGGACGGCGACGAGATGACCCGCATCATCTGGCAGTTCATCAAGGACAAGCTGATCCACCCCTATCTCGACCTGACGATCGACTATTACGACCTCGGCATCGAGAATCGCGACGCGACGAACGACAAGGTGACGATCGAGGCGGCGGAGGCGACCAAGCGCCACGGCGTCGCGGTGAAATGCGCCACCATCACCCCCGACGAGGCGCGGGTGAAGGAGTTCAATCTCAAGGAGATGTGGAAGTCGCCGAACGGCACCATCCGCAACATTCTGGGCGGCGTCATCTTCCGCGAGCCGATCATCTGCAAGAACGTGCCGCGTCTCGTTCCGGGTTGGACGCAGCCGATCGTCGTCGGCCGTCACGCCTTCGGCGACCAGTACCGCGCCACGGATTTCCGCTTCCCCGGCAAGGGCAAGCTGACGATCAAGTTCGTCGGCGAGGATGGCCAGGTGATCGAGAAGGACGTGTTCTCGGCACCGGGCTCGGGCGTTGCCATGGCGATGTACAACCTCGACGAATCGATCCGCGATTTTGCGCGCGCCTCGCTGAACTACGGCCTGCAGCGCGGCTATCCGGTTTACCTGTCGACGAAGAACACGATCCTGAAGGCCTATGACGGGCGCTTCAAGGACATCTTCGAAGAGATCTACCAGACCGAGTTCAAGGCGGCCTTCGACGCGAAGAAGATCATCTACGAGCATCGCCTGATCGACGACATGGTCGCCTCGGCGCTGAAGTGGTCGGGCGGCTATGTCTGGGCCTGCAAGAACTATGACGGCGACGTGCAGTCGGACGTCGTGGCGCAGGGCTTCGGCTCGCTCGGCCTGATGACCTCTGTCCTGATGACCCCCGACGGCCAGATCGTCGAGGCGGAGGCCGCGCACGGAACGGTGACGCGGCACTATCGCGAGCATCAGAAGGGCAAGGAGACCTCGACCAACCCAATCGCATCGATCTTCGCCTGGACGCGCGGCCTCGCCCATCGCGCCAAGCTCGACGGCAATGACGATCTCAAGCATTTCGCGCTGACGCTGGAAAAGGTCTGCGTCGATTCAGTCGAGTCCGGCTTCATGACGAAGGATCTCGCCCTGCTCGTCGGTCCGGACCAGAAGTGGCTGTCGACGCAGGGTTTCCTCGACAAGATCGACGAAAACCTGCGCACCGCCATGACGAAGCGGTGAGCGCGACACGCAGCGCGCCCGATGGCACCGTGCCGCGTCAGCGGATGGTGCCGTCGGGGTCGAACTTCGCGATCAGCGTGTAGGCTCCCCACACACCGGCCGCGCCGAACAGCGCGGCCCACATCCATTGCTCGTTGATCGCCTCCACCACGGCCCAGACCGAGGGGAGGATCACCAGCGACAGCCGGACCCAGAGCGGCTTCATCCAGTCGGGAACGGGCTTTTCGGACATCGGGACCTCCGGGATCGAACGGTAAGCCGACTTAGCGCGTCGCGCCCGTGCCGTCACCAGCCATATCGCCGCCGGTCAGCTCTTCCGCCGCGATGTCGGCATGCGGCGCGATGCGTTCCGGCTCGACCCGCCGACGCGCAATGGCATGGATGCGGGTGGCGATGTCGGCGTCCGAATCCATGACGATCTTCAGGTCGATGGCGTCGAGAACGAGAAGCCGCACGGGCGTGATCGCCCGCACGGTCGCGGCACGCTCGGCATCCTCGATCACCGCGATTTCGCCGAAGAACTGGCCGGGCCCAAGCCGTTTGCGTTCGCCCGGGAACTCGGCCTCGACCTCACCGGCCGCGATGAAATACATGGAATGCGCCCTGTCGCCCCGGCGCACGAGGGTCTCGCCGGCCTGCGCGCTCTGCGACCGCAGATAGCGCATGATCGCAGCGATGGACGCCGCACCGAGATCGGAGAAGAGCGGAACCCGCGCAACCATCGCCCAGGTGACCACGAACTCGTGGCGCTGGATCTCGCGCGCGAAGGCGGAGGCGATGATGCCGACCGGCAGGCCGAGCATGACGAGACCGAGCATCATCGTGAAGGCGCCGACCACCTTGCCGAGCGTCGTGACCGGGACGACGTCACCATAGCCGACGGTGCTGAGGGTGACGACCGCCCACCACATCGCCGAGGGAATCGAGCCGAAAGCGGCCGGCTGCGCCTTGTGCTCGACGAGATGCATCACCGTTGCCGTCGTCAGCACGGCACCGAACTGGATCACCGCGCAGGCGATGAGCGCATGACGCTCGGAGCGCACCGCGTCCATCAGGCTGGTGAGGCCTGGCGAATAGCGCGCCAGCTTGAAGAAGCGCAGCAGCCTGAACGCGAGCAGGACCCGCAGATCCTGCTCGAAGACGAAGGACAGATAGAAGGGCAGGATTGCGAGAAGATCGACGAGCGCCATCGGATGAAGCGCATGACGCAGCCGCGCCATGGCGGGCGACAGGCCGCGGAACGGCGGATGTTCGACCGAGGACCAGAGCCTGAGGAGATACTCGACCGTGAAGACGATGACGGAGACGATCTCGATCGTCAGGAAAACGGGCTCGTGAACCGCCCGCCATTCCGGGATTGATTCGAGCACCACGGCCGTCACGTTGACGAGGATGAGAACGAGAAGGCCGGTCGTGACCGCCCGCGCGATCGGATGGCCCCCCGCAGCTTCCTCCAGGACCTCGTAGACCAGGCGGCGAAGCGGTGCGGCCTCGTTCGCCATGGTCGCCTCCTCACCGGGCTCGGAGCGCTTCGGCGATCGCCTCGAGCGCGGCGGCGGCCTTCGCGCCGTCCGGTCCCCCGGCCTGAGCGAGGTCCGGGCGCCCGCCCCCGCCCTTGCCGCCGAGCGCCTCGGATCCGACGCGCACGAGATCGATGGCGCTGACTGAGGCCGTCAGATCGGCGGTCACCCCGACGACAAGACCGGCGCGGCCATCCTCGGACACGGCGACGAGCGCCACGACGCCCGACCCAACCTGCTTCTTCGCCTCGTCGGCGAGTGCCTTGAGATCCTTGACGTCGACGCCCGAGACCGGCTTGCCGAGGAAAGCAAAGCGGCCGGCCTGCACCGGCGCCTCGACCTGCGCGGCGCCACCCCCCATGGCGAGCTTCTTGCGGGCCTCGGCGAGATCACGCTCCAGCTTGCGGCGCTCCTCGATCAGGCCGGCCAGACGATCGCCGGCATCGGCAACCGAGACCTTCATCAGGCTGGCGAGCGCGCCGAGAAGATCGCTGTCGCTGCCGAGCTGCTTGCGCGCCGCGCGCCCGGTCAGCGCCTCGATGCGGCGAACGCCGGCCGCGACCGCCCCTTCCGAGACGATGCGGACGAGGCCGATGTCGCCCGTGCGCGACACATGCGTGCCGCCGCAGAGTTCGACCGACCAGGGCCGGTTGAGCCCCGGCACGGTCGAGCCCATCGACACGACGCGGACTTCCTCGCCGTATTTTTCACCGAACAGCGCGCGGGCACCGGTCGCGGTCGCGTCCTCGAGGCTCATCAGGCGCGTGACCACGGGGCTGTTGTCGAGAATGACCGCATTGGCGAGATCCTCGATCTCGGCGAGTTCCTCGCGCGACAGGGGTTTTGGGTGCGAGAAGTCGAAGCGCAGCCGCTCGGGCGCGACGAGCGATCCCTTCTGCGCGACGTGATCGCCGAGCGTGAGGCGCAACGCCTCGTGCAGGAGATGGGTCGCCGAATGGTTGGCGCGAATGGCGCTGCGGCGCTGGCGGTCGACCTGGAGTTCGAGCGCGGCACCGACCGCAAGCGTGCCGGAGGTGACCTCGACCGAATGGACGAAGAGATCGCCGAGCTTCTTGTTGGTGTCGGTGACGCGCGCGGAAAAGCCCGCCCCCGAAATCGTGCCGTGATCGCCCTGCTGGCCGCCGGACTCGGCGTAGAACGGGGTCTGGTTGACGAGAAGCTGGCCCTTCTCGCCCTGGCGCAGCGCCTCGACCTCCTTGCCCTCGCGCAGGATCGCCGTCGCGACGCCCTCCGCGGTCTCGGTGTCGTAGCCGAGAAACTCGGTCGCCCCGACGCGCTCGCGCAGCGAGAACCACACCGTTTCGGTCGCCGCATCGCCGGAACCGGACCAGGCCGCACGGGCTTTCTCACGCTGGCGCTGCATCGCCTCACCGAAGGCGCCCGTGTCGACCGTGATCGAGCGTGCCCGCAGCGCGTCCTGCGTCAGGTCGAGCGGAAAGCCATAGGTGTCGTACAGCGTGAAGGCGACATCGCCGGAAAAGACGTCGCCTTCCCCGAGCTTGGCCGATTCCTGTTCCAGGATGGCGAGCCCCCGCTCCAGCGTCCGGCGGAAGTTCTTTTCCTCGAGCCGCAGCGTCTCGGTGATGAGCGGTTCGGCGTTGCGCAGTTCCGGATAGGCCGCGCCCATCTCGCGCACCAGCGCCGGCACGAGCCGCCACATCACCGGATCCCGCGCGCCAAGGAGCGAGGCATGGCGCATGGCACGGCGCATGATCCGACGCAGAACATAGCCGCGACCCTCGTTCGACGGCAGCACGCCGTCGGCGACGAGGAAGGAGGAGGCCCGCAGATGATCGGCGATCACGCGATGTGACGCCTTGCGCGGACCGTCCGCATCCACGCCGACGGCCTCGATGCTGGCGCGGATCAAGGCGCGCATCAGGTCGGTCTCGTAATTGTCATGCGTGCCCTGAAGCACCGCCGCGATGCGCTCAAGGCCCATGCCCGTGTCGATCGACGGGCGCGGCAGCGTGATCTTCTCGCCGCCCGGCAGGTCCTCGAACTGCATGAAGACGAGATTCCAGATCTCGATGAACCGGTCGCCATCCGCATCCGGCGAACCGGGCGGACCGCCGGGAATATGGTCGCCGTGATCATAGAAGATCTCGGAGCACGGACCGTTCGGACCGGTGTCCCCCATGCGCCAGAAATTGTCGGATGAGGCGATACGGATGATCTTGTCGTCGGTCAGGCCCGCGATCTTCTTCCACAGGCCATGCGCCTCGTCGTCATCGGCATAGACGGTGACCGTCAGCTTCGACTTCGGCAGCCCGAACTCCTTGGTGACGAGGTTCCAGGCGAGTTCGATCGCGCGGTCCTTGAAATAGTCGCCGAAGGAGAAGTTCCCCAGCATCTCGAAGAAGGTGTGATGCCGCGCGGTGTACCCGACATTGTCGAGATCGTTGTGCTTGCCGCCGGCGCGCACACATTTCTGCGAGGTCGCGGCCGTCGAATAGGGGCGCTTCTCGACACCGGTGAAGACGTTCTTGAACTGGACCATGCCAGCATTCGTGAACATCAGGGTCGGATCGTTGCGCGGAACGAGGGGCGAGGAGTCGACCACGGCGTGGCCGTTGCGCGCGAAATAGTCGAGGAAGGTGGAACGAATCTCGTTGACGCCGCTCATGGTCCGCCGTGCTCAGGGACTGGCGCCGCCTGTTGCGGCGCGATGAGGGGCTTTTATCGAGACGAATCGGCGCTGTCGAGGCTGCCGGCCGCCGGAACGGGCACCGGCGGCCGGAGCCGATCACATGTCGTCGGATCCCGCTTCCGACGGATCGATGTTCTCGAGGATCTTGTCGGCGATCAGGCCCGCATTCTGGCGGATCGCGCTCTCGATCCGGCCGGCGATGTCGGGATTATCCTTGAGGAACTGCTTCGCGTTCTCGCGGCCCTGGCCGAGACGCTGGCTTTCATAGGAGAACCAGGCCCCCGACTTCTCGACGACGCCGGCCTTGACGCCGAGATCGAGCAATTCACCCGCCTTCGAGATCCCCTCGCCATACATGATGTCGAATTCGATCTGCTTGAACGGCGGAGCGACCTTGTTCTTGACGACCTTCACGCGGGTCTGGTTGCCGACCGTCTCCTCGCGCTCCTTGATCGCGCCGATGCGACGAATGTCGAGGCGAACGGAGGCGTAGAACTTCAGCGCATTGCCGCCCGTCGTCGTCTCGGGGCTGCCATACATCACGCCGATCTTCATGCGGATCTGGTTGATGAAGATCACCATCGTGTTCGAGCGGCTGATCGAGGCGGTGAGCTTGCGCAAGGCCTGGCTCATCAGGCGCGCCTGCAGGCCCGGCTGCGACTCGCCCATCTCCCCCTCGATCTCCGCCTTCGGCGTCAGCGCCGCGACGGAATCGACGACAATGACGTCGATGGCCCCGGACCGCACCAGCGTGTCGCAGATCTCGAGCGCCTGCTCGCCGGTGTCGGGCTGCGAAATCAGGAGATCGTCGAGATTGACGCCGAGCTTGCGGGCATAGCCCGGATCGAGCGCGTGTTCGGCGTCGATAAAGGCGCTGACGCCACCCTTGCGCTGCGCTTCGGCGACCGTGTGGAGGGCGAGCGTCGTCTTGCCGGAGGATTCAGGCCCATAGATCTCGATGACACGCCCCTTGGGCAGCCCCCCGATGCCGAGCGCGATGTCGAGCCCCAGCGATCCGGTCGAGATGGTCTCGATCTCGACGCTCTTCTGCCCCTTGCCGAGGCGCATGATCGAGCCCTTGCCGAAGGCTCTCTCGATCTGCGAGAGCGCGGCATCCAGTGCCTTCGTCTTGTCCATGGAAGCTCCTTCGACCAACCGCAACTGGGACTGGGACATTGACCGCTCCTTAGCAAGGCGTGTGACTCGCGTCACTTCTGTTTCGATGTACGCACTTTGTTCTTTTCCAATCAAGTTCTTTTTTTGTTCTCTCGTCGATTTGGTGACCAACCGCCCCGCTGCTCGGTTTTCGCGGGGAACATCGTTACCAAAATACTAAAACTTGACCGTCTAGCCGTCTGGTTATGGCTTTGGACAACCGTCATACGGTGTTCTGGTAACTCGTGTCGCGTAGTGTGATTGGGTGAGCGCCGAATCATCCAGCTCATCCGCATCGAGGGAACCATGATCATGACAATCGGTCGCAGGACCGCCACCGCTCTCGCCACTCTCCTGCTGTCGACCGGGATCAGCGCGGCCCAGGACATCGGCGGCACCTACAGCGTCGAGGGCAAGAACCCGAATGGCAGCACATACACGGGCACAGCTCGAATCGAGGGCACGGAGGGCGGCAACTGCTCGATCACCTGGACCATCGGCAACGGTCAGTCGAGCGAGGCCTTCTGCATGCGACAGGGTGAGGTGCTCGGCGCCGCCTATGTGCTCGGCAAGTCGATCGGCCTCGTCATCTACCGTGTGGACGGCGACGGCGTGCTTGACGGGACATGGTCCATCGCCGGCGAAGAGGGTGTCGGCCAGGAACGCCTGACGCCGCAGTGACGGGATCGGACCGGCCCTGCCCGTCGGTCTCGAACGGGCTGCGGTCCGGCAAGCGCCCACCTCAGCGCGTCGCGGCGGCGTCGATCACGCGCAGCTGCACCTTTTCGCGCCCGCTCCAGCGATCGATCGACAGCGTACCGGCGACGTGCACCGGCGCGCCGCGCGCCGCCAGCAGCGCGTCGCCGAGCGGTTGACCCGCGGCGCGAAAGGCGATGGCATCAAGGGCCTGATTGTCGGGCGCCTTCAGCCGCAGCTTCACATGGGCGTCGCCAACCACATCGGCGAAACCGACCGTCACGGCCGGCAGCGCAAAGACCGGTTCCGGGTTGCCCTGGCCGAAGGGGCCTGCCTGGTCCATCGAGGCGATCATCTCGGGCGTCGCGCCGGACGGCGCGAGGGCACCGTCGATCGCCAGCGATCGCCCCTTCCGCGCGCGCTCCACCGCCGCCGCCAGTTCGTCCTCGAGGTAACGGCGGAACGGCCCGAGCCGATCGCGCATGATCGTGAGGCCGGCCGCCATCGCGTGGCCGCCCCCCTTGACGAGAAGTCCCGCCTCGACCGCGCCACGCACTGCCCGGCCGAGATCCACGCCCTCGATCGACCGCCCCGATCCCGTGCCGGTGTCGCCGTCGAACGCGATCGCGAATGACGGAAGACCAAAACGCTCCTTGAGCCGCGCCGCCACGAGACCGACGACACCGGGATGCCATTGGGCCGACGCCGTCACGATGCTGGCGGCGGCGCCATCCTGGCCGAGTGCCGTGCCGGCTTCCTCCATCGCCTGTTCCAGCATGCCGGCCTCGAGCGTCTGGCGCTCGCGGTTGAGCCGATCGAGCGTCTCGGCGATGCGCTGCGCTTCACTCTCGCCGCGCGTGCGCAGCAGGCGGGCGCCGAGCGAAGCGTCGCCGATCCGTCCCCCGGCATTGATCCGCGGCCCGAGGAGAAAGCCGAGATGATAGGGTCGCGGCGGGCCGTCCAGCCGGGCGAGGTCCATCAGCGCCCGCAGGCCGATCCGCTCCCGCCGCTGCATCACGGCGAGCCCGCGCACCACATAGGCCCGGTTCAGGCCGCGCAAGGGCACGACATCGGCGACGGTGCCGAGCGCGACGAGGTCAAGCGCCGTGGTCAGGTCGGGCTCGGGCCGTGTCGACCACCAGCCGCGCCGGCGAAGCGCCCGGTTGGCCGCGACGAGCGTCAGAAAGGTGACACCGCAGGCCGCGAGATGGCCCTGCCCCGACAGATCATCGAGCCGGTTTGGATTGACGATCGCCACCGCCGGCGGCAGCGCTTCCCCGGCCTGGTGGTGGTCGATCACCACCACGTCGAACCCGATCGTGGCGGCGGCCGCCAGGGCATCGAAGCTCGTCGTGCCGCAATCAACCGTGACGAGCAGCGTCGCGCCGTCCTGCCGGAGCTGGCGGATCGCCTCGACGTTCGGCCCGTAGCCCTCGAAGATCCGGTCGGGGATGTGGATGCGCGGCCGCGCGCCCGCCGCCGCGAGCCAGTCGGCGAGGAGCGCGGAGGATGTCGCGCCATCGACGTCGTAATCGCCGAAGATCGCGACCGCCTCGCCCTTCTGCGCAGCGTCCGCGAGGCGCTCGGCCGCCGCCTCCATGTCGGTCAGCGTCGAGGGATCCGGCATGTGGCGGCGCAGCGTCGGCTCCAGATAGGCCTCGACCTCGTCGGGCCCGAGCCCGCGCCCCGCGAGCACGCGCGACAGGAGATCCGTCAGGCCGTGGCGCTGGGCGATGGCGAGGGCGCGCACGGAACCGGGCCCATCGAGCCGATCACGCCAGAAACGACCGGAAAAGGAGGTCTCGACGCCGAGAAAGGGCCGCCCGCGCGGTTCGGTCATCGCGGTTCGCCGATCTAGTCCAGTTCGACGATGTGACCGTCGCGCAGCGTCACGCGCCGGTCCATACGGGCGGCGAGGTCCATGTTGTGGGTGGCGATGACGGCGGCCAGCCCCGAGGCGTGCACGAGTTCCATCATCGTCGCGAACACGTGCTCGGAGGTCCCGACGTCGAGATTGCCGGTCGGCTCGTCGGCGAGCAGGATCTTCGGGGCGTTGGCGACGGCACGCGCGATGGCGACGCGCTGCTGCTCACCGCCGGAGAGTTCGGCCGGTCGGTGGTTCAGGCGCTTGCCGAGGCCGAGATAGGCGAGCAACTCGGTCGCCCGGGTGCGCGCGACGTCCCGGCCGAGGCCGCGGATGATCTGCGGCATCATCACGTTCTCGAGCGCCGAGAACTCTGGCAGCAGATGGTGGAACTGATAGACGAAACCGATCTCGAGCCGGCGGATCCGGGTGCGTGCGCTATCGTCGAGGTGGCGCGTGGCAGCCCCCCCGATCAGGATGTCGCCGCCATCGGGGTGCTCCAGCAGGCCCGCGAGATGGAGAAGAGTCGACTTGCCGACGCCCGACGGCGCTATGAGGGCGACTGCCTGCCCGCCTTTCACCGTCAGATCGACGCCGCGCAGGATCTCGAGTGTCGCCTCGCCCTGCCGATAGCGGCGCTCGACCGCTTGAAGCTGCAACGCCGCGCCGCTCATCATTCGTACCGCAGGGCTTCGACAGGATCGAGCCGCGCCGCCCGCCAGGAGGGGTAGAGCGTCGCGACGACCGACAGGCCAAGCGACATGGCGACGACGCTGATCACTTCCATCGGATCCATCTCGGCCGGCAGACGCGACAGGAAATAGAGTTCCGGCGAAAAGATCTGTGTCGAGGTCAGCCACGAGACGAACTGGCGGATCGATTCGATGTTCCAGCACACGACGACGCCGAGCGCGAAGCCAGCCAGCGTGCCGACCGCGCCGATCGCGGTGCCGGTGATCAGGAAGACGCGCATGATCGAGCCGCGCGTCGCGCCCATGGTACGCAGGATCGCGATGTCCCGTCCTTTGTCCTTCACCAGCATGATCAGGCCGGAGATGATGTTGAGGGCCGCGACGAGAATGATCAGCGTCAGGATCATGAACATGACGTTGCGCTCGACCTCCAGAGCGGAGAAGAAGGTCGCATTGCGCTGGCGCCAGTCGGTCAGGGTCGTCGGACGCTGCGACGCGGCGTCGATCGCCGTGCGCCGCGCGTCGACCTGATCGGGATCGTCGATGTAGACCTCGATCGCCGTCACGTCGCCGTTGCGGCTGAAATAGCCCTGCGCCTCGGCGAGCGGCATGAAGACGAAGGCCGCGTCGAACTCGGACATGCCGATCTCGAAAATGGCGACGATCGGATAGGCCTTGATTCGAGGCGTCGTACCGAAGACGGTCGCGGCCCCGCGCGGCGAGACGAGCGTGATCGTATCGCCGATGCGCAGGCCAAGCTGGTTGGCGAGGCGCTGGCCGATCAGCACGCCCTTGCTGTCGTCGAAATTCGCGATCGATCCCTCGCGGATGTTTGTCGCGATCGAGGGCAGGTTGGCGAGTTCCTTGCCGCGCACGCCCCGCACGAGCACGCCGCCTGCACCGAACGGCGAAGAGGCGAGCGCCTGTCCCTCCACCAGCGGCACCGCAAGCTTCACGCCGGGGATCGCGGAAATGCGATCGGTCAGCTCGGCGAAATCGGTCAGCGGCGTCTCGACGGGCGTGATCATCACATGGCCATTGATGCCGAGGATTTTCGACATCAGTTCGGCGCGAAAACCGTTCATCACCGCCATGACGATGATCAGCGTCGCGACGCCGAGCATGATGCCGAGGAACGAAAAGCCGGCGATGACCGAAATGAACCCTTCCTTCCGCCGCGCGCGCAGGTAGCGCAGCGACAACAGCCATTCGAAGCTGCCGAAAGGTCGCGTTCCCGTCGGCGTGGGTTTTTGCGCGCCGGCGGTTGTCGGGTCGGTCGTGGCGGCGGCTGTCATCGCTCGGCGGTCGCTCGTCCCATGGGCATTCGTCTGGTTCGCTCCCGAAAGCGGCGAAACCGCGACCAGCCATGCCAGTTTCAAAGGATTCGCACGAGCCCCTTCGCTGGTCTTTACCCAGCCACGGCGCCGGCGGTCATTCCGGCTTCTTCAGCTTGGCGAGTTCGGCGAAGGGACCGCCCTCCTCCCCGGCAACCGGCGCCTCGAAGGCGATGCCGGGTTTGCGCGGATAGGGATCGAGACCGAGCGCGAAAAACTCGAAGACGATCGCGGAGAGATCGACCCTCCCGTCGACGAGGCGGTCGGGCAGATCCTCACCCTCCCCGTCAAGCAAGGTTTCGAGGGCCTCGCTCTCGTCGAAGGGATCGATTCCATCCGGCGAGAAGCGGATATCGACTGGAAAGGTTTCCTGCGTCTCGAAGGCCTCGAGCGAGACGACGCACGTGTAGCTGAAGCGCGCCTCGATCGTGCCGCCGATCGCGATGCCATCGGCCCCGAACTGCTCGGCACGCAGCGTCGCGGCGATCGATGTGACGGACGGCAGGTCGAGATCCTTGGCCACGACGCCGCACTCGCGCGGCGTCAGCGTGATGCGGATCGTCTTGCCGCCCGGCGGCACCTCCGTCACCAGCAGATGTCTGTCGTCGAGATCACTCATCCCGCCACCCCGGAAAACGCGTTCGCATCGGGGAATACCACCCTTTGCTCGATCAGCGCCATGGCGGGAACATCGCGTTGGGCGCGCACCGTTTCGCGGACATAGGTCGCAAGGCGCTCGGCCTTGAACGCAGGCTCGCCCTCAGCGACGACCGTCCGCGCAAGCTCGGCGGCAAGCGCGACGTCGTCGGCCTGTGCCAGCGCCTCGGTGTAGGCAGCGGCGCGGGCAGTGTAGAGCCCGGCGATCTTGCGCATGCGCTTCGGCACCGTCAGATCGCCGACGCCCATTTCCCGCATCGCGCGGTCCATCTCGAGAAAGAAGCGGTCGCAGACCTCCTGCGCGGCATCCTTGGCGCGGGCGTCCTCGTCACGAAACCGGTGCAGCAGCAAGAAGACGTGCAGCACCATCATCTCGTAGCGATGCTCGACCGTATCCGGAACGCCGAGTGTCGCATAGAAGACCGGCTGCCGAGCTTGCGCCACGATCTCCCCGTATACGCGAGCGACGATGCGTTCACGGTCTCGATTCGCGAACCAGCCGAACATGCATCGCGTCTCCTGTGCCGCACTTGTGGACGGGCGGCGGTTGAATTTGTCAAGCGCGCGGGGTACGCGAGACGATGGCTGCGGACAACGTGGCAATTCGCCCCCGCCGGGTAAGGAGTTCGATGGTGCGTTCCGTTTCCTCGAAGTCAACCGCCGCAAGGCTTTCGCCGCTCGTGCTCGTGGCGGCACTGGGTTTGGCCGGCTGCGAGAGCTTCGGCAACATGTCCGAGACGCAGATCCAGGGCATCATCATCACCGAATCCATGCTGGCGAAGATCAAGCCCGGCGTCAGCCGCGACGTGGTCCTGACAGAACTCGGTACGCCGTCGACCATGTCGACGATCAATGGCGAGGCGTTCTACTACGTCCAGCAGGTCCGCTACCGGCCGGTCGCCTTCCTCACGCCACGCGTCGTCGACCGTACCGTGGTGGCGGTCTATTTCGACAAGAACGGCAAGGTCACCCGCGTCGCCAATTACGGCATGAAGGACGGCGTTGTGTTCGATTTCGTCTCGCGGACAACCCCGACAGCTGGATCGGAGCTCGACTTCATCACCCAGCTCATGCGCGGCCTTCTCGGCGGGTTCGGTCCGGGTCTCGGCGGCGGCTGAGGCCGCCCCCGATCGCGCCGGTTCAGCGCTTGCGGAACACGAACGCGAAATAGCTCCAGAAATTCACCCCCATCGCGACGGCCGTCGCGACGGTCAGCGCCAGCACCGGGTAGCTGCGGAACGGCTCGCCGAAGGTGATGAGCACGGCGAACACCGTGTAGTTCACCAGCGCTCCCAACAGGCTTGCGCCGATGTAGCGCGCATACTCCATCCAGGTTGGCGCAGCGACCCGATCGGCGAAGGCGAGCCTACGGTTGACGTACCAGGTCGCGGTCATGGCAAGGCCGATCGACACAACACGCACGATACGCGGTTCGCCGCCGAGCCAGACGAGAACGGTGAGCACGCCGGCATCGACGATGAAGCCGACGACGCCCGCGACGGCGAAACGGGCCGCGCGCCCGGTGAGCTTCATGGCGTCGCTTCGTAGGCGAGATAGCGAAGCCGCTTCGTCTCGCGCCGCCCGCGCGTGACCGTGTCGAGAATGAGCCCCGCAAACAGCGAGATCACGCCGCTCAGCATCAGGCCGACCGCCAGGACCGCCGTCGGCAGACGCGGCACAAGACCCGTCGACAGATATTCGAGCAGGATCGGTGTCGCGAGGGCGACGGACAGGAGCGCCAGCGTCGCCGCGAGGATGGAGAAGAACAGAAGCGGTCGCTCCTCCTTCACCATCCGCGTGATCAGGCGCAGGATGCGCATGCCGTCATGGATCGTGCGCAGCTTGCTCGTCGAACCGGGCGGGCGCTCCCGATAGGGCGTGTCGACCTCGTCGGCGGAAATGCCCAGTTCGAGGGCGTGGACGAGGAGTTCCGTCTCGATCTCGAAGCCGGTCGACAGCGCCGGGAACGACTTCACGAAACGCCGCGACATCGCCTTGTAGCCCGACAGCATGTCGCGGGAGGCCGAGCCGAAGATGAAGGTGACGAGACCCGTCAGCATCTTGTTGCCGAAGCGGTGTCCCGGGCGGTAGGCGGCCTGCGCGCTTTCAACCCGCGCGCCGTTGACGAGGTCATAGGGTCCCTCACGCAGGCGATCGACCAGAAGCCGCGCGCTTGCCGCGTCGTAGGTGCCGTCGCCGTCGACCATCAGATAGATGTCGGCCTCGATGTCGGCGAACATGCGCCGGACGACGGCACCCTTGCCCTGCCGCTTCTCGCGGCGGACGACGGCGCCCGCGCGCGCCCCGATTTCCGCCGTGCCGTCGGTCGAGTTGTTGTCATAGACGTAGATCGTCGCGCGGGGCAGAGCCTTGCGGAAGTCCTCGACGACGGCCGCGATGGTCACGGCCTCGTTGTAGCACGGCACGAGCACCGCGATCCGGGGTTCGACAAAGGTGACTGTCGCCATGGGTCTTTGATCCATCGAAACGGCCGCCGGCTACGCGGCGCGCCATCGGGTCTAGAGCGAATTGATCGGCTTGCGCCGCTGTTCGGCCCAGTAAACCGCGACCAGACACAGTCCGACGAGCCCGGTCATCGCGGTCCAATAGACATAGCGATACTCGGCGGCAACACCGAAAACGAAATAGGTCAGCGTGTAGACGAGGCCGGAGATCGACAGGCTGAGCGTGGCGGCCTTGAGCCCGCCGTCGCGCCAGCGCAGCGACAGGAGAAAAACCAGCCCGGTCAGGATCAGCCACGGAAACCCGCGAAAGGTCGGTGTGTTTTCGTTGAGCCACGCCATGCCGTTTTCAAACAGCGAGAAATGACCACTGCGCACGAAGAAGAAGCGGTGCTGCCCCGAGGCGGACTGGTTGAAGACGACCATCATGCGCGCTGTCATCAGCGCCTCGAAATAGGCGTAGCGGTGCTGCACATAGGCGACGGGATGGCTCATGATCGCCCGCAGCCACGCCCGCTGCAGCGTCTCAGACCCGAAGAGCTTCGTGCCCTTCGGCTCGTCGCGATTGATCCGCGCCATGGCGAAGGAGCAGTCCGGCCACCAGATCGCATCCCAGTAGGTCGGCTCGTAGCAGATCGTCTTGACCTTCTCGATCTGATCGGGCGTCCAGTCGTCGATCGGAAACACGTTGCGATCGGCAAAATGGGTGATGCCGGTCAGGTCGAAGACGAACACCGAGTGGATCGCATTCTCGCGCTTGGCCTGCAGCCAGGTGTAGTTCACGAAATTGGAGGCGAGCTGCAGCACGACGATCGCCGGGACACCGACCAGAATGAGCCGCTTCCACAGAAAACGCCGCGGCCACAGGAGATAGACGAGCAGCGGCGCCGCGGCGAACAGCGCGTTCGGCCGGATCAGAAAACCGACCATGAAGAAGGCGAGCGCGACGAGGAAAGCCACGATCCGAACCAGCGCTTGGGCGTCGCGGGCGAGCAGGACGAGCCCGAAGGCGAGCAACCAGCAGGCTGCGAACATCACGTCGCGCCACAGCACGCCGAGGATGGCGGTCAGCGGCGGCAGGAAGGCGATGATCAGCACCAGCCAGGCGACCGCGCTCGACCGGCGCAGCGCGACGAAGACGATCAGGAAAGCGGTCCAGTAGATCGCGACGGTCGGCAGGAAAAGCGCACTCGGACCGTACCCGATCCAGGGCTCGAGCTGCTTCCATCCCCATCCGAGCAGCGGCGGCTGCCAGTCGCCGAACACGCCGGCATAGGCCTGATCGTAGACGGCGATCACGTCGTGCGTCGCAATGCCGGGAAAGAAGAGCCAGATGCTGGCGGCGGCCCCGAGGATCACGATGAGAAGCGCGAGCGGCCACTCAAAGGCATGCGGTCGGGACGCTTCTGGCCGCAGGGACATCATCACAGGGGGCTCGCTTCAGAGGCAGCCGCGCGTCCATAGTGGAAATCGCGGCGCAAGGAAATGCCGCCCGCCTGTCGCCCCGTGAAACGAAGCGATGGGCGCGCGGCCTCAGGCCAGGTTCGCCTTCACCGACTCGAGAAGCTGCTTCATCGAAAACGGCTTGGCGAGGAAGGCGAACTCCTCCCCTTCCGGCATGTTCTTGGCGAACGCTTCCTCGGCATAACCCGAGACGAAAATGATGCGCGTCTTGGGGTTGCGCCGACGCAGTTCCCGCAGCAGCGTTGGCCCGTCCATCTCCGGCATGACGACGTCAGAGACGACGAGGTCGACATCGCCCTGCTCCTCGATCATCTGCAGCGCCTCGACGCCCGATCCCGCCTCGATCACCTCGAACCCGCGCGAGGTCAGCGTCCGCGCGGAAAGCGCGCGCAGTGCCTCCTCGTCCTCGACGAGGAGAATGCGGCCGCGCCCGGTGAGATCCGTGTCCTTCGGCGCCTCGACGACAGGTGCGGGCTGCGGCTCGGCAGGCACTGCGGGGACCGGCGCAGGCAAGGGCGCCGGCTGTGCCACGGGCTGGGGCTGCGCCACCTCGACGTGCCGCGGCAGGAAGATGCGGAACGTCGTTCCCTTCCCTTCGACCGAATCGACGAGGATGGAGCCCCCCGTCTGCTTAACGATGCCATAGACGGTCGACAGGCCGAGACCCGTCCCCTTGCCGACGTCCTTCGTCGTGAAGAAGGGCTCGAAGATCTTGTCGATGATCGACTGAGGAATGCCGGTGCCGTTGTCCTCGACCTCGACGAGAACATAATCGGCGGTCGGAAGATCGGCATGCTCCAGCGCCTGCGCCTCGGAGGCGGAGAAATTGCGGGTGCGGATCAGCACCTTGCCCCCGTCCGGCATGGCGTCGCGGGCATTCACCGCCAGGTTCATCACCACCTGTTCGAACTGGTTCACGTCGGCCTTCACCGGCCACAGGTCGCGCCCATGGGAGACGTCGAGCACCACCTTCTCGCCGAGTAGACGCCGCAGCAGCATCGACAGGTCCGACATGGCGTCATTCAGATTGAGGACCTGCGGGCGCAGCGTCTGGCGGCGCGAGAAGGCCAGAAGCTGACGCACGAGATTGGCGGCGCGGTTGGCGTTGTTCTTGATGGACATAATGTCCTGGAACGACGGATCGCCCGGCTTGTGGCTGGCGATCAGGAAGTCCGCCGCGAGCATGATCGCGCCAAGCACGTTGTTGAAGTCATGTGCGACACCGCCGGCGAGCTGACCAACCGCCTGCATCTTCTGGCTCTGGGCGAACTGCTCCTGCAGGGCGCGCTGTTCGGTCGTGTCGATGACGTAGACGATCGCCGCCTCGCCATCGCGCTCGATCGCATCCACAGGGGCGATCCAGAAACGAGCGGATTTGACGCCGTCGCCCTCGATCGCGAACTCGGCGGGCTCGACATCGCCCCGACCGCTCGCCGCGAGCGCGACAAGGTCGGTTGCTGCCTGGCGATCCCGATCGGCGACGCAGTCGATCAGCGCGCCCCCGACCGCCTCGCCCTTCAGCGCGCCAGAGAACAGTCGAAGGAACATCGCGTTCGTCCGCAGCAGGCGGCCGTTGCGGTCGACGGTCGCGATGGCGAGCGGGGAATTGTTGAAGAAGCGCGCAAACCGCACCTCGGCTGCACGCAGTCCCTCGGCGACGTCACCGCCCGGTCCGCGATAGATCGCGATCGTGCGTGAGGCGCCGGGCTGGCCGTCCGCCGAGAAGGCGATCTTGTGGAACAGGCGAACCGGCACGATCGTGCCGTTGCGGCGTCGCAGATCGACGTCGACGATCTCGGTCTTCACCGCGCCGGGCTCACCCGGCCCCGGCGCCAGCAGCGTCGTCGCGTTCTGGGGCATGATGTCACCGAGCTTCAGCCCACCCGATCCGAACTGGGCGAGGTCGAAGTCGAGCAGAGCCGCCAACGTGGCGTTCATGTAGACGATGTCGCCACCCGGATCGGCCGAGAAGAACCCCGCTGGCGCGTGGTCGAGATAGTTGATCGCGCTCTGGAGCTCCTGAAACGCGTTTTCCTGTCGCTCGCGCTCGCGGGTCACGTCCGCGACCGTCCAGATCGTCTCACCCGCACGTCCGGGGCGAACTTTAATGCGATACCAGGCCGGGGCGCCGCCGGCGGGCGCTGCGGGCACGCGGAACTCTTCGGCGAGGCGATGCCCGCTGCGCGCGGCCTGCGAGAGCCGATAGATCGCCTCCGACACCTCGGGATCGCCGCTGAATGCGCGCTGGACCGGACGGACGTCCTTCTCGCCGGTCGCGCCGGTCAGGGCCATGTAGGCCGGGTTGGCGTAGACCACGCGGCCGTCCTTGTCGGCCACCACCGTGCCGTCGCCGGCGTCGTCGACGACCTGGCGCATCAGGACGCCGTCACCTGATTCGCGCGGACCGAAATGCAGGATCCCCACCGCGCCACAAAACAGCGAAAACACGCCGACGATCGCGAGCAGGACGAGCAAGCCGAGGATGAGTGGTTCGGCCGCATCCTTCGCGACGAAAGGCAGCGCGATTGCCGCCGCAACCATGGCGATGGCGAGCAACAGGACACGGGAGATGCCGCCCGAGCGTTCACTCCGGCCGATATCCATGCGCTGGATGCTGCCTTGCGCCATCGATGCCCTCGTCGCCGACTCAGTCCGGACCCTGCCGCCCACCGGATCACGCGAACCGGTCGGCGAAGAATGAATGCACCTACCCTGCTAGGGTAACAAGATTCACATTCGGTTAAGCATGGAGCGGCGCAACGCGATCGCCAGCCCCGTTCCACACAGGCACCCGCCGATCACGAAGACAGCGCCACCCGGCCAGCCCAGAAGGCTGAGAAGCAGCGCGAACAGCGGCGGCCCGGAAAAGGTACCGACATTGCCGAATTGCGCAATGGCACCGGTCGTCTGCGCCGCCCGCCCGGGGTCGGGTGCCACCACCGGCAGGGTCGTGAAGGCGAGCCCCGGCAGCGCCCCGAGCGCCGCCATCGCGACGCCCGCGAGGACCACCGTCATCATCGGCGTCGAGAGGCCGAGGAAGATCGGCGAGGCCGAGAGGGCGATGAGCAGGAACCCGCCGACAAATCCCCGGATCGGATCGAGCCCAGCCCGCACAAGCGGGCCGGTCGCGAGCGAGATGACGGGGTTCAACAGCGCGAGCACGGAAAGAAGCGCTCCGCTTTCCACCTCCGTGAAACCGTCGATCTCGATCAGATGCTGGTTCAGATAGGTCAGGAAGGCGAGAAAAATGATGGTGTAGGCGGCAAAGACCGCCGCGAGCAGGAGTGGCGCCCCACTCGAATAGACCGCTCGATGGGTGTCGATGATGGCGCCGAGGCTCGGAACGCGCATCGTGCCGCGGTCTTTCGGCACGGCGCCGGCAGCAGCGGCCGCAAGGAGCGCAAGCACGATCGCGTGTAGCACATAGGCCCCGCGCCAACCGATCGCCCCCAGAAGAAAGGGGGCGGAGGCGGAGGCGATCGCATAGCCGACGCTGAAGAAGCAGCTCCACAGGGCGAGCGCGATCGGCCGGTCGCGCGGCTGCGTCGTCGCGATCATCAGGGCTGGCGCAGCGACGACGATGACGAGATGCGAAATCCCTTCGAGCGTCCTCCCCGCCATGAAAATGAGCGCTGTGGGAGCAGCGGCACCGGCGGCTGCGCACACCGCGCCAAGCACGAGCGCGCCGATCAGGGCTCGCCGCGAGCCGAGCGCCGCGACGAGCGATCCGGCCGCGACGCCCAGCACAAGACCGACGAGCCCCACCACGGAGACGGCGAAGCCCGCCTCCACCGGACCGAGCCCGAGGGCGGTGGTGAGCGTGCTGAGAGCCGGGGGCACCTTCGCAAACTGGAGCGAAGCTGCGACGCCGCAGAGAAAAAGAACCGCGACGCTGATCCAGCGGGTGCGGGGCTGCCCTGTCGCCTCTGATTCGGTCCGTGTCTGCATGCCACCGACCTAGCAGGCTGCGCGCGACCGCGCGCCCCCGTCGCGCAGATTTGTCAGCGCCTCGCGAGAAGCGCCCGCGTCAGGGCCTGATGCGCAGCACCCGTCCGTCGTCGCTGTCGGTCAGGAGATAGAGAAAGCCGTCCGGCCCCTCGACGACATCGCGGATGCGCTCGCCGAGATCCGCCAGCAATACTTCCTCGCCCGTGACCTTGCCCTCACGAAGGGTGAGGCGCACGAGGCGCTGACCTGCCAGAGCACCCAGGAACAGGCTGCCCTTCCAGGCCGGGATCGCATCACCCGTATAGAAGGTCAGGCCCGAGGGCGCGATGGACGGATCCCAGTAATAGACCGGCTGTTCGAGGCCCGACCGTGTCGTGCCGACCCCGATCTTCTCGCCGGAATAATCCCGCCCATAGGTGATGACCGGCCAGCCATAGTTGCGGCCCGCCTGGGGCTGGTTGAGTTCGTCACCACCGCGCGCGCCGTGTTCAACCGTCCACAAAAGCCCGGTCGCTGGATCGATCGTCGCGCCCTGCGCGTTGCGATGGCCATAGGACCAAATTTCCGCCCGGGCATCAGAACGACCGATGAAGGGATTGTCGGCAGGGATCGACCCGTCCGGCTTGATGCGAACGACCTTGCCGATGGTCGTCGCGAGATCCTGCGCCGACTCACTCATCGAGCCGCGATCACCCTGCGTGACGAACAGGGTGCCATCCGGCGCGAAGACGAGCCGCGACCCGAAATGGCGCCCGCCACCCACCTTCGGCGTCTGACGATAGATCACCCCGACATCGCGCAGCGTTGTGCCATCGAGCCTGCCCCGCGCCACGGACGTGCCGGATCCGCCCTCCCCGGGCTCGGAAAAGGAGAGGTAGACGAGGCCGTTCTGCGCGAAGGCCGGATCGAGCGCCACGTCGAGGAGACCACCCTGCCCGTTGTCGTCCACGGTGGGCACGCCTTCCACCGGCGGCGAGACCGTGCCGTCCGCGGCAACGATTCGCAGGCGACCGGGCCGTTCTGTGACCAGCATCCGCCCGTCCGGCAGGAAAGCGAGACCCCATGGGTGTTCGAGGCCGCCGGCGACCACTTCGACGCGCGCGATGTCGCCGATCCGGGCGATCGGTTCGGCAAAGACGGGCACTGTGAACGCCATCGTCGTGGCAAAGGCTGTGGCGATGCTGACGAGTACAGAGCGCGATACATTCATTCTGGATCTCCGGTCGGTCCGATCCCGCCGGATATCGGCTCGCCTACGATCCGAGCAAGGGTGCTGGCGAGGATGTGATCGCGCTCACCGCGCCGGTGACCAGGCCCGGCCGGATTTGAGCTTCATGACGTAGGAGATGACCTCCGCGACCGCCTTGTACTGCTCGGTCGGGATCTCGTCGTCGATCTCGACGGTGGCGTAGAGCGCGCGGGCGAGCGGCGGGTTCTCGACGATCGCGACCTCGTGCTCCTGCGCGACGGAACGGATGCGGAAGGCAACGGCATCGACGCCTTTCGCGACACAGATCGGTGCGCCCATGCCCTGTTCGTAGCGAAGAGCCACCGCGAAGTGGGTCGGGTTGGTGATCACGACGGATGCCTTCGGCACGTTCGCCATCATCCGCTTGGCCGAGCGCTGACGGCGCAACTGCTTGATCTTCGCCTTGATCTCCGGATTGCCTTCGGTCTGCTTGAACTCCTCCTTCAATTCCTGCTGCGACATGCGCTGCCGAACGAACCAGGACTGGCGCTGATAGATCCAGTCCCCGAGCGCCACGAAGCTCAGGATGACGACCGACGCAACGAGCAGTTTCAGCAGCAGGCCGAAGATGTAGGGCGTCAGCATGGTGACGTCAGAGGCGAGCAGCGCCGCCATTTCTTCGCGCTCGGGCCAGACGACATAGAAGATCACGCCGCCCACGACGACGATCTTGATCAGACCCTTGGCGAAATTGACCCACGCCTCTTTCCCAAAAATGCGCTTGAAGCCGGCGATGGGCGAGATCTTCTGCAGGCGCGGCGTGAGAGGTTCGACCGTCCACAAGAGCCGATGCTGCACCATGTTCCCGGCAGCGGCCGCCACCACGAGAAGCAGAAGCGGCACCGCGATCGCCTGGCCGACCGAGAGCAGAAGGCTGTTCACGGCCGCTGTGACGCCGCCGCCATCACCAGGGATCAGGCCAGCATTCGAGATGAAGGCGCGGAAGGTCACCACCATGCTTTCCGACGCGGACGGCGCGAACGCGAAAATGACGAGCGTGGCGCCAGCGAGCAGGAACCAGGTGTTCAGCTCCATGCTCTTGGCGACGTCGCCGCGTTCGATCGCGTCGTCGATCTTCTTCTGCGTAGCCTCTAGCGTCTTTTCGCCGGAACTCTCGTCGGTGTCCGCCATGAGCCCTGCCCCTTCTCAGCGGCTGACGAACGGCGCGAGGCCGGTTTCGACATAAGTGAGGTAGGTCGCCATCATCGCGCCGATGACGAGGCCGAACAGCATCAGCCCGAGAATGATGGTAATCGGCATGGCGATGAAGAACACCTGCATCTGCGGCATCAGCTTGGCGAGAACGCCGAGCCCCGCATTGAGGATGAGGCCAAAGACGAGAAACGGTGCCGAGATCTGGATCGCGATCTTGAAGGCACCGCCCACGGTCTGGACGATGAGACGGGCCGCATCCGCCGTGTTCGGCAGGGCACCGGGGCCGAAAAGCTCATAGCTGTCGTGCAGCGCCGCGATGATGAGATGGTGCATGTCGCTCGCAAAGATCAGCGTGATCGCGAGTATCGAGAGGAAGCCCGAGAAGATGGCGCCCTGCTGGCCTTGCGTCGGGTCCTGCGAGAAGACCGTGCCGAGGCCCAGCTGGTTGGCGATGACGACGCCGGCGCTCTGCAGCCCGCTCATCAAAAGGCGGCCGGTGCCGCCGATCACGAGACCGACGGCGATCTCACCGACCAGCATGGTCACGAGTGCGGGGATGGCGAGCGAGATTGTGTAGTTGCCCGACACCATCGGAAAGAACAGAAGCGTCATAAGGATGGCGATGGACAGTCGGATCCGGACCGGCACGCCCCGCTCGCCAAACCCCGGCATCAGCATGACCATCGTGCCGAGACGCGCGAAGATCATCATGAAGATCGCGGCCGTCTCGGGGAGAAGGGTCAGGGTCATGACCCTAGGCTACAGGCCCGAGGCGATTCGTGCTGCCACCCGCGTCATGTAGGCTGCCATGGCGTCGCCCATGAACGGCATCATCAGCACAAGAGTGAGGAACATCAGAAGGATTTTGGGCACGAAAGAGAGCGTCATCTCCTGGATCTGGGTCAGTGCCTGGACCAACGAGATCAGGAGACCGACGACGAGCCCCACGAGCATGACGGGCGCCGCGACCTTGAGCAGCGTGAAGACGCCGTCACGGGCGACGTCGAGGATCTCGGGACCGGTCATGGGATCATCCTGGGCAGGGAGACGATGAAGGCGCAAAGGTCAGATCGGCATCCGCATGATTTCCTCGTAGGCGGCGATCACGCGGTCGCGGACGCTGACGAGGGTCTGGATCGCGGTCTCGGATTCGGCGACAGCTGTGACGACGTCGATGAGATCCGTTCGCCCGACGGCGGTATTCATCGCCGTTACGTCAGCGGCCTTGCCGGTTTCCTGCACGGAGCCGACGGCTTGCGACAAAAGATTCGCAAAGGAATCACCGGCGTCCTGACCGCCCGCAACACCCCCGCCCCCGCCCGTCCCGAGCTTGCGGGCGGCGGCTGCATAGGCGCCGGCTGCAATGGATGGCGTCGCCATTCTAGCCTCTCAGAATATCAAGGGTGCGGGAGATCATCCGCCGGGCGGCCCCGACGACGTTGAGATTGGCCTCGTAGGCGCGCTGGGCCTCGCGCATGTCCATCTGCTCGACGAGCGAGGTCACGTTGGGGCGCTTCACGTAGCCGTCGGCGTTGGCCGCGGGGTTGCCGGGGTCGTACTCCATCTTGAAATCGGAACGGTCACGCTGCACACGGCCGATCTCGACCACCTGCGCGCCGAGTTCGCGATCGAGCTCGCTGCGGAAGGTGACGACCTTGCGGCGATAGGGATCGCCGCCGGGCGTCGTGGCAGTCGAATCGGCGTTGGCGATGTTCTCAGCGATGACCCTCATCCGCCCGGCCTGAGCCTTGAGGCCGGAGGCGGCGACCATGATCGAGCGCATCAGTTCCATGACGGTGCTCCTCAGCGACGCTGAACGGCGAGTTTCAAGAGCGACAGGCTTTTGGTGTAGAGCATCGAGACGAGCTGATAGTCCTGCTGCGTCTCGGCGACCTTCATCATCTCGTCTTCAAGGACGACCGAGTTGCGATCGGGCGTCGTCTCGAAGGTCTCGGCGCGGCGGGACCCGAAGTTGGCGTCCCCCGAGCCGCTGCCGGCAATGTGCATCGGGCTGGTCGTCGCAACGCTCACGCCCGATCCACCACCGCTGGCGGTCACCAGCTCGCGAAAACTCGGCTGACGAAGGTCACGGGCCCGAAAACCCGGCGTCTCCGCATTTGCGACATTCTCTGCAAGCACTTTCTGTCGTGCCTCGAGAAACCGCATCCGCGACTTCAACATGCCGACGAGCGGGAGATCATCGAATGCCATCGTCCCCTCCACTGCGCGCCAGATTGGTTCTCGATTACCCGGCAAGTTTTGCCCATCCTATGGTTAACACCACGTTAATCGGCCGGTTGATTTTGCCGGGCACAGCACGCGCGAGACCTTACCAGCGCGTGATTCTTCGTGTTTAACGTCTGTTCACTTGTGCTAAACGCCCCGTTTGGGGCGCGGCTTGGTTCGGCCTCGTGCGCAACACGTCGGGAAGGCACCGCCAATGTCTTTTTTGGAATCGCTGTTCGGGGTGGAGATACCGACGATCGTGAGCTTGCCCCTCGCCTTCGCCGTGGTCTTCGGTCTGATCGCGGTGTTCTGGTTTCTCGCGCGTCGCTTCATTCCCGGTGCCCGGCAGAACCAGGGGAGCGGGCGCAGCCGTCAGCCGCGTCTCGGCGTGATCGACGCCCATGCGGTCGATACGCGGCGCAAGCTCGTGCTCGTTCGTCGCGACAATGTCGAACATCTGATCATGATCGGTGGTCCGAACGACCTATTGATCGAGTCCGCAATCCATCGTGGCCGTCCGGCGGCGCGACCGGCAGCGGGTCCGCCCGGCCCACCCGCCGTAGCGGACAGCCCGCCGAGCAGGCTACCGCCCGTGGGCGCGCCAGTCGCGGCGGCGGCGGCCGCAGCCATGCCGGATCGTCCCGTGCCGGATCGTCCGACGCCGGTCGTTCTTGATCGGTTGACAGAGCCTGCACCCGACGCGGCAGCCGATCTCGAGCAGGCGTTGAAGGAATCGTTCCACGGCGCGAGCGCGCGCGCGGGCCTTGCTGCCGACGCGCCCCGCGCTGAGCCGGCAGCGCGGCGTGATCCACCCGCGCGCCGCGAACCGCCAGCCCCCGAGGTGTCGGTTGCGCGCCGCGCCACCACGCCCGACGCGCCGGTCCGGCCGGTGATGCCGGAAGCAACACCACTGCGGCCAATCGCGATCGAGGGACAGACACGTCCGTCCTTCGGCGATGGATCGCCGTTGCGGCCGATCTTCGTGGGCACGCCGCGCAACGGTCAATCGTCTCGCGCCACCGATCGTTCAGCAGAGCCCGCGCGCGCGGTGGAGCCGGAGCCTGCCCGGCCGGCGGAGCGCACCGAGCCGCCACGTCCTGTGATCGACACCGCCGATCTCGAGGCAGCCCTCTTCGCGCCCGGCGAAGACACCATCCCAACCGGCGAGCAGGCGCTCGCGTCGACCGAGCGGGCTGCACCCGCCCCGGAACCGGCGGCGACGAGCGAACCCGCGCCGCCCGCCCCGCAGCCGCAGCCCGTCGTCCGGCGCGAGTTTCCCGCCTTCGATCGGCCAGCGCGCCCGAACGACGCCCCGCGCGGCGCGTCACTCGCGCGGCGCGTGTTGCAGGGCAAGGCACCCGCCGCGGCGGCGGCGCCCGAGCCTGCAAAAACCCAGCCGGTTGAGTCTCCGGTCGTGGACCCGTCGCCCGCCCCGGTCGCGGCAGCAATTCCGGCGCCCGTCGCGGAAAAACCTGCGGCTCTTCCAGTCATCGAACCTGCGCCGGCTGCGGCGGTGCCCGCGCGCGAAGCGGAGCCCGTCGTCAGCGCCGAACCGCCGGTCGTGCCCGTCGTTCCGCCGGCACCGCCGAAGCCGCGCGAGCCAATCGCCGTGACCGCGCCGGCACCGGCGCCAGCGCCAGAGCCCGTGGCGCCTGCGCCGGTTGTCGCGACGCCTGTCGCACCGCCCGCCGCGCCGCCCCTGCCCTCCGCCGAGGAACTCGCGCGCAGCCTCGAGGCTCGCCTGCCCTCGCTCAAACTGCCCGAGATCCGCCGTCCGATCGGGGCTCCGGACGCGGCCGCTCCAACTCCGGTCATGGCCACACCGGAGCCGCCCAAGGATCTTGTGCCGCCCAAGGATCTTGCGCCGCCCAAGGATCTTGCGCCAGCGAAGGATCTCGCGCCGCCGAAACCGGCGCCAAAGCCGGCCCCGGCCACGCCGCCGGACCCCTTCGCAAGCCTCGAGCAGGAAATGGCGAGCCTTCTCGGACGGACACCGGGCGCGAAGGAACCGTGAGACGTTTCACCACCCGGACGGTCCTCGCTTCGCTTGCCGTTCTGGCAGGCACCAGTGTGGCCCTCGGGCAGGATCTGACGCTCACACTGCCCGGCGCGGGCGTGAACGAACGGGCGCTGCAGCTCGTCGCGCTGATCACGATCCTCTCGCTTGCGCCGTCGATCCTGATCATGGTGACGTCGTTCACCCGGATCGTCGTCGTCCTGTCGCTGCTGCGCTCCGCACTCGGCACGACGACCGCGCCGCCCAACGTCGTGATGGTGTCGCTCGCGCTGTTCCTGACCGCCTTCATCATGGCACCGACCTTCCAGACCGCCTATGACGAGGGCATCCAGCCCCTGCTCGCGCAGCAGATCGACGAGGCGACCGCCTTCGAGCGCACGACAGCGCCGTTCAAGACCTTCATGCTCAAACATGTGCGCGAGAAGGATCTGCGCCTTTTCGTCGACATGTCCGGCGAACCCGCACCGGCCGATCCTCAGGACGTCAGCCTGCGCGTTCTGGTGCCGGCCTTCATGATCTCGGAACTGCGCCGCGCCTTTGAGATCGGCTTCCTTCTCTTCCTGCCCTTCCTCATCATCGACCTCGTGGTCGCCTCGATCCTGATGTCGATGGGCATGATGATGCTGCCGCCGGTCGTCGTGTCCCTGCCGTTCAAACTGATCTTTTTCGTGCTCGTCGACGGGTGGAATCTCGTCGCCGGCAGTCTCGTGCAGGGCTACGGCACCTGATCGCCGGGCTCTTCGGCGGACGACGCCGGTCTGCGCTTGAGGCTCATCTGAACGCGCCGCGCGAGCGCGAGCCAGCGTGGGTGGCGCTTGATCCAGCGCTTCGCGTTGCGGGTCGCCCGCAGCACGCCGATCGCCGCATGCCCGCGCGCCGTGCCGGCAATGAAGCTGTCGAAAAGCGCGACCCGCTCGGTCGACCAGACTGATTTGTAGAGAGCTTCGCCGACGCCGAAGTCGAAGCAGCGCACCCCGCGCTCCTGCATCTCCCGCATCGTATCGGCAAGCAGCACCTCGCCGGGGCTGTAGCGGGTGAGAGGCGAGGCCGCGTCATACGACATCAGCAACAATGAGTAGGCATCAGCCGACGGGATGCCGCCGAGGATCGCGATCGGTTGTCCGTCCTGGATGAGCGCGCGCATCTCGAGCGCCGCGTCCCCACCGGGCAAGGCTTCCGTCGCCGCTTTCAGAAAGGCCGCGACCCCGGGCTCGGCGAAGGGATCGGCAACACCCATGCGCGCGAACTGCCCGGCTTTCTGGGCAAGAAAGACGTCGATGAGATCGGATTGTGACGTCGTTGCCAGCGTTTCCGCGGGAAAGCCGACACCAGCCTCGATCAGCCGCGTGCGCTTGCGGACGAATTTCTGGCCGCGTTCCTTCGACAGGCGTGAGGCCTGGAAAGCGGCGTAGTCCGATCCGAGATCGGCAACGAACCCGTCGCTCGGCGCGGCCTGAGACAACCCGATGCCGGCGAACGGATGCGCGCGACCGGCCCAGGTCTCCGGCTGGTTGACGAGGTGGAGCGCGTCGAGGCCGCTCGCCGCGCAATAGTCGGACAGAATGGCGGCGACAGCGTCTGGCGTCAGCCGGTCAAGCACCGTTCGGTCGATCAGCGGCAGGCCGAAATTCACGTGAGAGCCGCCCAGATAGACGCCGATCCGGGTCAGGCTGCCGCGTCGGAGCCCGAACGGCAGGATCGCGACGAGCGCGCCGTCGCCGTCACGGACGAGCCCGACCCGCGGCACCACGTTGGCGGCCTCCGCTGCATGGGTGAGCCACGCCACGATGAAGTCGAAGCGCTGGTAGGGGCTCGCCAGCGCCGTGCGTTCAAGCGCGAGCCAGTCTGCGCGCAGCCGAACGACGTCCTCGCTGACGCAGACGGAAAGACCGCCGGTCGGCAGAAGCCTGGGCTGGTGAAGGGTCGCGACGGCGGACATGGGCGCATTCCGAAAAGCGGGCGCGAGTATCACCGCAGACCCTTACCATCGGGTCAGCAGGCCGCGTTCGGTCGCGACAGCGTTAGCAAAGCGTGAAGTGCCGCCTGCTGGCCTCAGTCGACGGGCAGCGCGGGATCCTCGGGCACCGCGAAAAGATCCGTGCCGGCATCGGGCGCGGCGGGGGCCGCCGGCTCGCCTGCCGGCGCTTCGGGCGTGGCCGCTACCGCTGGTACGTCCGGCAGCTTCCCACCTTTGCAATCCGTCAGCCAGACATCGTAGACCGGGTGATCGATGGCATGCAGGCCGGGGCTCGAGGCAAACATCCAGCCGGAAAAGACACGCTTCTTCTCATTCGACAGCGTGATCTCGTCGACCTCGATGAAAGTCGTCGTCTGAGGCGTCTCGGAGGGCGGTCGGCTATAGCACACGCGCGGGGTCACCTGCAGCGCACCGAACTGCACCGTCTCGTTGATCGCGACGTCGAAGGAGATGATCTGCCCGGTGATCTTGTCGAGGCCGCTGAAGACCGCTGTCGGGTTCTCGATCCGCTCGGCGAAAGCCGGGCCTGAGGCGATGCCGGCGAGCATCAGACCGGTGATGAGACGGGTCGGGGTCATCGCGCTGTGTTCAACCTTTTGGCGCCGGGCGGTAAAGCCAGCGCCGCCGTGCCGTTAACACGGCGAAGGCGGCCAAAAAAGGGCCGATACCGGCGGAAGCCGGGCCGGCCAAGCCTAGTCGCCGGGCGACCAGGCGGTGTAGTCGCCGGTCGCCGCCGGGCGCTTGCCGCTTGCGAGCGTCGACCCGCTCGGGCGGTAGGCGGCGGACGTGCCGGTCATGTTCGGGCGGTGCGGCTTCTCGAAGGATCGGGGCGTATAGGCGCTTTCGGTCGGCGGCTTGTCCTCGCGGTGATGCATCCAGCCCCACCAGCCCGGCGGGATGGTCGAGGCTTCCGCGACACCGTTGTAGATGACCCAGCGCCGCTCGAAGCCGAGCACCGGATCCTTCGCGCCGCCCTTGGTGCGATAGTAGACATTGCCGAAAGCGTCCTCACCGACGCGCTCACCGTGCCGCCAGGTGTGAAAGCGCGTGCCGAGCGTCTGGCCGTTCCACCAGGTGAAGAACTGGAGAAGGAAGTCTTTCATCGAAAACCCCGTGCAAGCGGGGCGGACTATGGCGAAGCAGCCCCCGCGTTGCAAGCGCACAGAGCCTCCAGACCATTGAAGCAATGGCTCCGATGGTCTAAGCGCTCGTCGCTAGCCGAGGAGCCGATCCATGAAAGCGCGTGTCGTCGTGACCTTGAAGAATGGCGTGCTCGATCCGCAGGGCAAGGCGATCGAAGGGGCGCTTGGATCGCTGGGCGTCGAAGGCATCGCCAGCGTCCGTCAGGGCAAGGTGTTCGACATCGAGCTGACCGGCGTCGATCCTGACAAGGCGCGCGCCAAGCTCGCGGAAGCCTGCGAAAAGCTCCTCGCCAACACCGTCATCGAAAACTACGCGATCGAGGTCGGCTGAATGCGCCGATCTGGGCTCGCATTCGCGGTTTTCCTCGCGGCGACGGGCTCGGCCGCAGCGACAGTCGTGACGCGCGAAGCTTTCGATCTGCGCTATGACGAGACGGTATGGCGCGAAACGCCCCCTGTCCCGCCCGTTCTTCTGACGCTCGACTGCATTGCGCCCGTCTGCGGGCCCGATGCGCGGCTGATGGTGTTTTCCGACCCCCGCCCCCTGACGAGGCCCGGTGCCGGTGCTTTTGGACCCGGCGCCGCGGCAAACGCGACGCTCGCCGATCGCGCCGCCGATCTGGTGCCCGGCACGCGGTTGTCCACCGTCGAGCCCGTGTCACCCGCGCGTTTCGCCGCGTTTTCCGGCTATCGTGCCCGCTATTCCGTGCAGGACCCGACGCTCGCCCGCCGCGACATGCTCCAGGCGACGGTCCGCCTCCCCTCGGGCCTGATCCACGTCGCCTTCATCGGCACCGCCCTCGAGGCTGCGGCCGAGACCCATTTCGTCCAGCTCTTGGACGGCCTCGCTGAACCAGGGACGCTCACGCCATGATCGCCGCCGTTCTCGTTTTCCCCGGGTCGAATCGCGAGGGCGACGTTGCCGCCGCGCTGAAGCAGGCTGGCGCGACCGTTCACATGGTCTGGCACGCGGAGACCGAACTTCCCCGGGGCACGGATCTCGTCGTGCTGCCCGGCGGCTTTTCCTATGGCGATTATCTGCGCTGCGGCGCCATCGCGGCACGCTCGGCGATCATGGCGGCGGTTCGCCACCATGCCGATCGCGGCGGCCTGGTGCTCGGCATCTGCAACGGCTTCCAGATCGCGACCGATGGCGGGCTTCTGCCCGGCGTGCTGATGCGCAATGCGGGCCTGCGATTCGTCTGCCGCCGCCAGCATCTGACCGTCGAGCGCAACGATACGGCTTTCACCACCGCCTACAGGCCGGGGCAGGTGATCGACGTCTGCATTGCCCATGGCGAGGGCAACTATGTCTGCGATCCCGAAACCCTGCGCCGGCTCGAGGGCGACGGGCTCGTTGCCTTCCGGTACTGCGATGCGGCGGGAGCCGTGACCGCGTCGGCCAATCCCAATGGCTCGCTCAACGGCATCGCCGGCATTTATTCGGCGAATCGCCGGGTGCTGGGGATGATGCCGCACCCCGAAAACCTCATCGATCCGCTGGTCGGCGGTACCGACGGGCGCGGTGTCTTCCACAGCCTGGTCGGTTCGCTCGCGACAGCGTGACGGGCGCCTGCGCGCGCGACATTCCCTTGAGGAAGCTTTCGGTGGTACTGTCTCTCGTCACGTTTCGATGGAGGCCACCATGCAGCACCTGACACGTTTCGCCACCCTCGCTGTTGCGGGTCTCGGTCTCGCCGCCTGCTCCGCCTATGGTTCGCGCCCGGTGGCGGTCTACACGCCGCCGCCGGCACCGGTTGCGGCCGAGAGCGGGATCCCTGCGCCGAACGGTGACCAGATCCAGTATTTCCGCGTTCCGGCCGATGGCCGTGGCGCCCTGCTCGCCCGCCTCGAGACGCTCGCGGGCGGACCGGGCGCCTATTCGGATGTCCGTATCTCGAACGCCTGGCGCACAGCCGCCAGCGCCCAGGTGACGCCGAACGACTACGCCGCCTGCGTCAGCGCCACGACGGGTCGCGGTATCGAGACCTGGATGATCGTCGTATCGGGCGCCGGGACGGGCGACGCCATCGGCGGCGCCGCCGGTGCCAAGCGCTGCGGCGACCCGACCCGAGTCCAGACCTGGGAAAGCATCGGTTGAGCAGGCTAAAGCCAGCTGTTTGTTGAACCTTTCATTTTCTGCCTGCTTAAGATTGTATCGATCAGGGCCTTTTGTCTTGGCCTTGCATTGCTTCTTTCAACAAATCAATAGTGGTGGGCGGCGAGATGTCGTCGCCCGCAACCGGATACAAAGGGCGAAATATTGATATTAGAATCAAGAACCGATCACTTTCCTTTAAGCTCGCTGAATTTTCATTTGTAAGTGCGATAAATGTTTCAATTAATGATCGCCTATGGTCAGCTTCTTCGGCAAGATGCCTTGATCGAAACCCAATCTTTAACAAAGTGCGAAGCAACCAACCAATTCCGACAAATAATAGTATGTATAGTGATACGCTGTAATAATAAAGATTTGGATCGGAGGCTTTAATGTTATCAATAAATTGATCATGGTGAAAGAACACGTACGCCAAAGAAGAAGTTAAGACAACAAAGAAAAATCCCAGTAGAATATTTGCCGATAATCGAGCCTCTTTACTTCGTTGCGTCCATAAATTGGAAGCCGATGTAAAATTAAGGCGAGATTTAATTGTTTCATCTATTGCTTTTAGAGCGACTTGAAATTTTTCTTTGTTTGCTACAATTACTTGATCAATCAATCCATCTGAACTATTTATCTTGTTGTTTACGCTCACCTCAAGATCATTTAATCTTTTTGATATCTGATTTGCCAATTGATCTGCACGATTAACTGCATCATTTGTTTTTAAGATCGAATTTTTACTATCATTTAGAAGTAAATCTATCGAAAAATTGTAGTATTTCATCGAATCTTGTAATGTAACATACGATACATAGTCAACAATCAATTTTATTCGATCAGCGCTCATAGAGCTTTGCTGGAAAGCAATAAATTCCCCTAAATGATATAACAAAAATCCAGCAACAAATCGCGCATCATTCTTTAGTTTTTCCAATAAAATTGGATCAATCTCTTCGAGAAGAACAATTTTTGATCGAACTTCAAGCTTGTCGGCATGAGTTACTACCTCTGATCCAGCGAAAGCATTTATAATTGATGGCCCATTCATAAGATTTATTGTTTGGCTATCTAAGGCGCTAGCAGCTGCTGACATCAGCGATGACCAGCGTGGATGCTGCTCCCGAGCCAAGTGCGACGCTTCTGCTTTTTGTCTCGGATTAAAATCAACTACTTGTCCTTTTCGCAGCGCCAACAGTGCGGAACGGGACGCAATGAAACTCTCCTTCTCAGCGTTTTCGCTCGACATACCTCACTCCAGTTTCTATCGATCAAACGACATGCATTAGATACACGCTTGAGCTGTACGGCAATGAAATTTCGCCCCGAACCCGCCATCACGCCTGAACTCGTCGCGCAGCACGGCCTCAAGCCGGACGAATATCAGCGGATCCTCGAGCTGATCGGGCGCGAGCCGACTTTCACGGAGCTCGGCATCTTCTCCGCCATGTGGAACGAGCACTGCTCGTACAAATCCTCGCGCCTGCATCTGCGCACGCTGCCGACCAAGGCGCCGTGGGTGATCCAGGGGCCGGGCGAGAATGCCGGCGTCATCGACATCGGCGACGGGCTCGCCGCCGTCTTCAAGATGGAGAGCCACAACCACCCCTCCTTCATCGAGCCCTATCAGGGCGCGGCGACCGGCGTGGGCGGCATTCTGCGCGACGTCTTCACCATGGGCGCGCGGCCGATCGCGGCGATGAACGCCCTCTCCTTCGGTGACCCGAGCCACCCCCGCACGCGCCACCTGATCTCGGGCGTCGTCGCCGGCATCGGCGGCTATGGCAACTCCTTCGGCGTGCCCACGGTGGCGGGCTCGGTGCGCTTTCATGCGCGCTACAACACCAACATCCTCGTCAACGCCTTCGCGCTCGGCCTCGCCGAGGCCGACAAGATCTTTTACGCCAAGGCGACCGGCGTCGGAAAAGCCATCGTCTATCTCGGCTCCAAGACCGGCCGCGACGGCATCCACGGCGCGACCATGGCCTCGGCCGAGTTCGACGACCAGTCGGCCGAAAAGCGCCCCACCGTGCAGGTCGGCGATCCCTTTGCCGAAAAGCTGCTGCTTGAGGCCTGCCTCGAGATCATGGAAAAAGGCTGCGTCGACGCGATCCAGGACATGGGCGCGGCGGGCCTGACCAGCTCCTCCGTCGAGATGGGCGCCAAGGGCGATCTCGGCGTCGAGCTCGACCTCGACAAGGTGCCGACGCGCGAAACCGGCATGACCGCCTATGAGATGATGCTGTCGGAAAGCCAGGAGCGCATGCTCATGGTCATCACCCCCGGCAAGGAAGCCGAGGCCGAGGCGATCTTCCGCAAATGGGGCCTCGATTTCGCGATCGTCGGCCGCACCACCGATGATCTGCGCTTCCGCATCCTGCACCAGGGCGAGGTCAAGGCCGACCTGCCGATCAAGGAACTCGGCGACAAGGCCCCGCTCTACGACCGGCCGCACGTGCCGACGCCCAAGCGCCCGATCATCGCGGCGTCCGACGTCCCCGCCCCTGTCTCGACCGGCGCCGCCCTGCTCAGGCTCATCGGCTCGCCGGACCTCGCCTCGAAGCGCTGGGTCTGGGAGCAGTATGACCACCTGATTCTCGGCAACACGGTGCAGCCACCGGGCGGCGATGCCGCGGTGGTCCGCGTTCTCAACGGGCCGAAGGGCCTCGCCATGACCTGCGACGTCACGCCCCGCTACTGCGAGGCCGATCCCGTCGAGGGCGGCAAGCAGGCGGTGGCGGAAGCCTGGCGCAATATCACCGCCGTCGGCGGAAAGCCGCTGGCGGTCACCGACAACCTCAATTTCGGCAATCCCGAGCGCCCGGAAATCATGGGCCAGTTCGTCGGCTGCATCAAAGGCATCGGCGAGGCCTGCCGCGCGCTCGACTTCCCGATCGTGTCCGGCAACGTGTCGCTCTACAACGAGACCAACGGACGCGGCATCCTGCCGACGCCCTCGATCGGCGGTGTCGGTCTCGTCGAGGATGTGGCTGTGACGGCCGGCATCGCCTTCGGTGCAGCGGGTGAGATGATCGTGCTTCTGGGCGAGGCGACGGGCTGGCTCGGTCAGTCGACCTATCTGGCGCTGATCGCCGGCCGCGAGGACGGCGCGCCGCCGCCGGTTGACCTCGCCGCCGAGAAGCGCGTCGGCGATTTCGTGCGCGGTCAGATCCGCAGCGGCGCGGTCAAGACCTGCCACGACGTTTCCGATGGTGGCCTTCTGGTGGCGATCGCCGAGATGGCGCTCGCATCCGGCATCGGCGCGACCCTCTCCGCACCGCCCGCCGCGCTGCCGGCCCACGCCTTCTGGTTCGGCGAGGAGCAGGCCCGCTACATCATCAGCGTCCCGGCCGATCAGGCAGCAGCGCTCCTGGAAGCGGCGAAGGCTGCCGGCATTCCCGCCGCGCACCTGGGTATCACCGGCGGAGATGCCTTGATCCTGCCCCAGGAAGAGACCATCTTGGTGAAGGATCTGCTCGTCGCGCATGAAAGCTGGCTACCGGACTACATGTCCGACGCCGCCTGAGGCCCGCCGGGCGCGTTGCTTGAATCGAGACTGCCGCCATGCCGATGAAGGCCGATGACATTGAAAGGCTGATCAAGCAGTCCTTTCCGGATGCCCGTGTGGAGATCAAGGACCTTGCCGGCGACGGCGACCACTATGCGGCGACCGTCGTCTCGGAGGCTTTTCGCGGCAAATCGCGCGTTCAGCAGCACCAAATGGTCTATGCGGCGCTCAAGGGAAACATGGGCGGCGCGCTGCACGCCCTCGCCCTGACGACAAGCACACCGACCTGACGAGCCTGCGGGGCACCCGCCCCAACCCTCGCCCCTGCTACTAGGCATGGGCGATGACGACGACGAGACCGAATGACCCGATCACGGCCTGGGCACTGACGGAAGCCCCGAGCCACAACGACAGGAGCCCGCCATGACCGACATTGCGACCTTCATCCAGAACGAAATCGACTCCAACGACGTCGTTCTCTTCATGAAGGGAACCAAGGCTTTCCCGATGTGCGGTTTCTCGGGACAGGTCGTCCAGATCCTCGATTATCTCGGCATCCCCTTCAAGGATCACAACGTCCTCGAGAACGGCGACTTGCGTAACGGGATCAAGGACTTCTCGAACTGGCCGACGATCCCGCAGCTCTACGTCAAGGGCGAGTTCCTCGGCGGCTGCGACATCACCCGCGAGATGTTTCAGTCGGGCGAACTCGTCGCGCTCATGCAGGAGAAGGGTATCCCGGTGAAGGCGCCCGCCCGCGCCTGATCCCGGCCTCAGCCGGCCTTCGGCGCGCCGATGCGCGCCGGCAGGCCGAAGACGTTGACGACGAGCCCGGTAAACACCAGCGCCGAGCCGGCGACCTCGATCAGGGTCAGCGGCTCGCCGAGCAGCAAAGACGCCGAGCCGAGCCCAAAGATCGGCACGAGCAACGAGAATGGCGCGACGGTCGCGGCCGGATAGCGCGACAGCAGGCGGTTCCACAGCGCGAAGGCGAGGAGCGTGGTCGGATAGGCGAGATAGGCGACCGCCCCGATCGACAGCCAGGACGGCGCGGCGAGAAAAGCCGTGATCGCGGCCCGGTCCTCCAGCAGGAACGACAGCGCGAAGAGCGGCAGCGGCGGCACGAGGCTCGCCCAGACGACGAAACTAAGCATGTTCATCTCGCCCGAACGTTTGGCGATCAGGTTCGCGACACCCCAGAAGGCAGCGGCGAGGACGACCATGGCCAGCGGACCGGTCGGCGCATTCCCGCGCTCGGTCGCGATGATCGCGATCCCGGCAAAGGCGATCGCCCCGCCGAGGATCTGCTTGAAGAGCGGGCGCTCGGCGAAAAGAAGCGCGGCGAACAGGATCGTGAAGAACGCCTGCAATTGCAGCGCCAGCGACGAGAGGCCGGCCGGCATGCCGGCATGGATCGCCGTGAACAAGAGCCCGAACTTGATGACGCCGAGCGTCAGACCAAACCCGATCAGGCTCGCCCAGCCGGCGCGCGGACGCGGCACGAGAAACACCGCCGGCAGCGCGGCGAACAGAAAGCGCAGGCCCGTCAGCAGCAGAGGCGGCACGCTCTCGACGCCCACTTTGATGATGACGAAGTTCAGCCCCCAAATGGCCGCGACCAGCAGGGCGGTCAGGGTGTCGCGGGTCGTCAACGTCATGCCTTCGCCTTTCCGATCGGCCGCCACCTTAGCAGATCCTCGGGCGGCGATTCACCAGAGCCTTGAATGGGCCGCATCACCGAAAGTCATTTCAACGCCCCGCAGACATGGTGAAGAATGAAGCGAACGGGAGAGACGACGATGCTGCTGATTGGAATGCTCGACAGCCCCTATGTCCGCCGCGCGGCAATCGCCGGCACGCTGCTCGGCGTGAAGTTCGAACACCAGTCGATCTCGGTGTTTCGACACATGGACCGTTTCCGGGCGATCAACCCGCTGATCAAGGCGCCGAGCCTCGTCGCCGATGACGGAACGGTGCTGATGGAATCGCAGCTCATCATCGAACACATGGAAGACGTCGCCGGCAAAAGCCTGCGTCCGGCCGATCCCGCCGCACGCGTGGCGGATCTGCGCGCCACCGGCCTCTCGATCGTCGTCTGCGAGAAGGCGATCGGCATCGAGTATGAACGCAAGCGTCCCGAGGCCGTTCGCTACCAGCCCTGGATGGACCGGATCCGCACCCAGCTGAACGAGGCGCTCAGTGCGGTCGAGACGATCGCGGCGAGCCGCTGGTCGAAACTGCCCGATCCCCTCACCCATGGCGCGATCACGGCCGCTGTCGCCTGGGGGTTCATCCGCTACACCACGCCCGACGTCATTCCAGCCGATGACTTTCCTGCGCTGCGCGATCATGCCCAGCGCTGCGAGGAGACTGCCGTGTTCAGGCACTGGCCGATCGACCGTCAGGAGCCGTGAGGGTCAGCGCCGACGCAGTGCGTTGAACAGGACGACACCGCCGATCGTCACGACACAGCCGACGAGGCCCAGTGCCGTCGGCGCTTCGCCGAGGAGCAAGAAGCCCAGTGTCAGGGCGGTCGGCGGGACGCAATAGAGGAAGTTGGCCGCCCGGCTTGCCGGCAGAGCCCGCAGCGCGACTGCCCAGGTCACATAGCCGATCACTGTCGGAACGACCGCGAGATAAAGCGTGGCCCAGAGAGCCGGCGCCGGCGCTGCCGTGAGAGACCGGATCGTCGACGGCGCAACCGCGAGGAACGGCAAGGCGCCGAAGAACAGCGTCCACGCGGTCACCGTCAGCGCCGGCATGCGGGCAAGGATCGGCTTCTGCAGGATGCTGGCGATCGCCGCGCACATCGCTGCGCCAAGGATCATCAGCGCGCCGGCGTCGATCCGGATGCCGGCGCCGGTCGAGACCGCGATCAGTCCGATCCCGCCAAACGACGTCATCATGCCGGCCCAGCCGCCGAGACCGATCCGCTCCGCGAACGCGGCAGCCGCGATCAGCGCGACGAAGATCGGCATCGTATTGACGATGAAGGCGGCGGGACCTGCCGGCACCGTCAATTCGCCGAGGTTGAGAAGCACGGCGTAAACGGCAACGAACAAAAGGCCGATCACGAAGAGCCGCACGGCATCTCGCCAGGATGGGAGCGAGGCCCGCGACATCACGAGCCAGAGGGCCGCCGGAACCGCCGCGAGACCGTAGCGTGCCGCAGCGAGCTCCACCGGCGGAATCGTTTCGAGGCAATAGCGAATGGCGACGAAGGCGGAGGCCCATGACAGGATCGTCGTCGCAATCGCCAGATAGGCCAGGAGCGGCGTGCGGTCGGCGACCGGTTGGGCTGCGAGCATCGTCATCTCTCTTGTCCTGCTGCACGTCCCGTCGTGGAACGCCGGCGGGGTTTCGCCTGCTCAGATCATCGCCGTACCCGCGTTTCGCGGTCAGGTCGACAACGCCATCGGTGTGCGCCAACGACCCGTGATTGAAAAGCGCAGCAATCGATGATTTGCTGTGCGGATGGTTCACAGCTCGCCGACGCTTCCCCCGCTCGATACCCTCGAAACCTTCACCCTGACCGCCCGTAAGGGCTCCTTCAGCGCCACGGCGCGGACCCTCGGCATCACGCACGGCGCCGTCTCGCGCCAGATCGGGCGCCTCGAACGCTGGCTTGGCGGGCCGGTCTTCGAGCGGGCGGCGCGCGGCGTCGTGCTGACGCCCGATGGCCAGCGCTTTCTCGCCCGTGCCGAAGCCGCGCTCGACATGCTCGGCGGGGCCGAGAACCGCTGGGTGCCGCGTCAGTCGGCCGGCACGGTGCGCATCTCGGTGACGACATCCTTCGCCGCGCTCTGGCTGTTTCCGCGCCTAGCGTCCATCGAACGCGATGATGTGCGCGTCGATATCGTCATCGAGCACCGCCTCGCCGATTTCGCCGACGGCATCGATCTCGCCGTCCGATGCGGGCGCGGCCCCTGGGATGGCGTCATCGCCGCCTTGCTGTGGCGCGAGGAGGCGCGCCCGATTGCCAGCCCCGCCGTGGCGCGGGCCCTGCGTGGCAATCATGCGAGCGATCTCCTCGCCATGCCTTTGCTGCATGATTCGACCATCGCCGGCTGGCGCGACTGGATGGCCACCGATGGGATCGACTATCGACCGCGACCGTCAGATCGACGCTTTGAGGATTACAACTTGGTCCTCGACGCCTGCGCCGCCGGTCTCGGCCTCGCCCTCGCCCGCAGCGGTCTCGCCGACGCACGGCTGAGGGACGGCACGCTCGTCACCGTGGCGGATCGGGCGATCGAAAACCCCGTCGCCTTTCACCTCATTCGGCCCGATGCGATGCTGCGACGCCCGGCCGTGCTGGCGGCCGAACGCCTGCTCGCGGCGGCTGCCTGTGACGATCGCACGGCCATCGACTTCCTTGCCGGCCGTGTCCAGTCGCGCAGCGCTGACGGATCACCGCTCGCGGGCCACGTTCGCGATACCGGACTTGCAGGCGGTGGGATGAGGAGACACACTGGCTCCATTGCCGAACAATAAAGCGGGTACCGCCACGCATGACAGTGGATTTGCGTGATGGACGCGGGGATCCCGGCCGCCTGTTCATCGATCTGACAACTGCCTACCAGGAACAGGGTCGGATCGCGCATGGAACGACGCGCGTCGAGCGCGGCATCGCCGCCGGCATCGCGGCCTTGCGCCAGACAGAGGTGATGGCCTGCCGGTATGATCGAGGCTTAACTCGGTTCCGCCCCCTGTCTCACGAAGAGGTCGCTGTCATCGCCGCCTCAGAGGGGCAACCGGAACCCCGACGCACTGTCGAGCATCATCAGCCGTCGCAGCAACCCTTTCGCGCCGCCGGCAAGCGGATCGAACTATGGGTGCGCCATAGAATTCGCGACCCGTTGCGCGCGCTCAGGCGCAAACGCCAGATCGCGACTGCTCCGGTTGCTGGCGATCCGGAGACCCTGCTGAAGCCGGGCGATACCTTGCTGGTGACGGGCGAACTGCAACGTCACGACTTCGACGTCCTTTACCACCTTAAGCACACGACCGGCGTGAGGTTGGCGTTCGTGTTCTACGACCTTCTCGGCGTCCTGCCGGAAGACGATCCACGCCTCGCAGATCCGACGTCGGTCGACCTTCCGTCGTCGGACTTCATGGTTCGGCAGGCTGACGCCATCCTGTCGATCTCCGACTACAGCAAGACGGCGCTTCTGGAACATTTTGCAAGACGCCGCAGCTCGCCGCCGCCGATGACGGTCATCCGGCTCGGGCACACGGCACGAACCGGACCTGGTTCGATCACGCCGGTGCCGGATCTCGAGTCAGGCCGTTTCATCCTGACGGTCGGCGATGTCGTGCCGCGCAAGAACCACGGTCTGCTGATCTCGGTCTGGAAACAGCTTCTGGCGGATCCGTCATTGCCGGTTCTGCCACTGGTGATCGTCGGCCAGATAGGCCCTGAAGGCGCGGATCTCGCCCGACACGTCGAAGCCGATGCGGACTTACGGAGCCGAATCCGATTTCTCAGCAATTGCGACGATGCAACACTCGCTTGGCTCTATGCCGAGTGCGCCTTCACGGTTTTTCCGTCGCTCAGCGAAGGCTTCGGTCTGCCCGTCGCCGAGAGCCTCGCAGCTGGCAAGATTTGCGTCGCCTCATCCGCCACCTCCCTCCCAGAGGCAAGTCAGGGATGTGGTATTCATATCGACCCGACAGATGTTGAGGCGTGGACGCGGCAGCTTCACGCCCTGATGGGGGATCCCGTCGAACGGGAACGGCAACAAAAACGCCTCGAGGTATTCCAGACCTGGACGTGGCGGCACACAGCGACCGACATCGTGGATTTCCTCAAGCATCCGCATTGACCGGTCTGCGACCCGCGTTCATCGCGCATCTCACCCGACCGCGTGCCGGGCCCAGACCGGCGCGACGGCCGGGCGCTGGATGACCGTCGCGTGGATGCCGTCAAGCTTTGGGCAATGCGCCTTGCGCCAGTCGCGACCGATCAGCCAGTGGCTGACCATGCCGATCATGAGATCGAGCGCGCTGAAACCCGAGGCAAGGAAGTGGCGCTCGTTTTCGGCAATCGCCTCGACCATCAGCCAGCGCTCGCGCATGCGGGTGACGGCATGGGCCTTGAGGGGCGCAACGTCGACCCCGTCGCCGACGAACCGCCTCGGATAGTCCTCCAGTTCGATCAGAGGATAGATCTCGGCGACGATGAAGATGAGCCAGTGCAAGGCGGCGCGTCGGTCAGGCGCATCCGGCTCTGGCAAGAGGTGGGCATGCGGGTGTCGCTCGGCGAGCGCCATCAGGATCGCCGCGGACTGCGCCATCACGGTTCCGTCGGGAAACCGCAGCGCCGGGATCTTGCCGCTCGGATTGAGCGCGAGATACTCGGCGGGCCGAGCGAGCTTCAGATCGAGATCGACGACGTCGTAGGGTTGCCCTGCCTCGGCCAGAGCAGCCTCGACCATGAAGGAGCCTGAGTTCGGCTCACCGAAAACCGTGTAACCCATCGCACCGTCCGAAATGAAAAGGGCCGCCCGAAGGCGGCCCCAAACGGCATGGATAACCGCCCCGATCAGCGCGAGTAGAACTCGACGACCAGATTCGGTTCCATCTGAACCGGATACGGCACGTCCGACAAGGCCGGGACGCGCACGAACTTCGCAACCATCTTGCCGTGATCCACTTCGAGATAGTCCGGCACGTCGCGCTCGGTCGAAGCGACGGCCTCGAGCACGAGGACCATCTGCTTGGAGGCTTCCTTCACCTCGACCACGTCCTCCGGCTTCACCTTGTAGGACGGAACCGTCACGCGGCGGCCGTTGACCTTGACATGGCCGTGGCTGACGAACTGGCGGGCGGCGAAGACGGTCGGGACGAACTTGGCGCGATAGACGACCGCGTCGAGGCGGCGCTCGAGCAGGCCGATCAGGTTCGCGGAGGAGTCGCCCTTCATCCGGATCGCTTCCTGATAGATCCGGCGGAACTGCTTTTCGGTGATCGAGCCGTAAT
>JBKDKQ010000049.1:0-42593 GCA_046344875.1 Labrys sp. (in: a-proteobacteria) | reverse complement strand
GTTCGTCCGCGCCCTCGAAAGCCGCCAGGGCCTGCGCATCGCCTGCCCCGAGGAAATCGCCTTCCGAAACGGATGGATCTCCAGCGCAGAACTCGAAAAACTCGGAAACGCCCTCAGGAAATCCGACTATGGGCAGTATCTGCTGAGCCTCGTCGAAAAGCCGAGCCTCGTGACGCAGCGCCAGGTCGCCTGACCCGCGGCGTCTGCGCCGGCTGTTCTCAAGGACAAACCCCCGGTTCCTCGCGGAGCCGGGGGTTTTCGTATGCTGATCGGGTGGTTGTCGCCCGCCCGCGTCGCCTGCGCGAGCACGATGCGGGTGACGGCCTCTCAGGCGCGGGGCCGCGCTTCGGTCGTGAGCCGGGCAGGGCCGCGGCCGGCTGCGGCGATCGGGGCCTCCCCCGGCCGGCGGGCGAGTGCTGCCCGGGCGCCGGCGCCGAGGCTTTGGGCGATGGGCACGGGCTCGGCGCGCGGCGTCACCGTCTGCGGCCCCGGGGCCTGGGGCGTTCCCGGCTTGCCGGCCGTCGCCGGGCCCGTGCCGAGCAGCTGACCCGTCACATCGGCGAAATAGCCGTCCTGCGCCCCCCGGATCGAGAAGGGCAGATCAAAGCGCCGCCGCACCAGCGACTGGCAGATCTTGATCTCGTCGAGATGGCGTTGGGCCTTCAGCGAATGGGTGACGCTGTTGGCGTGGCGGCGATGCACGTTGAGCGGATCGGCGACATAGCCGATGCGCGCGCCCGGCGCGGACAGGGCCTCGATGTAGAGACGCCAGTCGCCCGCCATCTTGAGATCGGACAATTCGCGCCGGCAGGCGGCGATGGCGGCCTGCAGCACGTCGCGGCGCCAGACCACGGCGCTGACATTCAGGATGGCGTTCTTGATCGACAGGTATTTCTCGACGAAGTCGCGGCCGGCATAGACCCTGGTTGTCGTCAGCGCATTGGGCTCGATCGTCGCATAATAGGGCTTGTAGCTCGCATAGACCTGCGCGCCCTCGGCATCGATCGCCCGCGAATCGCTGAAACAGAAGGCGATCGCGGGGTCGGTGCGCATGAGCGACAGCACGCTCGACAGGAAGGTCGGATCGGACTGATCGTCCGCTTCCGCGATCCAGACGAACTCGCCGGTCGCCATTTCGGCAGCCTTCGCCCATTGGGCGAAGACCGACCCGGAATTCGTCTCGTTGATGACGAGCGAGACGTCGCGCTGGGCCGTCTCGGCCAGTTCCATGATCACGTCGATGCTGCGATCGGTCGAACAATCGTCGAGGACGATGATCTCCTCGATCGGATGGCTCTGGTCGAAGATGGTCTGCAGCCGCTGCGGCAGGCAGTCGGCATAATTGTAGTTCGGCACCACGACCGAGACCGAGGGCAGGTCCGGCAGGGCGAGGTGCAGGAGGTCGCGCACATAGGGGGCAAAGCCGAACTCGCGCTCGACCACCTCGGCGGCCTTGGCAAGCATCCCGGCATCCGGTCCCTTGGTCAGAACGCCGCGCAGCAGCGAGGCCATGGCCGGCACGTCGCAATAGGGCGCGACCAGACCGAGCCCGCGCTCCTTGAGGAAGTGCGGAATGCCGCCGGTGCCGTCGAAGGCGAAGACCGGCACGCCGGCGCTCATCGCCTCAAGCGCGACCGTCGGGAAGGGGTCCTCGCGTGACGAGAGAAGGAAGGCGTTGGCGGCGCTGAAAAAGGCTTCCACGTCCTTGCGGAAGCCCGCCATGTGGAAGGTGCCGGAAGCCTTCGCCATCCGTACCTCGCGGCCGAGCCAGTCGGACAGGCTCGGATCGATGCCGCCGACCCAGCAGAAATGCACGCGCGGTCCGCGCCCCTGCATCTGCCGCCAAGCCTGGTGGAAGAGGTCGAAGCCCTTGCGCAGATCGGCGTAGCCGACCCCGAGCACCAGCGTCTCGCCCTCGGCGATGCCGAGCTCGGCCCGGATCCGGGCCCCCGCATCGGGATCGCGCTGGATCTGCTTGTAGCTGCCCTGCGGACGGACGAGCACCTTGCCGTTATCGGTGATGTCGAGCGCCTCGAGCACCTGGTCGCGCACGAAGACGGAGGGGAAGATCACGCTGTCCGCCGCCGCGATGCCGGTGGCGGCAGCGCCGGCGAGGTTCTTCTCGTGCAGGATGCGCGGCAGTTCATGCACCAGCATCACGGCGCGCATGCCCTCCTTGACCAGCATGGCGGTGCAATGGCCGCTGACGCTGGTGTTGCAGATCGCCGAGGTGATGCCGCGCTCGCGATAGCCCGCGACCTTGGCGCGCAGCGTCGCCGCATCGGTGACGACCGACAGCGGCGCGACCGAGCGATACTCCTCCTCGAGCTGCCCGCCGCCGAGCAGCAGGAACTCGACATCGACGCCGAAGGAGCCCTTGAGCGTGCGGCCGATGCTGAGCAGCAATTGCTGAGCGCCGCTCGGAAAGGCGTCATGCCCGACGAGAAGGAGGCGCGGGCGCGCCTTGTCGGCGGTGATGCCGGCGACCGCGCGGGCGGTGGCGTTGAGATAGGCCGAGCCGAAATGCAGGTCGGGCTCGAGATAGGCGCCCTCCGCCCATTCGTTCCAGGCGTTCACGCAGACGAAGGATTCGCCGAAGAAGGTGTCGCGCTGCGCCCGCTCCACCAGGGTCGCCAGCCAGGACTCGTACTTCGCCGGCGTCGAACCGGTGATGACGAGGCCGGTTCCCTGGCGTCGCGCATCATTGTCCCAGCTCGGCACCACCGTCTTGATCAGCGGGAAGTCGGGCTTGGGCTCGTTGAGCGAGAAGTCGACGATCGAGTCATAACTGAAGACGTTGCCGCTGAACGTGTCGTCGAGCAGCGCCACCTCATGGTTGATGCGGGGCAGGTCGCGCGTGTGCTTGTGCGGCGGAAACTCGATCGCCCCATCGAGGCCGAAGACGCGCGGGTCGAAATCGTCGAAGCTCTGGCTCATGACGAAAAGCGGCTTCTCGCCGAACCGCGTCTCGAAATAGCGCCGCCAGCGCTCGATCACGTCGGCGGTCTGGGGAATGAGGCGCGGCCGGTAGATCATGAACAGCGGCCGGCCATCGACGCGGATGTAGCGCTTGTCGGCGAAATGGCGGGCGAGGTCGGCGATCAGGGCGTCGTCGTCGTCGCCGAGATAGTTCTGCGAGATCAGGACCTCGCTCTCCATGCCGTCCCAGCGCCGCGTCCAGTTCTCGTTCGCCCACATCAGACAGAAGGGCATCGAGATGTCGGGCGTCTTGAGGAACTGTTCGAGCGGCTTTTCGAGCAGGCGCTTCCGGTTGAACCAGTAATAGTAATAGACGAAGCCGTGGACGCCCGCGTTCTGGGCAAGCTCCGCCTGCCGGCGCATGACGTTGACGTCCTCGAGAGTGTAGAAGCCGAGATCGCGCGGAATGCGGGGCTGATAGTGATCCTTGAAGCGCGGCAGGGCGCGGGCGATGTTCGTCCACTCGGTGAAGCCCGTCCCCCACCAGCGGTCGTTTTCGGGGAAGCTGTGGAACTGGGTGAGGTAATAGGCCAGCACCTTGGCCCGGCGCTGCACGGTCGGACCGATCGGCCGGGTCTCCTCGAAATGCACGCTCGGCCGGGCGAAGCGCTTGACCTCGGCCGGGATCGTCGCCTCGCCCTCGGGCGCCTTCGGGTAATAGCCGTCGAGATGGGCGTGCCGCAGATAGTGAAGCAGGGGATTCTCGTCGAGCCGCCCCTTGAGGTAGCGCTGGACATAAAAGCGGGAATCGAAGTCCGGCGAGGGGTTGCGTCCCTCGCGATAGCCGGAATGGACGTAGTGCTCGAAGGGATCGACCTTGGCCTCGGCGACGTCCGGATTGTTGGCGAGATAATAGTCGGCGTCGAATTCCGGGATCGGGCTGAAGGGACCGACACGGTTGCGCAGATAATGGGCGAGCGCGTTCTGCGTCTCGGACAGCCGGTAGCGGGTGCGGTACCAGAGCGGATCGAACAGGGGGCCCGGACGCCGTCCCTCCCGCTCGCCCACCGCGGCGTAATGGAGAAGCGGCTGGACGTCGGCCATGCGGACGTCGCGGTTGGCCTCGAGATAGGCGACGGGATCGAAGATCGCGTTGGGGCGGCGGCCTTCCTTGTAGCCGTGCAGGAAGAAATGCTCGAAGGGGTCGATGCCGGCCTCGGCCACGTCGGGATAGATCGCCCGATAAAAACCCTCGTCGAAGAGGCCGATGGCCGTGAGATAGGCCTTCGCCGCCTCGAAGCTCATCGACAGGTCGGCGCCCGTCGCCTCCCCCGCAAGGCCCGACAGCGCGACCGGCTGGATCCGGACAGTGTCGTCAACTCGGTCGGCAAGCGCTTCGGTCATGAACCCCATCCACTTTCACACGATTGGCCGCGCACCCTGGGAGCCCGCCCGACCAACCACACCGCGACTCGCTACAACAACGACGAGGTTCCGTTTGCAACCTCCGGCAGATGAGTAAAATCATCTTCAATCTGATGATGATTGGTCCATATCTGTCGGAATCAAACGCCTAGACCTTGTTTTCGTCGTTCTCCATAGCTGCATTTACTGACAGGTTGCCTGTTGATACGCGGTTAAATTGCGCCGCAAACATCAACATAGTTTAACGTTCCTCACCGTCCGTCGATCAATGCGAAGCGCCTTTGTCTGACGCGCGCGATCGGCAATGCCGTTCCTGCCATCCGCCGTCCCACAGCCGCACCTCGAGGCCCGCGGCGGCGCGGATCCGGTCGCCCGCGGGCTCGGTCCCGGCGGGACACGGCCAGGGAGCGTCGTGCGGCGGAGTGGAGGTGCAGCGTGCCACGACCGTCTCCGCCGGCAGACCGCTGCTGCGGATCGGGCAGGCGTCGATCGTCAACGGCACGGGAAAGGTCAGCACGACGTCCGGCATGTCGGGTTCGCGCCCGATCGCGGCGCGCAGATCCGCCATCCGCGATCCGCCCTCGGCCTTGGTCGGCGCCATCCATCCGCCCTCGGTGAACTCGTTCCAGGCATAGACGACGACGCTCTCGAATGGGCCGCCGCCCGACGCCGTCGGCGCCTCGGCGATGGCGTCGTGAAACAGCGCCGCCAGCGTGTCCTCGTCGGGTGGCCCGCACCAGGCCCGCTTCGGCGCCGGGCCCGGCTTGTCGAACCGCGCGCGCGGCCGACTGTCCCAGCCGAGGGTCAGCGTCGGCAGGGAGGGCACGCCGAGCGCCATCGCGTGGCGCCAGCGGTTGCGCGCATGATCGGCGCAGGCAGCGAAACTCACCGCGCCGCCGGGTCCCGGCGCGAAGGTCGTGTAGCTCGTCACCATGTCGGCGCCCATCATGGCGGCCTGACGCCGGCCGCTCACGGGGTCGTAGTCCTGGACGATCAGGACGAGCGAGACCCCGGTGCGCTCGGCGACGATCGCCCGCAGCCGGTCGAACAGGGCACGGGCGGCGGTGGGCGTCCCCGTCGAACGCGGCCACATGGTCTCATCCATCGCGTAGACGAAGAGCGGCGCAGCACCACTTCCGGTCCGCATATAGTCCGGATGGGCGACGAAGGTCGCGACCGCTTCCGCGATGTCGGGAAGGTCCCCCGCTGGAAAACTCTGGTGGAGCGAGATCGCGAAACGGACGCCCAGGCGATCGGGCAGTCTGAGATAGGCCGACAGCGCCCGGTTCAGCGCAAGATGATAGCGCTCGTCCCGGTTCCACGAGCCCGTATCGGGATAGTGGCCAAAAATGAAGTAGTCGATGCCGATGCCGCGCGCATAGGCGACGTCGGCCGCGAGCACATGGTCCATGTCGCCGTCGAGGCGCAGGGCGCCGCCGGCGTCACGTCGGGCGAAATAAGGCAGACGATCAGCCCCTGCCTCGCTGTCGAGGATCGCCTGATCCCGCGCGCCCTCGAACCAGCCATCCCAGCGGAACGCACCGATCGGCACGCTCGACCCGTCATCGGGATCGGCCCGCGCGACGCTCGAGCCGAGGATCGAGGCGCCCGCCGTGACGAAGAGGGCGAGGAGGGCGACGCGGATGCGCATCGAGATCGCGCCCGGTCCGCCGCCTCCCGTCATGCAAACTCGCGCTGGAACTTGTGGGCGAGCTGGTTCGCGTCGAGGAAGTCGCGATAAAGCGACAGGAGTTCCATGCGCCGGCGCGTCATCTTGGCCACGTCGACCGAGGCGTAGAGATCGGCGACGGAGAGCGATGCGACGTCGAGGATGCTCGCATGCGGGATGCCGAGGAACTTGCTCATCTCGCTCGTGCGCGTGTCATGGCACAGGACGAAGGCCGGTGTGCCGACCTTCAGCGCGGTCATGGCGCCGTGGAACCGTGTGCCGATGACGAAGTCGACGCGACGCATGTCGTCGAGCCAGCGGTCGACCGACCAGTAGACGCGCATCTGGCGCTTGGCCCAGTCGCGCAGGGCCGTCGGGTCGATCGCGGTCTTGGCGAAGACCGCCGCGAAGCTCTCGAGCGCCTTCTCGGCCTGCGGCGTGCCGGGCTCGTCGGCGAGGATCATTTCCTCGCGCTCCGTCTGGGCGACGAAGGTACCGTCATAGCGCACCGCCTCGCTGATCAGACCGGTGACGATCTCGAACATCTTTTCGCGATCGAAGGCATGGGAGAGCACGTCGCGCGAGGCGTTGACCGCGATGCGCGGCGCCGCCGGCCAGTTGCCCTTGCGGATCATGGGCTCTGCATCGGCGTTCATGTAGAAGGAGGGGCAACCCGTGATCTGCACGTTCTTGATGCCCATCTCGGCGAGCACCTCGGCGGTGAAGGGGCCGCGCACGCCGATCAGCTTGCTGCGTTCGGCGACGAGGCGCACCAGGCGTTCGGTGCCGGGCTTGAGCGGGATCTTCGTGGAATAGTCCTTGGACTGGGCACCGAGACCGACCATCACCACTGGCAGCTTCGTCTGGGCGATGAAGTCGGCCATGCCGCCGAAGTCGAAACCCGGAAAGAGGAAGTTCGCCGCGGCGATGACGATGACGTCGAAATTCTCGTTGACGTAGCGGGGGCCCTTACTGTGGTCCCACTCGACCGCCGAGAAGTCGAGCGGCTTGAGCAGGCCGTAGGCGATGAGCTGGTTGCCGGTGTTTGCGCCGGTCTGGGCCAGCCGGGCCTCGATCGTCGGATAGGCCACGACGTTGAAGGAGGGGGTGGCGCCGAGAAGGAAAACGCGCATGGGGACCTCGGATGTGTTCAAGCGATCTGTTGCAGGGGACGCGGGGCGGCTGGGCCCCACGCCGGCGATGCGGCGGGACGGGCGACACGACCGACAGGGCCGGCGGCCTCCCGCAGAATCTCGAGCATGGCCGGCAGACACCGGCGCTGCATGTCGAAGCGGTCGAGAATGGTCTGGCGCGCCCGCTCACGCATCGTCCGGTGGGCCGGGGCGCGGGCGAGAACGTCGATGACGGTGTCGACCAGAGCGTCCTGATCGAAGAAGGGCACGAGGCGGCCGTTCTCACCGTCGATGATCTCTCGGACCGGGGCAGTGTCCGACCCGATGACGACGGCTCCGGCGCTCATCGCCTCGAGAAGCGACCAGGACAGGACGAAGGGGTAGGTGAGATAGACGTGGGCCGATGAGACCTGCAGGACGCGCAGATAGGTCTCATAGGGGAGCGATCCGAGGAAATGGACGCGGCGCGCGTCGATTCGGTCCGCCACCTCGGCATGATAGATCGACCGCCACGTCTTGCCGGTGGGCGCGCTTGCGCCATAGGAGACGCCGTCGCCGCCGACGATGACGACATGGGCGTTGGGGCGCCGCGCGAGGATCGCCGGCAGGGCGCGCATGAAGCGGTGATAGCCGCGCAGCGGTTCGAGATTGCGCGCGACGAAGGTGATGACCTCGTCGGCGCGCGTCAGGCGCGGTCCGTTCGGGATCTCGAACGACGCCTGCGGATCCGGTCGGACGCGATCGACGTCGACGCCCTCGTGACAGACGCGGATCTTGTCGTGAAAGCCTGCCGGAAAGGTCGAGCGCTGCCAGTGCGTCGGCGAGATGCCGGCATCGCATTCGGCGAGCGCGAGCATGGTGGCGGCATTCTTCATGTGCAGGCCGACGTCGAAGTCGACGCCGGACATCGGAAACTCCGGGTCGAAGCCGACGTCCCGGCCGTCCGCGCCATAGAAGAACTCGCAATAAAGTAGAATGCGGGCCTTGGGGTAGAAGGTGCGCAGCGGCAGGGTTTCACCCCAGCCCGGGTGGGCCATGATCACATCCGGCTCGAAGCCCGAGGATCGCAGCGTCGCGAGCCCGTAGAGAACCTGCTCGCACCGCCGGCACTCGATTTCGAAGCGCCGCGCGAAGGGATGGCTCTGGGTCGCAACCGGGTCGATGCCCGGATAGCGCAGCAGCTTGACACCGGGCAGGGCGCGGGCAGTCGGCGATCCGATCGCAGCCAGCGAGAAACCCGGATCGCGCGCAAGACGCTGCGCCAGATGCCGGTACTGCGCCGGGAAATTGTTATGGACGAACAGAACGCGCATGACGGACGCAACGACTCCAAGCTCACTGCCACTCACGCCTTAAGGCAAGAATCTTAATTGCACGCATCGAAATGGATACAATTTTAGATAATGTATTCGTTCTCGCTCTCTTTGATTTCGTTCAGATATACTCAGCCGTGGGAGCAAAACGTTAAAGACCAATAAGGCATGATTGCAGCCTGTCCGGTATCGCGATTGACGATTGAGGTAACCGGTTCTTAGATGCAAACCGTTGGAGGGTACTATGGTGCGTGCAAAGATTTCTGGTCCCCAGAAGACGGTCGAAGTTGGTCGCGGTCTCTTCGTGCTTCATTATGCCGATGCTGAAGACAAGAGCGCGCCCCCGCAGGTCCGCGTCGAGCCGCGTGGCCCGGACATTGCCGTGATCGGCCATCCCGACGGTGACAATCACAGCCTGCGCCAGCCGGGTTCGCTGCTGATCGTGCGCGCCGAGCGGCCGAGCGCCCTCCTGATCGAGGTCAACCCGGCGACCCCGCGCGGGTCGGTGGCCGTGTCGCTGAAGCTCGAGCCGCTCGATGCCGGCATCGAGGCGATCATCCCGGCGGCGGCCCGCGCGGAGGCCGCGGCAGCCGGCACGGGCGGCCTCAGGGTCCTCGCCCATGTCGCCGGCATCGGCGATCTCGTCGTCGACGGCGGCACCTGGGTCGGCGGCCCGTCGGCCCCGTCGCGGATCGAGGGCATCGCCCTCACCTGGCCGGACATGCCGGGTGGCCTGCGCCTGCGCTATGCGACCCGCTTCGGCGGCCCGCGCGGCGGCGCCAGCGCCATGACGGAGATCGGCGGCTTCGCCGGCACCCGGCAGCGCGCCATTCCGCTCGCCGGTCTCGACATCAGCCTCGAAGGCGAGGGCGCCAGCGAGTTCCGCCTCGTCGCCGAGGCGTTGTTCCTCGGAGCGCCCGTGGTGCGCTCTTCCGGTCGACGCATCACGGTGAGCGGCCCGACGGGACGCGAACCTCTGGTCGGCCTGCGGCTCCAGGTCGAGGAGGCGGGCGCCGTCAGGCGCAAGGTCGCCGAGGTCGAAGCGCCGATCATTGCGCCGATCGCGGCGAGCCTGCCGCGCATCGACACGGCGATCGCCGCCGGACAGGCCTTGCGCCGTCAGCCTTCCGTGCAGCGCTCCGGCCATGTCCGCGTCTTCCGCAGCGCCCCGAAGGCCGATCTCGCGGTCTCGTGACCCGTACGATGGTGACGAACTGAGGGCGGACAGGGCGTGAGGGCCCCGGACGGGTGCGGCGGAACGAGGCGGCGATGACATCGACAGCGTTGCGGCTCGAAAGCGAGGCGGCCGGCCTTCTGCAGTCCGGCGACATCGCCGGTGCCTTCCGCGCAGCGGATCGACGGTTGCGCCGGCGACCCCACCCGGAGGCGCATTGTCACGTGCTGCAGGCCGAGGCGCTGCACGGCCTCGGTGAGACGCCGGCCGCGATCGTCGCGCTGAAGCGCGCGCTCGAGGAACGGCCCCTCGATCCCGCCGCCAATCGCCGGCTTCTCGCCTGGGGATCGGCGGAGGAAAAGCTCGCCGCGGCCGCAGCTCTGGTGTCGGTCGACCGGCATCTCCCGATCCTGCGGGCCTGCGTCACGCGCCTCATCGCGACACGGCCCGAGGGGACCGCCCGCATCACCGTCCTCCATGACCGGGTGACCGGCTGGGCCGCCTGGTCGCAGACCGAACAGGCTCCGACCGTCGCGATCCGCGGGGATTTCGGCGTAATCGAAGAGACCCTCACGCCGGACGCGGATCATTCGCTGGCCGCCGCCGGTCGCCACGCGGCCGCTTTCGACCTGCCGCGTCCGACGAGCCCGGGCCCGGTGACGGCCCTCGTCCGCTCCGGCGCCCACCGTCTCGCGCAAGCCTCCGGTACGCCCAATCTGCGCCCGACTTCCATCCGGGGCGCGGCCGCCCCACGCCAGACCCCGTCCCGGCGCGACGTCGCCATCATCATCCCGATCTACGGCGATCCCGACACGACACGGGCGTGCTTCGACAGTCTTCTCCCCCAGCTGCCGTTGCCCGGCGTCGCGACGGTCGTTCTCGTCGAGGATGCCTCGCCGGATGACGCCGTCGTCGCCCTCGCCGAGGCCGCATCCGCCTCGCCGCATGTCACGCTCCTGCGCAACGAACGCAATCTCGGCTTCGTCGGATCGGTCAATCGCGCGCTGTCGACCGTTCAGGGTTGCGATGCCCTTCTCCTCAACGCCGACACCGTTGTTCCGCCGGGCTTCATCGCCCGCCTCGCCGACGCCGCCTACGCGGCGCCCGACATTGGCACCGTGACGCCGCTGTCGAACAATGGCGAGATCGTCAGCCATCCGCTGATCGGCACGGTCAATCCGCTGCCGTCCCCGGAGGAGATCGCGGCGATCGACCGCCGGGCTGCGCAGGTGAATGCCGGGCGCCTCGTCGACATCCCGTCGGGGATCGGTTTCTGCCTTTATGTCCGGCACGATTGTCTCGCCGGCATCGGCGGCCGCCTGGGCGAGATCTATCACCGCGGCTATTATGAGGACGTCGATCTCTGCCTCACCGCCCGCGAGCGCGGCTACCGCAACGTCTGCGCGACGAACGTCTTTGTCGGTCATGCCGGCACCCGGTCGTTCCGGGCGGACAAGCGGGCGCTCGTGATCCAGAACAGCCGGATCGCGGCGCGCCGCTTTCCCGATCACTCACCGGAGACGGCTGCCTTCATGGCCGCCGATCCGCTGCGCGCCGACCGTGCGCGGATCGAACGGGCGGCCCTCGCCGCACAGGGCCCCTTCGCGCTGCTCGTCGCCGGACACCGGATCGGCTCCGACCTGGCGCGTGATCGCGGCCGGCGTCTCGCGGCAGGCGGCGGACCGCGCCCCCTGCTGATGACGGCCCAGCCGGATGGCTCCTTCGCGCTCGCCTGCCCGCAGGATCAGGTCCAGCCGATGCATCATCGGGTCGAGCCCGGCCCGGCGCTCGAGGAGACGCTCGCATTCCTGCGTGGCATCGGCCTCGCCCGGATCGAGTTTCTCGACCCGGCCCGCACGCCCCTGCCGCTCGCCCGCGCGCTTACGGCCCTCGACGTGCCGATCTCGATCGTTCTCGCCGATGCCGGCATCGCCGTCGATGCGGCGACCGGAGCAGCGCCGGACGGACGCAAGCGCAGCCTCGCGCCACGACCGGGCTGGGAGGCGATCCTGTCCAGGGCCGAGGCCGTCATCACTCCAGACGCTGCCGCCCACGCCTTCTGGAAGCGGCTCGGTGTCGAAGGTCCGACCCTGCAACCGCTGCGCGGCAGAACCGGCGCGACGGCACCCCGCCCCATGGCGCGTGACGGGCTTTTGGGCATCCTGCCGGCCGGCCGGTCGATGCAGGAAACCGCATTGATCGAGGACCTCGTCATGGCGCTCGGCCTTCGCGATCCAGCGATCGTGCTGGGCGAGCCCGCACCCGCCTTCGACCTGCCCGACGCGCTGATCGAGGCGACGGGGCCGATCGACGCGGACGAACTCCTCGCCCTGATCGATCGGTTGCGCCTCAAGGCGCTGGTTCTCGTCTCGACCGAACCGGTCTTCGCGCAGGCCTTGTTCGACGCGGCGCGCAGCGCGCCGGTCCCGATCGCCGCCATTGACTGGTTCGGCAGCGGACGACGCCCGCGCGCCGGGGACCTCGCGCTGCCGGCGACTGGATCGGCCCGGGATTGGGCGGTCGCCATCCGCCGCTGGATCGCGCCATGAAGACGCTCCTGCTCTCCTCCGCGAAATCGACCTGGCGATCGGCCTTCGACCGCATCGGCCCGACGAGTTTCGGCGGCTATGTCTATGACAAGGCACAGCCGGCTCGCGTCCAGGTCGTGGAAATCCTCGTCGACGGTGTCAGTGTCGCCGTCGTGCGGGCCGCACGCCCGGTGCCGAGCCTGATGCGTCAGGGGATCGGCGACGGCCGCCGCGGGTTCTTTGTCGCGCTGGCGCCCGAGATCGTCTCGCGCGGACGGGTCGTCGAGGCGCGTCTCGCCAACAGTGACACACCCGTCGGCAAGCCGATCGACCTTGCCGCGGCGCTTTCGCCGGCGCCGACCTGGCTCGAGGCCGGGGCTGTCGAATGGCTCGGCGGCCTCCACCTGCGCGGCTGGGCCCGCGGCACCGCCGACGGCCAGCGCTTCCGCGTCATGGTCGACGGGGATCTCGTCGAGGAGATCGCCGCGACGGGTTTCATCCATATCGGTGACACGGAAGACGATGTTCGCGTCGGGCGATCCTTCGACCTCCATCTGCCGGACCGCTTCGCCGATGGACGTACCCATCAGGTCGAGGTCGTGACCGAAACCGGGATCCCGCTTGAAGGGTCTCCGGCGACGATCCTCGCCTTTGCCGACGGTCTCGAGACCCTCGTCGCCGCCCAGGCCGATGTCGAGGCGCATCGCCCACGCGCGGCGCTTTTCGACACGCTCTTCCCCCTCTCGCTCCCCCTCTCCCGCTATGCCGACTGGTGCAGCCGGTTTCCGCCGACCCGCCCGGCGCCGCGGCATGATCCGGTCGCGGTGATCCTCACCGGTCCGGGCGAGGCCGAGGGGACGGTCGCCTCGCTCGAGGCGCAGGAAGGCTGCGTCTGGGTCGGCGCGGCGGTTCCGGCCGGCGACCGCTTCGCCGGTTTCGACCCTGACGCCCTGAACGAGGTTCTCGCGACCGAGACCGGCGAGGCCGAGATCGTCGTCTTCGCGCCGGCGGGCGTGACCTTCGCACCCTCGGCGCTCGCCCGGATCGCCACAGCGCTCGACGGCTCGAGCGCCGACATGGCCTATGCCGATCTCGATCTGACCGCGGCGGACGGAACCGTCACGCCCACAGCCTTCAGCGGCTTCGATTACGAGCGTTGCCTTGAACAAGGCTATGCGGCCTTGCTCTTCGCCATCCGCCGCTCCCGCCTCGATGCGGCCCTGATCGAGGGACCCGGCGATCAGTTCGCGCTTTTCTTCAGCGCCCTGCGCCACTGCCACGGACCGTCGAGCATCCTTCACCTGCCCGGCGCTATCGCCAGCGTGCCGCCGATCGACAAGGCGGCGGCCGCCCGTCAACTCGCGCTCGCCGTGCGTCGCCATCTCGCCGGCACCGATCCCGGCGCCGTCGTCGAGCCCGGTCGCGGCACGGTCCTGCCGGCATTGACCATCCGCCGTGCCCCGCCCGCCGGCAGCACGAGCGTCATCATTCCGGTCCGCAATGACGGGGAGAGGCTGGACAGCTGTCTGCGCTCACTCGGCCCCGGCATCCGCCAGGCCGGGGCCTCGCTGTTCCTCGTCGACAACGACACGCGCGACGAGACGACGCTGCGCATTCTGCGCGACGCGCGCCGTCAGGGCGCGACGGTTCTCGACGCGCCGGGCGATCTCGGGCCGGCGGCGCTGCGCAATCTGGGCGCTGCGGCGGCGACAGGCGACAGACTGTGCTTTCTCAGCGCCGCCAGCGAGGCGACCGGCGAGGACTGGCTCGTCGAGCTCGAATCGCGCGCGGCCGGCCCATCGGTCGGTGCCGTCGGTCCGATCGAAAGCCATGCGACCGGCCTTGTCCGGCAGGCGGGTCTCGTCCTCGGGCCGGGTTTCGGCGCCGTCCCCGCCTTCAGGGACCATCTGTCAACCGGAACGGGTCACCTCGACCTGCTGCGCGTCGCCCATCAGGTCAGCGCGCTCGATGCAGCCGCCCTTCTCGTTCCGCGCGCTGCGTTCCAGTCGGTCGGCGGGTTCGACGACACCGCCTTCCCGATCTTCGACCACGCCATCGATCTGTGCCTGAAGCTGCGGGCGCGGCACCTGCGGATCATCCTGACGCCGCATGCGGTCCTGCGCCGCGAGGAGCCCGGGCCCGACCGGCACGGCGGGCTCTACGCACCGCTCGCCGCCAGAGAGCGCGAGGAACTGCGCCGGCGCTGGGGCGCTCAGCTCGCGGACGATCCGTTCTACAGCCCGACGCTCGCGCTCGATGCACGGCCCTGGGGCGCCCTGCGCTGGCGCTGGAGCGACGCGCCGCGCGCCGGCGGGCCACCGCGTTTCCCCACGACCGAGACCTTGCGGGCGGCGGTCTGGCTGCAGGCTCCGTTCGCGCCGGACCGCACGGTCGTCACCCGCTCGCAGGCCCTCGATCAGACGACCCCGCTCTGAGGCGGAACCGGCTCGGCGGGCGCATCCTCGACCCGTTCGGCGAGAAGCACGGCGATGAAGCGGGTGTCGGGGAAGGCGGCGAGGATGATCGCCAGCATCGACGTCATCGGGATGGCGAGAATGGCCCCCGGCAGGCCCCACAGCGTCGACCAGAGCGACAGGGCGACGAGGACGACGAAGGGGCTGAGATTGAGCTGGCGCCCGATCAGCCGCGGCTCGAGGAAGTTTCCGACATAGGCCTGGGCACCGGCGAGCAGGGCGGCGAGCGCCAGCGTGAAGCCGAGCGATCCGACCTGTGCCAGCGAGAGCACGACGGGAAACATCACCCCGATGAGCGAGCCGACATAGGGGATGTAGTTGAACAGCGCGATGAAGACCGCCCAGAACAGGGCGAAATCGACGCCCATGAACCAGAGGATGGCGTAGGACACGACGCCGAGAATGACGTTGATCAGGGTCTTGACGGCGAGGTAATCGCCGATGCGCCGGTTGATGTCGATGATCAGCGCCTCGGTGCGCTCCGCCTGGTCGCCGCGCGGAAAGGCGGCCATCAGCTTGGCCGCGAATTTTCCGCGCTCGGCCATGAGGAAGGCGGCATAGACCACGACGAGAAACACCGATCCGCCGAGATTGGTGAGGGAGCCGAGAAAGCTCGAGGTCAGCGAGCGCAGATCGAGCTTGTCGAGGGTCGCGGCGCGGATGTCCTCCCAGGTCGGCTCCTTGTCGATGCCCGCCATCGCCGCGAGCTGCGCCGACATCGCCTCGAGATTGCCGCGATAGGTCGGCGCGGCAGCCAGCATCTGGTCGACGGTCACCGCGATCACGAGCCCGAGCATGGCGATGGCGAGCGCGAAGATCACGAGCACGAGAAGGCGCCGCACGACGAGCGGCAGGAGCCGGAGCACGGGCACCCGCCCCATGGCGTCGGCCGCCGTCGTCAGCACATAGACGGCGATCACCGCCGCGACGATCGGCAGGAGCAGGCCCTTGCCGATCACAAGGAGCCAGCCGATGATGCAGGCGAGGATGATCCCCAGGACGAAACCGATGAAACGGGCGTGATCGGCAATCATGGCAGGCGGCACTCCGGCACGGGCGCCGATCTGCAAGGCCCGTCTCATCGCCATCCAAGCAGACAGCGTCCTGCCAGCTTTTTCAAGGTCCTCGCTATCGACCGGGCTCAACGCCGTGCTCAGACCCCTGCCAAGGGTGTCAGCGCGGTGGTCGATGGTGCTTCGAACCCCAGATCCACACAGATGTGGAGATTTGACCAGATGTCCGACGTCACCACGCCACCCTTTTCCTATGGTCGGCTTGGCGTCGCGAATGACGCTTCGATCTACTGGGAGACATCAGGAAACCCTAGCGGCAAGCCGGCTCTGTACCTCCATGGCGGACCCGGAAGTGGTCTTGGATCCGGCCGCTATCGGTCGCTGTTCGATCCTCGCGATTATCTCATCGTCGGCATGGATCAGCGTGGCTGCGGGCGCAGCACGCCCTTGGCAGTCGATCGACCACTGGATCTTCGTCACAACACCACCGACGCATTGATCGCCGACATTGAGGCCGTGAGGCGACATCTCGGCATCAAGGATTGGCTGATTGCCGGACTGTCGTGGGGATCGACCCTAGCGCTCGCCTATGCGCAGCAGCACCCGGACCGGGTGCGCGCGTTGGTGCTGGGGGCGGTGACGACGACCAGCCGAGCCGAGATTGATTGGATCACCGAAGGTATCGGAAGGCTTCTTCCCGAGGCATGGGACGATTTCGACCGTCGATCTGGACGCACGGATAGGGAACGCCCGGTGGACGCATATGCACGACGACTGACACACGCAGACTGGGAGGATCGCCGTCGGGCCGCACGCTCCTGGATGGACTGGGAGGCCGCACATCAGTCGCTCGAGCCAACCGCGACGCAGCTTGGCAAGCATCACCACGATCGTGACGCGATCAACTTTGCCACTCTCGTCACGCATTACTGGTCCAAAGACGGATTTATGTCCGAAGGTCGCACAATCATCGATCGGCTCGACCGGATTAGCCATGTTCCAGCCGTTCTTGTCTGTGGTCGCAAGGACATCGGCAGCCCCGCGATCACGGCCTGGCGCCTTCACCGCCGCTGGCCGGCGAGCACCCTCATCGTGATCGAAGAAGAAGGTCACGGCGGACCAGTCGCCCGGGACAGAATGCGAGAGGCGATCGCTGGTTTCGCACGGAGCTGACGTCGTCTTGGCCCGGTCCGGCAGTCGGGCATCGTGCGGCATCACTCAACATGATTGCCGGGCTTCATTCGCCCATGCGCAAACTCGTACCGCCTATCGCCGCCAGTCATCGGGCGTTTCGTGGTCGGGATGCTGACGGTTGCTCGCTGCGGCCCGCTCGATACGCTCCGGCGTGTCGCCGACACCGTTGTCGCCCTCTCCCGTGCGCGTCGCCGGCAAAGTGTGCAACTCGGCAAACCAGGGTTCGCGCGATTCGACGCCATACTGAAACCGCGGCTTCATGTCGGAATGCCGGTCGAGCGAACCGATCGCGACGGCGATCCGGGGCTGCGACAGGAAGTGGTAGACGAGCGGCGTGCCGCAGGCGGCGCAGAAACCACGCTCCGCCTCGCTCGAACTCAAAAAATAGGTCACCGTGCCGCGCACGAGCTGAAAATCCTCCTCCGGAACGTCAGCAAAGGCGCCAAAGAAGCTTCCGAACTGCTTCTGGCACATGCGGCAATGGCAGATGCACGCGTTTTCGGGTCGGCTGAGCGTCCGATAGCGCACGGCACCGCACTGGCAGCCTCCGGTCCAGATCTCGCCCGTCATCGCCGCGCTCCCCCTGCTCGACCCGGCGCCTCCCGCGATGCAATCCCGGCCGATCAGCGTCAGGTTTCGTACCATACCATGATCGGCTTCGATCAGCCGCCCTCAGCGCCGGCCCAGGACCTCGACGAGGCCCGCGCCGACGATCAGGACCGTGCCGGCGATCTGGGGCACGCCGAACGGCTCGCCCGACAGGATCGCCGCGCTGACGGCGCCGACAAGAACCTCGGTCATCAAGAGGATGCCGACGCGGCCCGGATCGATGCGTTGCGACGCCCACAGGATGATGAAGTTCGGCGGCACATACATCACGAGCGCGATCAGGATCATGGACGGCAGCACCGACAGGATCGCGCCGGTGTGGATGAGCGGCGAGGCGATCGCGAGGCCGGCTAGCAGCACGATCGACGACGAGACGAGCCCGCCGAGCGAGAAGGCGAAGACCGGCTGGGCGATGCCGGGATGCGGCGCGGCATAGCTGCGCAGCGTCCCCGCCGACCACAAAAGCCCGCTCACGAGCGCGATCAGGTCACCGGCGTTGCGCGGCAGCGGCAGACCACCGTCCGCGCCCAGAATGAACGCCATTCCGGCAAGGCCCAGGAGGATTGCGGCGATCCGGTTCGCAGTCAGAGCATGCCCGAGAAACAGCCGTCCGCCGAGCGTGCTCCACACCGGCGTCAGATAGAACAGCAGGATCGCGTTGAGCACGTCGGTGAGGACGAGGCTGACCGTGTAGAGCGTGAAGGCGGACCCGAGGAGAAGGCCCGTCGGCAGCTGACCGGCAAAGCCGCGCCACGCCGACCGGCGCAGCAGAAAGGGCAAGGGCGTCAGGATCGCGACGAGGTTGAAGACGAAGCTCACCCAGCCGCCACCGACGCCCGCCGCCTCGAAACCGCGCATCGGGTACCAGAAAACACCCCAGGCGGCACCACACAGCGCCACGACGACCGACAGCACGAGGGGCTGGCTCGGTGCCGTCCGCAGGCTTCCGGGTGAGGGGTCGGTCATCCGGTCTTGGTTCGCATGGATGCGGGTGGGGGCGCCAGCCCGAAACCGACCGGTCGTCGACCGCGCGCCCCTGTCGCGACGGTTGTCGTTTTTGACACGTGCACCATTTCAGCCTCGTGAGCGTGCCGGTAAGGGTCGAGGGAGGAGCGAAGGTGGCGAAGGCGAAGATCTGGGCTGGCGGGTGTCTGTGCGGTGCTGTGCGTTTTGAGGCGACGGCGCCCGCGCTCAAGCCCCACACATGTTCGTGCAAGATGTGCCAGCGCCACACCGGTTCGCTCACCGCCTGCTGGGTCGAGTTTCCCCGCGATGCCGTGCGCTGGACGGGCGAGGCCGGACAGCCTGCCACCTACCGCTCCTCGGATTGGTCGAGCCGGGCCTTCTGCGCGCGCTGCGGCAGCAGCCTCGGCGCGATCGACGACAACCCGACGGTGGCCCTTCTCCTTGGCGTCTTCGATCGGCCGAACGCCCAGGCCCTGAAACCGACCGGGCATTCCTACACCTCGACGCGCCCGCGCTGGTGGTGCGTCTCGATCGCCACCGCCGAGCCGGCCGTCGACTGAAGCCGTTCTCCGCGACGAAAGCCTCAGCGACCCTGCGCGATCGCCGTGAGGGCGTCGTCGCAGGCGGCGACGACCATGTCGGCATTCTCCCGCGAGAAGCACAGGGGTGGGCGGATCTTCAGCGTATTGCCGAAGGCGCCGGCCGCGCCGATGAGAATGCCGCGATCGCGCAGCCCGTTGATCACCGCGCTGGCGAGCGCCGGATCCTGACGCTTCGAGCGGCGGTCGGTGACGAATTCGAGGCCGGTGAAGAGCCCCGCCCCGCGCACGTCGCCGATCACGGCGTGGCGCTGGGCGATGGCGCGAAGGCCGGCCCGCAGATGATCGCCCGCGATCCGCGCATTCTCGACCAGCCCTTCCTCGGCGATCACGTCGAGCACGGCGAGGCCGGCGGCGGCCGCGACCGGATTGCCGCCAAACGTGTTGAAATACTTGTTGCGCCGCGTGAAGGCCGCCAGGAACTCCGCCGGCAGCGCCATTCCGGCCATCGGAAAACCGTTCCCCATCGGCTTGCCCATGGTGACGATGTCGGGGATGACACCATGGCGCGCAAAGCCCCAAAGCCCCTCGCCGGTGCGCCCGAAACCGGGCTGAACCTCGTCGGCGATGAACAGGCCGCCGCAGGCCCGCACCATGTCGGCGACAGGCTTCAGGAGCCCGGCCGGATCGGTGAAGACCCCATCGCTCGAAAAGGCCGAATCGAAGATCGCGCCGGCAAACCGGATCCCGTGACGGGTCATGTCGGCGACCGCCGCCTTGACCGCGCGGGCCATGGCCTGCCCCGGATCCTTCGCCCGGCCGCGATAGGTGTCGGGCGGCGCGATCCAGCGCACATGGGCGGGCGCAGGCTCGCCCGGTCGCGAGGAGGGCGAGATGTCGGTCACGGCCGCCGTATTGCCGTGATAGGCGGCGTTGGTGACGATGAACCCGGTTCCACCGGTGACCGTTTCGGCGACGCGCAGCGCGATGTCGTTTGCTTCGCTGCCGGTACAGGTCATCACCAGATTGTCGATCGAGGCCGGAAACGTCGCAAGCAGCCGCTCCGCATAGGCGTCGACCACCGGGTTGAGGTAGCGCGTGTTGATGTTCAGCGTACCGACCTGACGGCGCACCGCCTCGACCACGCGCGGATGGCAATGCCCGACCGAGGGGACGTTGTTGTAGACGTCGAGATAGCGCCGCCCATCCGAGGCCTGCATCCAGACGCCTTCGGCGCTGACCATCTCGATCGGCTGCTCGTAGAACAGCACCGATCCGGTGCCGAAGGATCGCAGCCGCCGTTGCACCGCCTGCTCGGTCGCGGCACCGAAGGCATGGCGTGCCGACGGATCGAAGGCATTGAGGGCCAGGATCTCCAGTTTCCGGCTCGACACCCGCTCTCCCCTTCTCGTCACCTGAGAACCGGTCGACCATAGCCGCGCCCGGCGATCAATCAAACCGTGCCGATTGCGTTTTCGACCCGGCGCCGCGCCATTGCGCAGGCGCGCGGGAGTGTCCTAGGAAGGGAAACCCTTGGCGATGGGCTTCCCGGATACCGTTCATGACCCCGACTCATGCCGTCTTCGACACGCTCTCCCATGACGACCAGCGCGCCGCGCTGGAAGAGCTTGCCAATGCCGCGCTGGCGCTGTTCCCGCTAGGCGAGGGCGCCCGGGCGAAGCTGATCAACCTGTCGGAGAACGCGACCTATGCCGTGACCGGCACGCCGGACGGGCGGCGCTACGCGCTGCGCATCCACCGCGACGGCTATCATTCGCGTGAGGCAGTCGCCTCCGAACTCGCCTGGGTCGCGGCGCTGCGCGAATCGGGCGTCGTCATCACGCCGACGGCGATCCCCGGGCGCGACGGCGAGATCATCCAGTCCATGGCCCACAACACCATGGTGCGGCCGCGCAACATCGAACTCTTCGCCTGGGAGAGTGGCGCCGAACCGGGCATCGGCGATGATCTGATCGGACCCTTCGAGACGCTGGGCGCGGTCACGGCGCGGATGCACCGGCACGCGCAAGGCTGGAGGCGACCGGCGGGCTTCACGCGGCTGACCTGGGACTTCGAGACGAGCCTCGGCGACGAGGCCCCGCATTGGGGCCGCTGGCGCGACGGCATGGGCATGGACGCCGAGAAGGACGCGCTGTTCGGCCGGACCGTGGCCGCGATCGGGCGCCGGCTCGCGCGCTACGGCAAGGGTCCGGAGCGTTTCGGCCTCATTCATTGCGACCTGCGCCTCGCCAACCTCCTGATCGACGGCGACATCGTCAAGGTCATCGACTTCGATGATTGCGGCTTCGGCTGGTACATGTACGACGCCGCGACCCCGGTCTCCTTCTACGAGCACGAGCCGCAGGTGCCGGCGCTGATCGCGGCCTGGGTGCGCGGCTATCGCAGCGTCGCCCCGCTCTCGCGGGAGGACGAGGCCGAGATCGCGACCTTCGTCATGCTGCGACGCCTGCTCCTCGTCGCCTGGATCGGATCGCACCGCGAGACCGAGCTCGCCCAGTCCATGGGCGTCGCCTACACGGACGGCACCGTCGCGCTGTGCGAGGCCTTCCTCGCCGCCAATCCCGACTGAGACCGGCGTCGTCTCACGCCGCGTTCAGCGCCTCGAGCGATTCCGGCAGGATCTGGCCGCCATCGACGATGATGGTCTGGCCGGTGACGTAGCCCGCCTCCTTCGAGGCGAAGTAGAGTGCCGCGTGGCCGATATCCTCGACCGTGCCGAGGCGCTTGAGCGGGATCGAGGCGGCCATGCTGCGCTCATAGTCCTCGCCGAGGCCGGCGAGACCCTCGGTCTTGATGTTGCCCGGCATCACCGCGTTCACCGTGATCCCGTATTTCGCGAGCTCGATGCAGGCGGTGCGCATGAAGCCGAGCTGGCCGGCCTTCGTCGCGCCGTAGTGCGTCCAGCCGGGATAGCCGGTGATCGGGCCGGTGATCGAGGAGGTGAGCACGATCCGACCCTGGTCCGAGGCCTTGAGGAAGGGCAGGAAAGCCTTCACCGACAGGAAGGTGCCCTTGAGGTTGGTGTCGACCACCATGTCCCAGTCGGCCTCGCTCATCTCCTCCAGCTTGGCGGGTGGGAAGATGCCGGCATTGGCGCACAGCACATCGATGCCGCCAAAGGCCTTGGCGACCGCCTCACCCGCCGCCGTCAGCGACGCCTCGCTCGTCACGTCGGCCGCGACCGCGATCGCGCCATGGCCGATCTCGGTCGCCGCCGCCTGCGCCTGATCGAGGTGCCGGGCAAGGATGGCGACCCGCGCGCCCGCCTGCGCAAAAACCCGCGCGATGCCCTTGCCTATGCCCTTGCTCCCGCCGGTGACGACGACGGACCGACCCGCGACCGAATGCGCCATGAGTGTCTTTCCTTCCCTTTGCCTTGTTCCCTTGAGGCGCCCCCGCCGCGCTCACGCCGGCAGCAGCGCCTCGAAATCGTCCGAGCCCATCACGTGACAATAGATCATGTTGATGATCTCGAGCTCCTTGCGGTGCAGTTCGTCGCTGCCGGCGGCGCAGCAATCCTCGAGCACGATCACCGAGAAACTCTCATCCGCCAGACTGCGCACCGTCGAGGCGACGCACTGATCGGTGAAGATGCCGGCGCAGACCACGGTGCCGATCTCCATGTTGCGCAGGATCAGCCGCAGATTCGTTCCCGTCAGCGCCGAATCCGTCGTCTTGGTGACGACGATCTCGTCGCCGACCGGAGCGAGCGCCGGCACGATCTGCGAGGCGTGCTCGTTCTTGGGCAGAAGCAGGTTGTTCCAGCCCGGCAGCTTCTGGCTCAGCGAGCGGTCGCGGCCGTCGGTCTTGTGGCAGGCGATGCGGGCGAAGATCACCTCGATCCCGCGCGCGCGGCACAGAGCCAGCATGCGCGCCGTCCGCGGGATCACCTGAGCGTGCATGCGATCATGAAACGGCGTCCAGGCATCGTAGCGGTGCCGTTCATCCGCCGAGAGCGTCGCCCGATCGGGCCGCTCCAGATAGGTATTCTGCACGTCGATGACGAGAAAGGCGGTCTTCGCCGGGTCGATGACCGGATCATCGGGCTCCGGCGCGCCGTCGTAATAGATCGAGCGGAAGGCGGTTTTCCACGTCATCAAAGACACTCCGGACGTCAGAACCGAAAGGCGAAGAGGCCGCGCCGGTCATAGACCTCCGCCGCTTCCTCGATGAAGGCGGCGATGGTCGTCGCGCCATGGGCGTCCCGCAGATGCGCCGCCATGTCCAAGAGGTCCTGACGGGAGCGCGCCCGACCGGGCCGCAGCAGGTCATAGGCCTTCATGATCACCTCCTGCGGCACGGCGACGAGATCGGCGGCGCGTTCGAAATTCTGGGCGAGCGTCGGCCTGCCGGCGGCGCGGGCGATCTCGGCCTGTCGCCGGAGCGCCGTCGCATCGATGCGCAGATCCTCCATCGAGACCTCGCCCGCCATGACGGCCTCGAGCGTGACCGCGTCCATCGCCTTGCCGCTGAGCGAGCGCACCAGTTCGGGACGCTTTTCCGCGATCGGATAATCGGCGACGCCCAGGGCGGTCTTGCCCGGCGCCACGGTGTCATTGTCCGGTGAAGACGACATCGATCTCCTCCGGGGCCGCGCCCTCGGCGCACAGGGCCGTCTCGATCGCATAGATCAGCGCGACCTCGGCATGGTAGCGCGCGCCCATCGCCTCGCCGCGCGTCGGCACGACGACCGGTTCGGGATCCTCGCCCCTGGCATAGGCGGCGGCGTTTGCGCCCATGCGGCGATAATGATCGAGCGTCGTGATCGGCGAGTTGGAAAACAGTTCGAGATTGTGATGGGGCAGGCGATCCGCCTGGTGGATGACCGCCGTGCCCTTCGCCTGCACGCCGATGCCGATCCCCGATCCCGAGAGCTTCGCCGCCGACAGCCCAAGAAAGGACGTGTCGGCGGTGTGGCGCATCCGCACCACGCGGGCGGCGACCCCGCCTGACCGCACGCCTTCGACGAGCGCGCGCAGCATGGCCGAGACCGGCTCGCCGGCCACGGTCTTGAACAGTTTCACGCCGAAGGCCGGGCTGATGCCGATGACGACCTCGAGCGCGCCGTCGCGCTTTGCCGCAGGGCCAAGCGTCCGATAGAGCACGCGCCGCGCCTCGGCTTTCTCGAACATCGCCTGCGAGCGCAGAACTTCGCGCTGGTCGATCGTGTCGCGAATGGCACCGAGCTCGGCGCGGCGCTCGGCGGTGACGCGATGGCCGGTGCCGGGGCCCTGATAGATGTTGGGATCGTTGATCGCCGACTGCACCCTGCCGTCACGGATGAGGGCCGAGGTCTGCAGATAATCACCGGACAGGCGCAGACGCACGAGAGTGAGGAGGTTTTGGGCCTCCTCCTCGAAACCGCGCCGTGCCAGCGCCTTGATCACGTCGATCACCGTGATCCCGCGCGCGCGGATCGTCTCGCTGATCCGCGAGGCGTCCCCCGGCGAGAAGCTGACCGTGTCGTTCGACCCTGAGGCGCTCGCGACGCTCGCCTTCATCGCGGCGGTCGGCTGGGCGAGGCCCAATTCCTCATGCACGGCCGAAACCGCGTCGAGCGCCCGCAGGCGCAGCGCCATGGCGCGCTCCTCGCCCATCGGCGTCACGCCGCCATCGGCCTCGAAATCGCGCTGCAGGACGAGATAATCCTCGAGCTCCTCGCCGTTGAGCAGCGAGGGGTTGAAGGAATTGTCATATTTCAGGATGGAACCGAAGCCCGAGCAGATCAGGTCCGAACCCGCCAGCAGGTACGGCATGATCTTGGCGCCGACCCTGATTTCCGACTCGGTCGGCCGCGCGTCATTGCCCGAGGCGCATTCGAGATCGAGCCAGACGGCGATGAGGTTCTCGGCCATGAGCTCACGGCCGCCGCCCTGGATGCTCATCGACACCGGCGCGCCGTCGATGCCGCCATTCTGCGTGCCCTGCACGCCCATGGCCCGCTGCAGGCAGAGACACCGCGCCTCGAGATATAGAAGCGACTGCGCCTGATGAAAACCCATCAGCAGTTCCGACCCGGCGCCGGAGGTCGCGCGCATCTTCACCCCGCGCGAGGCATAGGCGGCTGCGAGAAAGGCCTTTGACCAGGGCGTGTCGTCACCATCGATGAAGGCGCCCTCGCTGCCATAGACCGAGACGGTCTCGGCATAGGAGGTGAAGCCCGCCATCGCGATCTGAAGCTCCTCAGCTTCCTCGCTCGAACACTGGAACAGCGTGCCCCAGCGCCCCACCGAGGCCCCGACCGCGCAGGCGAGCGCGTTCGACCAGGCATTGCGCGCGACGCGCTGCGTCGTCTCGATCTCGTCGAAGCCGAGGCCGACCGCGACCGCCGCATCGGCGGCGAGCTGCAGCGGATCGTCCTTGGCGTTGGTGACGTGGGCCTGGTTGCCCGGCGCACGGCGCGCCCGCATCTTGGAATAGGCGAAGGCGATCTCGAGCGCGGAGAGATGGCCGACCGCCTCGGCGAGGCGCGCGGGCGTCAGACCGTGGGCGAGCCGCACGAGTTCGGTCCGCGGCACGTGCATATCGACCAGCATGCGGGCGAGCTCGATCGACGGGATCGCCATGGCCTCGGGCGCGATTGCCGGATCGATGTGATAGGTCGCGATGAAGCGATCGATCATGTCGAAATCGGCCGCCGGCTTGCCGTCCATCGCGATGACGCGCCCCGCCTCGACGACGAGGCCGGGGGCCGGATCGGCGGGGCTCGCGACGGCGCAAAAACCGTTCGCCGGATCTTCCTTCGCAAACTTGTCGAGCCGGAGCGGCCGCTTGTCCCAGTCGGCGAAGCGCATCCAGCGATTGGGGGTCCCGCTCACGACGCGGCCCGCCGGCGCAGGAGACGCACGATCAGCCCGGACAGGATCAGCACCGTGGCGGCCGCGATGGTCGACATCGATCCGAGCGCGGGCACCATCGGCGTATAGCCCGCGACCATCTTGGCATAGAGCCATTCCGGAACCGAGGTGTCGGGACCGGTCGTATAGAGCGAGAGCGGGAAATTGCCCCAGGACAGCAGGAAGGCGAAGAGCGCGCCCGACCAGATGCCCGGCCACAGGATCGGCAGCGTCACCTCGCGCAGCACCTGCAACCGCGTCGCGCCGAGATCGACCGCGGCCTCCTCCAGCGCCGGATCGAACCCATAGACCTGGATGGCGATGACGAGCGTCACCACCGGCACGATCCAGACGAGATGCGCGAAGACGGCGGTCTCCCACGACAGCGGCACCCCCAGCGCCGAGAACCACAGGAGCAGGGCGAGCCCCATCACCGGCTGGGGAAAGAAGATCGGGAGAAGGAGGATCTTCTGGTAGATCCCGCGCCCGCGCCACTCGTAGCGCGCATAGGCCATGGCGCCGAAAAAGGCGATGACGACCGCGACGACCGTCACGATCGCCGCGATTGACAGCGAGGTGCCGACCAGCGCCCGGATCTCGAGCGAGGCGAATGTCCGCTGCCACCAGTCGAAGGAGTACTCGCCGATCGGGAAGCGGAAATAGCGCGACTTGTTCAACGAGGCGAGAAAGCCGCACAGGATCGGCAGATAGATCGCGAGCACGACGAAGGCCGTCCAGCCCCAGATCAGGCGGTCGACCCGCTTCTGGCTGCGCTCGGCGGTGTTGGCCGTGGCGGTCGTCATCAGCGTCTGCCCAGGATGCGGTCGAGGTCGAGCCGCGAGATGCCGGCAAGCGTCAGGACGCCGACCACGATCATCAGGAGCACGGCGAGCGCCGAGCCGAGCGGCCAGTTCTGCGCATAGGTGAAGGCAATCTCGATGTCGTGGGTGATGACGATGATCGACTGCCCGCCGAGGATCTTGGCTTCCGCCACCGCGCCGACGGCGAGGACGAAGGACAAGAGCATGCCGATGAGGATGCCCGGCATGGCGAGCGGCAGTTCGATCTCGCGCCAGACCTGCAGGCGGGTCGCGCCCATGTCGCGGCCCGCGTCGATCAGGTCGCGGGGAACCATGGAGAGGCCCAGCGTCATCGGAAACAGCATGAAGGGCAGGTAGACATAAACCATGCCGAACAGCGTCGCGCCGACCGTGAACAGAATGTCCGGTCCGCCGGCAAAACCCGCCGCCTTCAGCGATCCGTCGAGCACGCCGCCCTTGATGAAGAACAGCACCCAGCCATAGAGGCGGATGTTTTCCGACACGAAGAGCGGGAAGACGAAGAGGAGGCTCACGAGGCTCGACCAGCGTCCAAACGTGCGGGCGAGGCCATAGGCGATCGGATAGGCGACGACCGCCAGGATCGCGACGACGGCCGCCGCGAGCGCGAGCGACCAGGCGAAGGACAGCCAGACCGTGTTGGCCGGGTCGAAGATCTCCGCGTAGTTCTCCAGCGTGAAGGCGCGGAACACGTCGAACGAGCGCGAGGGCGCGACGGAATAGGCGAAGACGGCGAGAAGCGGCGCAAGGAACCCCAGCGTCAGAAGTATATACACCGGTATGGCGCAGCGCGCGCCCGCCGACAGCGCGCGGTCGAGCCGCTCGCGCCGAAGGGTGGAAGGGGCCGGCATCGGGGCGTCGGAGGTGGCGGCGAGCGTCATGGCTCAGGCTTCGACGAACAGGGCGTCGCGGCTGTCCCAGCCGACGAGGACGCGGGAATCGAGGATCGGGCCCGCGCCGGCGGCGCGGGACTGCTCGACGATCAGAACCTTCTCGCCCACCCGCACGCGGTCCTGGATCCGCGATCCCAGCGAATAGGAATTGTAGAGGTCACCCTCGATGACGTTCTCGGCATCCGTCGACCGGTCGACGAGGCGCAGAAACTCCGGCCGCACGATGACGAAACCCTCGGCCGGCATGCCCTCGGTGACGCGGAAGGTACCGAGCGTCTCGGTGCCCTCATAAAGCCTGTCGGCCCGCCGCCGCACCGGGATGACGTTGACCTCTCCCATGAACTCGGCGACGAAACGATCGACGGGGCGCGTATAGATCTCCTCCGGCGTGCCGATCTGGACGATGCGGCCTGCGCGCATGACGGCAATCCTGTCCGACATCACCATCGCCTCCTCCAGCGAATGGGTGATGTAGATGAAGGTCTTGCCCGTCTCCTTGTGGATGTCCTTCAGTTCCTTCTCGAGCGCCTTTTTCAGCTTGTAGTCGAGGGCCGAGAGCGGTTCGTCGAAGAACAGGATCTCGGGGTCGTAGGCAAAGGCGCGCGCCAGCGCGACGCGCTGCTTCTCGCCGCCGGAGCAGCGCATCACGTTCTTGTCGAAATAGGTCTCGGGCAGGCGCATCATCTTCATCAGTTCGCGCACCCGCGCGTCGCGCTGCGCCTGTGGAACGCCCTTCATCTTCATCGGGAAGGCGATGTTCTCGCCGACCGTCCTGTGGGGGAAGAGGGCAAGGGACTGGAAGACGAGGCAGGTCGGCCGCTTGTTGGGCGGCACGTCGTTGATGATGTGCCCGCGCAGCGCAATCTCGCCGCTCGACGGTCGCTCGAGCCCGGCGAGCATGCGCAGCAGGGTCGTCTTCCCGCATCCCGACGGTCCCACGATGGTCAGAAACTCACCGTCACGCACCGCGAGATCGATCGCGTTGACGGCGGTGAAGGCCGCGAACTGCTTGGTCACCGCCGACAGGTTCAGGATCGTGTCGGCCGAAGCGGCGGGCGCGGGGCCGAGATTGGAACTGCTCGGCTGGGGCATCATCGGGACATCTCACGCGGCCGGAAGAAGAGGGGAAGCGGAGTGACGGGCACCCGGCGCGGTGGCCGGATGCCCATCATTTCTCTGGCTCGACGAACGGACCCGCCTCAACCGCGGGCGCGCTTGGCGGCCGTCATCAGATCAAGCGCCTTGTCGTAATCCGGCACGATGTCGTACTCGGCCGAGCGCGCCATCTCCTCCTCGAGCGAATCCCACTGGATCGCATCGAGTTCTTCCTTGGTGAACCGGCTGAAGCATTCCGGATTGCCCATCTGCGAGACCGGGTTGAACGTCCCCTCGGCGAAGGCGACGACATGGGCGACGTCGGGCGCCTGGACATATTTCAGGAACTCGGTTGCGAGCGGCGACAGGTTCGGATTGTTGACCGTCGAGGTAATCTCGATCCAGGAGATGCCGCCCTTGCCGTCGATGGCTCCCGATTTCGGCGTGATGCCGCGCAGTTCCGGATGTCCGTCGGCACGCGCCGGCGAAACCGAATAAGTGCCGCCGGTCATGTGGAAGTCGATCTCGCCGGAGACGAGCGCCTGGTTCATCGTCGCGATGTCACCGATCAGCTTGGCGCCCTTGAAGACGCGCTTGGCGGTCTCGTCGAACTTGGCGAGTTCCTCGGGCGTGTGCATCTTGAACGGGTTGATGCCGGCGACCATGAAGATGCAGAAGACGTTCCAGTCATCCGACTCGAGGATGCCGTACTTGCCGTCATTGGCCGCGTCGTTCCACAGGTTCCAGCCCTGATCCTCGGCGGTCGCGCGGCTGACCTTGTTGGTGTTCACGACGAAGGAATAGGGCCCGAAGCGCTGGGCCATGCCGAGGAGATCCTTGCCGTCATCCGACATCGCCCAGCGATAGGGCGCCTTGAAGTCCGGCAGCATCTTGTCGAAGAAGGGCTCGAAGGTGGCGCGGTCGAGCGGCTTGATGAGTTTTTCCGGCATCATCACCTTGCGCGCCCAGGGATTGTTGACGTTGATCAGGTCCCAGACATTGGTCTCGCCGGCCCGCAGGCGGTTGATCATGGTCGGATCGTTGGTGAGCGATTCAGCCTTCACCGTGGCGCCCTGCGCCGACCGGAAGGGGTCGAGCACCTGGGCGGAGTTGTAGCCTTCCCAGCACAGGATGTTCAGTTCCTTGGACCGATCCTGCGCGGCGGCGCGCTGCACGCCGGCCATGGGCCCGGCGAAGGCCAAGGCGCCGGCACCGAAGAACCGCATCACATCCCTGCGCGAAAACTCGACCATGTCGGAATCCTTCCCTCTCCATGAGTGGCAGCATCGACAGCGCATCGGTTGCCGGGATCGGCTCCCGGCCCGCGCCGTTAACGAAAGTGAAACACAGCAAAATCGACAAAGCAATCGACTGCCTATTTCCTGGCGTCTGCCCAAGCGTTGTGCAGCCCTGCCCAGCGGACACGCGATCGGCCGAGATGGCGCCGGCGCACGGGTCGGGATGGCGGAATGCATGGATCCGCATGTCTGCGGATGCCGCATCGGCGGAGTTCCACCGTTTTCACGCCGGCGCAGGCTGGAGCGCTGGCGCGGGAAAAGGCAGGTCGCTCAGTCGCGCCGGCGCTCGGGCGGCGACTCACCCGGTTCGAGATCGGCCCAGAACACGTCGCCATGGTCGATGTCCGGGACCCAGGCCGGCGCGAGGACGCGCAGGCCCCCGCGCTCGGCGATGACCGCGAGCCCCTCCTGCCCAAGAAGGCCGAGCTGCCGCCGCTGCCGCTCACCCAGCGCCGTCTCCGCCCCGAACCGGCCATCGCGCGGGACGACGCGGTGCCAGGGCACGAGATCGGCCTCCTCGGGCGCGAGCTGTGACAGGATGTAGGCCACGTGCCGGGCCGGCACGTTAAGACGCTCGCCGAGGACCGCCGCCTCGACGACATGGCCCGGCGGGATGCGGCCAACGACCCGCAAGAGCGCGCCGCGCAGATTGGCAAAAGCGATCGATCCTTTTGGCATGGCACCTTTTTCCGCCCCGCCCGCAGGACCGGAAGATAGATCGCGCCGGTGACACGGACAGAGGCGCGGGCCTGACCATCGGGCGTACCGATGGACGAAGCCGTCAGCGTGAGGAAGCTCCTAACGCGGTCCCAGAAACCGGGGGGTGCCGCTTAAACGGCCGGCAACACACGGTTGCTAGTCTGCGGCCGATCATTGGGAACGGATCCGGGACGATCATGAACTATGCGTTCGAGCAGCGCGGTCGACGCCACATCGTGCTTCTGGCGGCCCTGATCGGCGGCCTGATGTCAGGCCTCGGCCTCACACAGGGCGCGCCCTGGCCCTTCATCGCGATCACGGCGGTCTCGGGCCTGATGGCGGCTGTGATCTATGCGCAGGACAGCCATAGCGGCATGCGGCTCGAAGGCAACACCCTGACGCTGTTCAAGGACCGCTGGCGCCACGTCATCGACGCGCGCACGATCCGCCGCGTGCGCACCACCGCCTGGACGGACGGTCAGCCCGATGTCTGGCTCGAATTCGACCAGGGCCCGGACTACCGGCTGCCGGGCTACTGCGTCGGATCGGTCGAGCGCCTGAAGGAGGCGTTTCGGCATCGCGGCGTGCCGATCGCGTGATCGACACGGCTCGGCTGGCGCGATGATCCCCTTCCTCATCCTCATGCTGCTCGCCGTCATCGGCCCGCCGATCGCGGTCGTGCGATGGGCCATGGGCGGCGCGACGGGCACGCGCCGGCGCCTCGGCTATGCGGTCGCGCTCTTCGCGCCCGCCCTCCTGATCTACGTCGCGATCGTTCTCGTCTCGCTCGCAGGCTTCGAGGGTCGGTGCGGGGGATGGCTCGGCGAGACCAGCGCCTGCGCCTTTCCGGAGTTTTTCGGCGAGGCCCTGTTCTGGGGCGTTCTGGCACTGCTGACGCCGAGTGCGCTCGGCATCCTCTTCGGCGTTCTGGCCCTCGCGATCCTCGCCGTCCGGCGCCGCGCCTGACGGGGCGGCGATGATCCGCGGGATCAGACGCGGCGCTGTGTCACCGACAGCTCGGGACGCTTGTTGAGCGTCTGGAAAATGACGCAGTAGCGCTCCGTCAGCGTGATCAGCTTGGCGATCGTCTCGTCCGAGGCGTCGCTGTCGATCTCGAAGGTCAAGCGGATCGCCTCGAAGCCCACCGGCGCCTCGCGGTTGACCCCGAGCGTACCGCGGAAATCGAGATCGCCCTCGGCCTTCACGCGGGCGGAGCGGATCGGCACCTCCAGCGCGGTCGCAACCGCCTTGAGCGTCACGCCGGCGCAGGCGACGAGCGCCTCGAGCAGCATGTCGCCCGAGCACAGTTCCGCGCCCGAGCCACCGGTGAGAGGGTGCAGGCCCGCTTCCATGATGGCGCGGCCGGTCTCGATCTTGCAGGCTATCTTGCTCTCGTCGATCGAGCCTTCGGCCCGCAGCGTCAGCTTCGCGGCGCCCGGATCGGCCCGGTAGCTGTCCTTGAGCGGCGCCTGCAGCGCGCGCAGTTCATTGGCATCCATGCTTGGGCTCCTACCAGTATCCGCCGATCGGCGTCGGCGTCGTTGTCGTGCGAACGAGGTTCATCGACCCGTCGAGGGCGGCCATCACCCGCCGTTTCTCGACGGTGAAGGCATCCGACAGCCGATCGCGCGGTCGGGCGAGGTCGAGGGTGATGTCGGCGAAGATGCGGCCCGGACGCGGCTGCATGACGAGGACCCGATCGGCAAGCACGACCGCCTCCTCGACATCATGGGTGACGATGAGGATGGTCGGCCGCTCGGCCGCCCACAGCGACAGGAGCTGCTCGTGCAGATCGGCACGGGTGAAGGCGTCGAGGGCGGAGAAGGGCTCGTCGAGAAGCAGCACCGAGGGTCGCGCGACGAGCGCCCGGGCAATCGCGACGCGCTGCGCCTGACCGCCCGACAGTTCGCGCGGCAGCCGGTCGCCATAGCCCTCGAGCCCGATCCGCCCCAGCGCCCGGCCGACGCGCTCCGTCTGCTCGGCGCGGGGAAGGCCCGCGAGACCGAAGGCGATGTTGTCGGCAACGCTGAGCCAGGGAAAGAGGCGCGGCTCCTGGAAGATGACGCCGACGGCGGGATGGGGCTGATCAATCGGCGCCCCGTCGAGGCTGATCGTGCCGGTCCCGGCCGTCTCGAGCCCGGCAACGAGACGCAGCAGGGTCGTCTTGCCGCAGCCCGATCCGCCGACCAGCGCGACGATGGAACCCGGCGCGATCTCGGCGCTGATCCGCGACAGCGCCTCGACCCCGTTCGGATAGGTCTTGGAGAGAGCCTCGATCGCGAGCATGTCAGACTGAGGCCCTGTGGACGTCCTGCCAGGCGAGCAGCGGGCGTGAAAGCCGTGCGACGATTGTGTCGGCGAGCTTGCCGAGGACAGCGAAGGCGAGAATGGCGGCGGCGATCTGGTCGGGCTTGCCGAGCTGCTGTCCGTCGACCAGCAGATAGCCGAGCCCCTCCGAGGCGCCCATGATCTCGGCCGCGACGACGAACATGAAGCCGAGGCCGAGGCCGGTCCGCAGCGCGATGACGGTCTGCGGCAGGATCGCCGGCAGGAGGATGCGCCGCACCGTCGCCACCCGCGACAGGCGGAAGACGCGCCCGACCTCGACCAGCTTGCGGTCGACGGAAAGGATCGCTCCCATCACGCCGAGATAGACGGGGAAGAACACGCCAAGCGCGATCAGCACGATCTTCGACGTTTCGAAAATGCCGAACCAAAGGATGAAAAGCGGCACCCAGGCGAGCGAGGGGATGGAGCGCAGCGCCTGCACCGTCGGATCGAGCAGGCCGCGCGCAATCGGCAGAGTGCCGGTGACGGCGCCGAGAACGAGACCCGCCACCGCGCCGAAGCCGAAGCCGATCGCGACGCGCGCCAGCGTCGCGGCCGCGTGTCGGAAAAGCTCGCCGCCGACCGAGAGGGTCCAAAGCTCCATGGCGATCCGCGACGGCGGCGGCGCGAGCCGGCCTTCCGCCAGGCCAATCGCGACCGTGGCCTCCCAGATCAGCGCGAGACCGACCGGCACGACGAGGCCGAGCCACCAGCGGTCGCGCCACATGGCCGCGCCGCGGCGATCACCGGGGATCGCCGCGGACGCAGGAAGGGCGGAGGAGGCGGACGGCGTCGCCGACACGTCAGCCCGCGGAAGAGAAGGAGCGATCGATCAGGGCGCCAAGCGTCGCCTCGACATCGACCTCGGGCTTCAGGACACCGGCCTTCTGCAAGGCGAGGCCCGCCTCGCGGATGGTGTCCGCTTGTGCGTCGCCAATGCCCTTGTTCGAGAAATCGGTCCGGGTGAGCTGGCGCTCGATCACCGGTTCGGGAAGCTTGGCGGCGGCGACAAGGCCCGCTTTCACATCGCCCGGATTGGCAAGGGCGTGCTGGCGCGCCTTCTCATAGACGCCGAGATAGCGGCGAACGATCTCCGGGTTTTCGGCCGCGAAGGCTTCACGCACATTGATCACGCCCCAGCTGTTGAAGGCGGGGTTGCGCTGGAACAGGACCGCGCCGTCATCGAGTTCCGCCGCCGCCATCATCGGGTCGAGACCGGCCCAGGCCTCGACATCGCCGCGCTGCAGCGCGAGACGGCCATCGGCGTGCTGGAGCGGCACGACCCGGATGTCGCTTTCGGCGAGGCCCGCCTCGGCGAGCGAACGGATCAGGAAGATGTGCGGATCGGTGCCGCGCGTCACGGCGACGGTGCGGCCCTTGAGGTCGGCGGCAGCGCGGATGGCTCCGTCCTTGCCCGTCACGAGCGCCGTCCATTCCGGCCGCGAGAAGACGCCGACGAGTTTGGTCGGGTTGCCGTTCGAGCGCGCGATCAGCGCGGCGGCGCCGGCGGTCGACCCGAAATCGATCGATCCGGCATTGAGGAACTCCAGCGCCTTGTTCGATCCGGCGGACTGGACCCAGGTCACGGCGATGCCGTCCTTCTCGAACTCGGCCTCGAGCCATTTGTTGTTGCGGATCAGGATCGACAGCGGGTTGTAGGTTGCCCAGTCGACACGCAGCTCGGTCGGCCCCGCGGCGCGGGCGAGACGGGGCGCGGCGAGCACGGCACCGCCAGCGGCGAGAGTGGTGAGGAAAGTTCGGCGATTGACGGCCATTGGTCGCTCCGCTTGTTCGTCTCAAAGAACGTTGCGTCCACTTAAACAAACGATGCGCGAGCTGTCAAACCCCTTCCGGCGCGATGACCCCTCCCTGCCGCGCGAGATCGCGATAGGCGCGCGGCGACAATCCGGTGCGGGTATAGTCGGTAAAGACAATCGTCTTCCGCAGGGTTCGACCTGCCCGCCATATGGGTCGGTCCATGCCGGACGACTTGAACGATCGCGCCAGAATAGCAGGCAGAAACAGGGTCGGCGGTGATGCCCGGTGCCGCGACCGCGTCAGCGCTTGGGTGGCGTGCCGGCGGCTCCCGGTTGCTCCGCGTCGGGCAGTCCGCAGGCGACGTGGCAGCCGCTCGACGCCGGATGGATCATCAGACCCTGGGCACATCCGCCGGTCAGCCAGCGTTGCAGGCGCTGCAGCAACGAAGGGGCGGCGACGGTCGACACCTTACCCGCAGCAGATGGCGCCTGCGACCGCGCAGGGGTGAAGGAGGCGATCGGTGTCGTGGCGCTCATCGGCACCCTCCTGCATGGTCCGGCCCGCCGGCGGGGCCACGGTGCGTCAACCGGCCGATCCCCGCGTCTCCCGGCATGCCGCTTCGGCGGCCTGCGCCAGGGTCGCGAGATTGATGAGGCCGCCGAGACGGCCGAACCCGCGGGCGAGCACCTGCGCATCCGCACCCGCGAGCGCCTCGGCGCTGGTGATGCCCATGGCGTGAAGGCGACGCGTCAGTCCCGGACCGAGCATCGCCACGGCATCGAGCGGCGTGCCGACGGCCGCCTGCACCACGCCCGTTTCGGCAGTTTGCTCCGCCGCGGGCTCGGGCGCGGCGTTCATGACGGATGCGAGGGGGTCGACCGACAGGATCACCTGCATCGTCGGGGCCGGCAGGATCGGCGCGACCGGCGTCGCCGGGGTCATCGCCGCGACCGCGGCCCGGATGCGCAGCTTGATGTCACCGCGCGTCGGCGGATCGGGATCGAGCACCGGCTCGGCGTCATCGAAGCAGGCTTCCCCCAGCGTCGGGTTTTCCTCGTCCTCGCCGGTGTCGCCATGGATGGCGTCGGTTTGCTCATCGCCGCCGGGCTCGATGGTCGCCGCCATCGCCGCGCTCACAGGCGCATCCGCGACGGTGTCGGCGGGCCCGGCCGTCTCGGAGTGACCCTCGGCCACATCCGATTCGACCGCTTCGAGAGCGTCCCGCGGCCCGGAGGCGCCCGGCCCCGAGATGTCCGGCTCATCCTCGCCCGACATGTTCTGTGCCGACGGCGTGGCGCTGCGGGCTTCGAGCGCGGCGCGGCGTCGGGCCATGAAGGCGTCGCGCGCCGCTTCCCGTTCGAGGCGCAGCGTCACCAGCCGTGCCCGGGTTTCAGCCCGCATCGCCGCCACGGCGGACCGGAGATCGCGATCAGGTTTGCTCATGCGGGCGCTTCATCGCGGCGGTGAGGGACGAAAGACACATCAGGCGGCCGGCGCCGGGGTGGTGAGCCCGACCGCGTCGGCATAGCGAAGCCAGGTCTCGACCGAGGCGACGACGATGCGCGCCTCGACCGCGATCAGTTCGATGCCGACGAGGGCGACACGGATGAAGGCATCGATGACGACGCCCTTTTCCAGGATCCTGTCGACGACTTCGGCGAGACTGGAGGACGCGACGCTCTTCTCGATGGCCATGGTCAGTCTCCGCTTCTTGCGTGCGGACGGGGCGGGGCGACTGGCCTGTCCGAGGGGAGACCCCGCGAATCCACTGCCCCATCCATGCACCGCGACTTTGCGCGGATTTGGTTAATCGATCCTTAAATCGAGCAGGTTCCGGGTATGCGGCGGGAAAAAAATACCTCTCACCTCGCGTCGATCCGGTTTGTTAACCTCTTGTTTACCATGCGCGGCGCACCGTCCGGACCACCATTCCGCGTGGGCGGGCTCTCCCGCGACGCGTCCTGTGCGAGATCGACGATGACCGACCTGACGTCTAGCGCGGATCGATCCCAGGAACGCCCCTCGCCGCTCGATCTCCTCAACGAGAGACTGCGCCGTCTGCGCGAGACGGGTTCCGGCACGGGACCGCTGGCGACGTCGCAGGATCGTCTCAACAGCATGCTCGAGAAGCTGATCGACCATGCCGACCGGTCGGAGACCCGGATGAACGAGCTCAACGTCAGCGTCGCCCGCACGGAGGCCACCGCCGAGACCCGACTGAGCGAGGCCATGCAGGCGATCGGCGCCTGTATCGACGCCGTCGAAAAGGCGCCGAAGGTGACGCTCAACCTGATCCGGACGGTTTCGACACGGCTCGACCAGATCGAGACGCGGCTGCCGACACTGATCGACACCGCGACGCAGCCGCTTTCGGAGGCGATCGGCAAGCTCGAGGGCCGGCTTGACGCCATGGCCCGCACGGGGACCGGAGAGGGATTCCGCGAGGATCTCGCCGGCCTGAGTGAGCGGCTGGAACGGATCGCGGGCGCGATCGGCGGGTTCGACCAGAGCGCGCTCGAGCGGGTCGAGACCCGGCTCGCGACGCTGACGGGCACGACCGACGGCCTGAGCGAAACCCTCACGACGCGCTTCGACCGCCTGACGGCCGACCTCGCGGCAGGCCCCTCGGGCGGCTGGGACGACGCGATCGGCCGGTTGACCGACCAGATCGCCGACTGGCGGACCGCGATGGCGCGCCACATCGACGGCGTCGCCTCCGAGCTCGGCGCCAAGATCGAGACCTGCGCCCAGACCCCGGCGCTCGACGAGCTCGGCGCGCGCGTCGACCAGCTCGGCAGCCGGATCAGCGCCGTCGCCGACAGCATCGACCCCGAGGCGGCGATCCAGCCCCTGAAGAAGACCCTCGCCGAACTGACCCGGAAGGTGCAGGCGCACAAGCCGGTCAGCCTCGACGGCGTCGAAAGCGAGCTCAAGGCCATTCTCGGCCGCCTCGACCAGGAGCCGGCGCCGGCGCTCGATCCCGCCATGTTCGAACGGATCAGCCACGAAATCGCGGTAGTCCAGACCACCGCCCAGGCACAGAGTCGCGAGATCGCCGAGATCCGCGGCCTGTTCGAGGCCACCGGCCAGCATTCGCGCGAGCTCGGTCTCGTCGCGCGCGGCGTCTCGGACCTGCGCGAGCAGATGGCGGACCTTGCTCAAACCATCGCGCCGTCGATCGAGGCGGTGCGCAGCCTCGTTCCGGGCACGACCGACGCGGACGGCTCCGGCCGCCTCGACGATCTGGCGCGCGACATGGGCGACGCCCGCCGGGACGTGACCGACCTGCGCGCGGAAATCCAGGCGAGCGAGCTGCGCCTCACGCGCGCCCTCGAGGCTCAGGGCGCCATGATCGAGGCACTCTCGGCGCGGCTTGCCGCCATGTTCGACGGATCGGCGCACAACGTGTCGGCCAATGCGTCGCCGACAGCGCTCGATCTGGCGACATCCGAAGCCGATGCCGACACGGAGACGGATCAGGTCACCTCCATTGGCGACGAACCGGCCGACACAGCGCCTGAAATGGCGGCCGACGAGCCCGAACCCGAGCCCGTCATGCCCTTCGTACCCCCGCCCGCGATCCTGCGCACTCCTCTGCGCCTCAAGGCCGCCGCGGGCTTCTGAGCCCGCCACCTGACGGCCGAGCAAGCCACGGAACCGATTCTGGACCATCGTCACGTCACCACCGTGCGGGCGGCGGCACGGGCGTGTGCACGCGCCTCCTGTCGATCCGACTGCGTCCGTCACGAGCGTCTTCACCGTTGGCGACCGGCGTTAACCGACGGTTAACCATGAATCTGCTAGAGGTATTAATGTAGCTCCACAGCGGATGGGTCCATGCCCCTCTCTCCCGCAGATCTCGGCACAAGACGCATCCGCTCTGCGGGTCGCAGCAGCGGCAGCGTGGTGATCACCCTGCCGCCCGAGCTCGCCGGCCTGTCGGGCCTCGACTGCGCGCTGTCGCTGAGCGAGGGCGCGGAGCCGGTGATCGAAATCCGTCCGGATTGGAAGACGGTTCATGCCGCACTTGATCGCGCCTGGCATGCCATGCGGCAGGAATTCTCGGGTATTCCAGTCGAAAATCCGGCGCTTCCCTGGCAGTTCGCCCGGATCGTACCGCGTCTCGGCCGCCCGGCGGTCAGCGACGGGCGGGTCGATCTCGCGCTCGAGGACATCGGCGCACTCTGGCAGCGGACCCCCGATCAGCCCAGCGGCGATCTCGCACGGCTGATCCGCTTTATCGGCTCCATCGACGCGCGCGACCAGGGACAGAGTGACCTGATTGCCGACGACTACGGTCGCGCTCTGAGTTATCTTTTTACCGCCGATTCTTGCGATGTCGATCTCTTCATCGCCGATCTCGTGGCGAGCGTTACCGGCGTCGCGCCGCTTGATCGGGTCACGGGAACCGCCGCGATCGACGCCCGCGACTTCTGGGCTCGGTTTGCGCCCGAGGCGCGGCGCCTTCGCCTGCAGCTCTTCCAACACGAGGCCGAGGGCCGCGACCGCCGTTCAGACTGGGCGACGGCGATGCGCTTCGAACGCCTTTCCGCATGATCCGGCAACCCTACCGAGAAGGCTCTTCCGTGGTGACATCCTTTGTCGACAACATGCAGGCCCCGGACGGCAACCGCGGCCAGGCGGTCATCCTCCGGGAGCGGGACGACCTGTTCCAGAACGACGAGATCCGCTCGATCGAGGCGCGGGCGCTGCGCTATCTCACGGCGGGGGTTCCGGTGCATTTCCGCGGCCCCGCCGGCACGGGCAAGACGACGCTCGCCTTGCAGGCGGCGGCGCTAATCGGGCGCCCGGTGATTTTCCTTACCGGTGACAGCTGGCTCACCGCCGCCGATCTCGTCGGCAAGGAGGTCGGGCTGCGCCACAAGCAGGTGGTCGACAACTTCGTCCACAATGTCCGCAAGGTCACGACCGAGACCGCCGGCATCTGGGCCGATGACGGCCTCACCACCGCGATCGAGAACGGCTACACGCTCGTCTATGACGAGTTCACGCGCTCGCCGCCGCAGGCCAACAACCCGCTGCTGATCGCGCTCGAGGAGCGGATGCTCATCCTGCCGGCGCATTCGCGCGGCGCCGCCTATGTCCGCGCCCATCCCGAGTTCCGCGCGATCTTCACCTCGAACCCCGAGGACTATGCCGCCGTCTCGCGGCCGCAGGACGCGCTCCTCGACCGCATGATCACCTTCGATCTCGATTTCCACGACCGCCAGACCGAGATCGGCATCGTCGCGACGCGCTCCGGCCTGTCGCCCGAGGTCTGCGGTCCGATCGTCGACATCGTGCGCAAGATGCGCAGCGACGGCGCCAGCAACCAGCACGTCTCGGTGCGCGCCGCCATCATGATCGCCCGGGTAGTCCAGGCGACCGGCATGGCCGTGTCCCACACCAATCCCGATTTCAACCAGCTCTGCATCGACGTCCTCGAATCGAAGGCGGCCAAGGCACGGGTGGTGCAGGAAAGCCTCGCCGCGCCCGCCCGCGCCGCCACCAAGACCGTCAGCGGCACGCCCCGGACGGACGCCGCGGACGTCACCCGGCCGGCGGCCGCCTGACAGCAAGGTAGCTCGAACCGTCATGCGCACCTTCAAGCGAATGGGACGCCCCTCCACCATCAGCCGGGTCCCGCCGCGCTCCCGCACCCAGGCCGCGACCGAACTCGCCCGCCTCGAATTCGAGCGCGAGCGGCTCCTGCGCGAACTGCACATTCTCGAGGCCCGGCGCGAACTCGCCGAGACGACGCTCGCCCGGACCGAGACGCGGGCGAGCCAGCTCCACGGCCTCCTCGGCGAATACGCGACGAAGCAACCGGAGCGCGCGCGATGAACACGATCGAGGCGACCAAGGCCGCCAAGGAAGCCTTGAAGGAACTCCTCGGCCGCGATGCCGAGACGGTGTCGCGCTGCGAATATGAGGACAAGCTCTGGCGCGTCGTCATCGAGATCATCGAGCAGCGCGCCCGGCTGAGCGACAACGACGTCGTTGCCGACTACGAGGTCATTCTCGATCTCGCCGGCGAACTGAAGCGCTATGCCCGCATCCGCCGCTACCGCCGCGCGGATGCCGGTCGCGATGCGGCGTGAGCGGACGAGACCCCATGTCAAGCACCATCCAGAACCCACTGCGCGCCGACGGCCTCGCCGACATTCTCGAGCGCGTCCTCGACAAGGGCATCGTCATCGCCGGCGACATCTCCCTGTCGCTCGTCGGCATCGAGCTCCTGACGATCAAGCTCCGGCTCATCATCGCCTCCGTCGACAAGGCGGCACAGCTCGGCATCAACTGGTGGGAGAATGATCCCGCCCTGACGACCCGCGCCACGCGCGCCGAGCAGGACAACATCGATCTGCGCAACCGGCTTGCCCTGCTCGAGCAGCGGCTCGCCGAGCTCAGCGCCTGACGCACAGACACCCCCCAACCAGCGAGCGCATCATGGCAGGCAAACGGCAGAAACCGGGTGGCCCCACCGGGCTGGAGGCCCTCGGCGCGATCGGCGCACGGCTGGGCGAGATCCTCGGCGCGGTCGAGACGACGCTCAAGACCGCCGGCGAGACCGCCCGGCGCGGCGAGGCGGGCGATGACGGCGAGACCACGCGCGATTTCACCATCGACAGCGAGAAGGGACCGCTGAAGGCGAAGATGAGCTGGCGCGTCCGGGTCGGCGACCTTGCGAGGAGCGGCGGCGGCGCATCGGACGATGCCGGCGAGCGGGCGGAAGTGCGGCGCGAGGAGAGCGCCAAGCCGCCGCGCGAGCCCCTGGTCGACGTCTTCGTCGAGGACGACCACGTCCTCGTCACCGCGGAGCTGCCGGGCGTCTCCGCGAAGGACGTCACGCTGACCCGCGACGGGTCGACGCTGGTGATCAAGACCGCCGGCGCGACGCGCTTTCGTGCCGCGATCGACCTGCCCGCGACCGTGCCGGCCGACGCGACGCCGAGCAAGGCTTTGCGCAACGGCATCCTCGAACTGCGCTTCAAGACCAAGGGATGAGGACCGAAGCCATGAGCCGCCTCTACGTCTATGCCGTCATCCGCGCCGGCGATCAGCGGACGGTCGAGCTTCCGCCGGTCTGCGGCACCGGGAGCGGCGTCTTCTGCATTCCCCTCGGTTCGATCGCCGTCGTGGTCAGCGCGACGGAGGAGGAGGAGATCCTGTCGACCCGCCGCAACATGCTCTCCCACACCAAGATCCTCGAGGAACTGAACCGCGATCATCCGATCCTGCCCTTCCGCTTCGGTCTCGTGGCGGCCGGCAGGGACAGCCTCGTCGCCATCCTGAAAAAGCGTGAGGCCGAGCTCGCCCGCGCGCTCGAGGATCTCGTCGACGTCATCGAGGTCGGCCTGAAAGTGAGCTTCGTCGAGGCCGAGATTTTCCGCGAGATCGTTGCCGAGACGCCGGAGCTGCGCCAGCGCAGTGCGGCGCTTCGCCAGCGCCCGCCGGCCGAGACCTATTACGAGCGCATCGAGCTCGGCCGTCTCGTCAGCCAGCGCGTCGCCGCGCGCAAGCAGACGCTCGCCACGACCATCGCCGCGCGTTTCGGGGGTTTCGCGCGGAAGGCGATCCTCCACCCGACGCCCGACGACATGTGCGTCTTCGACGCGGCCTATCTCGTCGCCCGCGCGAGCGAGCCGGCGCTCTTCGCCGAGCTCGAACGCTTCGAGAAAGACATGCAGGGCCGGCTCCTGATCCGCTACGTCGCGCCGACGCCGCCCTACAACTTCGTCTCGATGCGTCTCGACGCCCTCCCCATGGCGGCGTGAGGGCGGATCATGGGCCTGTTGTCGTCGCTGCTGACGCTTCCCGTCTCCGGTCCCCTCGCGGGCCTGCGCTTCATCGCGGAAAAACTGCATGA
>JBKDKQ010000048.1:0-4860 GCA_046344875.1 Labrys sp. (in: a-proteobacteria) | reverse complement strand
ACATGACACTGGAAGGATTGAAGCCGGTGAGCGATGATCCGCTCATCAAGTTGCCCGCCGTGGCGACCTGAGCCCACTTCGGACCCGACCGAAGATCGGCGCTCCTACACCACTCCAAGGGACGTCACCGGTGGACCATTTCAATGGGGGTGGATCAGGGGGCAAATACTGGCGGAGGATTGGAAACCGGATGCGGGCATTCTGCTCTGGTTCGTACGCAATCAGGGAAAACTGACCGAATTCCTGCGCATCATGCCGCCTTCGTCTCCGAGCACCGCGCGCATTCGCCTTCCAGCTCAACGATGGGATGAGCAGGCTTGAAGCCTACATGCTCGGCGGCACCCTGGAGCCCTTGAGCCACCAGATCCGACGGCGCTTCCTGCACGGTGCCGCAGTGGCTGCAGACCATGAACACCACGGCCTCGCCGGGGTGATGCTCGTGATCGCATGCAAAGTACGACGCCTTTGAGGCGAGCCGGTGAACGCAGCCGGCCTCCTGCAGGAAGTCGAGCGCGCGGTAGACCTGAACTGCCTGGACTTTCTTCGTGACGCTCAAGCGATCCGTGATCTCATAGGCCGTGAGCGGTTTCTCCTCTCGGGCCAGCACGGTCAGAACACGCGCGCGCATCTCCGTAAACGGGAGTTTCCGTGCCGCCGCGAACGCGCGGGCGCGTTCAATCATGGCTGCCACGTTGGAGTGGGGCGAGTGCGCATGGTCGTGCCCCTCGCATCGCTCGTGATGAGCTTTTTCGCCGGCCATGGCCGAGACCTCCTTGACCATCGCGGCGGTGTAATACTATTACACCTCCCTGAGTGTCACAACATTACACCCTTGGGGGATCATGGCCAAGACCCAATCGGACAATCGCCTCCCTGTCACTGTGCTTTCAGGCTTTCTCGGCGCCGGCAAGACCACGCTGCTCAACCATATCCTGAACAACCGCGAGGGCATGAAGGTCGCCGTCATCGTCAATGATATGAGTGACGTGAACATCGACGCCGAGCTCGTGAAACAGGATGGCGGTCTGTCGCGCACCGACGAGAAACTCGTCGAGATGTCCAATGGCTGCATCTGCTGCACGCTACGCGACGATCTCCTCAAGGAAGTGCGCCGGCTCGCCGAGGACAAGCGCTTCGACTACCTCGTCATCGAGTCGACCGGCATCGCCGAGCCGTTGCCGGTCGCGACCACCTTCGGCTTCCGCGACGAAGACGGACAGTCTCTCTCGGATGTCTCCCGGCTCGACACGATGGTCACAGTCGTCGACGCGGTGAACCTTCTCAAGGATTATTCGAGCCAGGATTTCCTGCGCGACCGCGGCGAGACGGCGGGCGAGGAAGACGATCGCGCGCTCGTCGATCTCCTCGTCGAGCAGATCGAGTTCGCTGATGTCGTCGTCCTCAACAAGGCGGGCACGGCGACTAAAGATCAGCTTGACCTTGCCCGCAAGATCATCGCGGCGCTCAACAGCGAGGCCCGCATCATCGAGGCCGACTACGGGCGCGTGCCGCTAGGCGCCGTGCTCGATACGGGCCTGTTCGACTTCGAACGTGCGCAGACCCATCCGCTTTGGTTCAAGGAACTGAACGGCTTCAAGAACCACGTGCCGGAGACCGAGGAATACGGCATCCGATCCTTCGTCTATCGCGCCCGGCGTCCTTTCGCGCCGATGGCTTTCAATGCCTTCGTCAACAAGCCGTGGCCGGGCGTGATCCGCGCCAAGGGTTTCTTCTGGCTCGCGACCCGGCCCAATTTCGTGGGCGAACTGGCCCAGGCCGGAGCGCTGGTGCGCACGTCGAAACGTGGCCTCTGGTGGTCCGCCGTGCCGCGCGAGCGCTGGCCCGACAGCGCCGATTGGCGCGAGAGCATGAAGCCATACTTCGACAAGACGTTTGGCGACCGGCGGCAGGAAATCGTCTTCATCGGCCTTGCCGACCAGATGGACGAAGCCGCCATACGTGGCGAACTGGATGCTGCGCTCACGGGCATGGTCGACCGCTTCACGCCAGACGCGTGGAGGCATCTGCCCGATCCTTTCCCGAACTGGGAGCGGCAGGCGTCTTGAGCGTTAAAGATCCCGCTCAAGACGCTTGCCTCTCCATCTGCTTCCGCGCCAACATGCCCTTCGAGGTCGAGGCAATCCCGGACGACGGCGGGTAGGGGTTCCAGGCCGAGTTCGAGCAGGCCTGTAAGGACAAGGGCCTCATCCTTTACAGACTGCCGCCCAAGCGACCCCAGCTCAATGGCGCCGTCGAGCGATGCAACGGCGCATGGCGATACGAGTTCTACGCCATCTTCGACCTGCCCACACAGGTCGAGCAGATCAATCCCTACATCGACAGCTTCCAGCACATCTACAACCACCACAGGCCTCACGGCGCCCTTGGTGGCCCAACCCCAGCACGCTATCTCAGGATCAGAACAGAAGGGACCTCTCAGTCTCATAAGTCGTGAACCCGGACACGGGCTTGCCAACGCCCATCCCTAGCTTCAATCTTGACCCCAAGACCCGGTGATCGGGTGGATGCCGGGAGAGTACCCTGATGATCCGCTTCGTGCGACCCGCCACGGCCGTCGCTCTTCTTCTCTCTGCGGCCTCGGCGTCCATCGCCGAGACGGACACACTCCGCGGGCGCGGCAACGAGCCTTTCTGGTCGGTGGAGAAGACGGCGGAGTCGATCACCTTCCGGCCGATGGATGGCGAGCCGGCGACCGTGTCGCCCGTCCCGACCCCGCGCAAGGACGGCAACGCCGATATCTACGAGGCCACGGTCAGCGGCGAGACTTTCGTGCTAACAATCGCTGACACGGTCTGCACCGACACGATGAGCGGCATGCCCTTCCCGAAATCGGTCACGGTTGCGCTCGGCGCGAAGACTTTTTCAGGATGCGGCGGCGAGCCGGTGACCCTGCTCCTCGGCGAGTGGATGATCGCCGAGATCGACGGCAAGCCGGCGGTCGCCGGGTCGACGCCGACAATCCGGCTCGAGCCCGACGGCACGCTTAATGGCAACGGCTCCTGCAACCGGTTCTTCGGCAGCTACGCGCTCACCGGCGAAGGCCTGACCGTCGGCGATTTCGGATCGTCGATGATGATGTGCGAAGAGCCGCTGATGCACCAGGAGAGGGCGGTCCTCGATATCCTCAAGGCCGTCGGTGGCTTCGCCATCGGGGAGGACGGCGCCCTGATCCTTCGCGGCGGCGATGGCCGGACGATCACCGCCCGCCCGGTGCCGTGACGCGGGCGACCCCTGATCGGCCCCATCGAGTGGTCCGGTTGGAATGTTAGTTCATGGCCGGTCGTAGGGCCAGCGCGGTCGGCGTAGCCGGCCGGGGTGGCGAAGCCGACCGCGCGGGGTTGCCGGGATGAAGACTTCGGGCGCGGGCGGCCCGCAGTCCAATGATCCATCAGGGCGTCGCATGTCGAGAAACCGGCGATAGCATTCCGTGCCTTAATCCTGACCTCAGCGTGCGAGGGGAGGTTCTCCCTGGCCTTCCGGTCCTGCCCAATCCTCCCCGCACACCACTTTCCCGCCGGACGGACACGGACATACCTATGTCTTTTTGTCCGTCCGTCCGGACGAATTTCCTGTCCAACTGACATTGGACAGGACCCTCTTGCTTCCCAGAAAGGGGCGTCCTCTTGGGTGGCTTCTCTTTTCCGGACGGACGGACAAGAAGACATAGAGGTGTCCATGTCCGTCCGCCGGAGTTGGCTCATGCTGCCTTGCTGGATGGCTGGGAAGCCAACCAGACAAAGATCCCCCGCTCGTCCTCACGCGTCACGATCCGGCGCAGTTCCACAAGGCGGTCGAGCGCGCGCTTGTATGCTTTTCGCTTGGCGTCACGGCGCTGTTCCTCGGTTCCGCTTGGCGTTGCGTAGCGTGCAAAGAACTCGCATTCGACGTCGGGGAGCTGCGCGGCAGTCACTTCCGGGCCTTCGAACCCGAACGGACGGATTTTTGCGCCTTTGTCGATGATGATACCGACCACGCATTCGAAAAGGAGTTTTGCGGCCGGTGATAGTCTTGGGCCGGCAGGCGCGCTCGGCGAACTCTCCGCAGTGCCGGTGGCGTCTAGGTTTGCCATTACGACACAGGACGTGATGGCGTCGCCATCCTCGTCCGTCCCGAGGCTGACCTGTCGCAACTCAAACGGGCAGCCCCAGCCCGTTGCTCCGGTCCGTGACTTGATAAGGGCCAATCGTCGAGAACCGACAGCGCCTGTGATCTGGTCTTTGTCGGCGATCGCAGCGAGGATCACGTCACTTGACGCCGTAAAGGCTGAGGAGCCGCGAACACCCGTTTCCGCGACCTTGCCATAATGGGCGACGCCAAGCATCAACGTGTCCGTCGCTTGGGAAATCCTCTCCAGCGACTTCATGGCAGCGGTCGCTTCCGCCGCATCGTTCTCGTCGTTGAAGCCGAAGGACGCGGCCAGCGTATCGACCACAATCAGGGCCAACGGGATCCCGAAGCGCTCCTGCATGTCACTTGCGATCTGCGCAATATGCTTGAGCAATTGATCGACCATCTTCGGGTCCGATAATCCTCCGACATTCGCCCAAGCGATTGGAAGCCGGTCGGGTACGTCCCTTGCTGGTCCGCCATGCGCCTCGCGGTAGAAGAGGCTTGATCTTCCAATCTTGGCCGCATCGATCCGCGCCTCGATCGTTCCAGAGGCCTCGCCAGCGAGGATCAGCGTTCCGCCGGCCTGAACCACCTTGTGGCCGAAGAAGGGCTCCCCGAGCGCGAGAGACACCGCGAGATCGGGTGACGTCCCTTGGAGTGGTGTAGGAGCGCCGATCTTCGGTCGGGTCCGAAGTGGGCTCAGGTCGCCACGGCGGGCAACTTGATGAG
>JBKDKQ010000047.1:0-16161 GCA_046344875.1 Labrys sp. (in: a-proteobacteria) | reverse complement strand
GGGAGGATGTGGTCGGCCGCTCCAAGGCGGTGGGTGAGCCGCCCGTGATGCTGGCGATCGCCGTGTTCAACGCGGTGGCGGATGCGATCCACGCGGCCGCCCCCGGAACTCGCGTGCCGCTCGATGCTCCCGCGACACCTGAAGCGATCCTCCGCGCACTTCAGATGACCCGCTCCGACATGAAGTGATGCGACACGTTAGAAAGTTCGATTAAAATATTGAGTATATTGAGAAAAAAGTGAAGACAAAGCACTTCAGCCAACTTGTCATCGCGCTGGAAAGAGACGGCGTCGTCGCGATGGTGACGCTGATTGGCGTGCGCGGCTCCAGTCCGCGCGACAGCGGCGCGCGCATGATCGTGCAGCGCGATGGCGGCTTCTCCGGGTCGATCGGAGGGGGTGCGCTGGAATGGCGGGCGCTGGCGGAAGCGCAGGCGCTGATCGCCTCGGACGGTCGTAGCGCCAGCCTTCTCGACCAGGCTCTCGGTCCTGACCTCGGCCAATGCTGCGGTGGTCACGTGCGGGTGCTGATCGAGCGGTTCAGGACGGACGATCTTGACTGGCTGAAACCTCTCGCCACCGCCGAGCGGCAGGGTCCGATCTCGACGGTCGGCGATCGCACGACAGGCGGTCACTATCACCGGCGCCTCGCTACCGAACTCGTCGACGCGGTGGATCAGGCCGTGATCGCGGACGGCGTCCTGCGCGAAACGTTCGGCTCGACGCCGGCACCAGTCTTTCTTGCCGGCGCGGGGCATGTGGGGCGTGCGCTCATTCTGGCGCTCGCGCCGTTGCCGTTCTCGGTCACTTGGGTCGATCCGCGCCCCGGGGCCTTCCCATCGCACGCACCCGCAAACGCGGAGCCGGTTATGGGCGATCCGGTGGATGTGCTTGCGCGGATGCCGGCTGATGCGACCGTGCTCGCGATGACCCACAGCCACGCGCTTGACCTTGCGATCGTCCATGCGGCGTTGGCGGCCCGGCGCTTTGCGAGCGTCGGTGTCATCGGGTCCGCGACGAAGCGCGCTCGCTTCGTCGGCCGCCTGCGGCAGGCCGGGCTCGATGCAGCCGTCGTCGACAGCCTCGTCTGTCCGGTCGGACTGCCGGGACTGGGTGGCAAGGAACCGGCCGTTATCGCGGCCTCGGTCGCGGCACAACTGCTGCTCGACCGCGAATCGGCGAGGACCGCCATCCCTGCGGGTGTCGGACAGGAAAGGACGGACCGTCATGTCGGATGACGCCTATATGCGCGAGGCGGTGGCGATCTCGAAGGAGCGGATGCTCGCGGGCGAGGGCGGCCCTTTCGGCGCGGTGATCGTGCGGGACGGCGCCATCATCGCGCGCGGCTGGAACCGCGTGACATCGACCAAGGACCCGACCGCCCACGCGGAAGTCGTCGCCATTCGGCGCGCCTGCGAGGCGGTCGGTGATTTCTCGCTGGCCGGGGCGACGATCTACACGAGCTGCGAGCCTTGCCCGATGTGCCTTGCCGCGATCCATTGGGCGCGGATCGATCGCATCGTTTTCGCGAACACACGGCAGGACGCGGCTGCGATCGGTTTCGACGACGCCCTGATCTATGACGAGATCGGCAAACCGATCACCAACCGCCTGATCCCGACGGAGCACCAGCCCTTGGCTGAGGCTGGGGAGGTTTTCGAAATGTGGCTTCGCAAGGCCGATCGTATCGCCTATTGATTGGGCATGGCTCTACCTTGGGCAGGGACGGCATGACTGCCTTGATGCAGGCGCGGGGAGTGGTGAAGCGGTTTGGCGCCTTCGTCGCCAACGACCGCGTCGACCTCTCGATCATGCCGGGCCAGATTCACGCGCTTCTGGGAGAGAACGGCGCCGGCAAATCGACGCTCGTCAAAATGCTCTACGGCGTGTTCCAGCCGAGCGAGGGCGAGCTTCTGTGGCAGGGTCAGCCGGTCCATCTCGCGGGTCCTGCGGCCGCCCGGGCGCTCGGTGTCGGGATGGTGTTCCAGCATTTCTCGCTGTTCGAGAACCTCACCGTCGCCGAGAACGTGGCGCTCGCTCTGCCGCCCGACGTCCCGCTTTCCGCCGTGGCCGAGAAGACGACACGCATTTCAGCGGCGTATGGCCTGCCGCTCGATCCGTATCGCAAGGTCTTTTCGCTCTCGGTCGGCGAGCGTCAGCGCATCGAGATCGTCCGATGTCTGCTGCAGGATCCGAAGCTTCTGATCCTGGATGAACCGACCTCGGTGCTGACGCCGCAGGAGACCGAGCAACTTTTCGTCACGCTCAGGCGGATCGCCGCCGAGGGGCGCGCCATCCTCTACATCTCGCACCGGCTCGAAGAGGTGAAGGGCCTGTGCGACGCCGCGACCATTCTGCGCCACGGCAAGGTCGTCGCGGCCTGTGATCCGCGCCAGGAGACGGCGGCAAGCCTCGCCCGCCTCATGGTCGGCGCCGACGTGGCGGAAGTCCGCGCCCGCGAACCGGCAGGGAACGGCCCGGTGCGCCTGTCGGTCAGCGGTCTGACGCTCGCCGCGGAAGCGCTGCACGGTGTGGCGCTTCGGCAGATCGCGATGGAGATCCGTGGCGGCGAGATCGTCGGCATTGCCGGCGTCGCCGGCAATGGTCAGGGAGAACTCTTCGCAGCGCTGTCGGGTGAACGGCAGGCCGAGCGGCCGGACGCGATCGCGATCGACGGCAAGCCCGTCGGCGATCTCGGCGTGACGGCCCGTCGCAAGCTCGGCGCTGCCTTTGTGCCGGAGGAGCGCAACGGCCACGCGGCCGCGCCGCTGATGACGCTCTCCGAGAACGCGATCCTGACCGGGCACGCGACGGCGGGAATTGTCGGCAGCGGCTTCATCCATCTCGCCCGGGCGGCCGAGATCGCGGCGTCGATCACCAAAGTCTTCGACGTGCGCATGGGCAAGAAGGACCCCGAGGCCGGGTCGCTGTCAGGCGGCAATCTGCAGAAATTCGTCATCGGCCGCGAAATGCTGCGCGAACCGGGTGTCCTGATCGTCAATCAGCCGACCTGGGGCGTCGATGCCGGCGCCGCCGCGCTGATCCGCCAGGCGCTGATCGATCTCGCGCGGCGCGGGTCGGCCGTCGTCGTGATGAGCCAGGATCTCGACGAGATCTATCAGATCTGCGACCGCATCGCCGTCATCCATGACGGCCATCTCTCGGCGCCCGAACCGGCTGCCACCATGTCGCTCGAGCGGATCGGCCTCCTGATGGGAGGCACGCGCGATGCGGCTTGAGCTCGAACGACGCCCAGAGCGGTCGCGGACCATGGCGCTCCTGTCGCCGCTGATCGCCATCGCGCTGACCATCCTGTCGGCGGCGATCATCTTTTCCCTGTTCGGGCTCGAGCCGGGCCATGCGCTGTTCGTCTACTTTGTCGAACCGCTCACGCAGGTCTGGTCGCTTCAGGAACTGGTCGTAAAGGCCGCGCCTCTCGTGCTGATCGCGATAGGCCTGTCGCTTTGCTACCTCTCCAACAACTGGAACATCGGCGCGGAAGGCCAGTATGTCTTCGGCGCGACGGTCGGTGGGGCGGTGGCGCTCGCGTTCCAGGGGAGCGGATCCCCGTTCGCCCTGCCGCTGATGATCCTCGCCGGCGCCGCCGGCGGCGCGGCTCTCGCGGCGATCCCGGCGATCCTGAAAGTCAGGTTCAACACGAATGAGATCCTGACGAGCCTGATGCTCGTCTACATCGCCGAGCTTTTTCTCGATTATCTCGTGCGCGGCCCGTGGCGTGACCCCGCCGGCTTCAACTTCCCGCAGACGGTGAGCTTCGACACGACGCTCCCGATCCTCATCGAGGGGAGCCGCATTCATCTCGGTGCGCTCTTCGCCCTGCTTGCGGTTATCGGAGCGGCGATCCTGATCGGGCGCACGCTGATCGGTTTCGAGATCCGGCTTCTGGGTCAGGCGCCGCGCGCGGCCCGCTTCGCCGGCTTCTCGCCCGAGCGGATGACGCTTCTCGTCTTCATCATTTCAGGCGCGCTCGCCGGTCTCGCCGGCATCGGTGAGGTCGCGGGCTCCATGGGGCAGCTCCAGCCCTCGATCTCGCCCGGCTACGGCTTCACCGCCATCATCGTCGCCTTCCTGGGACGTCTCAATCCGATCGGCATCCTGATCGCGGGCTTCCTGCTGGCACTGTCCTATCTCGGCGGTGAGGGCGCGCAGATCGTCCTGAAGCTCCCCATCGACATGACCCGTGTCATCCAGGGGCTGCTCTTGTTCTACGTCCTCGCCTGCGACACGACGATCCTCTACCGCGTCCGGCTGGTGCGGACAAAAAGGATGGCCGCCTGATGGAACTGGTCCAGGCCATTCTGCTCACCATCGTCACGGCCTCGACGCCGCTCCTGATCGCGGCGACCGGCGAACTCGTCGTCGAGCGGTCCGGTGTCCTCAATCTCGGTGTCGAGGGGATGATGATCATCGGCGCGGCAGTCGGCTTCGCCGCGGCGTTCAGCTTCGACAATGCCGTGATCGGCGTGTTTGCGGCGATCGTCGTCGGCATGGCGCTCTCCGCCCTTTTCGCCTTCATGACGCTCGGCCTCGCCGCCAATCAGGTTGCGAGTGGCCTTGCCTTGACGATCCTCGGCGTTGGTCTCTCAGGGCTGATCGGCTCGGCCTTCGTCGGGCAGAAGCGCGACGCCATCCCAAAACTCTCCATTCCCGGGCTGTCCGACATCCCGCTCGTGGGGCCGATCGTGTTTGGTCAGGACGCACTCGTCTATGTCTCCTTCGCCCTCGTCGCCGCGGTCTGGTGGTTCCTGACGAAGACGCGGAAGGGTCTGGTTTTGCGGGCGGTGGGCGACAGTCACGCCTCCGCCCATGCGCTCGGCTATCCGGTCCGTCGCATCCGCTTCTTCGCGATCCTCTTCGGCGGCGGCTGTGCGGGTCTGGCGGGCGCCTATCTGTCGCTCGCCTACACGCCCTTCTGGATCACCGGGATGACCGCGGGGCGCGGCTGGATCGCACTCGCGCTGGTCGTCTTCGCCTCCTGGCTGCCGTGGCGGCTTCTGGCGGGCGCCTATCTGTTCGGGGCGATCACCATCGGACAGCTGCACCTGCAGGCAATCCGCGCCGAACTGCCGGACGCGCTCGAAATGCCGAGTCAGTTCTGGACCTCCTTGCCCTATGTCGCGACGATTCTGGTGCTGGTGCTGATTTCCCGGTCGCGGGCGCGGGGAGGGGCGGCGCCCGCCTCGCTCGGCGTGCCGTTCCTGCCGGACAAATAGATCGAATGTGCCGCTGGGTGCACGGCCGCGCCCCCGGCTAGAGTGTTGGTCGGCCGTCAACAACAGAGGGTAGGCAAAAATGAAGAACCTGATGACGTGGGCCGCCGCAGCCCTGGTGGCGACAGGCCTGAGCCTGGGATCGGCGGCAGCAGAAAAACTGAAGGTTGGTTTCGTCTATGTCGGACCGGTCGGCGATTTCGGCTGGACCTATCAGCACGATGTCGGCCGCAAGGCGCTCGAGGCCGCGTTGGGCGATCAGGTCGAGACGACCTTCGTCGAGAACGTCTCGGAAGGTCCGGACGCCGAGCGCGTCATCGAGGATCTCGCCCGCCGCGGCAACAAGCTGATCTTCACGACGTCCTTCGGCTTCATGGAGCCGACGGTGAAGGTGGCAAAGAAGTATCCGGACGTGTTCTTCGAGCATGCCACGGGTTACAAGCGCGACAAGAACCTCGCGACCTATGCCGGCCGCTTCTATGAGGGGCGCTACATTCAGGGCATCATCGCGGCCAAGATGTCGAAGGCCGGCGTCGTCGGCTACATCGCCTCCTACCCGATCCCGGAAGTCATCTCGGGCATCAACTCCTTCATGCTCGGCGCTCAGTCAGTGCGCCCGGATCTGAAGGTGAAGATCATCTGGGTCAATTCGTGGTTCGACCCCGGCAAGGAAGCCGAAGCCGCCAAGGCGCTGGTCGCCCAGGGCGCCGACATCCTGACGCAGCACACCGACAGCCCGGCCGCCATGCAGATCGCCGAGGAAAAGGGCGTCCTCGCGTTCGGCCAGGACTCGGACATGATCAAGTTCGGCCCGAAAGCCCAGCTCACTGCGATCGTCAACAACTGGGGCGATTACTATATCTCGCGCGCCAAGATGGTGATCGATGGCAAGTGGGAAAGCTCCGATCACTGGGACGGGCTCGACAGCGGCATCGTGCAGATGGCGCCGTACACCAACATGCCGGACGATGTGAAGAAGATGGCTGCTGACGCGGAAGCCGCGATCAAGGCCGGCACGCTTCATCCGTTCAAGTGCCCGATCGTCGATCAGGACGGCAAGGAGGTGGAGTGCAAGGGCAACGGCCATCTTGATCCCGGCCAGATCCTCGGCATGAAGTTCTATGTGAAGGGCATCGACGAGCGGGTGCCGGAGTAAGCCATCGCCGTGAGGCGGCCCTCTCCGGTTGAGGCCGGGGAGGGTTCTTCGTCTTGAAGGGCCGAGCAGGACTGCACGAACCATGGAAGCTTTTGCCGCCGAATGGCTCAACCTGCTGATCCGCTGGGCCCACATCATCGTCGGCATCGCCTGGATCGGGGCCAGTTTTCATTTCGTCTGGCTCGATTTCTCGCTGCGCAAGCGCGAGCAGATGAACGCCGGCGTCTACGGCACTTCATGGATGGTGCATGGCGGCGGCTTCTACCACGTCGAAAAATATTCGGTTGCACCCTCAGCGCTGCCGCCTGACCTCCATTGGTTCAAGTGGGAGGCCTATCTCACCTGGTTGACGGGAATGATGCTCCTCGCCGTCCAGTACTACTGGCAGGCGGAGACCTATCTCATCGACCCGGCGGTGATGGACATCACGCGGGGGCAGGCGATCCTGATCTCGCTCGGCACCCTGATCGGCGGCTGGATCATCTACGACCAGCTTTGTCGCTCGCCGATCGGACGGCACACCGGTGTGCTGGGCCTGTGCGTCTTCGCGCTCGTCATCGGCGCGACCTGGCTGTTCTCCCACCTGTTCTCGGGACGGGGAGCCCTGATCCATGTCGGTGCCTTCGTCGGCACGATCATGGCCGCCAACGTCTTCATGGTGATCATCCCCAATCAGCGCATCATGGTCGGTCAGTTGATGCGCGGCGAGGCACCGGACGGCCGGCTCGGAGCGATCGGCAAGCAGAGATCGCTTCACAACAACTATTTCACCCTGCCGGTCATCCTGATGATGGTGTCGAACCATTATCCGGCGCTGACCAGCAGCCAGTACCCTTGGGTTGTCGTTGGCTGCATCCTCATCGCCGGGGCCATGGTTCGCCATTTCGTCAACCGTGCCGATGCGGGCGATGATCTCGGACGGTTTGCCTGGACCATTCCGGCCGGCGCGATGGCCATGATCGTCGCGCTCTTCTTCACCGTTCCACCCAAGATCGAAACGAGCGACGTCACCGTGAGCGATGCCCGCGTGCTGACGCTGACCGCGACACACTGCACCGGCTGCCACGCGGCCGTTCCGCGCAACCCGAACTTCCAGCAGGCGCCCAAGGGCGTGCATCTCGAGACGGTCGACGAATTGCGCCGCTACGCCCCGCTGATCCGTCAGCATGCGGTCGTGGGGCGCGCCATGCCGCCGGGAAATCCGACCGGCATCACGGATGACGAGCGCGCCGAGATCGGCGCATGGCTCGCGCGGAACGCGCCATGACGCTCGACGAGGTGAACAGGCTTGGATCCGACGCGTTCGTGGCGGCGTTCGGCGGCATCGCGGAGCACACGCCCTGGGTCGCGGAGCGCGCCATGGCGTCCCGGCCGTTCCAGTCCCGCGGGGCCATGGTCGACGCGTTTCAGACGGCGGTCGCGACGGCCTCGCGACCGGAGCAGCATGCCCTCATTGCCGCACATCCCGATCTCGCCGGGCGCGCTGCGATCGCTGGCGCTCTGGGCGAGGACTCGCGCCACGAGCAGAAGGGGGCCGGCCTCGACACGCTGACGCCGGACGAGTTCCAGCGCTTCACGAGGCTGAACGACGCCTACCGCGCCCGTTTCGGATTTCCCTTCATCCTCGCGGTGAAGGGCGCGACCAAGCACCAGATCATCGAGGCCTTCGAGAGGCGGATCCATGGGGCGATGGAAGAGGAGTTCTGGACGGCGATCGCGCAGGTGATGCGGATCATCCGCTTCCGGATCGAGGACAGGGTCGGCGATGACACCCGCCGAGATTGAGGCCCTCGGCCAGCGCGCCGAGGCGATGATCCGCGAGCTCGCCGCGATCACGTCGGAGCCCGGGCGCATCACGCGCCTGTTCCTGTCGCCGGAGCATCGTCGCGCCGCTGATCTCGTGGCCAGCTGGATGCAGGAGGCCGGTCTGGTCGTCAGCGAGGATGCGCTCGGCACGGTGCGCGGCAGATTGCCATCGTCGGCCGAGAAAAGCGGGGCAAACGCTACGCGCCGGCTATTGATCGGCTCGCACATCGACACGGTCATCAATGCCGGCGCCTATGACGGCAATCTCGGTGTCGTGGCCGGCATCATCGCCGCCGACATCATCCGTCAGCGGCATGGCGCCATGCCGTTCGGTATCGACGTGCTGGCCTTTGGCGATGAAGAGGGCTCCCGCTTTCGCTCGACGTTGTCGTCGTCGAAGGCGGTGGCGGGCCGATTCGATCCCTCGACACTCTCGGAGCAGGACGCCGCGGGGATCACGCTCGAGGCGGCCCTTCGGTCGTTCGGCAAGGATCCAGCCGCCATTGCCTCGGCCGCCTATGCCGCCGGTGAGGCGTCCGCCTATCTGGAAGTCCATATCGAGCAGGGACCGGTCCTCGAGGCCGGCGATGAACCGCTCGGCGTCGTCACGGCCATCGCAGGCCAGACACGGCTGACCGTCGCCGTCGGCGGGGTGGCGGGGCATGCCGGGACGGTGCCGATGCGCATGCGCCAGGACGCGCTGCTCGGTGCCGCCGAGATGGCGCTCGCGGTCGAGGCGGAGGCTTTGGCCGGTGTCGCCGACGAGATGGTCGGGACCGTCGCCCGCATCGATGAGTGGCCGGGTGCGTCGAACGTCATTCCGGCTTTCGTCGAGTTCGCCGTCGATCTGCGATCACGGACCGACGCGATGCGCCGTGCGACGGAAGACCGGCTGCGCGCAACCTTCGCGGCCATAGCCGATCGTCGCAGACTTGAACTGTCCGTGACGCGGAACCATGAGGTGGATGCGGCCCCCTGCGACGATCGCCTGCAGGCTTGCCTTGCCGCGGGCGCCGCGACGCTCGACCTCGCACCGCCGCGTCTGCCGTCCGGCGCCGGGCATGACGGGCAGGCGATACGGCATCTTTGTCCGATCGGCATGCTGTTCGTGCGTTGCCGCGGCGGCATCAGCCACAATCCGGCGGAGTTCGCGAGCGTGCCGGACATGGGGCGGGCCATCGCCGCGCTCATCGGCGCGATCGAGGCTTACCGGGCATAGAATGGCCCCGTGCTCGCCATGATTGCGCCACCGTCCATTCAGAGACGGTTCAGGCGCGATGGCTAGGATGCACGTTAACGGTCGTTCACTTTCGCCTGGCCGTGCAGACAAGGAGTTTGTCATGACATTCGCCAAGAAGGCCTCGATGGTCGCACTGGCCGCCGTCACGGCGGTAGCCCTGACCGTTCCCCAGGCCGAAGCCAAGAATGGTCGCAACGCCGCTCTGGCCGGCGGTCTTCTCCTCGGTGCCATCGCCGGTGCCGCGATCGCAGGCGCCGGTCCGGCCTACGCCGATGATCGTGTCTACATCTACGATCACGAGCCCGAGGTCGTGTACGTGAAGCCGCGCAAGAAGCGCATCGTGCGCATCTATCGCGAGCCGCCGCCGGTCTACATTTACGAAGACGTGCCGATCTACCGGAACCAGGGTTGGCGTCACCGCGATCGGATCTTCTACGGCGACTGATCCGCCGGAACCATGACCATGACGGCCTCCGACCCATGTCGGGGGCCGTTTTGGTTTCATGTCTCAGCCCGGCCGGCCGTAGCCGAGCGCGTCAAGCGCGCCCTGAAGGATGTAGGCGGCGGCCATCTTGTCCACGACCTCCGCCCGTCGACGCCGCGAGGTGTCGGCTTCCATCAGGGTTCGCGTCACGGCCGCCGTCGACATGCGCTCGTCCCACAGGACGATTGGCAGCATGGTGAGCGGCGCGAGATTGCGCGCGAAACTCTCCGCCGACTGGGCGCGCGGCCCGCGCGTGCCGTCGAGGTTCAGCGGGTAGCCGAGGACCAGGCCACCGACGCCAAATCGGTCGGCGAGGGCCAGCAGCGCCGCCGCGTCGGGGCCGAACTTGACGCGCCGGATCGTTTCGAGCGGGGAGGCGATCGTCAGCGAAACATCTGAAAGCGCGAGACCGATCGTCTTCGTGCCGAGGTCGAGCCCCATCAGCCGCGCTTCCGGGGCGAGGGTCTCGGCGAGGTCGTGCAGGTTCATGAGCATCGTCGGTTCCGCGGGCGTCGCCCCCGTTTAGCACACCCGATCGGCCGTGACCGGCCGAGCAGCGATCGCCAGTCGATTTCACGCTGGGATCGGGTTGATTCGACGCCGAAAAGCTTTCCCACAGACCGGTTTGCTTTCCTGGCGTGCGCCGCTATAACTCCGGCCGATTTATCGGGCAGCGCATCCGCTGCCACCTGTTGTTTGGAGGATCTGCGATGTTCGTGACGCCCGCCTATGCCCAAGGAGCGCCAGCAGCAGGCGGCGGCGATCTTTTCCTGACACTCGTGCCGTTCATCATGATCTTCGTGATCATGTACTTCCTGATCATCCGTCCGCAGCAGAAGCGCGTGAAGGAGCATCAGGAGATGGTCAAGAACCTGCGGCGCGGCGATTCGGTTGTCACGTCGGGCGGTATCGTCGGTAAGGTGACGAAGTCGGTCGAGGGCGAACCCGAAATCGAGGTCGAGATCGCAAGCGACGTTCGCGTCAAGATCGTTCGCGGCATGATCTCGGAGGTCCGCTCGAAGGGTGAACCGGTGAAGGAGAAGGCCTGACCGTTTCCGGTCGGGTCCAAGCGCCATGCAGTTCACGCCGTGGAAAGTCATCGCCATCGTTGTCGCGACCCTTATCGGGTGCTGGCTCGCCGTTCCCAATGTGCTGCCGGCCGCCTGGCGCGACGCGATGCCGGGCTGGTTGCCGCACCGGGCGATCACGCTTGGCCTCGACCTCCAGGGTGGTTCGCATCTTCTGCTGGAAGTCGATCGTGCCGCCGTCATCAAGGCCAAGGTTGAAGGTCTGCGCGATGACGCGCGCCGCGCCCTTCGCGATGCGAGGATCGGCTACACCAATCTCGCCATTGCAAATCAGTCTGTTTCACTGAAGGTCCGCGATCTGGCAGAACTCGACAAGGCGATCGAGACGCTAAATCCGCTGGCCGTTCCCGCCGGTGGATCGGTCTTCGGAGCGGGAAGCCTGCGCAGCGTTGATATCGCGCGCGCCGATGACGGAACGATCACGCTGACGCCGACCGAGGCCGGCATGCGCGACCGCATGTCACGCGCCGTGGAGCAGTCTATCGAGATCGTGCGCCGTCGTGTCGACGAACTCGGCACGACCGAGCCGAACATCCAGCGACAGGGCAATGACCGCGTGCTGGTGCAGGTGCCGGGTCTCCAGGATCCGACCCGTCTCAAGGAAATTCTCGGAACGACGGCGAAGCTCGAGTTCCGGTTGGTCGACGTCTCGATGTCGGCCCAGCAGGCGCTGGAGAGCCGTGCTCCGGTCGACTCCGAAGTGCTGATGTCGCAGGACGCGACCCCCGTTCCCTATCTCGTCCAGAAGCAGGTCATGGTCGGCGGTGAGGACCTGATCGACGCTCAGGCGAGCTTCGACCAGCGCAGCTCGGAGCCCGTGGTGACCTTCCGTTTCAACACGGCAGGCGCGCAGCGCTTCGGCCGAGTGACGACGGAGAACGTCAACCGCCCCTTCGCGATCGTGCTCGACAACAAGGTGGTTTCGGCGCCCGTCATCCGTGAGCCGATCACCGGTGGGTCTGGCCAGATCTCGGGCAATTTCTCGGTTGAGGAAGCGAACGACCTCGCGCTGCTGCTGCGCGCCGGCGCGCTGCCCGCGCCGATGACCGTCGTCGAGGAGCGCACGGTCGGTCCCGGCCTTGGTCAGGACTCCATCCGCGCCGGTACGCTCGCCGGCTATGTCGGTTATGGGCTCGTCGTGGCGTTCATGGTGGCGAGCTACGGCATCTTCGGCATCATCGCCGGCGTCGCGGTGACGCTGAACGTGATTTTGATCTTCGGCCTTCTGTCGCTCCTCGGCGCGACGCTGACGCTGCCGGGCATCGCGGGCATCGTGCTCACGGTCGGCATCGCGGTCGACTCGAACGTGCTGATCTATGAGCGCATCCGCGAAGAACAGCGCGCGGGACGATCCGTGATCTCCTCGCTCGACGCCGGCTTCAACCGCGCGCTCGCGACCATCGTCGACTCCAACATCACGACGCTGATCGCGGCCATCGTACTGTTCTTCGTCGGCACCGGCGCGGTCAAGGGGTTTGCGGTGACGCTCGGCATCGGCATCGCGACCTCGATGTTCACCGCCTTCACCGTCACGCGCCTGCTGGTGTTCTGGTGGTTCCGGACCTTCCGTCCGCGCACCATCCCCATCTAAACATTGCCCAACGGAGCAAGCGCCGTGCGCCTTTTGCGGATCGTCCCGGACAATACGAGCTTTCGCTTCATTCGCTTCCGGCGGATCAGCTTCCCCATTTCGGCAATCCTGTCGATCCTGTCGCTCGTCGCCTTCTTCACCATCGGGCTGAACTACGGCATCGACTTCAAGGGCGGCACCGTGATGGAGGTGCGCGCCGACTTCACGAAGACCGACATCGGCCAAATGCGTGCCAAGCTCGAGGCGCTGGAGCTGGGAGAGGTGCAGCTTCAGCAGATCGGCAGTGCCGGCCAGGTGCTGATCCGTATCGCCCAGCAGCCGGGCGGCGACGCCGAGCAACAGGCCGCGACACAGCGTGTGCGCGAGGCGCTCGGGACGGACTATCAGATCGAACGCGTCGAGGTGATCGGGCCGCGCGTATCGCAGGAACTCGTCACCTACGGCACGCTCGGCTTCTTCTTCGCCATCGTCGGCATTCTGATCTATCTCTGGTTCCGCTTCGACTGGCAGTTCGCGGTCGGCGCGATGATCGCCAACCTGCACGACATTCTGCTCACCATCGGCTTCATGGCGGTCACGCAGCTCGATTTCGACCTTACGAGCATCGCGGCCCTGCTCACCATTCTTGGATACTCGCTCAACGACACGGTCGTCATTTACGACCGCATCCGTGAAATGCTGCGCAAGTACAAGAAGATGCCGCTCGAGGATCTGCTCGACGTGTCGATCAACGCGACGCTCGCCCGCTCGATCATCACTCACGTCACCGTGTCGCTCGCGCTCGTCGCGCTGCTGCTCTTCGGTGGCCGCGCGCTGGAAAGCTTCACGGCGACGATGCTGTTCGGTGTCGTTCTCGTCGGCAGCTACACATCGATTTTCATCGCCTCGCCGGTCCTGATCTATCTCGGGCTAAAGCCGAGCTCGGTCGTCGACACCGAGAAGAAGGACGCGGCGGACGCCTGATGGTCGGCCCGAAGCGCCTGTATGACGGCTTTCTGCCCGGGCAGGTGGTGATCGACGCCTACGGCAATGGCGGGTTTCGCTTCGGCGACATGTCGCATCGTGGGTCGATCCTCGCGCTGCCCAGCGGCATGCTCGCCTGGGATGCGGTCTCGATCGCCGACTTCACAGAAGCGGTCTTCGAACGGGTCTTCTCCGAGGCGGCGTCGATCGAGACACTGCTGATCGGGACCGGATTGTCGATCGCACCCATCGGCGACGCGCTCCGCTGGCGGTTCCGAGACCTGCGCATCGGTGTCGACGTCATGCAGACGGGTGCCGCCGCGCGCACCTACAACATCCTGCTCGCGGAACGTCGAGCGGTCGCGGCTGCCCTTCTGGCGGTGGAATAATGCCGTCGACGCCCCATCTAGGGAGCATGGCCAATACCGTCGCCGATCGCACGACCCTGTGCATGACCCAAACCCGCGAACGCGATTTCGACGCCCATGTCGCGACGCTCTTCGCGCCTGTCGACAAGCGTCCGGCGCTTTACGCGCTGCATGCGTTCCGAACGGAGATCGAATCCGTCCGGGACAAGATCCGCGAGGCGCTGCCGGGAGAGGTACGCCTGCAGTGGTGGCGGGACACGCTGGAGCGCGCGGGGAGGGGCGACTATGTGCAGGGTCCGCTCGCGACGGCATTGGCGGAGGCGATAGAACGGTATCATCTGCCGGTGAAGGCGCTGACCGACTTCATCGATGCGCAGACCTTCGACCTGTACGACGACCCGATGCCCTCGACGGCCGACCTCGAGGGGTTCGCCGGGGAAACAGCCGCGGCGCCCATCCGTCTCGCGACGCTGGTGCTGGCCGATGGCGGCGATCCCGGACCGGCTGATGCTGCGGGCCATGCCGGCGTCGCTTTGGCGGTCGCCCGCATTCTTCGGCGCATGCCCGTCCATCGCTCACGCGGTCAGGTCTATGTGCCCGCCGACATGCTGCGCAGGCATGGGCTGGATCGATCAGACTGGTTGAGCGGCGAAGATCCGAAGGCGATCAAGGCGGCCATCGATGAGCTTGTCGCCCATGGCGAGAAGCACTGGGCGGCCTATCGTCGGCTGGCGAGATCGGTGCCGCGCGCGGTCGGCCCCGCCTTCCTGCCATGCCACACCGTGATGCTCGACTTCGCCGCGGCGCGCCGGGCCGGCGCCGCTGCTCTCGCAACGCCGATTACGATTTCGCGTTGGCGTCGCATCCTCGCGATCTTTCGCGGCTCGTTGCGCGGCTGAAGCCTTTTCCAGCGTGCGGCGTTCAGGCCGCGCTGCCGGAGACCCAGGTCCCGAGATCCGCGAGGGCACGTGCCGAGAGTGCACGTTTCTTTGCGATCGCCTTGTCGCCGCCGCGCAGTCTCTTGCCGTCAGGACCCTTCGGAGAGATCTCGAGCGGCGGGAACAGCCCGAAATTCACATTCATCGGCTGAAACGACCGCGGGCCGGCGTCGATCGTGACAAGATGGCCGCCAGTGATGTGGTGCAGGAGCGCGCCGATCGCGGTGGTCGGTGGCGGGGTTTCGGGCGCTTCACCGCGACGCTCGGCGGCCGCGAGGCGGCCGGCGATCAGCCCGACGGCGGCGCTCTCGACATAGCCTTCGCAGCCCGTGATCTGCCCGGCAAAGCGCAGGCGCGGCATGGCCCGAAGGCGCAGCTGCGCGTCGAGAACCACCGGCGAATTGAGGTATGTGTTGCGGTGAAGGCCGCCGAGCCGCGCGAACTCGGCCGTCTCCAGCCCCGGTATCATCCGGAAAATGCGGGTCTGCTCGGCGTGGCGCAGCTTCGTCTGGAATCCGACCATGTTGAACAGCGTGCCGTGGGCGTTGTCCTGCCGAAGCTGAACGATCGCGTGACACTTGGTGCCTGGATCACGTGGATTGGTGAGACCGACCGGCTTCATGGGGCCGAACCGCAGCGTGTCGCGGCCGCGCTCGGCCATCACCTCGATCGGCAGACAGCCATCGAAATAGGGCGTGCCTTCCCACTCCTTGAAGCTCGTCTTGTCGCCCTGCAACAGGGCGTCGACGAAAGCCTCATACTGCTCGCGGTTCATCGGGCAGTTGATGTAGTCGGCACCCGTTCCGCCGGGACCGGCCTTGTCGTAGCGCGACTGGAACCAGGCGACATCCATGTTGATGGTGTCGCGATGAATGATCGGCGCAATCGCGTCGAAGAAGGCGAGTTCCTTTTCGCCAGTGAGCCCCGCGACGGCCTCCGCGAGCGCCGGCGAGGTGAGGGGGCCGGTTGCGATGATGACCTGATCCCACTCCGCCGGGGGCAGGCCCGCCACTTCCTCGCGCCGGATCTCGATGAGCGGATGGGCGGCGAGGCGGGCCGTCACCATTTCGGCGAAAGCGTCACGATCAACCGCGAGAGCACCGCCCGCGGGCAGCTTGTTGGCGTCACCGGACGCCATGATCAGCGAGCCGAGGCGGCGCATCTCCTCGTGCAGCAGACCGACGGCGTTGGTCTCGGCATCGTCCGAGCGGAACGAGTTCGAACAGACGAGTTCGGCGAGGTGCTGCGTCTTGTGCGCCTCGGTGCCGCGCACAGGGCGCATTTCGTGGAGAATGAC
>JBKDKQ010000046.1:0-42822 GCA_046344875.1 Labrys sp. (in: a-proteobacteria) | reverse complement strand
CGGAAATGGTCATGCCGGGCGACAACATCGCCATGACGGTGTCGCTGATCGTCCCGATCGCCATGGAGGAGAAGCTGCGCTTCGCCATCCGTGAAGGCGGACGCACCGTCGGCGCCGGCGTCGTCGCCTCCATCATCGAGTGAGTTCAAGGAGAAGCGGGCAAGTTTCCGCTTCTCCCGATTGCGCAACGGCCGCGACGTCGCTATATCCGACGCCGCGCCGGCAGCGTCGTAGGGGTATAGCTCAGTTGGTAGAGCGGCGGTCTCCAAAACCGCAGGTCGTAGGTTCGAGCCCTACTGCCCCTGCCAGCATTCGGCACGGAATGAGGAAGGCGTCGTGACCGATGTCACGCGCTGAACAACGGGCCGGGGATGGCGGAGTGATCCGCCCTCCCCGGCCGTTCACTTGACGAGAGCACGACGAGATGGCGAAGACCAACCCGTTCCAGTTTCTGCAGCAGGTTCGCGCGGAGACGAACAAAGTGACCTGGCCGACGCGGCGCGAGACGACCGTGACCTCGATCATGGTCTTCATCTTCGCCATCGTTGCGTCGATCTTCTTCGTGATCGTCGACCTGATTCTGAAGCAGGGCGTCGGCCTGATCATCGGCATCGGCAGTTGAGAGCGGCATCCATGGCAACAGCAGCGCCCGTCATGACGTCGACCCGACCGAAGCGTTGGTACATCGTCCACGCGTACTCGAATTTCGAGAACAAGGTCGCGGCCTCGATCCGCGAGCAGTCGGTGCAGCGTGGCCTCGCCGACTTTTTCGACGAGGTGCTCGTTCCGACAGAAAAGATCGTCGAAGTGCGCCGCGGCCGGAAGGTCGACACCGAGCGCAAGTTCTTCCCGGGCTATGTGCTCGTGAAGTGCGATCTGACCGACGAGGTCTACCACCTCATCAAGAACACGCCGAAAGTCACCGGCTTCCTCGGCGCCGACAAGTCGAAGCCAGCGCCCATTCCCGACCGGGAGGCCGAGCGTATCAAGGGCCAGGTGCAGGACGGCGTCGAGCGGCCAAAGCCCTCCGTCATGTTCGAGGTCGGCGAGCAGGTCCGCGTCGCGGACGGTCCCTTCGCGTCGTTCAGCGGTGTCGTCGAGGAAGTCGACGAGGCCCGCTCGCGCCTCAAGGTCGCCGTTTCGATCTTCGGCCGCCCGACACCGGTCGAACTGGAGTACGGTCAGGTCGAGAAGACCTGACGGGACACCGTCGAACCAAGGCAGCACCGACCACCGCGCCTCACATCATCAGCGGTATTTTGCTGCGGTGATGAACTCGCTGAACGTTTCACACCACACCAGAACGGTGGTGTAATCGTCGACGTTCACCGTGGCAGGCACGTCAATCAAGAAGCCCTCGAAAGACTTGATGTCGCCGATGCGCTGCGCGGTATTCTTGATCGCCAGAAACTGCTGCTCGTCCTCGACGAATGTTGGCACCAGATAGAGCTTGTAGTCGGGGCCTGGCGCCAAGCGCCCCACATGGACGATCTTGGTGGCAGAAATGCTGACCGTGCCCTCACCCCAGTGCACGAAATCGTTGCCCTTGAGACCGCGCCGGAATTCTCCCGTGTACAGCGCCTTCTGCGCAACTTCCGCCACGATGGCCTTGTCGGGACCGTCGGGTGCGATGAGGATCGGCAAGAAGTAGATGCCGAGCGCGAAGCCAATCGCCAGAACGATGCTATGGCTCGTCAGTAGGATGATCCACCGCAGCACGTTCGCTTCTCCTGTTGATGCGCTTGAACCACATCGGCATCTGGCGTCATGGCCGGCGGGAGACCGCCCGCGCATGCATGTCGCCGCGTAATGACCTTAACGTTTGATCGAGCCACGTCTTACAATAAACGTGCATGACAACGAAGACACTGCGTTGGAAAGACCAAGTCGCTTGTTGCACGCGGTTTCGTTACAGAACCTGCGCGGTTCCGGAGTTAGACGATTGGACTTGGCCCAGTCGGGCACAGCACGTCTAGCCCCCCCGGAACAAGGCGCCAATCAGTCGTGAATGCGCTAGCGGTTGCGTATCGCACAGTCAAAACACCGGAAGCCGTCAACCGCAAGGAACATCGACTGGGTGAGATACCAAAACCGCGCAACTGCGAAACAGAACGCGAAATGCACGCTGCCCCGGCTGCTGTCTCCGTGGAATCGGCTTGATAAATTCCCCGGTCTCGCGTATGCGACCCCCCTCCCTTCGGGGATCAGATGCGCGGGAGGTACCGCGGGCCACGCCAGCCCGTCCAAGGCCGTACCGCGAAACTCCGGTCCGTTCGCGGGCCACTAACAAGCGGGGCGACCCGCTGAGGAGAAACCATGGCGAAGAAGATAACCGGCTACGTCAAGCTGCAGGTGCCGGCGGGTTCCGCTAACCCGTCGCCGCCGATCGGCCCCGCGCTCGGTCAGCGCGGCCTGAACATCATGGAATTCTGCAAGGCCTTCAATGCGAAGACCGCGCAGATGGTGAAGGGAACGCCGATTCCCGTCATCATCACGGCCTATCAGGACCGTTCCTTCACCTTCGAATTGAAGCTGCCGCCCGTCTCCTACTTCGTGAAGGAAGCCGCCGGCATCAAGTCGGGTTCGCAGACGCCCGGCAAGGGCGCGAAGGCCGGCAAGATCTCCATGGCGCAGATCCGCGAGATCGCGACCAAGAAGATGCCGGACCTGAATTGCGACAGCGTGGAATCCGCGATGTCGATGGTGGTTGGTTCCGCCCGCTCCATGGGCCTCGAGATTGTTGGGTGATTGAGATGTCCGCAAACGGAAAGCGTATCCGCGCAGCAAAGGACGGCATCGATCGCAACAAGCTCTACGGCCTCGACGACGCCGTGAAGCTCGTGAAGGATCGGGCCAAGGCGAAGTTCGACGAGACCGTCGAGATCGCGATGAACCTCGGCGTCGACCCGCGCCACGCCGACCAGATGGTTCGTGGCGTCTGCAACCTGCCGAACGGCTCCGGCCGGACACTGCGGGTTGCCGTGTTCGCCCGCGGCGCCAAGGCCGATGAAGCCAAGGCCGCCGGCGCCGACATCGTCGGCGCGGAAGAACTCGTCACCATCGTCCAGGGCGGCACGATCGACTTCGATCGCTGCATCGCGACCCCGGACATGATGCCGCTCGTCGGTCGTCTCGGTAAGGTGCTCGGCCCGCGCGGCATGATGCCGAACCCGAAGGTCGGCACCGTGACGATGGATGTCGTCAGCGCCGTCGCCGCCGCCAAGGGTGGCTCGGTCGAGTTCCGCGTCGAGAAGGCCGGCATCGTGCATGGCGCGGTGGGCAAGGCCTCGTTCTCGGCCGAAAAGCTCGCCGAAAACATCCGCGCCTTCGCCGATGCCGTCGTCAAGGCGAAGCCGGCCGGCGCCAAGGGCACCTATGTCAAGCGCGTCGCCGTGTCCTCGACCATGGGCCCGGGCGTGAAGATCGAACCCTCGACCGTCCTCGGCGCCTGATCGCGCCAGAAAACGGTGGTCACAGAACGGTCGCGACCCACGTCGCGGCCGTTTTCTTTTGTCCGCCTCCTCCGTCATCCCGGACCAGGAGTGGCCCAAGGCCGCGACGACGATCCGAGACTGTTGCGAGGGTTCGCGCTTTGGTGCGCGACACCGCGGTGATGCAGGCTCATCTGCGGGCGGCCTTGTGCTGCGGATTGTCGGAGAGCGGTCCCGGATCTGCACCGCATCGCTGCGCGCTGCGCTGCGTCCGGGATGACGAGGGGGTGCGCTTCGCGTCGCGGTAAGTCCGAGATGCCGACCGCATCGTTCCGCGCCGCGGCTTTTCACACAGAATTCACGGTATTCGCTTCTCTCCTGATTGCCGGATCACTGCCTCGATGACATCGTCAGTGCAGGTTCTGGGCTACAGTTCGCTTCGTCGGAGAGGACGATGATTTTTCGCCAATTGTTCGACAGCGTCTCGGGAACCTACAGCTACATCATCGCCAGCCGACGTGGTGCCGAGGCCCTGATCATCGATCCGGTTCTCGAGAAGGTCGACCGCTACATCCAGCTCATGAACGAGCTCGACCTGCGTCTCGTGAAGGCGGTCGACACCCATCTTCACGCCGATCACGTCACCGGCCTCGGCGCCCTGCGCGACCGGACGCGCTGCGTCACCGTGATGGGCGAGAAAACGAAGGCCGACGTCGTGTCGATGCGCCTGGCGGATGGTGACACGCTGACCATCGAAGGCGTGAGCCTCGACGTGATCTATACGCCGGGCCACACGGATGATTCCTACTCCTTCGTCCTCGATGACCGCGTCTTTACCGGCGATACGCTGCTGATCCGGGGCACGGGTCGAACCGATTTCCAGAACGGCGATCCGCGGGCGCAGTATGACTCCATCTTCAACCGCCTGATGAAACTGCCGGACGACACGCTGGTCTACCCGGCGCACGACTACAACGGCGACACGGTCAGCACGATCGGGGAGGAGCGGCGCAGCAATCCGCGGCTTCAGGTGCGCTCGGTCGACGAGTATGTCGCCTTGATGAACAGCCTGAACCTGCCCAATCCGAAGATGATGGACGTCGCGGTGCCCGCGAACATGCGGATCGGCTTCGCGCAGGACATCGTCGCCCAGAAAGGGTGGGCGCTGCAGGCGTCCGAGGCCATGCTGTTGGTCGGCCAGCCCGACGTCGTCATGGTCGACCTGCGCGAGCAGGCCGAGCGCCAGCGCCACGGCGCCATCCCTGGATCGCTGCACGAGCCCTATGCCAAGCTGCGCGATCACCTGACGACCGGCGGCCTGCTCCGCGCCCTCGGCACGTCACGGCGGATCGTGTTCTACTGCGCCTATGGCGAGCGCTCGGCGATGGCGGTTCAGGCCGCCCAGGAAGCGGGCATCACCTCGGCCTGCCACATCCAGGGCGGCCTCGCCGCCTGGAAGGCTGAAGACGCACCCATCGAGCGCACGCCCCCGCAGTAACCCCCTCCCCCGTCATTCCGGACAGGGAGCGACCGCGGCCGACGACGCCGATCCGCGACCGCTTCGAGGGTTCGCGCACGTCGGCGACCGTTCGCGTCACACCAACCGGCTCTGGTCTCTTGCGGCGGCGATGAAGCTCGCGAAGAGCGGATGCGGGGCAAACGGGCGGCTCTTGAGTTCCGGGTGATACTGCACGCCGATGAACCAGGGGTGGTCCTTGTACTCGACCGTCTCCGGCAGCAGCCCGTCCGGCGAGGTGCCGCAGAAGACGAGCCCCTTCGCCTCCAGCCGCTCGCGATAGGCCATGTTGACCTCGTAGCGATGGCGATGGCGCTCGGAGATCGCCGTCGAGCCATAGATCTGCGCGATCTTCGAGCCCGAGGACAGACGCGCGTCAAAGGCACCGAGCCGCATCGTGCCACCGAGGTCACCGCCGGCGCGGCGGATCTCGAGCTCGTTGCCCTTCATCCACTCGGTCATCAGACCGACGACCGGCTCGGGCGTCGTGCCGAACTCGGTGGAGTTGGCGTCGGACACACCGGCGAGATTGCGCGCCGCCTCGATCACCGCCATCTGCATCCCGAAGCAGATGCCGAAATAGGGCACCTTGTGTTCGCGCGCGAAGGTTGCCGCCTTGATCTTGCCCTCGGCGCCACGCTGGCCGAAGCCGCCGGGCACCAGAATGCCGTGGACGTGTTCGAGATACGGCGCGGGATCATCCGCCTCGAAGATCTCGCTCTCGATCCAGTCGAGGTTGACCTTGACGCCATTGGCGATGCCGCCATGGGTCAGCGCCTCGATCAGCGACTTGTAGGCGTCCTTCAGGCCCGTGTACTTGCCGACGATGGCGATCGTGACCTCGCCCTCCGGATTGTGCACGGTTCGCGAAATCCGCTCCCAGCGCGACAGATCGACGGTCGAGGGCGCCTCGATGCCGAACGCCGCCAGCACCTCGCTGTCCAAACCCTCGCGGTGATAGGCGATCGGCACGTCATAGATCGACCCGACGTCGCGCGCCTCGATCACGGCGGTTTCGCGCACGTTGCAGAACAGCGCGAGCTTGCGACGCTCCTCCTTCGGGATCTCGCGATCGGTGCGGCAGAGCAGGATGTCGGGCTGGATGCCGATTGAACGCAGCTCGGCCACCGAATGCTGGGTCGGCTTGGTCTTGAGTTCGCCGGCGGAGGGGATGAAGGGCAGCAGGGTCAGGTGGACATAGACGGCATTGCCGCGCGGCAGTTCGTTCTTGATCTGACGGATCGCCTCGAAGAAGGGCAGTCCCTCGATGTCGCCGACCGTGCCGCCGATCTCGACGAGCACGAAGTCGAGACCGTCATTGCCGGTGAGGACGAACTCCTTGATGGCGTTCGTCACATGGGGGATCACCTGGATGGTGGCGCCGAGATAGTCGCCACGACGCTCCTTGGCGATGATGTCCTGATAGATGCGGCCCGTCGTGATGTTGTCGCTCTTTGTGGCCGGACGTCCGGTGAAGCGCTCATAATGGCCGAGATCGAGGTCCGTCTCCGCGCCGTCGTCGGTCACGAAGACCTCGCCGTGCTGATAGGGGCTCATCGTGCCCGGATCGACGTTGAGATAGGGATCGAGCTTGCGCAGGCGCACGGAATAGCCACGTGCCTGCAGAAGGGCGCCGAGCGCTGCCGAGGCCAGACCCTTGCCGAGGGAGGAGACCACGCCGCCGGTGATGAAAATGTACCGCGTCATGGGCCTTCCTTCTAGCAAGCCAAAATGATTCGCGCGGCCGGTTTTGGCGCCGGCCGCGACTTGTCCTCAATCCATCGAACGCGGTTTACTGCGACTGAGGAACGACCGGCGTGCTCGGCGCGGCGGGTGCCGCGGGGGCAGCGGGCGCAGTCGGCTGACCCTGGAGCTGCTCGAGAACGCCGCCGCTGCCGCCAGCCGGCGGGGTCGTGGAGCCGCCGTCGACCGGTGCGGTTGGACCCGGCTGCTGGACGCGGTCGAGAACCGACGGCGCCGTCGCGCTGCGTTGCGCAAGAATGGAGAGCAGCAGGCTCGTCAGGAAGAACAGGCCCGCGAGGATTGCCGTCGTCCGCGTCAGGAGATTGGCCTGGCCGCGACCGGTCATAAAGCCGCCGGGATTGCCCGAGCCCATGCCAAGGCCTCCGCCCTCGGAGCGCTGCAACAAAACGACGCCCACGAGTGCCAACACCACCATGAGGTGGATGACGATGACTACGGTCTGCATGTCGAAATCCGAACCCTGTTTCGCGGCTCTTTACACGAAGCGTCGCGCGGACGCCACACTCAAGGCCGACCGGCTTCCGGCCGCCCTGCACATGGCCCGCATGGCGCTTCCGCGCAAGACCCTATCGGTAGGCGGCGCCCGCGATACCAAGAAAATCCGCGGCTTTCAGCGAGGCGCCGCCGACAAGCGCGCCATCGACGTCCTCGACCCCAAGCAGTTCGGCCGCGTTCGACGGCTTCACCGACCCGCCATAGAGAATGCGGATCCGATGAGCCTCGTCGCCGAGGCGATCGACGAGGCGGGCGCGGATGAACTGGTGGACGATCTTCACGTCATCCGCCGTCGGGGTCAGCCCGGTGCCGATCGCCCAGACAGGCTCATAGGCGATGACGACCGTGGCACCTGTCGGTCCATCGGGCAGCGAGCCGGCGAGTTGCACGCCGACGACCTCGAGCGTGCGCCCGGCCTCGCGCTCGGCGCGGGTTTCGCCGATGCATACGATCGCGACGAGACCTGCGCGCAACGCGGCCCCGGCCTTCGCCTTCACCGTCGCGTCCGTCTCACCATGGTCGGTACGACGCTCCGAATGGCCGACGATCACATAAGAGGCACCGGCGTCACGCAGCATCTCGGCCGAGACGTCGCCGGTGTGGGCGCCCGAGGCCTTGGCGTGGCAATCCTGCCCGCCGATCGCGAGCGGCTTCCCGGCCATGCGCGCGGCAAAGCCCGAGACGAGCGTAAAGGGCGGGCAGATCAGCAGTTCCGCTCGGCCGGCATCGCCTGACGCCATCGCATCGAGCTCGGCGGCCGAGGCCACGAGCCCGTTCATCTTCCAGTTTCCGGCAACGAGCGGACGTGGGCGGGTGGTCGGCATCGGTCAGATCCTCTCTCGGTCCGCGCAACGCGGCCCGCGCGCTGGTAGCAAGCAGCGGGACCGCTTTCAAGGCGCCTCTCTCCATCCTGGCGGGCAGATTGACGTTCCGCAGGCAAACCTTGATCTTTTGCTGCCAAACCGCCATTGAGACGCCCCGAAACCGTTTGTATGGTCGCACGCCGTTCGAGCGGCCAAAACGATGACCGCCCCGGTAACGAGGGGCACAGAGACGAAGACGATCGCCCAATGCTGACCTCCATCCGCACCGTTTTCGCCAAGGGCATCGCCCGCGTGATCCTGATCGGTCTCGTGGGCCTTCTGATCGTCAGTTTCGGCATTTTCGGCATTCAGGACGTGTTCCGCGGCTTCCGCTCGACGGAAGTCGCGCGGATCGGCGACACGAAGATCCCGGTCGAGGTGTTCCAGCGGGAGTATAATCTCCAGCTTCAGAACATCAGCCGCCAGTTCGGGCAGCCGCTGACGCCGGATCAGGCGCGCGCGTTTGGCCTCGACAAGCAGGTTCTCGGCCGCATGGTGACGGACGCCGCGCTCGACGAACGCACGACCCGCTACGGGCTCCAGCTCTCGCTCGAGAAAGTCGCGGCCATGGTGATGCAGGACCCGACGTTCCAGGCCGGCACTGGACGCTTCAACCGTGACTTCTTCAACGCCGTCATCCGCCAGAACGGCCTCACCGAGGCGGCCTTCTTCGATCAGCAGCGCAAGGTCTATCAGCGCGCCCAGCTCGCCGAGGCGATCGGCGGCGATGTCGCGGTCTCGCGGATCCTGCGCGAGGCGCTGGCGCGCTACGGCACCGAGACGCGCTCGATCGAGTATTTCGTGATCGGCGAAAGCGCGTTGCCGTCGATGCCCGAACCTGACGCCGCCAAGCTCGCGGCGTTCTTCGAGGAGCGGAAGGCCCAGTTCGGCGCGCCTGAATACCGCAAGTTCTCCTATATGGCGCTGGCACCGGAGACGGTGGTCGCCACGACGCAGGTGACCGATGCCGATGCCCGCAGCGAGTACGACGCGCGGCTCGACACCTACACCACGGCCGAGCGTCGTGAAGTCCAGCAGATCGCCTTCCCGAACGCCGACGAGGCCAAGGCGGCGGCGGACCGGCTCGCCTCGAAGGCGATCACGTTCGACGCGCTCGTCGCCGAGCGGAAGCTTCAGCCATCCGACGTGTCGCTCGGCCTCGTCTCGAAGAAGGAAATGCTCGACCCGGTGATCGCCGACGCAGCCTTCGGCCTCGCGCTGAACACACCCTCGGGTGTTGTCGCCGGCAAGCTGACGACGGTCATCCTGCAGGTGACCAAGATTGAGCCGCAGAGCGTCAGGGCCTTCGACGAGGTCAAGGACGAGATCAAGCGCAAGCTGGCGCTCGACCGGGCCGGCCGCGTCATTCTCGACCTTCAGGGCAAGATCGAGGACGAGCGCGCCGGTGGCGCCAGCCTCGCCGAGATTGCGCCGAAGTTCGGCCTCACCGTCACGGAAGTTGCCGCGATCGACTCCGCCGGTCTCGATGAGAGCGGCGCATCGGTGAGCCTGCCGGCCGCCGTCGATCTGGTGCGCGGCGTCTTCGCGAGCGATCCCGGCACCGAGACGACGGTGATCGACGCTCGCGAGGCGGGCTTCATCTGGTACGAGGTTCAGGGTGTGACGCCCGCCCGCGAGCGCACGCTCGACGAGGCGCGCGCCGCAGTCACCGCAGCCTTCGTGGCGGACGAGAAAGCCCGCGCCCTGCGCGAGCGCGCCGATGCTCTCGTGAAGGAGCTGCGCACCGGCAAGACGCTCGAGGATGCGGCCAAGAGCGTCGGAGCGGAGGTCAAGCAAGCCTGGGATTTGCGTCGCGGGCAGCCTACGCAAGGCCTTTCCGGCGACGCCGTCGCGGCAATCTTCACCACGGCGGTGAACGACTTCGGCTCGGCCGTCGGCGCATCCGCCGGCGAGCGTGTCGTCTTCAAGCTGACTGGCAACGCGGTTCCCGCTTTCGATCCGGGGGCGGAGGCGGCGAAGGCCGCCGAGCGGCAGCTCGCGTCCCAGATGGGACAGGATGTCCTCAACCAGTATGTGCTGCGGTCGCAGGATGAACTTGGCCTGACCATCAACCAGCAATTGCTCAACCAGGCGATCGGCGCGCAGAACTGATGCAGGTCGAAACCACCTTCGCGGATTTTGCCGCCGCCTACGAGGCCGGCCGGGCGCAGATCGTCACCGCCCAGCTCGTCGGTGATCTGGAGACGCCGGTTTCGGCCTTCATGAAGCTTGCGGGAACGCGGCCCAACGCCTTCCTGCTCGAATCCGTCGAAGGTGGTGCCGTACGCGGCCGCTACTCGATGATCGGCCTCGAGCCGGATCTGATCTGGCGCTGTCAGGACGGCAAGGCGACGATCAATCGTCGACCAACGGAAAACGCGTTCGAGCCGGCGGCCGGCGGTGCGCTCGCCTCCCTGCGGGCCCTGATCCAGGAAAGCCGGATCGACCTGCCCGACGGTGCGCCGCCGATGGCGGCCGGTCTTTTCGGTTATCTCGGCTACGACATGGTCCGCTTCATGGAGCGGCTCGACGTCGCGAAGCCCGATCCGATCGGCGTACCCGACGCGATCCTGATGCGACCGACGGTGATGGTGGTTTTCGATGCGATCCGTGACGAGATCGCCGTCGTGACCCCGGTGCGCCCGGCGTCGGGGGTCACCGCGCGGCAGGCCTATGATCGCGCGCTCGACCGCCTGACCGACATCGTCGAGGCGCTCGACCGTCCGACGCCGAAGCTGGCGGAACCGGCGGATCTGCCATCGGTGATGGCCTCACAGGTCTCCAACACCAGCGAGGCCGAGTATCTGGCGATGGTCGAACGGGCGAAGGAGTACATTCGCGCCGGCGACATTTTTCAGGTCGTGCTGTCGCAGCGCTTCACCGCGCCTTTCGCGCTGCCGCCGTTCTCGCTCTACCGCGCACTGCGGCGCGTCAATCCGGCGCCCTTCCTGGTCTATCTGCAGTTCGCCGATTTCAGCGTGGTCTGCTCCAGCCCCGAGATCCTCGTGCGCCTGCGCGACGGCAAGGTCACGATCCGTCCGATCGCTGGCACGCGGCCGCGCGGGGCCACCAAGGCCGAGGACCTCGCCCACGAGAAGTCGCTGCTGGCGGATCCGAAGGAGATCGCCGAGCATCTGATGTTGCTCGATCTCGGACGCAATGACGTCGGCCGCGTCTCCAAGATCGGCACCGTCACCGTGACCGACAAGTTCTTCATCGAACGCTACAGCCATGTGATGCACATCGTGTCGAACGTCGAGGGCCAGATCGGATCCGGCCATGACGCGCTCGACGCGCTGGCCGCCGGCTTTCCGGCCGGCACGGTCTCCGGCGCGCCGAAGGTGCGGGCGATGGAGATCATCGACGAGCTCGAGAAGGACAAGCGCGGGCTTTATGCCGGCGCGATCGGCTATTTCGGCGCCAATGGCGAGATGGACACCTGCATCGTCCTGCGCACCGCTCTGGTGAAGGACGGCGTGATGCACGTGCAGGCCGGGGCCGGCATCGTTTATGACAGCGTCCCCGCATCCGAGCAGGCCGAGTGCGTCAACAAGTCGAAGGCGCTCTTCCGCGCCGCCGACGAGGCCGTACGGTTCGCGGGCCAGCCCGCGCGCGGACAGTGACGGAGGTGGCCTTCGACCGCCCCGGCTTGACCGGTGCGGCGAAAACGCCCTACTCGTTCGCGTGAACCGGAGAGCCCCGCCATGACCACCGTGACGCTGATCGACAATTATGACAGCTTCACCTGGAATCTCTGGCACTATTTCGGCCAGCTCGGCTGTGATGTCGCCGTCCACCGCAACGACCAGATCACCGCCGACGCGGTGATGGCGATGGATCCGGATGCGATCGTCCTGTCGCCTGGTCCGGGCACGCCGACCGACTCCGGCATCTGCTGCGAGCTGATCGAGAAGGCGACGGGCAAGGTGCCCCTGTTCGGCGTCTGTCTCGGCCATCAGGCGATCGGCGAAGTCTTTGGTGGCGACGTCATCCGCGCGCCCGTGCCGATGCATGGCAAACTCTCGACGATCAATCATGAGGGACGCGGCGTGTTCCGCGGCATCAACGGCTCGTTCAAGGCGACGCGCTATCACTCGCTCGTTGTTCGCCGCGAGACGTTGCCCGAGGCGCTGGCCGTCACGGCCGAGACCGATGACGGGATCATCATGGGACTGTCGCACAAGTCGGTGCCGCTGCACGGCGTGCAGTTCCACCCCGAGTCGATCCTGTCGGAGCACGGCCACCGCATCCTGCAGAATTTCCTCGATCTCGCGCAGGAGTGGAACGTCAAGACCGGTCGGCGGAAGGCTGCGGCTGCCTGATCGGCTCACCCGGCACGATCCGACCCGCCTCAACGCGCAGTGCGCCGTCGATGCGATCGGCCATGTCCTCCGGCGTGTGGCTGACCATCAGCACCGTCAGTCCGCGCTCGCGCCGCAGCCGGTCGATCAGGTCGACCATGTCGCGGCGGATGGGTGCGTCGAGGCCGGAGAGCGGCTCGTCGAGCAGCAGGAGCGGACGCGTCGTCAGGAGCGCACGCGCAAGCGCCACGCGTTGGCGCTGGCCGCCGGAAAGCTCGGAAGGTCGGCGCTGGCCGAGGCCCGACAGGCCGACGCGCTCGAGCATCTCCGAGATCGCCTTGTGGTCCCCCGCACCGAGCCGGAGTGACGGAGACAGGCCGAGACCGGCGTTCTGCGATGCCGTCAGCGTCGGCAGGAGATTGTGGTCCTGAAAGATCATGGCGACCGGTCGCCGGGCCGGCGGCAGCGGCAGGAGATCAATGCCGTCGAAGGTGAGTGTCCCCGCATCGGGCTTTTCGAAGCCGGCGATGGTCGCGAGCAGGGTCGATTTGCCACCGCCCGAGGGTCCGGTCACCGCGACGAAGGCGCCCCGTGGCACCGACAGCGAGAACGTCGCCGCGAAGCTCCCGACACGGACGTGGCACTCATGCAGGGCGAGCATCACCCCTCCCCGCCAGCCGGGCCAGCGCCATCATGATTAGCACAAGAAGGGTCAGCACCGCCGCGATCGCCTCCCCCTGCGCCATGCGATAGGACCCCAGCCGCTCGAACAGAAGATAAGGCAGCGTCTTGAGGCTGTCGGCGCCAAAAAGAGCGATGACGCCGAGATCGCCGAGCGACAGCGCGACGGCGAGCGCCAGCGCGGCCGCGGCGGGCCCGGCGAGGAGCGGCCGCTCGACGAGCCAGAGCCGGCTCATCCCCGACATACCGAGCGAGCGCGCAAGCCGCCCGTAGCGCGCCTCGGCCACCAGGACCGGCGGCTCGATCAGGCGATAGGCAAACGGCAGAGCCATCAACGCATTCATCAGGATCAGCACCGGCAGGGCGACATCGGCGGGATCGGCGAGGCCGCGGACGAGAACGTAGAGCCCGGCCGACAGCGCGATCGGTGGCATGGCGAGCGCCATCAGCGGCACCTGCCCGAGGAGTGCCCCGGTCCGGCCCGCCACCACCCGACCTCGCGCAAGCGCATAGGCGGAAACGACGGCGAGGCCGGCAGCCGGGAGCGCGACCATCAGGCTCGTCAGCGTCGCGCGCAGGATGGCCGCGTCGAGCACCTCCGGCAGGGCGCGGGCGCTCCAGCCGATGGCAAGCAGCGGCGGCCCGACGAGAAGGGCTCCGACACCGAGCGCCACACCATCGCCGAGGCGCAGCGCCGCGCCCGCGCGGTCGGGACGGTCAACCGCACGACCGGTCGCCGCCATCTCAACCGGTCGCCGCAGCAGGGGCAGCGCGACGAGACAGAGCCCCGTCAGCGCCGCGATCTGGAAAGCCGCGAGAACCGCCGCCTTGCCGAAATCGACATCGAAGCGCAGCGCCTCGTAGATCGCGACCTCGAGCGTCGCGGCACCCGGCCCGCCGCCGAGCGAGAGCGGAATCGCGAAGCTGGTGGCGCAGAGGAGGAAGATCAGAATGGCGAGCGCGGGCGTCTCGCGCAGCATGGCCGGGCCGTCGATGAAACGCAGGATCGCGACCGGCGTCATGCCGAGCGATGCGGCAAGCCGCCAGTGTTCGCCGGGTGTGCGCTCGATTGCGGCGAGATAGGCCCGAGCCGCGAAGGGTGCGTTGAAGAAGACATGGGCGAGAACGACGCCCGTCAGGCCATAGATCGACAGGCGCGGCAGGTCCGCCGCTACGAGGAGGTCGTTGAACACGCCTCCCCGGCCCCAGATCGCGGCCAGCGCAAAGACGACGATGATCGCCGGCAATGCGGTCGCGGCACCGAGCGCGGCAAGGTAGACACCGCGCCCGGGAAATCGACGTCGCGCAAGGGCGAGGGCGATGACGGCACCGAGAAGAAGCGACAGCGCTGTCGAAAGCCCCGCCTGGATCGCCGTGAAGCGGACGACGGAGAGAACCGCGCCGAGCCGCACGCCGTCGACACCCTCGGCGACGCCGAGAAGACCGGCGAAGGCCGCGCCGATGAGAAGCAGGATCCCGCCGACGACGGCCAGCGCTCCCGTCACTGGCCAAGTGCCTTGAGCCAGGTGTCGATCATGTCCCTACGCTTGGCCGCGATCGCGACCGGATCGGCGTTGAACGCCTTCACCGGAACCGAAAGCCCCTTGAAGGACTCCGGCAGGCCGGCGGCCGGTGTCCTTGCCGGATACATCCAGTTCGTCTCCGGCAGCACCGCTTGCGCCTTCTCAGACATCAGGAAGGCGAGGAAGGAGCGCGCCAACTCCTGCTGCTTCGATGATTTCAGGATGCCCGCGACCTCGATCTGCAGCGGATGGCCCTCGGCAAAGGAGGCCGACTTGATGTCCGTGCGCTTCTCGGCGGAGATGTGATAGGCGGGCGAGGTCGAGTAGGAGAGCACCATGTCGGCCTCGCCCTTGAGGAACAGCCCGTAGGCCTCCGACCAGCCCTTTGTGACGGTGACGATGCGCGGCTTGAGCTTCGCCCAGGCCTCGCCCGCCTTGTCGCCATAGACCGCGTTCATCCAGACGACGAGGCCGAGGCCGGGCGTCGAGGTGCGCGGGTCCTGGATGATGATGGTGGGCCCGTTCGGGTTCTCGACGAGATCCTTCATGCTGGTCGGGACGGTCTTGATGCCGTCCTTGTACACGAAGGCGAAGTAGCCCCAGTCGAACGGCACGAAGGACGTATCGGTCCAGCCGACCGGCAGGGAGAGGCCGGCGAGATCCTGCCCGTGTTCGGTGAACAGGCCCGTCGCGGCCGCTTCCGCGACCAGTGAATCATCGAGGCCGAGCACGATGTCGGCGGTCGATCGCTCACCGTCGAGCTTCAGCTTGGAGAGAAGCGCTGCGCCGTCTTCGGCATTGGCAAATACGAGGTCGCAGCCGCACGTCTCCTCGAAGGACTTTTCGAGCACGGGACCGGGGCCCCACTCGCTCGAGAAGCTCTCATAGGTCGCGACCGTGAGGACCGGCTTGTCAGCGGCCAGCGCCGGCGTCGCCGCCAGCATCAGGGCGGGGAGTAGACTCTTCAGCATGGATCATCCTTCATCGCTCGGCGGGCGCGACGATCGGACGATATGGGAAGACTGGCTGACGAAGCACCATGCTTCATGCTCATCCCTCCGCCGGCACGACCCGGATCAGGTTCGACGGGTTGGCGTGAGCCTCTCAGCCTTTGCAGGGCACCCCGTGAGACGCGTTCTGATTACAGGATCGTGACGGTCGGCGGAAGAGGGAAAACCGGCTGTGGGGCTGTGGCCTTGCGACCGCAGCGAGTGTCTGTATCCGGGTCAGCTACGACCGAGCGCCGCCTCGAGGAAGGGGATGAGGCGCGGGTCGGTGTAGTCGCGCACCGCGATCATGGCGCCCTCCTCCAACAAAACCTCGCCGGGAAGGCTGGTGGTGAGGCCGACCACCGGCAGCCCCGCGGCCCGCGCCGCGCGCAAGCCCGACAGCGAATCCTCAAACGCGACGCTTCGGCCGGAATGGCCGCCGAGACGCTCGAGACCGGTGATGTAGGGCAAGGGGTCGGGCTTTGCGCGCGCCAGCTCATAGCCGATGACGACCGTCGAGAACCGGTCCTGCACGCCGATGGCGGAGAGCTGCAGCTCGGCGTTCTGACGCGTCGCATTGGTGACGACACCCTTCGGCAGGCCGCGATCCTCTGCCCAGTCGAGCAGATCGACCAGACCCGGCAACGGCTCCATGTCGTTGGCGATCGACCGGAAATGCGCTTCCTTCTCGTCGGCGACCCGGATGTGCGTGTCGACGTCGTGGTCGGGCATCAAGCGCAGCATGATGTCGGTGTTGGGAAAGCCGATGATGTTCGCCTTGTAGAAATCGAGCGTGACGTCGATGCCGTAGCGGCTCATGGTTTCGCGAAAAGCAGTGAAGTGGTGCGCGTCCGTGTCGACGAGCGTCCCGTCGAGGTCGAACAAAAGCGTGGCGCCGCTCATTCAGCTACTCCATTCAAGCGATCATGGTGGGATTGCGCGACCGTCAGGTCCTGCGGATGGTCGACATCCATGAAGGGATCGATCGGGCTCGTCGACCATTCGACGATGTTGGCGTTAACATGCTCGACGAATGTGGCGATCCGACGAATTTTCGCAAGATGAAATGTGGAATGAAGAGTTTCACCGAGTGCGACCGGCCACAGCCCAATCACCGGATGAAGCCGCCCGCCGGATGCCGCCACGGCGGGGCCGCCGGCCGCCGACAGCCGGGCGAAAAGATCCAATGGCAGGAAGGGTGAATCAGCCGGCGCTGTCAGCACCGCGTCGTAGCCGTGCGATCGGGCATGGGTGATCGCGGCGAGAAGCCCGGCGAGCGGCCCGTCTCGATCCTCGCCGCGCCCGTCGTCGAACACCGGATAGCCGAGCGCCGCATAGTCGTCGCGCCGGTCATTGGCGTTGATCGCCACATCGACGCCCTGTGCCGCCAGCCGCTCCGCCACATGGGCGACGAGGGGTCGCCCGGCGAGGATCGCGCGCAGCGGCTTGTCGCCGCCGAAACGCCGGCTGGCGCCGCCCGCGAGCACGACGCCGAGCGTCGATGCTGACCTTTCCCTTTCCGTCATGGCCGACGCTTGCGCCGAAACGCGCAGGGCGGCAAGGCGAATTCGCATTGCGGCCTGCCGGCGTTCGGCCTATCTCCCGGGCGATGACTGACCAGTCGCTTGATCTTCGCGGATTGAAGTGCCCGCTGCCTGTCCTGAAGACCCGCAAGGCGCTCGCGCGTCTTGAGCCCGGCACGCTGCTCAGCGTGTCTTGCACGGATCCGATGGCGGTGATCGATCTGCCCAACCTCGCGCGCGAGACGGGCGACGTCTATGAAGGGACCGATCGCGAGGCTGGCTTCACGGTCCATCGCATTCGGCGGAAAGCGGACTGACATGCGTCTGATCGGCATTGCCGGGTGGAGTGGCGCGGGCAAGACCACGCTGATCGCCGGGGTTCTTCCCGTGTTGCGTGGGCGGGGCCTGCGGGTGTCGACGGTCAAGCATGCCCATCATGCCTTCGACATCGACAAGCCGGGTAAGGATTCCTGGGTCCATCGCCAGTCCGGCGCCGAGGAGGTGCTGATCGTCTCCGAGCATCGCTGGGCGCTGATGCACGAGCTGCGCGGGGCGCCGGAACCGCCGCTCGCCGACCTTCTGACGAAACTCTCCGCGGTCGATCTCGTCATCGTCGAGGGCTTCAAGCGCGATGCGCATCCCAAGATCGAGGTGCACCGCGCGGCCAACGGCAAGCCGCTGCTGCACCCGGACGATCCGCACATCGTCGCGATCGCGACCGACGCGGCGGGCCCCTTCCCGATCCCGCGCCACGCGATCGACGACATGGCGGCCATCGCGGACCGGATGCTCGAAGCGGCCGTGCCGCTGCGCTGACCCGCCGCTCGCCGCCTGTGGAGGCCGCACCTCGATCTGCCCGTTGAGACCCGCAGGGACTTGCCGGGCGGTGCCGCGCTGGGCAAGGTCCGGGTGCTGCCAAGCTGGGGAGGTGCCGATGGCCTGGGTGATCCTGATCGTCGCGGGTTTCTTTGAAGTCGCCTGGGCGATCGGACTGAAATACACGGCCGGCTTTACCAAGCTCATGCCGACGGTCTTCACGCTCGGCACCATGGCGATCAGCGTGTTCCTGCTCGGACTCGCGGCCAAAACCCTGCCGATCGGGACTGCCTATGCGGTCTGGGTCGGCATCGGCGCGGCGGGCACGGTCGTCATGGGCATCTGGCTCTTCAACGAGCCCGCCGACTGGCAGCGTCTGGCCTGCATCGGCCTCATCCTCGCCGGCGTCGCCGGGCTGAAGCTGGTCTCGCCCTAGTTCTCGAAACGCGGCAGGAAGGGGATCGAGTCGAGCGTGACCAGTTTCCACTCGAGCACGGCATAGAGGGCCGCGAGAACGATCGCTGCAAGGATGGTGGTGATGACGACCTTCATCAGCATCAGCGGCCGTTCCGGCGCGGCGCCCTCGGAGCCCGGTACGATCTGGTTCGCTTCGATCTGGCTGCGCACGCCGATGGGCAGCACCGCAAACAGCAGCGTCCACCAGATGACGAAATAGAGCGCGATCGCGAAAGTCAGCGTCACAGGTTCATCCTCCAACCCTCCAGCACATAGGCCGGACGGCCCGCCGCGTCACGATGGTCGGGCGCGTTTTTTCGCCACAGGCGGTTTTTTCGGGCGGCGGTTGCGCAAAGCCGCTTCCCGCGCGCGCCGCGCCCAAACAGCGACAGCGTCGGGATCATCGAGTGCCGTCTCCGGCAGTCGCCAGTAAGGCAGCACGGCCAGCCGGTCGCGCATCGGATAGGTGAAGGGCTTCGAGCCTTCCTCCGCGAAAGCGGCCTCGCTGAGACTGTCGGCACGCAGATAGATCTCGCCGTCAGCCACGAGGCCGAACATCAGATCGTCGGCATAAAGCCCCTGCCCGCCGAACATGCGGCGGATGCCAATCGGGCCGAAGCTGGAAAACAGATCGCGGAGATACTCCGGATCGATCAATGCGCCGCTTCCGCGCGGGCTGGCGTGATCGCCACCGACTCGCCGCAACCGCAGGCGGAGGTTTGGTTCGGATTGTTGAACACAAACTGGGCCGAGAGCTTGTCGACCTTGTAGTCCATCTCGGTGCCGAGCAGGAACAGGACCGCCTTGGGATCGACGAGGATCTTGACGCCCTTGTCCTCGACGACCTCGTCGAACGGGTTGACCGCTTCGGCATACTCCATCGTGTAGGCCATGCCGGCGCAGCCGCCGTTCTTCACGCCAACCCTGAGGCCGATGATCTTGCTGTCGGCCCGCGACATGATCGCCTTGACCTTGTCGGCCGCCGCGTCCGTCAGGGAAACGACCTTGAAACCCGATCCGAATGCCATTCCAACGCCCCACAGCACGCGGGTTCAAGGCCCGCAGCGAAGACAATGTCCGGAATATAAGGCTGATTTGCAGCCATGGCGAGAGGTGAGCCGCTCAAACCGCCTTGAGACTATGCCGGATCGGATTTGCGCGGATGAATTCTGCGAACACCGTCAAAAAATCGCGACGGCGCCCTGCCAGATCAACCAGGTCATGGCAACCGTCACGAGCAGGCCGAGCACCGTGGCAATGTAGCCGACGACAATGATCAGACCGTCGCGCTCGACAAGGCCGAGCCCGAAAATGCAGATCGCGATGCCCGGCGGCATGTTGCCGAGAAAGGGAATCGGCAGGATCAGCACGAAACCGAGGAACACCACCACGGCGCCGATGATGCGGCGTGCCATCGGCCCGGCGAGAAAGGCATATCGCGGCTTGGCGTAGCGCTCGAGTTTCTCGATCCAGGGGCGCGCGCGGCTGACCACACGCTCCAGGTCGCTGCGGGCGAAACTGCGCACGGCAAGGCGCTGCGGCAGCCAGAGTTCGTCGCGCCCGATCACCATCTGGGCGGCAATCAGGGCGAGGATGATGCCGCAGATCACCGGAATGCCGGGCGGCATCGGCAGGCAGTTCGGGATTCCGAAGATCAGGAACAGCAGGCCGAAAGCACGGTTGCGCATCGCGGCGATCAGATCACCAAACAGGATGCAGTCACTCCCCTCCGACGTCGCGATCGCAGTCAGGAGTTCGGAGGTACGGGGAAGTCGCTGTTCCAACCGGCGGCGCCTTGTGATGGTCGGGACCTGATATAGGGCGCGACGAGAAAGGATCGAGATGACAGGCTGATGAAGCGCTCAGGCGTCGGGGTGCTGGTGGCTTTCCGGCTGGATCAGGCCGGCAGAAATCACGAGCTTGGTCCCCTCCTCGATCGAGATCGGCAGTTCGATGACACGCGATCGCGGCAGGAAGAAGAAGAACCCGGTGGTCGGGTTCGGGGCGCAGGGCATGAAGACCGAGACGTAATCCTCATCCTTGCCGCCGGGCAGAAGCGATTTAACAGACGGCCCCGGATCGGCGGAGATGAAGACGACAGACCAGGCGCCGGTCGGAAACTCGACGAGCCCGACTTTCCGGAACGACGTTCCCGATTGCGAGAAGATGGTCGAAAACACCTGCTTCAGCGCCTTGTAGAGGCCGCGCACCACGGGCATGCGGTCGAGCAGGTTCTCGCCGACCATCACGAGCGATCGGCCGACGAGATTTGCGGTCATGAAGCCAATGAGGGTCAGCCCGACAAAGGCGATGACGAGGCCGAAGCCCGGCACCGAGAAGGGCAGATAGGTGTCCGGCAGATAGGCGCGCGGTACGAAGGGCTTCACCCAACCGTCGACCCACTGGATGAAGCTCCACGTCAGGTAGATCGTGATCGCGACCGGGCCGGTCACGATCAGGCCGGTGAGAAAATAGTTCCTCAGCCCGAACCGCGCATGCCGAACGGGTTGTGGAGCGTCGGGGATGAGGGGTTCAGTGGTGGTCTGCTTCGCCATCGCGGGCCTTATAGCATGGAGACTTGGCCCGTCACCTGCCTTCATCCGCCGATGAATCATGGCATGGAAGCGCGGCGTGACGTATCTTTTGGCCAGTTGGCGCGGGAGAGAGGATGGGCATTCGCGATCGCACCGTCCGTGGCTTGTGGCTCGCCGCGGGGATCGTGCTGACGGGCCTCGGCATCATCGGTCTTGCCTTGCCGGTCATGCCCGGTACCGTGTTCCTGATCCTCGCCGCCGGGGCCTTCGCGCGCTCCTCACCGCGGTTCGAGAGCTGGCTGCTGAATCATCGGCGGTTTGGGCCAAGCCTGCGGGCCTGGCGCGAAACCGGCGCCATTCCGCGCCGCGCCAAGGTGCTGGCGGTCGGCATGATGCTGACGAGCCTCTTTGCCATGGCGATCGTGGGTGTCGCGCCGCAGATCCTCACCATGGCCGCCGTGCCGATGGCAGGCGCGGCTCTTTTCATCCTCACCCGCCCCTGAGCGGGTTACTCCACCGTGACGCTCTTGGCGAGATTGCGCGGCTGGTCGACATCCGATCCCAGAACCAGCGCCGTGTGGTAGGCCAGAAGCTGGACCGGCACCGCATAAACGATCGGCGTGATGGTCGCCGCCATCTCGGGAAGGATCAGGGTCTTCAGCGTCGGCATGGCGGCCGCCTCGGCGCCCTTCGGATCGGTGATGAGGATGATGCGTCCGCCGCGCGCCGCGACTTCCTGCATGTTCGACACGGTCTTCTCGAAGACTTGATCGAAGGGCGCGATGACGACGACGGGCATCGTCTCGTCGATCAGCGCGATCGGCCCGTGCTTGAGCTCACCGGCGGCATAGCCTTCGGCGTGAATGTAGCTGATCTCCTTGAGCTTCAGAGCCCCTTCCAGCGCCAGCGGGAAGCTCGTCCCGCGGCCGAGATAGAGCACGTCCGGCGCCTTCGCGATGTCGCGGGCGAGCGACTCGATCTCGTGCTCGAGCCGCAGCGCCTCCGCCATCAGGCGCGGTGCCCCGATCAGGGCGTCGACGAGCTTCGTCTCGTCCTCCGCCGACAGATTGCCGCGCGCGCGACCGGCGGCGATGGCGAGAGCGGCGAGCGCCGTCAGCTGACAGGTGAAGGCCTTGGTCGAGGCGACGCCGATCTCGGGGCCCGCCAGCGTCTGCACGACGACGTCGCTTTCGCGCGCGATGGTGGAGGTCGGCACGTTCACGACCGACAGCACGTGCTGGCCGTTGGTTTTGCAGTAGCGCAACGCAGCGAGCGTATCGGCGGTCTCGCCGGACTGAGACACGAAGATCGATAGCCCGCGCTCCGGTAGCGGCGCTTCGCGGTACCGGAATTCGGAAGCGATATCGACCTCGACCGGCAGTCGCGCGAAACGCTCGAACCAGTATTTGGCGACAAGCCCGGCATAGGAGGCCGTGCCGCAGGCTGAAATCGTCAGGCGCTGCAGATCACGCCAGTCGAACGGCCATTGCGCGGAACTGCGGACCTGCCCGGAGGCCATGTCGATCAGCGACGCCAGCGTGTGCGACACGACATCGGGCTGTTCATGGATCTCCTTCGCCATGAAATGCCGGTAATTGCCTTTCTCCACGAGCCGCGCGCTTGCTGCGGAGCGCGTCATGGGCCGCTTCACCGCCCGGTCGCCTTGATCGAAGATCCTCGCCCCGGCGCGGGTCAGCACGACGCTGTCGCCATCGTCGAGATAGGTGATCGCGTCGGTGAAGGGCGCGAGCGCGATGGCGTCCGAGCCCAGGAACATCTCGCCGTCCCCATGCCCGACCGCGAGCGGTGAGCCGAGCCGCGCGCCGATGAGAAGATCCTCGTGGCCGGCAAAGATGAAGGCGAGCGAGAAGGCACCCTTGAGTTCCTTCAGGGCGCTCTGCACGGCATCGACCGGCGCTAGGCCGGCCGCCAGCTTCTCGTCGACGAGATGGGCGACGACTTCTGTATCCGTCTCGCTGCGGAAGCGTGCTCCGCGCGCGATCAGGCCCTCGCGCAGGTCGCGGAAATTCTCGATGATCCCGTTGTGCACGACGGCGACGCGCTCCGTCGCATGGGGATGGGCATTGGCTTCGGTCGGCTTGCCATGCGTGGCCCAGCGGGTATGACCGATGCCGATGCGGCCCGCGAGCGGCGCCTCGGCAAGCCGGGTCTCGAGGTGACGCAGCTTCCCCTCGGCCCGGCGGCGCGTGATCGATCCGCCCTCTTCGAGCGTCGCGACACCGGCCGAATCATAGCCGCGATACTCGAGCCTTTTCAGAGCATCGACGAGCAGCGGGGCAACAGGACCCTGGCCAAGAATTCCGATGATGCCGCACAAATCCGTGTCTCCGCTCGCCGACAACCGAACGCCAGCATCTACCGGTCGACAGTGTGGGGCGGGAAATCAAAAAAAGTGTCAATCCGTTACACGGATCGACCGAATCGACTGGACATAGAGCCAGTCATCGCCCGGTTGTGCACGCCAGAACCGCGCCCATCGTACGCCGCTTCAGCGGCCGCCGCGCGACACCCGTTCGATCTCGGCGCGCACCAGCCGCTCGACGAGCGCTGGAAGATTGTCGTCAAGCCACGTCTTCAGCATCGGCCGCAGCATGTCCTGCACGAGATCGTCGAGCGTCCGGGCGTTCTGCGACAGGATGGTGTGACTGAGCGACCCGAAGGCGGCCGCGATCTGCGAATTGGCGCGATCCGACAGCAGGGCTTCCATCGGCGCGACGGGCGCCGTCACCGGCGGCGGCAGTGTGACGGTCGGCGCGACAAACGGCGCAGGCTTCGGCTGCTGCGGCGGCGGCGGCTCCGGTTCGACGAAATCGACATCCTCGAAGCCAGCGTCAGGCGCTGCCATGTCTTCGGTCAGTTCGAGTACATCGTTTTGTGGTTCGACGGCCTCGAAGCTGTCCATCTCGGCGGACGCACCGGCGTCATCCCCGAAACCGGCCAGAATGGCGTCGATGTCGTCCTGCCCCTTGGGCGCCTCTTCGGGTTCAGGCTCGGGCGGCGGAGGCGCCTTGGCTGCCGGCTTGGCGGCACCAGCATCGTCATCGGCGATGATCTTGCGGATCGACGCGAGGATTTCCTCCATCGACGGTTCCGCCGCCTTCGACGGTGCATCGGCTTTCAACGGCAGCGACGACATGGGCCCCTCGTTACGCGTACCTGACGGTTCGTACCTGTGAACCGTAACATGGTGACTATCTTACCGTTTCAACTGGAATCCAAGCAGGCTGGCGCTTATTCCCCGTTGTTATTGACCGTCAGGAGTCGATGTGCCGATCCACTTGTTGCGGATCTGCTCGTAATGAACCTTTGGATCGTAGGTTGCGACGGCGAGACCCAGGCGCTTCGCGCTCAGGCGACCGACGGACGACGCCAGCGAATAGGAGGCGACCACTCGGTCGCGCTGCGCCGTCACGAGGCTGACGCGCGCGTTCAGCACTTCCTGCTGCGCGTTGAGCACGTCGAGCGTGGTCCGCTGCCCGGCCTTGGCTTCTTCCCGGACACCCGCGAGCGCGAGCTCCGCGGCGGCGACCTGTGCATTGGCCGCTTCGATCTGGGCCGCCGCCGATTCGAGCCCACCCCAGGCCGACACGACTGCCGCCCGCACCCGCTCGCGGGTCTCGTCGGCTTCAAGCCGACGCTGGCTGAGGCTCTGCTTCGCCTGACGGGTCTGCGAATAGACGAGGCCGCCTTCGAAGATCGGGATCGAGATCCGCGCGCCGATGGTGCCGGTCGTCACCTCGTTGACGCTGGCCGAAGGGTCCCAGCGCTGGGTCACCGACGCGGAGGCCGTGACCGTCGGATAGAGGCGACCTTCGATCACCTTGATCTGAAGGCTCGCCGCGTCGACGCCGTGGAGGGCGGCGATGATCGCCGGGTGATTCTGCAATGCTTCGCCGAGCGCCAGATCGAGCGACTTCGGCAGGAGCTTCGACAGGGGTCGTGCCGTCTTCAGATTCTTCGGGTCCATGCCGATGATCTGGCGGAAGATCGCCCGCGAGGATTTCAGATTGGCGCGGGCCGCCAACATCTGCGACTTCGCGGCCTCGAGGCGCGCATTTGCCTGACCCACGTCGGTCCGCGTCACGTCGCCGACCGCGAAACGGTCATTCGTCTGGCGGAGCTGCTCCTCCAGCACCTCGACGTTGTTGGTCTGGAGATCGAGGAGCGACTTGTCGCGCAGGACGTTCACATAGGCTTCCACCGCGTTCAGAATGACGTTCTGCTCGGTGTTGCTCAGGATGGCCCGCGACGCGAGGACGCTCGATTCGGCCGCGCGGACGGAATTGGCGGTGCGAAACCCATCGAACAGGTTCTGGCCGATCTCGATGCCGACACCGCGCGGAACACTATTGTTGCTACCCAGATCCGAGACGCTGCGCTCGGCCGAGATGTCGCCCGTGGCGGTGATGGTGGGCCGGTAGCCCGATAACGCCTGCGGCACCGATTCGTCAGTGGCGCGTGTCGATGCACGTTCCGCGTTCAGGGTCGGATTGGCGTTGTAGGCCCTGACCAACGCTTCTTCGAGCGATTGAGCTGAAGCCGGAACAACTCCCAATCCGGTGCCGATCACGACCAGAGCGCCGAACTGACGATACAAGAAAGCCATGAGGTCCAATTCCCGCCCGAACCACGAACCGATACGCGTACTGTATAGAATCACACGCTTAGCGTCAGCCGGTCTACACTACGACCCGACAAAAGCGTCTTAAGATGACGCAAAAATGCGACACCTTCGAAACAGTACTTGATTCGCGGTATCCTAGAGCGGAAATTCAAAGGCTGGCGCCTGGGCTTTCACCAGCAAGATCGGAGCAGCCGCTTCGAAAACATGGCGGTACGAGACATCCGACCCGGCACGCAGGGCGACGACCGCGCGGGCAGCACGCCCAGTCCCGACGATTGCCGCGAGACGACCGCCATCCTTGAGTTGATCGATCAGCGCCTGCGGGATCACGTCGACCGAACCTTCCAGCAGGATCGCGTCGTAGGGTCCTTGCCGAGGAGCGCCCTTGTCGAAAGGCCCGCTGACGATGGTGACCCCTGGCCGACCGGCGACGTTGGCCGTCGCTTCCGCGGCCAGCGCCGTGTCGCTCTCGACACCGACGACGGTCCCCGCGAGATGCGACAGGACGACGGCCGAATAGCCGGTGGCACAGCCGACATCGAGCACGACCGAGTCCGTCGTCAAATCCAGCGACTGGGCGAGACGCGCGAAGATCAGCGGTTCGAGCAGGTGGCGGCGGGGCGCCGCTTCGGTCAGCGCCAGATCCATGTCGAGATAGGCAAGGTCGCGCAGCGAGGCCGGAACGAAGCGCTCGCGCTCCACGATCGACATCGCATCAAGGAGCCTCGGATCGGTGACGGAATTGGTCCGGAGCTGGCCCTCGACCATGTTCCGGCGCGCCTGTGCGTAATCGATCATGTTCGCCGTTCCGCGATGCCGTTGATGCCCTCTGATTGCGGCAAGCCCCCCGAAAATGCAAGGCGGTCCTCACGCGCTCCCGTCAGGCTGCCCAGCTACGACAAAAGATAGAAAGCGAGTTGATAGGCCGATCAGGCCTTGTTATAGCGGCGCACCACTCGACGCCGGTTCGCCGGCGGAACGGACGGCCACGTGGCGGAGTGGTTACGCAGAGGACTGCAAATCCTTGCACCCCGGTTCGATTCCGGGCGTGGCCTCCACCCTCCCCCTCGTCGGATCTGGCGATACGCCGTCACCCCTGTGCGCGGCGCTGCTGACGGCGACCCCACCAGACGGTGAGACGACGACGACGGCGGCGAACGGCCGGGATATCCACCGACAGGATCACCAGCCCTACAGGCACCATCCAGAAGCCGAGAATCGGCAGAAAACCCAGCACCCCGCCGACGATGAAGCCGGAACCGACGGCGATGCGCGCCGGACGCGAGCGCGGCAGATGAAACTCGCGGCTGCCGAATTTGATGCGGTGGCGGGACATGGGCCCTCGGACGGTCCTTTTCATGGGCTCGGTCAGGGCGCCCGCCCAACCTGACCGGTCTCTGTCGTGAAAAAGGGCCGATCGCTCGGCCCTTTTTGCTCATTCATGCATCGGCTGAGGTGACGGAACCTCAGGCGCTCGAGGAGACTTCCTGCTTCTCGGAGTAGATGAACAGCGGCTTGGCCGCGCCATCCACGACCTCGCGGGAAATGACGACCTCGTCCACGGCATCGAGGCCCGGCAGGTCGAACATGGTCTCGAGCAGGATCGACTCCATGATCGACCGAAGGCCGCGCGCGCCTGTCTTGCGCTCGATGGCCTTCTTGGCGACCGACGAAAGCGCTTCGTCCTGGAACGACAGATCGACGCCCTCCATCTCGAACAGGCGCTGATACTGCTTGACCAGAGCGTTCTTCGGCTCGGTGAGGATGCGGATCAGCGCGGACTCGTCGAGATCCTCGAGCGTCGCGATTACCGGCAGACGGCCGACGAACTCCGGGATCAGGCCGAACTTCAACAGATCCTCTGGCTCGACCTCGCGGAAGATTTCGCCGGTGCGCCGATCGTCGATCGCCGTCACCTTGGCGCCGAACCCGATCGAGGTGCCCTTGCCGCGCGACGAGATGATTTTCTCGAGACCCGCAAAAGCGCCGCCGCAGATGAAAAGGATGTTGGTCGTATCCACCTGCAGGAATTCCTGCTGCGGATGCTTGCGACCGCCCTGCGGCGGAACGCTCGCGACAGTGCCTTCCATGATCTTGAGCAGCGCCTGCTGCACGCCCTCGCCCGACACGTCGCGGGTGATCGACGGGTTGTCGGACTTGCGGCTAATCTTGTCGACCTCGTCGATGTAGACGATGCCGCGCTGGGCGCGCTCGACATTGTAGTCGGCAGCCTGGAGCAGCTTCAGGATGATGTTTTCGACATCCTCGCCGACATACCCCGCTTCCGTCAGCGTCGTGGCGTCCGCCATCGTGAACGGCACGTCGAGGATGCGCGCGAGGGTCTGGGCGAGATAGGTCTTGCCGCAGCCCGTCGGCCCGACGAGCAGGATGTTCGACTTCGCCAACTCGATGTCGTTGTGCTTCGAGGCGTGGTTCAGACGCTTGTAATGGTTGTGGACCGCGACGGAGAGCACCTTCTTGGCGTGCATCTGGCCGATGACGTAATCGTCGAGGACCTTGCAGATCTCCTTCGGCGTCGGAACGCCGTCGCGCGACTTGACCAACGAAGACTTGTTCTCTTCGCGGATGATGTCCATGCACAGCTCGACGCATTCATCGCAGATGAACACCGTCGGGCCGGCGATGAGTTTGCGAACCTCGTGTTGGCTCTTGCCGCAGAAGGAGCAGTAGAGCGTGTTCTTCGAGTCGCTGCCGGCCTTGCTCATGGGTAACCCCCTTTCGGGTTTCGGACTCCGTCTCCGGACGTTGTCGCATAATCGACGTAGGTGATACGCTACTTTGCGCGGTCACTCGTGCGCAACTGACAAATGACCGCGACTTTGCGCACTCCGGCACGAAACGCTGCGCTTTCGCGCGAAACAGACGCGCCGCAAGCCCAAAGCTTGATACAAAACTACCGCAATCGGGCTCAACAGACCATTAACGCTATGGTGAAGATCCACCATGCGCCGGCCCGATTCGAGTGCGCGGCGCCTGGTTTTGCCGGTCGCAGAAGCCGTCGTTCTCACGCCTTGACGGCTTCCTCAGGACGCTTCTCCAGAACCTGGTCGATCAGGCCGAACTCGCGGGCGCCCTCGGCATCCATGAAGTTGTCGCGCTCGAGCGCTTCCTGGATCGCCTTGATGTCGCGGCCGGTGTGGCGGACATAGATCTCGTTCAGCCGCTGCTTCACGCGCTTCGTCTCTTCGGCATGGATCAGGATGTCGGTCGCCTGCCCCTGGAAGCCGCCGGAGGGCTGGTGCACCATGATGCGCGCGTTCGGCAGCGCGAAGCGCATGTCCTTGGCGCCGGCCGCCAGCAGGAGCGAGCCCATCGATGCGGCCTGACCGACGCACAGCGTCGAGACCGGGCAGCGAATGAACTGCATCGTGTCGTAGATCGACAGTCCGGCGGTGACGACGCCGCCCGGCGAGTTGATGTACATCGCGATTTCCTTCTTGGGGTTTTCGGCCTCCAGGAAGAGAAGCTGGGCGACGACGACCGAGGCCATGTAGTCCTCGACCGGGCCGGTGAGGAACACGATGCGCTCGCGCAGCAGTCGCGAGTAGATGTCCCACGAGCGCTCGCCGCGGCTCGTGCTTTCGACGACGACCGGGATCAGGTTGTTCATGGTGTAGTCGATGGGATCGCGCATCGTCCGGTCTCCGCAAATTGCGCCACTGAACCGTTTTCAGGTGACCAGCATGTGGCGCGTGTTGCCGCTTCACGCAAGGGGGAGCGGATATCGTGGTTTAAGCCCGTCCACGCGATCGTGGCCCTGTGGATAGCGGGAGTTGACCATCCATGCGCCGTTTTGCCTCCGGGCGGCGCACCTGAGCCGCGTCGTCACGCCGTTGCGCGACAAACCCTGCCTCCGGGCGCGAAACACCCGGCCTGTGGCGTGAAATCCCCACCCGGCGGATCAAACATCGCCGGGGTCTTTACGGTTGGCAGCGCTATATGTTCCGTTTATGTTCCTATTTGATCACCGCGTCGCTCTTTCTGCGACTGATACGAAGCCCTATGTGACGCGTACACCGCCTGCCCTCCTCACAGGATCGCTCGCATGCCCCCTCGCCAGGCTTCGCCGCAGCCGGACAACCGCTTCATCACGATCCGGGGGGCGCGCGAACACAATCTGAAAAACATCGACCTCTCGATCCCGCGTGACCGGCTGGTCGTGTTCACGGGCCTGTCGGGCTCGGGCAAATCCTCGCTCGCCTTCGACACGATCTATGCGGAAGGCCAGCGCCGCTATGTCGAGAGCCTGTCCGCCTATGCGCGCCAGTTCCTCGAGATGATGCAGAAGCCAGACGTCGACCAGATCGACGGCCTGTCGCCGGCGATCTCGATCGAACAGAAGACGACTTCCAAGAATCCGCGCTCCACCGTCGGCACGGTGACGGAGATCTACGACTATATGCGCCTCCTGTGGGCGCGCGCCGGCATTCCCTATTCGCCCACCACGGGTCTGCCGATCGAGAGCCAGACGGTCAGCCAGATGGTCGACCGCGTGATGGCCCTGAAGGAAGGCACGCGCCTTTTCCTGCTCGCGCCCGTCGTGCGCGCGCGCAAGGGCGAGTACCGCAAGGAACTCGCCGAGTACATGAAGCGCGGCTTCCAGCGCGTGCGCATCGACGGCACCTATCACGAGATCGCCGAGGCGCCGGCGCTCGACAAGAAGTTCAAGCACGACATCGACGTGGTAGTCGACCGCATCGTGGTGCGCCCCGACATCGCGTCGCGGCTCGCCGATTCGTTCGAGACCGCGCTCGAACTCGCCGACGGTATCGCGACGATCGAATTCGCCGACGAGAAGGATGACGCCGGCGAACCGCGGCGCATGATCTTCAGCCAGAAATTCGCCTGCCCGGTCTCCGGCTTCACCATTCCGGAAATCGAGCCGCGGCTGTTCTCGTTCAACAACCCCTTCGGCGCCTGTCCGGTCTGTGACGGGCTCGGATCCGAGATGCGCATCGACGCCGATCTCGTGGTGCCGGACGGATCCCTGCCCCTGCGCAAGGGGGCCATCGCGCCGTGGGCCAAGTCGACGAGCCCCTATTACGGGCAGACGTTGGACGCGCTCGCCCGTCACTACAAGTTTTCGCTCACCGTCCCCTTCCAGGACCTGCCGGAGACGGCGAAGAAGGTCATCCTCTACGGCTCCGGCGAAGAGCAGATCCGTTTCGAGTTCGACGACGGCCTGCGGGCCTACGAGACGCGCAAGACGTTCGAAGGGGTCATTACCAATCTCGAACGACGCTGGAAGGAGACGGATTCCGACTGGGCGCGCGAGGAAATCGCCCGCTTCATGGCGAACACGCCCTGCCAGGCCTGCGGCGGCCATCGGCTGAAGCCCGAGGCGCTGGCGGTCAAGGTCAACGGCGCGCATATCGGGCATGTATCGCAGATGTCGGTGCGCGAAGCGCAGGGCTGGTTCGAACATCTGCCGGAGCATCTCGACGCCAAGCGCAACGAGATCGCGGTGCGCATCCTGAAAGAGATCCGCGACCGCCTGCGCTTCCTCGTCGATGTCGGCCTCGACTATCTGACGCTCGCCCGCAATTCCGGCACGTTGTCAGGCGGCGAGAGCCAGCGCATCCGCCTCGCCTCGCAGATCGGGTCCGGGCTGACCGGCGTGCTCTATGTGCTCGACGAACCCTCGATCGGCCTGCATCAGCGCGACAATGCGCGCCTGCTCGACACGTTGCGCCGGCTTCGCGACCTCGGCAACACGGTCGTCGTGGTGGAGCATGACGAGGACGCCATCCTCCAGGCCGACTATGTCGTCGACGTCGGCCCGGGCGCCGGCATCCACGGCGGCCGGATCATCGCCCAGGGCACGCCGCAGGAGGTGATGAGCAACCCGGCCTCGCTGACCGGCAAGTACCTTACCGGCGAGATGGCCGTTCCCCTCCCCGCATCGCGGCGCAAGCCGCGCAAGGGCCGGGCGCTGCGTCTCGTCGGGGCGCGCGGAAACAATCTCAAGAACGTCTCGGCCGATTTTCCGCTCGGCCTGTTCACCTGCGTCACCGGCGTCTCGGGCGGCGGCAAGTCGACGCTGCTCATCGACACGCTGTACCGCGCCGTCGCCCGGCGCCTGAACGGCGCAGCCGAGAACCCGTCACCGCATGATCGGTTGGAGGGCCTCGAACACATCGACAAGGTCATCGACATCGATCAGTCGCCGATTGGACGGACTCCGCGTTCAAATCCAGCGACTTACACGGGTTCGTTCACACCGATTCGAGAATGGTTTGCCGGTCTTCCGGATGCCAAGGCGCGCGGCTATCAGCCCGGACGCTTCTCGTTCAACGTCAAGGGCGGTCGCTGCGAGGCCTGCCAGGGCGACGGCGTCATCAAGATCGAGATGCACTTCCTGCCGGATGTCTACGTCACCTGCGACGTGTGCAAGGGCAAGCGCTACGATCGTGAGACGCTGGAGGTGAAGTTCAAGGGCAAGTCGATCGCCGACGTGCTCGACATGACCGTCGACGAGGGTGTCGAGTTCTTCAAGGCGGTACCGACGATCCGTGGCATCATGGAGACGCTCGCCCGCGTCGGGCTCGGCTACATCAAGATCGGCCAGCAGGCGACAACCTTGTCAGGCGGTGAGGCGCAGCGCGTGAAACTCGCCAAGGAGTTGTCGCGCCGCTCGACCGGTCGCACGCTCTACATCCTCGACGAGCCGACCACGGGCCTTCATTTCCACGACGTCGCCAAGCTGCTCGAGGTGCTGCACGAGCTCGTCGAGCAGGGCAACACCGTCATCGTCATCGAGCACAATCTCGAGGTCATCAAGACAGCGGACTGGGTGATCGACATGGGACCTGAAGGCGGCGATGGCGGGGGCGAGGTCGTCGGCATCGGCCCGCCGGAGGAGATCGCCCGCATCGATCGCTCGCATACGGGGCGTTTCCTGCGCGAGGTGATGGAGCGGCGCCCGCAGCGTGGCACCGAGGCGGCCGAGTAGACGCGGCCGCCCGAGGCGTCACGCGACGAAGTGCACCTCGCTCTTACCGATCGGCGTGGGGCGTCTGGCGCTGAACGCTGCAGCGAAAGCCGCCATGTCGCCGGGCGGCAAGGGTCTGGCGAAAAGATACCCCTGGCCGGCGTGGCACCCCATGCGCTGGAGGCGCAGGAGCTGCTCCTCGGTCTCGATGCCCTCGGCGACGACCGTGATCGACAAAACCTCGCCGAGATCGACGAGCGACTTTACGATCGCCTCGCTCACCCGGTGGTCGGCCATGTTGGCGATGAAGGAGCGATCGATCTTGATCACATCGACCGGCAGCGTGCCAAGATTGGCGAGCGAGGCGTGTCCGGTGCCGAAATCGTCGAGCGCAACGCGTACGCCGTGCTTGCGCAGACTGATCAGCGTACGGGCAACCTCCTGCGCCACCTGCGACAGGAACACGGTTTCGGTCACTTCGAGCGTAACCAGCGAGAGCGGCAGGCGCACGGCCTGAAACGCATCGATGATCCGGCGATCGAGATCCCCGTCTCGGAAATCGGCAGTGGTCGCGTTGATGCCGACGCGACCGATCTGCACACCGTTCTTACGCCAGCGCCGCAGGTCCCGTGTGACGGCGTTGAGCATCGTCGTCGTCAATCGGACCGCGTTGCGGCTGTCGTCGAGTGCGCTTGCAAACTCAGCAGCGGATCGCAGGAGACCGTCGGGCGAGCGCACGCGGGCCAGAGCTTCCACACCCTCGATCCGCCCGGTCCGCAGATTGACGATCGGCTGGTAATGGGCCTCGACACGGTTCTCGGCCAGTGCCTCATCCAGCTGCCGCGTCGTCTCCAATCGCGCGGAGATCGACGAACGCAGCGTTTCGGAGAAGGCGACGAAGCTGCCGCGGCGAACGTCCTTGGCGTGGTAGAGCGCGATGTCGGCTTTCTGCCGGACCTCGTCCGGCGTGTCGGAGGCGGACGCCATCGCCAGCCCGATAGACACCTGGGGCGACACGGTACGGCCGTTGAAGATGATGCGCGGTCCCATCGCCTCGATGATCCGCTGCGCTCGGTCCACCAGAACGGCCTCGTCGCCGTCGGTCGCGGTGATGACCGCAAACTCGTCGCCGCCGAGCCGCGCCGCGATGTCGCCCGGCCCGAGGCAGGTGAGCAGGCGGCTCGCGACGGTGCGGATCAGGGCGTCGCCGGCGTCGTGCCCGAGCGAGTCGTTGACCTCCTTCAGATGATCGACGTCGATCATCAGCAGGCCGAACTTTTTGGCGACCCCGGCTTCGACATGCTCGGTCAGGAGCGTCGTGAAACGATGGCGGTTGGCGAGCCCGGTAAGGGCGTCCGTGTTGGCTGCGGCAAGAAGCTTGCGTTGCGCCTCATGGCTTTCGGTGATGTCCTGCAGGATACCGAAAAGCCGGACGACGGTGCCGTTCAACTCCTCGATGTCACCGGCGATGTGGACCCATTTCTGCCGACCCGTGAACGAGACGATACGGAAGATCTCGCTGAATGTGCTGCGATCCGCGAGAAGCCGCTCGATGAGGCGCCGCATCCGCTCCCGCTCATCCGGCGGATAGACGCTCATGGCCATTTCGACGACGACCGGTTCCCCCACCGGCATGTCGTGGATCCGGTAGACCTCGTCCGACCAGTTCACCTGGTTGTTGGAAAGGTCCCACTCCCAGCCGCCGACCCGTGCGATGGTCTCGGTCTGCTTGAACTGGGCCTCGCGCATTTCAAGAACGCGGCGCTTCTCCTCGATCTCGACACGGCGCGCCTCGGATACCGCCGCGAGGCGATTGACCTCGATCAGGCCGACAACGACCTTCGCCATGGCCTCGAGCGCCGCTCGCTCCTTCGCGCTGATGCGACGAGGGCGCGAATCGAGCACGGCCAGGCTGCCGATCGCGATGCCCGGACGGATCATCAGCGGCGCGCCGGCATAAAACCGCAGTCCCGGATCGCCGGTGACGATCGGCATGTCCTTGAAACGCTCGTCGAGCCTTGCATCCTCGACAACGAGAATTTCGTTCGACAGGATGGTATAGGCGGCGAAGGACCCTTCGCGCGGCCTTTCCTGATCGAAGATGCCGATGCGCGACTTGAACCAGATCCGATCGCGGTCAACCAGCGCGATGCTGCATTTCTCGGCGCCGAAAATGTCCTTGAGGTGTTTAGTTACCGTATCAAACTCCAACGACGCGGCCGTGTCGATGAGCCGCAGGGCTTCCATCTCGACAAGACGCTCGTCTTCGTTGAGCGGAACCGGGTACAACCGTCGAGCCTCAACACCATGGTACGGAATAATTTTGGATTAGTGCCATTCTTTCTATTCCGATTTCGTAAACAGGCGTTTGGAGTTTGATCCGATTCCCGGATCCTGCGAATCGAAGACCGCCCATGGATGCCAAGAGACGACAGCAATTCCTGACCGGCGGCGTGTTCCCGTACGGCAGGGCGCGACGGCACGGCGAGTGGTCGAGGGCCGGGAGAGACGATGGAGGCGCCCGTGTCGGTTGAACAGTTTACCGCTGCGACCGGCCCATTCACGGGCGGGCCGACCGGGCACGACAAGGGCGCGGTGTTGTCTGTCGATCTCGCCGCCCTGGCCGACAACTGGCGTTTGATCGCCGCGCGCTCCCCCCGCTCCGCCTGCGCAGCGGTGGTGAAGGCCGACGCCTACGGGCTCGGGCTGGAGACTGTCGTGCCGGCCTTGATGAAGGCCGGCTGCGGTACGTTCTTCGTCGCCCATCTCGACGAGGCGCGGCGCGTCCGCCAGATCGATGCGAACGCCCATATCTATGTGCTCAACGGCCTTCCCGTCGGATGCTCCCAGAACTTTGCCGAGATCGAGGCTCGGCCGGTCCTGTGTTCGACCGACGAGGTTTTTGAATGGGCCGGGTTCCTGCGCTCCTCCGGTTGGCGTGGTGGCGCCGCGCTTCAGATCGACACCGGGATGAACCGCCTCGGCGTGAGCGTCGATCAGGCGCGTGATCTGTCACGGGCCGTCGATCGACCGCCTTTTTCGCTGGTGATGACCCATCTTGCCTGCGCCGAGCAGCCGGATCACCCGCTCACCCTGCGGCAACGCGAAGTCTTCGAGGTGGTCCGGCGCTGGTTCCCGTCGACGCCGGCCTCCATCGCCAACTCCTCCGGCGTTTTCCTGCCTGGCAACGCGGCGCTCGATCTCGTCAGGCCCGGCTACGCCCTCTATGGCGGCAACCCGACGCCCGACGCTCGCAACCCGATGCGCAATGTGGTGACGCTCGAAGGCCGCATCATCCAGGTGCGGGACGTCGCGGTTGGCGACACCGTTGGCTACGGCGCAGCCTGGACCGCCAAGCGGCCAACCCGCATCGCGATCGTGTCGTTGGGGTATGCCGATGGCTATCTGCGGTCGGCTTCATGGGAGGACGGTCACCCCGGTGCGGAAGCCAGCATCGCGGACAGTCGCCGCCCGATCATCGGTCGCGTGTCGATGGACATGGTCGCCGTCGACGTGACGGGGATCAGCGAGGTCGATGTGCGGCGCGGCGCCTACATCCAGTTCATCGGTCCCGACATGCCGATCGACGATGTCGCGAGGCGCGCCGGAACCATCGGCTACGAGCTCCTGACCCGTCTCGGGAGCCGGCTTCAGCGCGTGACCAAGTCCTGAGCCACCATGGCAAAGCGAACGACGGCCTTCATCTGCCAGAACTGCGGCACGGTCTACCAACGCTGGCAGGGCAAGTGTGACGCGTGCGGCGAATGGAACACGCTGACCGAGGAAGCCGGCGCGACCGGAAATGCCCCGGCTTCCCAGCGACCCCGCTCGCGCGGCCGGGTCTTCGCCCTCGAGGGCCTCAATGGCGCAACCGACGAGGCGCCCCGCCTCGTGTCTCGCATCGACGAACTCGACCGCGTCACCGGCGGCGGCTTCGTTCCGGGATCGGTGCTCCTGATCGGCGGTGAGCCGGGCATCGGCAAGTCGACGCTCCTCATCCAGACCTGCGCCGCGCTGGCGCGCATGAAGCAGCGGGTCGTCTACATCTCGGGCGAGGAAGCGACGGCGCAGGTGCGGCTTCGGGCCGAGCGGCTTGGCCTCGCCGACGCGGCGGTCGAACTCGCCGCCGAGACCGCGGTCGAAGACATCATCGCGACGCTCGAGACCGGCGCACAGCCGCGGCTCGTCGTGATCGACTCGATCCAGACCATGTGGACCGACACGGTCGAATCCGCGCCCGGAACCGTGACCCAGGTGCGTGGTTCGGCACAAGCGCTGATCCGCTACGCCAAGCGCAGCGGGGCCTGCATCATTCTTGTCGGCCATGTGACCAAGGACGGTCAGATCGCCGGCCCGCGCGTGGTCGAACACATGGTCGACGCGGTCCTCACATTTGAAGGCGATGGCGGCCGCGATTTCCGCATCCTGCGCGCCGTGAAGAACCGGTTTGGCCCAACGGACGAGATCGGTGTCTTCGAAATGACCGGCGGCGGACTTGTCGAGGTCAGCAACCCTTCCGCGCTCTTCCTCAGCGACCGCGACGCCGGCGTGCCGGGCACGGCGGTTTTCGCCGGGATGGAGGGCACGCGGCCGCTTCTCGTCGAGATCCAGGCTTTGGTCGCGCCGACGACGCTCGGCACGCCGCGCCGGGCTGTCGTGGGCTGGGATTCGAACCGTCTGTCGATGGTCCTCGCGGTGCTCGATGCCCATTGCGGCGTGCGGCTCGGCGGCCATGACGTCTATCTCAACGTCGCCGGGGGGCTGCGCATCGTCGAACCGGCAGCCGATCTGGCCGTTGCCGCCGCCCTCGTGTCGTCGCTGACCGGAGCGAGCCTCGGCGCGGACGCGGTCTATTTCGGCGAGGTTTCGCTATCGGGTTCCGTCCGCCCCGTCGCCCATGCCGGCCCCCGCATGAAGGAAGCGGCAAAGCTCGGCTTTGCTCGTGCGGTGCTGCCGACGACATCCACCGACACGACGCCAGAAACAACGATCGCGACGTCGATGGTGGGCGCCCTCTCCGCCCTCGTCGCCGACATCGCCGCCGCCGGGCAGAGCCAACGGCGCGCCGGTCGCGCCGACGACGACAACGGCTAGCCCATGGCGCGCGACAGGCCGATCGCCATCGTCGGCGCGGGCGTCGCGGGTCTCGCTGCAGCAGCCTTCCTGTCGCGCTCCGGCTTCGATGTCGTCGTTTTCGAACGCTTCGATGAGGCGCGGCCGGTCGGTTCCGGGCTCTTGCTGCAGCCGACGGGCCTCGCGGTGCTGGCACGTCTCGGGCTCCTTGACGACGCCCTGGCGCTTGGGTCGCGGATCGAGCGGCTCATCGGCAAGACCGCACCGAAGGCGCGGACGATTTTCGACCTTCGTTACGCCTCCCTGTCGCCAGAGCGACATGGCCTCGGCATGCATCGGGCGAGCCTGTTCCACCTGCTGCGGCAGGCCGTGGAACGGGCGGGCGTTCCGGTTCGAGGTAGCCGGACAATCATCTCCTGCCGCCAGACCGACGACCATGCGATCCTGACCGACGAGGCCGGCGCTGAATACGGCCCCTTTGCGCTCGTCCTCGATGCGAGCGGGGCGCGGTCGCGCCTGCGGGCAGGCATCGGCGTACGAGCGCCGCGGCCATTCCGCTTTGGCGCCGTCTGGGGTGTCGCACCTGCCACGCGGTTCGAGCGCGACGCGCTGCAGCAGCGTTATCGCGGCGCCAGCATCATGGTGGGCGTCCTGCCGATTGGCCGATTGCCGTACGACCCGACGCCGCTCGACGCCTTCTTCTGGAGCGTGGAGGTGGCCGATCTCGATCGGTTTGCTTCAGGCGATCTGGAAGCCTTCCGTCGGAAGGTCACGGCGATCTGGCCGGACACCGCGCCGCTCGTCGCCCAGTTCTCAGGTCTCGATGCCCTGACACCGGCGCGCTATGGTCAGGCGACGGCGAGACCGTCGGCCTCGGGACGGCTGGTACTGATCGGGGATGCCGCGCATCAGACGAGCCCACAGCTCGGACAAGGGGCCAACATGGCCTTGCTCGATGCCGCGTCGCTCGCAGATTCGATCGCCATGCACGGACCGGGTCTCGACGCGATCGATGCCTATCGGCTTGCTCGGGCAGACCACGTGCGGTTCTACCAGACCGCCAGCGCGGCATTGACCCCGTTCTTCCAGTCGCGCAGCCGCCTTGCGGCCAGCTTCCGTGATGCGACCTTTGCGCCCGCGGCCGCCATACCCTGGCTTCGTCGCCAGATGCTCGAAACACTGACCGGGACGAAGACGGGCCTGTTCTCATCGCAAACACCTACGGCCCTCGCCGGGGTCACCGCTGCCCAAAAGCCTGTCGTTGCGTCTTCATCGAACTCGGCCTAATGGGCGTGAAAGGAAAAAAGCCGCCATGTCCGTTTCGTCCGCCGCCGAGACCCGCCGCTTCACCGATGCCCGCAGTGCCGTCGCCGAAATCGCCCGGCTGTACAATCACAGCGTCACGACGCTGCGCGAGGGGTTCATCGCCTACACCAAAGGCACGGATCCGGCTGGTCGGCTGCGCGCCTACTATCCCTTCGTACGGATGGCGACCGACCGCGCTTCGGAGATCGATCCGCGTGCGGCCTATGGTTTCCTCTCCGACGCGGGTGTCTATCAGACGACCGTCACCCGGCCCGACATCTTCACCCGGTACCTCGAAGAGCAGCTCTCGCTGTTGCTTCGACCGAAAGGCGCCTTCGTCGAGGTCGGCCTCAGCGACACGCCGATCCCGATCCATTTCGCGCTCGGCGAGAATTTCCATCTCGAGGGCGAACTGAATCAGGAGCGGCTATCGCGCCTGCCGCGCTTTTTCGACGTGCCGGATCTGACGATCATGGATGACCGGATCGCAAACGGCACCGACGCGCAGGCACCAGGCGAAGCGCGACCGCTATCGCTGTTCACGGCGCCGCGGATCGACGTCAGCCTCCTGCGCCTCAAGCACTACACCGGCACCTCGGCGCGGCACTTCCAGAACTTCGTGATCTTCACGAACTATCAGTTTTACATCGACGAGTTCCAGCGGCTCGCCCATGATCTGATGGCCGGCAAGTCGGGCGGCCCGTTCGGCAGCGACACCGATTTCACCGCTTTCGTCGAGCCGGGCGATCAGGTGACGCTCATGGAATGCCTGTCGCCGGCCGAGAATCCGGATGCCGCCTACCCGCCCGGTACGCCAATGTCGCGCCTGCCGCAGATGCCGGCCTACCACCTGAAGCGTGCCGACGACATGGGCATCACCATGGTCAACATTGGCGTCGGGCCCTCGAACGCCAAGAACATCACCGACCACGTCGCGGTGCTGCGCCCCCATGCCTGGCTGATGCTCGGCCACTGCGCGGGGCTGCGCAACTCGCAGATGCTCGGCGATTACGTGCTCGCGCACGCCTATCTGCGGCAGGACCACGTGCTTGACGCTGATCTGCCGCGCGAGGTGCCGGTCCCCGCCCTCGCCGAGATCCAGACGGCGATTGAGCGCGCCATCGGCCATGTGACGGGTTTTTCCGGCTACGACCTCAAGCGGGTCGTGCGTACCGGAACCGTCGCGACCGTCGACGACCGCAACTGGGAACTACGCCCCTCGACGCTGCAGAACCTGCCCTTCATCCAGAGCCGCGCGATCGCGCTCGACATGGAATCGGGCACCATTGCCGCGAACGGTTTCCGCTTCCGCGTCCCTTACGGCACCCTGCTCTGCGTGTCGGACAAGCCGCTGCACGGCCAGCTCAAGCTGCCCGGCATGGCCGACACCTTCTACCGCGAACGCGTGTCGCAGCATCTCGCGATCGGTCTGAGGACCATGGCGCTTCTGCGCGAAACCGACCGGGCGCAGCTCCATTCCCGCAAGCTGCGCAGCTTCAACGAGGTCGCGTTCCAGTAGGCTCGAGGCTCAGGCCTTCTTCATCGTGTAGGTGTGTTCGACCGCCGGGAATGACCGGTTGCGCACCTCGTCGGCATAGCCGGACACCGCCTCGCGGATATGGTCGGCGAGCGACCCGTAGCGCTTGACGAATTTCGGTACGCGGTCGGAGAGGCCGAGCATGTCCTCGAGCACGAGGATCTGGCCGTCGCATTCGGGCGAGGCGCCAATGCCGATCGTCGGCGCCTTCACCTGCCGCGTGATCCGACCCGCCAGCGGGGCCGCCACGGCCTCCACGACCATCGCGAAGACGCCGGCCTCGTCGATCGCCCGCGCGTCCGCTTCGATCGGCGCCCAGTCCTTCTCCTCGCGCCCCTGCGCCTTGAACGAGCCGAGCGCCATGATCGCTTGGGGCGTCAGGCCGACATGCCCCATGACGGGAACGCCGCGCTGGGTGAGGAAGTGGATCGTCTCTGCCATGCGCTCGCCACCCTCGAGCTTCACGGCGCCACAGCCGGTTTCCTTCATCACCCGGGCGGCGTTGCGGAACGCCTGCTCCTTCGATTCCTCATAGGAGCCAAACGGCATGTCGACGACGATCAGAGCCCGCGACGAGCCACGCATCACCGCGTGACCCTGCAGAATCATCATGTCGAGCGTCACCGGGATGGTCGTCTCGAAGCCGTGCATTACCATGCCGAGCGAGTCGCCGACGAGGATGAAGTCGACAAAGGGGTCGACGATGCGCGCGGTATGGGCATGATAGGCCGTCAACGAGACGATCGGCTCCGCGCCCTTTCTGGCGCGCAGATCCGGTGCGGCGATGCGTCTTTGCGGCGTTTGAACTGACAAGGCCGTCTCCTCCGGTTTGCCGCGACACTATCGCCGCGACGTCCCAGGTGGAAGCGGAAGGGCGTTAACCTTTGTTACCAAAGTGTTTACACTAACACTTGTTTCCATTTCACCGACCGCCTTTACTGCTGACGGGACCCGTCCAGGCGGTATAGGGGTCCGTCGAGTTTTGAGTATGGGGGCATGATGTCTGATCCCGTGAAGAAGGACGACGCGCTGGCGACGGCTGTGCGGGATGCGTTCCAGAAACACATGGAACAGGCCCGCATGGCGGCCATGGCGCCGAAATCCGACCAGGTCGTCGATACGACCGTGGCCCAGATGGCCGTTGCGGCCCCACCATCGCTACCGGTCGCGACCGGATTGCCGAAGGCGCGGCTTCAGCCGCCGATGGCGTCGAACGACGTCTCTTTCCGTGCGCCCGACCTGGACCAGACGGAATCGCGCGGTGACCGCTCGGCCATGAAGGAATCGAAGGCACCGGTGGCGGCAGCCGAGAAAAAGGATCCGTTGCGCAAGCCGCCGAGCCTCTCGCCGTCACGGCTCGATCCGGCGCTGCGCCCGCAGTCCGACGCCATACCGCAGAAGCCGGTGGCAGATCCGGCAAGCGAGCCGCCAAAGCCGGCCGAGCCGCCGTCGGCGCTGACAGCGCTGGCGGCGAAGCCCGTCGAGGCTCGCAGCTTCCGCTCGGAGCCGCCGATTGTCGATCGTGCTCCGCTGCGGTCCGAGGTCCTGCGCTCGCGAACGGGGCCGACCGAGATCAAGCTCGATAACCTTCTGACGTCGGACATGGCGGCTTCGAAGCGGGGAGCCGAACGCCATGAGAGCGTCAGCACCGCTCGCCGCGATGCAGCGCGCGATCAGGTGGTGCAGCGCCCCTCGGCGCCGGTGGTGGCGGAGCTTCCGCCGCGGTCGCGGGCAACGGACCGCCGTGGACTGTATGCCGTTGCGGCCCTGGTGGCCCTGGCGTTGATCGGCGCTGGCACGCTCTTTGTGTTCCGCCCGCAGGCGCTGCATGAGACAGCGGCCCCCTCCCCGGTTCAGCCGCTCAAGCCTGTCGCGACGGTCGATCCGGCGAAGGTTCAGACCATCGTCACCCGCCAGGTCAAGACGACCGCGATCAAACTCGACACCATCGATCTCGCGATCCAGGAAGCCCGCGAGCGGATCGCCGCCGGCGAGGTGGATTATGCGCGGCTGATGCTCTCCGGCCTTCAGGGAACCGGTGATGCGCGGGTGATGATGGCGATGGGCGAGACCTTCGATCCCGCGCTCACGCACAACGCCGTTTCTGCGAACCCGCAGCTTGCCATCCGTTTCTACGAGGCGGCACAGAAGGCCGGCTTCCCGGGCGCGGCCGAGCGAATTGGGCGCCTGACGGCGAAAGCGAACTGACAATCGGCGCCTCTTCTGGCGCCGACACAAAAACCCCGCCGGGAGCGACCCGGCGGGGTTTCGTTGTCAGGGCACCGATGATGGGCGCTGAACCGGCGCCCTGATCGGCGTCGCTTATTCGCAGACGCGGACCTTCTTGATCTTCCAGCCATAGTAGGTCTGGACGCGGATCTTCTTGATGTAGCAGACCGGCTCGTAGGTCGAGACGTA
>JBKDKQ010000045.1:0-129381 GCA_046344875.1 Labrys sp. (in: a-proteobacteria) | reverse complement strand
GTTCGTCCGCGCCCTCGAAAGCCGCCAGGGCCTGCGCATCGCCTGCCCCGAGGAAATCGCCTTCCGAAACGGATGGATCTCCAGCGCAGAACTCGAAAAACTCGGAAACGCCCTCAGGAAATCCGACTATGGGCAGTATCTCTTGGCGATCGCCGGCGGCGATCTCTGAGCGACCTGTCACCCGCCGGCTTTTCCCGCCGGCGGATTGACAACCGCCGGCACGGACCTTAAACGACCTCGCAAGCCCAGATGGCGGAATTGGTAGACGCGCTGGTTTCAGGTACCAGTGGTGCAAGCCGTGGAGGTTCGAGTCCTCTTCTGGGCACCAATCATCTCCGGATGATGGTGGTATGGACGAAAAAGCCGGTCCCTCGGGGCCGGCTTTCTCTTTTGGTTGACCGCGCACGGCCCATGGCGTCGGATTGCCCCGGGGTCACAGGCGGCCAGTTGGCAGACCTGCCGTGATCACCATGACACCAACCAAACTGCCCGCAGTTGCACGTCGCCGTGAAGAAGAGAACGGTTACGCCACAACCAATCGATCCGATTGACGGGGCAGCGAACACTCAACTCACCGGTACTGTGACGATGTCTTCCGGGCCTCCACACTCTCCTCCGTCACGGTTTTTTCCCGCGCTCGAGTCGACCAGAGGCATCGCCGCGCTGATGGTCGCGGCCTACCACATCAACGTGACGCCATCCGGTGTCGTTCAGCATGCCTATCTCATCGCCGATGAGTCGTCGTCCTTCTGGTACTCACTTCATCTTGTCTATCGCGTCATCTGCAACGGGGCAGGCGCGGTTGTCTATTTTTTCGTCTTGAGTGGCTTCGTCTTGACGATTTCGTTGTCGGAGCAAAAAAGCTCGATCATCAAATCATTCATTGAGTTTGCCGCGCGACGTGCCATACGCCTGTACTCGGTCAATATCGCAGCGACAATGATGTTTTTTGCCGTATCATTCCTTGTCGCTGACTACGTCAATGTTTTCCACGTTCCATCGATCACTAAGCTCGTCGGAAACCTGCTTCTCCTCAGGACCGACATTCTCGGCCTGACCTGGACACTTCAGGTCGAGGTCATCGCCATACCGCTTGTCTTCGGTATTGCCATGCTTGGGTATCGTTACGGGATTGGCTTGCCCGCAGTTGTGACAATCCTGCTGATCGCGTTGTCATTCGGCCCGCGGATGGGAGGGCTTCTTTCCGATGGCACGATTGTCCGCCATCTCTTCTGCTTTGCCATTGGGTGCCTCGTGGCGCTTGCCCGCGAGCCCATCACCAAGTGGATCGCCGGTCAGCGCGCCGCGCCGATCCTTGTGCTGTGCACCATCGGTTTTTTCGCAGCCCGACCGCTTCTTGGCTACGCATCACAGTGGAGCTTCGTCTTCGAGGCCCTATTCGGTGCAGCCATCATCGGCATTCTGGCCTATGGACCCGCCCTGTCGGCGAGGCGCGCTTTGGAGACACCGCTTCCCCGCTTTGTTGGACGCGTTTCGTTCAGCTTCTATCTCCTCCATCCACTTCCGCTGTTTGCGATCTATTCGTTGCCGCCCATGATCGAAACAGGCTTGCCTGGTCTCGTCGTCGCGTTCGGTCTCTTCGTGGGAAGCACCGTCGTCACTCTTCCCCTTGCCTGGCTGACATGGCGCCTGGTCGAGGTTCCGAGCACAAGATTGGGGCGCCGCTTTTCTGGCTCGGAACATCCCGCCACCAAGGCCGCACCGCATCGGTGAGGACACCTGCCGAAACGCGCAAAGCATTTGACGGGCTGCTAAACTGGAATCTTCCGGGAATGCGCAGTCCAGAAAGCCGGAGGCAGGTCACGGTTTCTGCGCCGGATCCGGTTTCTGCGCCAGGACCAGATGGTTCTTCAACGTCAGCGTTCCGAGGTCATGCTTGCGCGCAAAGGCGTCGAGATTGGCCCGGCGCAAAAGCTCGGTCCGGTCGCCCGACATGTTTCCCGCATGGACCCTGATGGCAACGACCGGTTGTTTCAGCCGCGTCAGCTGCTTACCGGACCGCGCGATGCGCAGGTACCAGTCCCAATCCCAGTAATAGGGCAGTGTCTCGTCGAAAGAGCCAAGCGGCACGTGCAGATCGCGCCGATAGGTGACCGCCGAAATCAGGATCGTGTTGTCGCGTTCGAGCACACGCTGATCCGCGTCATGGCCGTAGGGAAGGGACGGTCGACCGTCATCGAAGACCATCAAGCCATCGCCGAAACAGAAGACACTCCCGGCGGAGAGGATCTCGGTCGCCCTCCCGAAGTAGTCGGCATCGATGAACCAGTCATCATCATCGAGAAAGGCGATCACATCCCCCGTCGCCGCATCGACACCACGATTGCGGGCAACGACCGGCCCCTGACCACGGTTGTCAATGACCCGGATGGGCCCTGTCAGGTCGGCGATGGCCTCCTGCGCCCCGGCGCCATCGTCGACCACAAGGATCTCATGAGGCGCAAGGCGCTGCGTCGCGGCACTGATCACGGCTTTCCGCAGAAAGGTCGGCCGATTCGCGGTTGGGATGACGACAGAAACCTTTTTCATGAAGCGCGGATCAGGAGGCCTGGAACAACGGATAAACGGATAAAGGGTCACGACGCCGACGGGTACCGCACCGCGAAAGGGCAGAGCAAGACAACGATCGCCTTGTCGACCGAAGTCCCGAAGTCGAGCACCCGTTCCAAAGCCGCACCGCCGGTCCGCGGCTCGGCCGCTGATCAGGACGCAAAACTGGTCCCATTGCCGCCATGCAGCCTATTCTAGAAGCGCCCATGAACTGAAACAGCAACCGTCGCAGACCTGGGTGAACGGATGCGGGCCCAAGGCCGAACCACAAGGAGGCGCCGTTGTCCAGCATGACACGGTAACAGCGACGTGATCGATCTTGGCCGCATGGCGTTTGGGACGCCGCCCGCACCAGACATCAGCACAGCAAAGGACTGGAACACAACTCCTTGCGAAAAGCGCGTGGCCCGCGATCAGCTCCCATCGTTTCGAAACCGTGCCCCTGACACGCCCTTTTCGTCGCGCGCTCCCACGGCGATACTGGCGCCATGTCCCGTCCGATCCTGCGTTTCGCGCCGAGCCCCAACGGCCCGCTCCATCTCGGTCACGCCTATTCGGCGCTGGTGAACCTCGACATGGCGCGTCGTCTCGGGGGCGAGCTTCTGGTGCGGCTGGAGGACATCGACACGACGCGGTGCCGTGAGGACTTCATCGCGCCGATGCTCGACGATCTCGCCTGGCTCGGCCTCCCGGTCGATGCCCCGCGCCGCCAGTCGCGGCATTTTGCGGATTACGAGGCCGCCTTGGCGCGTCTCGATGCCAAAGGCCTCGTCTATCCGGCGAAGGCTTCGCGGCGCGCCATTGCCGAGGCCGTGGCCAAACTGGGTCCGGGATGGCCGCGCGACCCCGACGGCGCGCCGCATTATCCGCGTGCCGCCGTTCATGAGGATCCGCGCGAACCGGCCGCCCTTCGCCTCGACATGGCGAGGGCGTCGCAGGGTCTTTCGCTGACCTGGCGAGAGACCGGGGCCGGTCCCGACGGGGAGACCGGGCTTGTTCACGCCGAACCGAACCGGTGGGGCGACGCGATCCTGCGGCGCAAGGAGTTTCCGGCAAGCTATGCGATCGCCGTCGTGGTTGACGATGCGCTGCAGGGCGTCACGCATGTGGTACGCGGGCAGGATCTCTTTCACGCGACGGCGTTGCAGCGGCTTCTGCAGCACCATCTCGGCCTGCCGGAGCCCATCTACCACCATCATGGCCTGATCCGGGGCCCGGATGGCGAGAAACTGTCGAAAAGCATCTCTTCGACCGCGCTCGCGCGCTACCGCGCGGAGGGCGCATCGGTCGCCGACATCCGTCGCCTTGTCGGGCTGCCGGTCGATCCCTGACCGACCGGCAGGGCGCGATGGTCAGTGCGTGATCCTGGTGCCCAGCACCGCGAGGCAGTCGCGCATGAAGGCCGCAAGGCCCGGCCAGCCCTTGGCCGACACCATCTTGCCGTCGATGAGCGAGCCTTCCGGCGGAACGTCGACATAGGTACCGCCGGCAAGCCGCACCTCGGGCTCGCAATACTGCAGGGCCGCGACGCGCTTGCCCTTCACGACGCCATCGACCGCGATCAGGATCTGGACGCCGTGGCAGATCGTGAAGATCGGCTTGTCGGCCTCGTGGAAATGCCGGACCAGCGCCTGCACGCGGGGATCGATGCGGATGTATTCGGGGCCACGCCCGCCCGCGCAGTAGATTGCGTCATAGTCGGCCGGGTTGATCTCCGAGAATGTCTTGTTGATCGGATGGAAGTGGCCGACTTTTTCCGTGTAGGTCTGGTCGCCTTCAAAATCATGCAGCGAGGTCTTGATCAGGTCGCCCGACTTCTTGTCCGGGCAGACCACGTGAACCGTGTGCCCCACCGCCTCGAATGTCTTCTGGAACACGAAGATTTCATATTCCTCGCTGAACTCGCCCGTCAGCATCAGGATCTTCTTGCCGGCCATGTCTCGCTCCCGCACCGGGCATTGTGCCTCGCGTGCCGCCAATGCCCGATGGCGGGACGCGTGAGGGGATCCGCGCGCCTTGATGTACGCCCCTCATCACGCTACTCCGGTGAGGGCGACGGGGCAACCGATCTTGTGCGCGCACCCTGACGGCACTGGCATTGGAGGGCGCGACGCACTATGTTGGGCGTGCGGTGCTGCCTGGTTCGTCAGGACAACACAATCCCCGGGGCCATACGATCTCCACGGGAGCTGTCACTGTCCTCGTCTGTGGACCTGGGCATTACGGCGCCCACCTACTTTTGTAGGCATCCCGGGATCGGACCGTCCAACGGCCGAGGTGGCCCGCACTGGTTGTGCCGATGAACGACATTCTCCCCAAACCAACCCTCCGCGCCCGCGCCATTGCCGCGCGTCGCATGTTTTCAGCCGACGAGCGCATGTTCGCGACGATCGCGGTGGCCGAACGCGCCCTGCCGCTGCTGCTCGCGACGCAGGGCCCGATCGGGCTCTACCATCCCTTCCGCGACGAGCTCGATCCGGGACCCCTGGTCGAGCGGCTGGCGGCGGCCGGTCGCGAGCTAGCGCTGCCCTGTGTCCTCACCCGGCGCGATCCGCTCGTCTTCCGACGCTGGACGCCGGGCGACCCGCTCGTCGTCGGCAGCCTCAACATTCCCGAGCCGCCCAAGACCGCCGAGATCGTCGAGCCGACGGTGCTGATCGTTCCGCCCGTCGCCTTCGACGCGCGCTGCTACCGCATCGGCTATGGCGCAGGGTTTTACGACCGCACCATCCCGATCCTGCGCGCGCGCCACCCTGTGCTGACGATCGGCTATGCCTTCGCCGTCCAGCAGGTCGGCCATGTGCCGAACGAGGCACATGACGTGCCCCTCGACAGGGTCGTGACGGATGAGGCGATTTTCACGGGCGGGTCCGCCTGACATGCGGCTCCTCTTCCTTGGCGACATCGTCGGACGCAGCGGCCGCGCCGTGATCACCGAGCGCCTGCCGGCCTTGCGCCAGGCCTGGAAGCTCGACGCCGTCGTGATCAATGGCGAGAACGCCGCGCATGGCTTCGGCATCACCGAGGCGATCTATGACGAGATCATCGGGGCAGGTGCCGACGCGATGACGCTCGGCAATCACAGTTTCGACCAGCGCGAGGCGCTCGTCTTCATCGAGCGGGCCGGGCGTCTCGTGCGCCCCGCCAATTACCCAAAAGGCACGCCCGGACGCGGCGCGGCCATGGTGGAGCTGCACAACGGTGCGCGCCTCCTCGTCGTCAATGTGATGGGGCGCATTTTCCTCGATGCGATGGATGATCCGTTCGGCGCCGTCGAGCGCGAGCTCGAGGCCTGCCCGCTCGGTCTGGCCGCCGACGCGATCCTGATCGACGTCCATGCGGAGGCGACGAGCGAGAAACAGGCGCTCGGCCATTTCGTCGACGGTCGGGCGAGCCTCGTCGTCGGCACCCATACCCATGTGCCGACCGCTGACCACCAGATCCTGCCGAACGGTACGGCCTACCTGTCGGATGCCGGCATGTGCGGCGATTACGGCGGCATTCTCGGCATGGCGAAGGAGGAGCCGATCCGCCGCTTCGTCCAGAAGACACCCGGCGCCAAGCTGGAGCCAGCCAATGGTCCCGGCACGCTGAGCGGCGTGGCGGTGGAGATCGACGACCGCACCGGCCTCGCGACCCGGATCGCGCCGGTACGTCTCGGCGGGCGGCTGGCCGAGGCCGTGCCGGATTTCTGGATCTGAGCGGCGCGCCGGACCGCGCCGGCGCTCAGGATCCGCCCAGCCTGCCTAACCTTTTGGCTTGCGCGATGAGCGATTGCGTCGACACTCTGCCCATTGATTGAGCGGAGCACGACCATGCCTTTCAGGATGCCGCGCGCGGCCTATGCCGACATGTTCGGGCCGACCGTCGGCGACAAGGTGCGCCTGGCCGACACCGACCTGATCGTCGAGGTCGAGCATGACTTCACCATCTACGGCGAAGAGGTGAAGTTCGGCGGCGGCAAGGTCATCCGCGACGGCATGGGACAGGCGCAGACGACGCGGGCCGGTGGCGCGGTCGACACCGTCATCACCAATGCGCTGATCATCGACCATTGGGGCATCGTCAAGGCCGATGTCGGCATCAAGGACGGGCGCATCCACGCGATCGGCAAGGCCGGCAATCCGGACATCCAGGCGGGCTTCGGCAATGCGGATCCGGCAAAGACCATGATCATCGGCCCCGGGACCGAGATCATCGCCGGCGAGGGCAAGATCCTCACCGCCGGCGCCATCGACACCCATATCCACTACATCTGCCCGCAGCAGATCGAGGAGGCGTTGATGTCCGGCGTCACCACCATGCTCGGTGGCGGCACAGGACCCGCGACTGGCACGAACGCCACGACCTGCACGCCCGGCCCCTGGCACATCGAGCGCATGCTGCAGGCGGCCGAAGCCTTCCCGATGAACCTCGCCTTCGCCGGCAAGGGCAATGCGGCGCTGCCCCATGCACTGGTCGAGCAGATCGAGGCCGGGGCCTGCGCGCTGAAACTCCACGAGGACTGGGGCACGACGCCCGCGACCATCGACAACTGCCTCGCTGTCGCCGACGACTATGACATCCAGGTCATGATCCACACCGACACGCTGAACGAGTCCGGCTTCGTCGAGGATACGATCGCCGCCTTCAAGGGCCGCACCATCCATGCCTTCCACACCGAGGGCGCGGGCGGCGGCCATGCGCCCGACATCATCAAGGTCGCGGGCCTGCCGAATGTGCTCCCGTCCTCGACCAACCCGACGCGGCCCTACACGGTGAACACGCTGGAAGAGCATCTCGACATGCTCATGGTGTGCCACCACCTCGATTCCTCGATCCCCGAGGACATCGCCTTCGCCGAAAGCCGCATCCGCAAGGAGACGATCGCGGCGGAGGACATCCTGCATGATCTTGGCGCCCTTTCGATCATCGCCTCGGACAGCCAGGCCATGGGGCGTGTCGGCGAGGTGATCATCCGCACCTTCCAGACCGCCCACAAGATGCGCCAGCAGCGCGGCCGACTGCCGGGCGACGGCGCCGGCAACGACAATTTCCGCGTCAAGCGCTACATCGCCAAGGTGACGATCAACGCCGCCATCGCCCATGGCCTCGATGCCCATATCGGCTCGATCACGGTCGGCAAGCTCGCCGATCTCTGCCTCTGGTCGCCCGCCTTCTTCGGCGTGAAGCCCGATCTCATCATCAAGCTCGGGACGATCGCCGCCGCCGGGATGGGCGATCCGAACGCCTCGATCCCGACGCCGCAGCCCGTCCATTATCGGCCGATGTTCGGCGCCTATGGCCGCGCCCTGACCAAGAGCGCCGTGACCTTCGTCAGCCAGGCCGCGCTCGACCGCGGCATTGGCGAGCGCTACGGCCTGTCGAAAATGCTCCTGCCGGTGAAGAACGTGCGCGGCGGCATCTCGAAGGCCTCGATGATCCACAACAACGCCACACCCCATATCGAGGTCGACCCCGAAACCTATGAAGTGCGCGCCGACGGCGAGTTGCTGACCTGCAAGCCGGCGACGAGCCTGCCCATGGCGCAGCGCTATTTCCTGTTCTGACGGACCGGCGAGCCCATCGTCATCGGCATTTCCAACGGCCCTGGCCTTTGCCATAACGATCACGCTTCATCGATCCGGTTCAAGGTCCCATGCATCACGCCCATCGCTTTCTTCGTGCCGCCGATTTGACCGGCAAAACGTTCGCCGACAGCGTCGTCCTGAATTTTGAGGACCGGCGCCGGCGGCGGGGGACGGTGACGACGGTCGGCGGCGAGACGCTGCTGGTCGATCTCGCCGAAAGCCCGGCGCTCGCCCATGGCGATGCCTTCGTGCTCGATGATGACCGGCTGATCGAGGTCGTCGCCGAGGCGGAGGAGCTTTCCGAGATCCGCGGCCGCGACGCCGGTCATCTGGTGCGCCTCGCCTGGCACCTCGGCAATCGCCATCTCGAGACCGAGATCGGGCCGTCCTGGCTCAGGATCCGGCGCGATCACGTCATCACCGACATGCTGAAGGGGCTCGGTGCGAAGGTCCGCGAGATCGAGGGTCTGTTCCAGCCCGAGGGCGGCGCCTACGAAATGGCGATGGCGCACGGCCATCACCATCACGGGCATCACCATCACGGGCATCCCCATCACGGCCATGGCCACGGGCATCACCACGGCCACGACCACGATCATGGCCACGATCACCATGGCCATGATCACCACGACGATCATCACCATGATCACGACCACGGCCACGATCATCATCACGGGCATGATCACGGCCACCATCATGGGCACAAGCACGACTGATGGCTGACGGGGTGACGCCATTGGAAGGGGGGGACCGCGCCGGGCAGCTCGCGCGCCTGATACTGTGGTTCTCACCCGCCTTCCCGACCGGCGCCTTCTCCTTCTCGCACGGCCTCGAATGGGCGGTGGAGGCGGGCGACGTTCATGACCGCGCTTCGCTTGAAATCTGGCTCGACGGCCTCCTGCGCCACGGATCCGGCTGGAGCGACGCGGTGCTGATGGCGGCGGCGCATCGCGCGGTCACGGCGGGTGACGTCGATGGACTGGCGGATCTCGCCGCCCTCGCGCTCGCCCTCCAGCCGACCCGCGAGCGGCGGCTCGAGACGGCGGTGCAGGGCGAAGCCTTTCTGAAGGCCGTCGAGGTCGGCTGGTCCGGCGCCGCGACCACGATGCTGCGGCAGGCGCTGCCCCATGCACCACCGCTGGCGATTGCGGTCGGCGCGACGACGGCCGGCGCGGGGATCGAGGTCGAAACGGCGATCACCGCCGCTCTCACCGGCTTTTGCGCCAATCTCGTCTCGGCGTCCGTTCGCCTCGCGCCGATCGGGCAGAGCGACGGCCTGCGTGTGCTCTCGGCCTTGGAGGGCCGGATCGCCCGGACGGCGTCCCGCGCCGCCATCGCCCCGCTCTCGGCCGTCGGCGGCTGCGCCTTCCGCTCCGACATCGCATCCATGCGTCACGAAACCCAGGAAACGAGGCTTTTTCGCTCATGAGCAAATCACGACATGGCCCCCTGCGGGTGGGCGTCGGCGGCCCGGTCGGGTCCGGCAAGACCGCGCTGATGGATGCCCTGTGCAAGAGCCTGCGCCAGCGCTTCGCGATCGCCGCGATCACGAACGACATTTACACCAAGGAGGACGCCGAGTTCCTCACCCGCTCGGGCGCGCTCGACCCTGATCGCATCATGGGCGTCGAGACGGGCGGGTGCCCACACACCGCGATCCGCGAGGACGCCTCCGCCAACCTCGCTGCCGTCGCCGAGATGAACCGCCGCTTCCCCGATCTCGACGTGATCCTGATCGAGTCCGGTGGCGACAATCTCGCCGCCTCCTTCTCGCCGGAACTGGCGGACCTGACGATCTACGTCATCGACGTTTCGGCCGGCGACAAGATCCCGCGCAAGGGCGGGCCGGGCGTGACGCGGTCCGATCTTCTCGTGATCAACAAGATCGACCTTGCGCCCATGGTGGGCGCCAGCCTCGAGGTGATGGACCGCGACAGCCAGCGCATGCGCAAGGGTCGCCCCTTCGTCTTCGCCAATGTCCGCGCCGGTACCGGCGTCGCCGAGATCGAGGCGTTCATCGTCAACCGGGGTGGGCTGGAGGCAGCGGCGGCCTGACGCGTCAGGCCGGCGTCACCGATGCCACCTTGAAGGTGTGCATCTCGCCATCGCCGTCTCGCAGGGAGACATAGTCGCCCGGCCGGAAGGCGTGGTCCTCGAAGCGATAGCCGGCTTCGTCGTCGCTGTCGGCCGACCCGTCATAATCGAACACCCAGGTCGCGCCGGCGGAGCCGCCGGCGCGGTGGATCAGATGCCCCGTCTCGGGCCGCTCGTCACCCCAGAAGCGGTGCACGACACACAGCGCCTTGTGCTCGCGCCAGGCTCCGGCGTCGATGCGGCCCTGGCCGTCGAGCGGAGCGACGAACTCATAGCCGTGCCGCGTGGAGCCTTCGGGAAACCCCGCGGTCCGCGCCAGCGTCATCCGCACCTTGCTCAACCGGGCCATGATCCCTCCTCAACGCTCTGATGACCGTGATCCAGTCTAGCAGGGCCTCATCATGCCGTACCTTGATACGTATCAAGGCGCGGCAGGCCGGTTCGACCGAGGCTTGACGGCAGGAGGATCGCGCCATGCGGAGCGTCATCGGTCTGTTGGTCGTCGCAGGTTCCACGGGTCTTGCCGCCGCGGGTCCCGTCGAGACCGGCCGCGGCCTCGTCGAGGCGAACTGTGCCGTCTGTCATGCGATCGGCCCAAGTGGCACGAGCCCGCACAGCGCCGCGCCGCCCTTCCGCGACGTTGTCAAGCGCTACGATCCCTCCGCCCTGGAGGAGGCCTTTGCCGAGGGGATTCTCGTCGGCCACCCCGACATGCCGGCCTTCGAACTCAAGCCGGAGCAAATCGAGGCCGTCATCGCCTATCTGGGATCACTGAAGACGCCCTGAGTCCGCCTCTTTCGATCGCGCGCCGCCTGCGGTAGCCTCCAGTAGGGAGGTGCGCCGTGCCGATCGACCCGGTCCAATCCGCTGCCGCCTCGGCCCTGCGCCTTGAAACCGAGGGCGCCGCCGGTCTCGTTCGCCTCCTTGCCGGCGAGAGCCTGCAGGCGACCGTTGTGGCGGCCCTGCGCAATGGCGGCCTGCGTCTTGCGCTCGTCGACATCCTGTTTCAGGGCGACCGCGCCATCAAGGCGCCCGCGACGGGCACGCCGCCCCCGACCGCGAGACCGGCCCAGATCGATCTGCCGGCCATCCCCGGGCTGCGCGTCGGCGACACGGTGCGGCTGACCATCACGGAGACCGCGCCGGCGATCGTCGTGCGGATCGAGCCGACGACGCCGGACAACGGGCAGGCCCCGACCGCCACCACCCTCGTCGTCGGGTCCGCGAGCCGGCGCGACGCCGCGGGCGCGGCCCCCCTGCCCCCCGCCACGGGCGGTCAGCCCCTCGCGTCACCCCAACCGGGTACGGCGTCGGTCACCGTCCGCGACGTCCCTACCATCCCCGTGCGCGACAGCATCACCCTGTCGCCCGAGGCCGCGCTCGCCCTGCTCGCGTCCGAGGGCGAACCGGAAGTCGCCGCTCAGGCTTCACCGACCCGGATCATGTCGGCCGAGGCGCGATCGGCCCTCGCCGCGATGATCCCGCGCGCCGCCGCCCATCAAACCTCCCTCGCCCCCCTCTTCGCCCAGGCGACGGCGCTCGTCGAAGACCCCGTCTTCAAAACCATGCCGGCCCCGGTTCGCACGGCCATCGAAACGCTCGCGCGCGAGGGCGGCATAGAACCGGCCACGCTCGATGCGGCGACGCTGCGCCAGGCGATCGAGCGGGCCGGTCCCTTCTTCGAGGCCGGGCTGGCATCGCTGGCTGTACCCGGACAGGGCCAGAACCCGGCGTCGACGCACGGCGATCTCAAGGGGATGCTGCTGGCGTTGCGCGGTCTTCTGCGCGACGTGCTCGGTCAGGCGGCGCCCGAGCCTGCCAGTGGCGACCGGCCCGCTCCCCCGCGACGCGGCCTGCCGCCGCTCGGACAGCCGGCATCGCCCCTGCCGGACATGATCGAGGATCCCGCGACCGCGACACGCCGGCTCGCCGGCGCCGTCGATGGCGCCCTCGACCGGATCCGCCTGCAGCAGGCGGCGGCCCTCCCCGATGATCCGGGGCGCGGCCCGACACGGCCAGACGCCATGCCCGTCGATCGCCTGCTTGAACTGCCGCTCCGACTTCCCGGCGAGACACCCATCCTCGGCCTGTCGGTCGGGCCGGACGGCCGTGCCCAGAAGCCCGGCGAGCCGCGCGGCTGGCGCATGCGCCTGTCGCTCGATCTCGCCGACACGGGGCGCATCGACGGGCTGGTCGCGGTTCGGGGGCGGCTCACCACCGTGCATCTGAGCGCCAGCAGGCCCGAGACGGCGGCGCTGCTGCGCGACCATCTCCCGGCATTGCGTGACGCGCTGATCGCGGCGGATCTCGATGTCGAGGGTCTCGATCTCAGCGAGGCGACGCCCCCCGCGCCCGAGCCGGTGCGCAGCGGCTCCTTCCTCGACCGACGCTCATGAGCGATCCGCCCCCGAAAAAGATCGCGATCGCGCTCGAATACCAGCACCCCGGCGTGCCGCGCGTCACCGCCAAGGGCCGTGGCCTGACGGCGGAGACGATCGTCGCCGTCGCCCGCGAGGCGGGTGTCGTGATCGAGGAGAACGCCGCACTCGCCGAGGCGCTGTCGAGCGTCGAGCTCGACGACGAGATCCCGGAGGAACTCTATCGCGCGGTGGCCGAGGTGATCCTGTTCGTCCTGAGGGCGACCGGCAAGCTGCCGGCGCCTAGCCGCTGACGTTCGAGGCCGCGAGAACCGCCATGTTGACGAGATCGGCGTCCTTCGCCGACATCGGCACGATCTGGATCGGCTTGTCGAGACCGACCAGAATAGGGCCGATCACGGTCGCCCCGCCCAGTTCCTGCAGCATCTTGGTCGAGATCGAGGCCGAGTGGAACGCCGGCATGATCAAAACGTTCGCAGGCCCGGACAGGCGGCAGAAGGGATAGAGCGCCATGGCGTCGCGGTTCAGCGCGACGTCGGCCGCCATCTCGCCGTCATACTCGAAATCGACATGGCGGGCGTCGAGGATGCGGACGGCTTCGCGCACCCGCTCGGCGCGCTCGCCCTCGGGGTGACCGAAGGTCGAGTAGGCGAGCATGGCGACGCGCGGCTCATAGCCGAGCCGGCGGGCGACCGCCGCCGCCTCGATGGCGATCTCGGCCAGTTCCTCCGAACTCGGCATGTCGTGGACGGCCGTGTCGGCGACGAGCACGGTACGGCCGCGCGCGAGCGCGATCGAGAGGCCGATCACCCGGTGGCCGGGCTTGGCGTCGATCACCCGGCGCACATCCTCGAGCGCGATGGAGTAGTTGCGGGTCAGGCCCGTCACCATGCAGTCGGCATCGCCCATCGCCACCATGCAGGCGGCAAAATGATTGCGGTCGAGGCTCGCGAGCCGAATGCAATCGCGCATCAAATAGCCTTTGCGCTGCAGGCGGGCGTAGAGGAAATGGGCATAGTCCTGCGTCCGCGGCGAAATGCGCGCATTCTGGACGTTGACGCCCTCGGGCAGTTCGACACCGGCGAAGGTCGCGACGGCCTCGATCCGGTCCTCGCGTCCGACGAGGATCGCGGTGCCGAGCCCCTGATTGACGAAAGAGGCGGCGGCGCGGATCACGGCCTCCTCCTCGCCCTCGGCGAAGACGACGCGGCGCGGATTGCGGCGCACCTTGGCGTAGATCGTCTGCAGCGTGCCGGCGACCGGATCGCGACGCGCCGAGAGTTCCGCCGCATAGGCCTCCATGTCCTCGATCGGGCGCCGCTCGACGCCCGTCTCCATCGCCGCCCGGGCGACCGCGACCGGCAGGCGCGAGATCAGGCGCGGATCGAAGGGGGCGGGAATGATGTAGTCGCGCCCGAAACGTGGCCGCGCACCCTGATAGGCGGCGGCGACCTCGTCGGGCACGTCCTCCTGCGCGAGATCGGCGAGCGCCCGCGCGGCCGCGATCTTCATCTCCATGTTGATCTTGGTCGCCCGCACGTCGAGCGCCCCGCGGAAGATGTAGGGGAAGCCGAGGACGTTGTTGACCTGGTTCGGGTAATCGGACCGACCGGTGGCGATGATCACATCCGGGCGGACGGCCTGGGCCTCGTCGGGCGTGATCTCGGGATCGGGATTGGCCATGGCGAAGATGATCGGATCGGGCGCCATCGAGCGCACCATCTCCGCCGTCACCGCGCCCTTCGCCGAGAGGCCGAAGAAGACATCGGCGCCCACCATGGCGTCGGCAAGCGAGCGGCGATCGGTGATCACGGCATGCGCCGACTTCCACTGGTTCATGCCGTCGGTGCGGCCCTGGTAGATCACCCCCTTGGTGTCGCAGAGCATCACATTGTTCGGCGCAAAGCCCATGGCCTTGACGAGCTCGACGCAGGCAACGCCCGCCGCGCCGGCGCCGTTCACCACGAGACGCGTCGAGGCGATGTCGCGGCCCGTGATCCGGAGCGCGTTGAAGAGGCCCGCCGCCGCGATGATCGCCGTGCCGTGCTGGTCGTCATGGAACACCGGAATGTCCATGAGCTCCTGCAGGCGCTGCTCGATGATGAAGCACTCGGGTGCCTTGATGTCCTCGAGATTGATGCCGCCGAAGGAGGGACCGAGATAGCGCACCGCGTTGATGAAGGCGTCGGCATCCTTGGTGTCGACCTCGAGATCGATGGCATTGACGTCGGCGAAGCGCTTGAACAGCACCGCCTTGCCTTCCATCACGGGCTTCGAGGCAAGCGCCCCGAGATCGCCGAGGCCAAGGATCGCGGTGCCATTCGAGATCACGGCGACCATGTTGGCACGGGCTGTATAGTCGAAGGCGAGATCCGGGTTCGCCGCGATCGCCTTCACCGGCACGGCGACACCGGGCGAATAGGCGAGCGACAGATCGCGCTGCGTCGCCATCGGCTTGGTCGGAACGATTTCGAGCTTCCCGGGCTTGCCCTGGGCATGAAAGGCGAGCGCCTCCTGATCCGTGAAGCTCGGACGGGGACGGCGACCAGGTTTTTCTTCCGACATGATGAGGCTCTCGACGATCGTGGCCGGACCCTAGACGATTAGGCAGCGGTCGCAAACAGCCGCGGTTACGGTGCCACGCGACCAGCCCGCCCGGGCGCGTTCGGCTCGAACTCCGTTCAACGGCAAAGATTTACCAATCCGGTGTAATCCTGTCCTCCGGACAAGTCTCATCGATCACGGGGGATCGGCGATGAGCGGGAGCGGAGGCCCGACGGTCGCGATCGTCGGCACGGGAGCGAAGGGCACCGGCATCGCCGAGGCGATGATTCGGGCCGGCCGCCCCGTCATTCTCTTCGACGTCGACAAGGACGCGGCCGCGACGGCGGTGCGCCGGATCCTCGCCGCGATCCGCCGCGACGTCGAGGCGCGCAGGACGGAGGCCCTCGTCCTCGCCAAAGCCCAGCACATGCTGCGTATTGCCCGCGGCGCCGCCGATCTCGGTGACGCCCATGTCGTCATCGAGGCGGTCGCGGAAAACCTCGACCTGAAGCGGCGTGTTCTCGCCGGCATCGAGGATCACGTCTCGCGCGGGACCATGCTGGCGACGAATACCGGCTGGCTGTCGGTGAACGCGATCGGCGCCGGCCTCAGCGCACGCGAACGCTTTGCCGGCTTTCATTTTCTGACGCCGGCAAGCACGCCGCTCGTCGAGATCATTCCGGCGCTCACCTCGTCGGAAGCGACGCTCGAGACGCTCGACGCGCTCGCCCGCGGCATGGGCTACACCCCGATCGTCAGCGCCGATCTGCCGGGTTTCATCGTCGCCCATCTCAACAGGGGCCTGATGGGCGAGGCCGCCCGCATCCTCGAGGCGGAGGTTGCGCCGCCGCATGTGATCGACGCCATCCTGCGCTCGGCACTCGGTCTCGCGCAGGGCCCGTTCGAACTCTACGACGCGCTCGGGCTCGACGTCGTGGCGCGCGCCGCCCGGCACATCTCGGAAGGCTGGGGCGGAGAGCCGCGCTTTCGCGACGTTCCCCTCCTCGCGACCCGCGTCGCCGCAGGCTTCACCGGCCATGGCGGCCATCGCGGCTTCTACGAGACGGGCCCCGATGCGCGCATCCCGCCCCTGCTCGCCGAGCCGGCCGAACCCTGGACCGGCCCGGTCTTCGTCTCGCCGAAAATCCCCGATCTCGCGGCGACAGTGCGCGGACTTCTGGGCAAGGCGACGCTCGTCGGCCAGCCGAGCGCGCGCTCGCTCAACATCGTCACCCCGCTCGGCACGGATGCGCTCGGCGAGATCGTCGAGCAGGGTCTCGATCCGTCCCGCAGCGTCGGCATCGACGCGCTTCTGACGGGCGAGATCGTGAGCATCGCCGCGACGCCGATGACGCTCGGCGAAATCCGCCGCGGTGCCGCCGGGCTGATCCTCGCCGGCGGGCACAAGCCGGCCGTGATCCGCGACACGCCGGGCCTCGTCGCACAGCGCGTCGCCGCCATGATCGTCGCGGTCGGATACGCGATGCTCGACAAGGGCGTCGCGAGCGCAGCCGACATCGACATCGCGGCAACACAGGCGCTGGGCTATGCGCAGGGCCCCTTCGCCCTGTCCGGCCGCATCGGGGCGGTGCGGTCCGTACAGATCCTGCAGACGCTGCACGCGATCAGCGGCGATGCGCGCTGGCGCGTGCCGACCAATCTGCGCCATGTCGCCTTGATGGATCAGAGCCGCCGAGGGTGAGACGTCACCCGATGGCGGCCTGCCAGCGGACACGATGGGCGAACAGGGCGTCGGGAGCGGTTACGGCCTGCGCGCGCGGCAATGCCGACCGGTCGGGGGCCTGCGGCCAATGGGCGAGGAGCGAGGCGCCATAGGCGGTGCCGGCCGTGTCCGGGCTGAGCAGGACGGGTTGCGTCGGCCGAAGCGCCGCAAGGACGCCGGCATAGACGGCATTCGCGGCAAAACTGCCTTCGATCGCGAGCGGCCCCCGATCAGCCCCGAGCGCTGCGAGCTGGGCATCGGTGACGAGCGCGGCATAGAGGCTCGCGAGCGCCGCCCGTGCCCCGGGACGATCCGGCAGCGTGCCGGTGATCGCCCCCGCGCGCCCCTGGAACGGTCCGCCATTCGCCACGAAGGCCGGCAGAGCGAGGGCGTCGGAGGCGAGAACGGCGGCGAGATCGTCGAGATCGCAGGCGGGCGGCGTACCGTCGAGGATCGTGGCGACCTCCCGCCCGCCCATGAACTTGGCGCAGGGATAAGCGGTGCCGGTGACGTCGACATTGGCATACATGTCGCGCGCCGGGTCGAGGCGCGCCGTGTCGGCGCCGACCGCCATGATCACCACCCATGTGCCGGTCGACACCACCGTGAAGGGTCGCGGCAGGGTCAGGAGATGCGGCAGGAGCGAGGCGTTCGAATCATGGGCGCCTGCGAGCACCCGCGTCGTCGCCGGGAGGCCCGTCGCCTTGACCATCGCCGGCAGCAGCGGGCCGACGCTCGCATAGGCCTTGACGAGCGCCGGCAGCAGCCGGCTCCAGCCGCGCCTTTCGATCAGCGAAGACGGCCTGCCATGATCCGGCTGCCACAGATCGCCATGGCAGCCGAGCGAGGTGACCTCGTTCGCGGCGACGCCGGTCAGCCGCCAGACGAAGTACTGCGGGTACATCAGGAGATGGCGGGCCCGAGCGAAGGCATCCGGATGGTGCTCTTCCTGCCAGCGCAGCTGCCGCCCGAGATTGAGGCCGACCGGCAACGGCGGCGAGAAGGTCTCGGCAAAGGGCGGCCGATCGGTCCCATAAAGCAGCTCGATCGTGTCGACCCCGTCGAACTCGTAATCCATCACGGGAAGGGCGAGGCCGTCATCGTCGATCAGCGCCGCCGTCGCGCCATGCGTCGTCACCGTCACCGTGTCGATCACGTGGCTTTGCGCGGCCTCGCGCAGCGCGGCCAGGAAGAAGGCGAAGATGCCCTCGACATCGCAATGCGGATAGGGCGGGCCGGGCAGCGGGGCGTTCGACGCCGAGCGTTGCCAGACCACCCGCGCCCCCTCGAAGACGGCGAGTTTGACGTTCGTCTTGCCAACGTCGAGCACAGCGGTCGCCATCGAGATCCCTCCCCCGACGGCGAGCTAAGCCCAGCCCCGGCGCCCGATCAAGCGCCGCACAAACGGCGCTATTCGGCGGCCGAGAGTTCCTCGACGGGCGGCTTGTCCGGCATCAGCCCACGCTTCCACGGCGTGCGGCCAGCGAGGACGCCGGATTCATTCACGATCTCGGAGACATATTCCTCCTGGCGATAGGCCATGACGTGGACACCGGCGACACCCTTGATCTCGCGCGCCTCCTGCATGATGTCGATGCACAGGCGCTTGCCCTCTTCCTTCTGGTTCTGGGCGCCCTCGATACGCTTGATCACCTCGTCCGGAATATGCACGCCCGGCACGTTCGCCCGCATCCATCGCGCCGTCTTGGCGGACGCGAGCGGGCCGACGCCGACGAGGATGAACACCTTCTCGTCGAGGCCCATGTCGCGCACCCGCTCCATGAAGGTCTTCAGGCGGGGGACGTCGAAGCAATACTGCGTCTGGATGAACTGGGCACCGGCCGCGACCTTCTTGGCGAGGTTGATCGGGCGGAAATCGAAGGGCGGGGCGAAGGGATTCGCGGCCCCACCAAGGAAGACGCGCGGGGGCGTGGTGATCTTGCGCCCCGACATGAAGCGCTTCTCGTCGCGCATCAGGCGGATCGTGTTGAGGAGCGAAGTCGAGTCGAGGTCGAAGACGGGCTTGGCCTCGGGATGATCGCCACACTGCACGCCGTCGCCCGACAGACACAGGATGTTGCACACACCGAGCGCGGCCGCGCCCAGCACATTGCCCTGGATGGCAATGCGGTTGTGGTCGCGGCAGGAGATCTGCAGGATCGGCGAATAGCCGATGCGGGTCAAAAGCGCGCAGATCGCGACGGACGACATGTGGCAATGGGCGCCGGACCCGTCCGTCGCATTGATGCCGTCGACCCAGCCCTCGAAATGCTTCACGCGCTCATAAACGTCGTCGGGATCTGCCGAATCCGGCGGGTTGAGTTCCGCCGTCACGGCGAACTCGCCCCGGCGCAGCACGCGCTCGAGGCGGCCGCGCGAGGTGTGGCCGGGCAGTTCCGGGAGAGGGGCTGCGGGATGGGGGCCGAAGTCGTCGGCGGGCGGCAGGCGAACGCTCATGACGCGACCTTCTCCTTCTTGGGCTGCTCCTTCTGCGCCGGCGCTGCATCGGCCGGCGGCATGCCCTTCTCGCGGGCGACCTTCAGCCAGGACGACACGCCCTTGAGGCGGTGGTCGACCGGCGCCCCCGGCACGGCGATGGCGTTGCGCCCCTCGCGCATGGCCTGCGAGCCCTCAAACGCCTTGACCCAGACGCAGGGCATTTCGGGATAGACCTCGCAGTTGCCGTCCTGGCGCACGCCACCGCAGGGGCCGTTGCGAAGGCCCTTCGGGCAGTTCATCGGGCAGGACATCCCCGTCGACGACAGGGCGCACTGGCCGCACATGCGGCAGTCGAACAGGGCGCCCTTCACATTGCGCTCGACGAAAGCGACCGGCTTTTCCAGCCGCTCCCAGCCGATCTTTGCGAAGAGTGGCGCGAGCGCGACGAGGCCTCGTTCAAAAAGGGCGTAGAAGGTCTCGAGACCACGCGAATGGCGGATGGACCAGAAGCGCAGGGCGAAGCGCTTGCCGTCACGCGGCGGCTTTCCGGCTGGATCGAAGGCTGCGGGAACGCGCATCACATCTCTCTTTCGCGTCAGGAAGAAGCGCTCGGCTCACGGCCGGAATTCTGGACGAGGGCGATAAGGCGGTCCTTGTCGTATTCCGCCTCGATCTTCGCCACGGCCGCCGCGACCTCGGCCTCAAGGTCGTCGCCGACCGCGATCGGATCCGCCCGGCGCCATTCGGCGAGGTAGTCGTCGGTCGCGGCCGCGCCCGATCGCATCGCCGCCATGTCGATCGCCTCGGTGAAGCGCAAAGGCAGTTCGCGTTTCACGCTGGTACGCCCCTGCTTGACGGTGACCTGTGCCGGAATATCGCGCCAGTAGATGACGACGAGCTGGGCCATGATGCCTTGGTTCCCCGAATTGCCGATCAAACGGAGATACGTCGCTCGGCGATAACCTTGTGTCCCCATTGCGACAGCGCTGTGTGGCACCGCGGCGCTAAGGGACTATATAGGACGCTCATGCTATAGGGCGTGTCCCTGACTGCGCGAGGATTCCAATTCATGGCCGACGGCGATCTTGATCTGAACTCGCTCTCCGACGAGGAACTCGTCGAGCAGATGCATGACGACCTCTATGACGGCCTGAATGACGAGATCGTGGACGGTGTCCACATCCTGCTCGAGCGCGGCTGGACGCCCTATGACACGCTGACCAAGGCACTCGTCGCGGGCATGAAGATCGTCGGCGACGATTTCCGCGACGGCATTCTCTTCGTTCCGGAAGTGCTGATGTCGGCGAACGCGATGAAGGCCGGCATGCAGGTGCTGCGGCCCCTCCTCGCCGAGACCGGCGCGCCGAAGGTCGGCAAGATGGTCATCGGCACCGTGAAGGGCGACATTCACGACATCGGCAAGAACCTCGTCACGATGATGATGGAAGGCGCCGGCTTCGAGGTCGTCGACCTCGGCATCAACAACCCGGTCGAGAACTATCTCGCGGCGCTCGAGCAGCACGCCCCCGACATTCTCGGCATGTCGGCGCTCCTGACCACGACGATGCCCTATATGAAGGTCGTCATCGACACGATGAAGGAGAAGGGCATTCGCTCCGACTATGTCGTGCTGGTCGGCGGCGCGCCGCTCAACGAGGCCTTCGCCAACGCGGTCGGCGCCGACGCCTATTGCCGCGACGCGGCCATCGCCGTCGAGACCGCCAAGAGCCTTTTGGCCAAGCGCCAGGGCTCGGTCCACGCGCAGGCGTGAGCGAGAGACGCAAGACGCTGGTCATCGCCTGCGGCGCCTTGGCGCGCGAGTTCCTCGCGGTCAAGGCGCTGAATGGTTGGGACCATCTCGACGTCACCTGCCTCCCGGCGATCTGGCACAATCGTCCCGAAAAGATCCCCGACGGCGTGCGGCGCAAGATCCGCGGCGCGCGCGGGCGGTATGACGAGATCCTGTGCCTTTATGGCGATTGCGGCACGGGCGGCCTTCTCGATGCCATGCTGGCCGAAGAACGGGTCGAGCGGATCGACGGCGCGCATTGCTATGCCTTCTATGTCGGTCTCGACACCTTCGACGCCGAGCACGAGGCGGAGATCGGCACTTTCTACCTGACCGACTACCTCGTCCGCCATTTCGACCGGCTGATCTGGAAGGGCATGGGGCTTGATCGCTATCCCCAATTGCTGCCGACCTATTTCGGCCATTACACGCGGCTGCTCTACCTCGCGCAGACCGAGGATCCCGCGCTCGACGCCAAGGCGGAGGCCGCCGCCAAGCGGCTGGGGCTGCGCTACGAGCGGCGCTTCACCGGGCTCGACGGGCTCGCGCGCTTCCTGAAGCCGGCCGCCTGAGCCTCACGCCGCCTGATAGATCGCGATCGCCGTCAACAGATCGAGATGGCCGCCGCCGGCATTCTTGAACAAGGTGATGTCGCGCTCCGAACTGCGCCCCGTCACGGTCCCCCGACACAGATCGAAGAGATCGCCCTCGATCCCGTCACGCGCCAGGGCGCCGCTCGCCATGGGGCCGGTGACGTCGCCGCACTGGTCGATGGTGAAGCGCCGGCTGTCGACGAAAAACCGCGCGCGCCGGGCGGCCTCGTCATCCGCCTCGCGCATGGCGTTGGTGAAGCCGCCGACGAGATCAAGATGCGTGCCGGGCCGCAGCCAGCCGCCCCGGATCAGTGGCTCGGTCGCAGCGGTGGCGCAGGCGATGATGTCCGCCTCGACCACCGCGCCGGCGAGATCCTCGACGATGTCGACCGTGCCGACGGTGCGCGACAGATCGGCCGCGAGGGCGGCCGCGCGACCGGGTGTGCGGTTCCAGATGATCACCCGATCGATCGTCGGGCGGACGGTGCGATGGGCGGCGATCTGGGCCGCGGCCTGCGCGCCCGCGCCTACCATCAGCAGCGTGCGCGCGTCGGGTGACGCCAGATGGTCGGCGCCGAGCGCGCTGTCGGCCGCGGTCTTCCAGGTCGTGAAGCTCGCCCCCGTGATCGTCGCGAGCGGTTTGCCCGACCGGCCGTCGAACAGGAGATAGACCGTGTGGTTGGTCGCATCCGCCGGGTCGCCCCCCGGAAACACGCTGACGACCTTGACACCGCAAAAGGCGTCGAACCGCCAGGCCGGCCAGACGAGAAGGTGCTGGGGTGCGAGGCCGTCGCGCTCGCGCGTCAGCAGCGACCTGTCGACCGCGTCGACGCCGTCGCGATGCCCGCTTCGCAACGCTTCGATCAGGGCGCGCCACCCGAGCCGCGGCAGGATCTCATCGGCATTCAACAGGCGCACCCCAAAACCTCTCCCGCAGACCGTGACGCACGCGCCGGTCTTCGCCACATTCCGCTTGACGAGCCCACCCGGATCGAACGCATCTTCCGCGCGAGGGCCGCCGTGAAGGTCCCGGAGGCCCGCTGCGTCGCTGCATCGTGTCGCAGGGGGTCGGCGGAGAGCAGAATGGCATGCCGATGACCACCGATACAGTCTATGTCGCCGAGCACGCTCTGGTGGGCGATGCGATCAAACCCAACGTCACCCTTCACGTCGACGCCACAGGGTCGATCACACGGGTCGGTGGCCCGGCGGAGGGTGCGATCCGCCTGCCCGGTCTGACCCTTCCGGGCATTCCCAACCTGCACAGCCATGCCTTCCAGCGCGCCATGGCCGGCCTCGCCGAGCGCGCCGGGCCCGGCGGCGACAGCTTCTGGACCTGGCGCGACACCATGTACCGCTTCCTGTCGGTCCTGACGCCGGAAGATGTCGAGGCGATCGCGGCGCAGCTCTATGCCGAGTGCCTGCGGCACGGCTTCACGACGGTCGGCGAGTTCCACTATGTCCACAACGCGCCCGACGGGCGGTCCTATGCCGACCCGGCCGAGATGAGCGCCCGGCTGCTCGGGGCGGCGCAGACGACCGGCATCGGCCTCACGCTCATGCCGGTTCTCTACCAGACGTCGCAGTTCGGCGGCGTGCCGCCGACCGAAGGCCAGCGCCGATTCGTGCGGAACGACGATGATTTCGCCGAACTCGTGCGGCGCGTCGTGTCCCTGACCGCGGCGAACCCGAACTGGCGCGCCGGCATTGCGCCGCACTCGCTGCGGGCGGTCGAACCGGCCGCGCTTGCCCGCGCCGTCGCACTGCGCAACGCGATCGACGGATCGATGCCGATTCACATCCACGCCGCCGAGCAGACGAAGGAGGTCGCGGATTGCCTGGCCTGGAGCGGACGCCGCCCGGTCGAATGGCTCCTCGACCATGGCGCCGGACCGGGTTGGTGCCTGATCCACGCGACCCATCTGACCGATGAGGAATGCCGGCGGCTAGCGGGTTCGGGCGCCATAGCGGGCCTGTGTCCGGCGACCGAGGCCAATCTCGGCGACGGTTTCTTTCCGATCCGCGAGTACGTCGCTCAGGGCGGCCCCTTCGGCGTCGGGACCGATTCGCATGTCTCGACAAGCCCGGTCGAGGAGTTACGCTGGCTCGAATATGGCTGCCGGCTGCAGTTGCGGGCCCGCAATGTCGTCGAGCCGCGTGAGGGCGTCTCGGTCGGAGCGACGCTCGTCGCACGCGCCCTGTCGGGCGGCGCGACGGCACTGGCGCGGCCGATCGGTGCGATCGAGGCCGGTCGGCGCGCCGATCTGATCGTGCTCGATACCGACCATCCCGCGCTCGTCGGCCGTCCGTCGGATCGCTGGCTCGACGCCTTCATCTTCTGCGGCAATGACAGCCCGGTGCGCGACGTGATGGTCGGCGGGCGGATGGTCGTGAAGGATGGCGCCCATCTCGCGGCTGAGCCCGTCCGCGCCCGCTTCCGGGCAACGATGCGCCGGCTCGCCACCGCGCTGTGATCCTTCGCGGGAAAACCGGCGCGGTCAGGCGAGCGTGTCGAGAAACGCCGTCACCTCGTCGGGCTGGATCGTCGCCGCGCGGATCAATTCGTCGAAGCGCCGGGTGAGCAGGCGGATGTGTTCGCTGGCGTTGAGGACGAGATAACCTGGCCCGATGAAGATCGCCGCGCGGTTCTGTCCGAAGACCGTGAAGGGAGCGGAGTAGGTGTCGAGGAGATCGTAGAGAAACAGCCTCAATGAGGGGTAATGCGCCGCGACGAGGCTGCGCAGCACCGCGATCTGGGCGCGCCGATCCTCGAGCGACAGCCTCTCCCATTGCGCCTCGCCGCGCGCGAGGGAGCGCACCGCCTGCTGCGAGAAACAGACCTCGACCTCGAGACCATCGGCGATCGCTTCGAGGAACCGCCGCTGACGCTCCTCGAAAGCCGCGAGCCCGCCCGAGTCCGGCGGATAGGCATCGGCATATTCATGGGCGGACACCGCCGAGGTTTTCAGGAAATCCGGAAAGGTCAGGGGGACCGTGCGGATCTTGTGGCGGTCCGCTTCCCCGACCCAGCCGAAGAACCGGTCGTTCAGCGGCGTGCGGGCCTGCGGCTCGAAGGCGAAGGGCGCCTCGACCATCTCGGCGCCGACCTGAAGCCGCTGGCTGAGACCGAGCAGCCAGTCGACCGACACGTTGCAGCCGCGCGCGATGGCAACGAGCGTCTCCGCGCGGGGCAGGCGGTCATTCGCCGGCGACAGGAGCTGGGACAGGGTCGACCGGTCGATCCCCACCTGCCGCGCGAAGGCCGCCTGGTTGAGGTTGCTCGACCGCATGACACGCTCGAGCCGCTCGCGAAAACCCTGCGCGTCGTTGGGATGGGCCATTGTCTCGTTTAATCAACAAAAGTGTGTTCGCAACACATTCAGTGCTGATGTGACACCATTGTCAACTAAATGATACAAGATCAACCTTGAGAAGCGCCCTTTCTTTAGGCATCCTGATCACGGAAAGTTGAAATTCACTGGGTGAAAATGTCAATTCTCGATCCTGCGGCCGGGCATCGCGCCGCCGCTGCCTCGACCGCCCCGTTCGGCGGCTCCGCCCGTCAATCCCGTTCCCGGCCGTCCCCGTCCTCACCCAACCCCAAGCGGACATGGCCCACCCTCGATCGGACGCGGCACGCCCATGACTGAGACCGCTCCGCGCCGCAGCCGCCCGATCGAATGGCCGACGATCGGCCTCATCGCACTCGTCTATCTCGTCATCGGCAGCCTGATCTGGTTCCATGCAAGCCTGCCCTGGTGGGTGATCCTGCCGGTCGGCAGCTATTTCGCCGCGCTCCACGTCTCACTCCAGCACGAGGTGCTGCACGGGCATCCGACCGGCAGCCGCTTCCTCAACGAGTTGATGATCTATGTGACGCCGCATTTCTGGTTGCCGTACCAGCGCTACCGGCAGACGCACATGCAGCACCACAATGACGAGCATCTGACCGATCCGCGGCTCGACCCGGAGTCCTACTATCTCCTGCCCGACCATTGGGCGGCGATGCCGGGGCTGAAGCGCACGCTCTTCACGATCAACCACACGCTGGCCGGCCGCATGCTGATCGGACCCGCGATCAGCATCATCCGTTTCTGGAGCGCCGAGTTCGCCGACATCGCGCGGGGTGACTGGCAGAAGACCAGAGCCTGGCTCCTGTTCGGGGTCTCCTGTGCCATCACGCTGACCTATGTCTGGGCCTGCGGCATGCCGATCTGGCAGTATCTCGTCCTGATCGCCTATCCGGCCATGTCGCTGTCGCTGGTGCGATCCTATTGCGAACATCAGGCGGCCGAGACCGTCGAGGAGCGGACGATCATCGTCGAGGCCTCGCCCTTCTGGTCGCTCCTCTTCCTCAACAACAACCTGCACGTCGCCCATCACGACCGCCCGAACCTCGCCTGGTACAAGCTGCCGGCCTTCTACCGCGCCGAGCGCGAGGCGCTGATCCGCCAGAACAACGGCTATCTGATGAAGGGCTATGGCGAGATCTTCCGTCGCTACTTCTTCAAGCCGAAGGAGCCGATCGCCTATCCGAACATGGCCTGGATCGATCAGCCGACCCATTCGCGTCCCTAGGCGGGTCGCGTCCGGCGTCCCATCGCGGCGCTTGCCCTCGCAGCGTTTTGGCCGCATAGGCCAGCGCGCACCCATTCGTGAGCCGTCCGATGATCCGCACGCCTGTGATGAACGTCATGATCGCCGCCGTCCGCAAGGCTGGCAAAGGCCTGAAGCGCGACTTCGGCGAGCTCGAGAACCTGCAGGTCATCGCCAAGGGTCCGAGCGACTTCGTCTCCATCGCTGACAAGCGCTCCGAGAAGACGCTGCATGACGAACTGGAGAAGGCACGACCGGGTTACGGCTTCCTGATGGAGGAAGGCGGCACGGTCGAGGGCACCGACAAGTCGCACCGCTGGATCATCGATCCGCTCGACGGCACGACCAACTTCCTGCACGGCATTCCCTATTTCGCCATTTCCGTGGCGCTGGAGCGCGAAGGCAACGTCGTCGCGGGCGTCGTCTACAATCCGGCGACGGATGATCTCTTCATGGCCGAGCGCGGCCAGGGCGCCTTCCACAATGACAGGCGTCTGCGCGTGGCCGGGCGGCGCCTTCTCGAGGATTCCGTCGTCTGCACGACGATCTGCCATCTCGGTCGCGGCGACCACGCCCGCAACCAGACCGAGATCCGGGCCGTGGCCGGCGAGGTCGCCGGCATCCGTCGCTTCGGTTCGGCTGCACTCGAACTCGCCTATGTCGCCGCGGGCCGCTTCGACGGCTTCTGGGAGCGCTGGCTCTCGCCCTGGGACATGGGTGCCGGCATCGTGCTGGTCCGCGAGGCCGGCGGCATGGTCACGGACCTCGCCGGCCGCGACAAGATGCTCGAGACCGGCGACATCTGCGCCGGCAACGAATACATCCATCGCGACCTTCTGAAGCTCGTCAAGAACGCCTGAGACCGGGCGCCTCGCCGCCGTTCAGCGGGCGACGAGACAGGCGGCGCGGAACTGGCCGAAGGCCTGCGCGCGGTGCGACAGACCGGGCAGGCCATCGCGATCGCCATGTTTTTCCTCGGGCGTCATCTCGCCAAAGGTCTGGGTGAAGCCGTCGGGCTGGAACATCGGATCATAGCCGTGCCCCATGGCGCCGCGTGGCGGCCAGACGAGATGACCGACCGCCTGCCCGACGAAGATCTCCTCGTGCCCGTCCGGCCAGGCGATGCACAGCGTCGCCATAAAGGCCGCGCGGCGGTGCTCGGCCGAGCGCGCGCCACGCATCTGCAACTGCTGCTCGACCCGGTTCATTGCGAGGGACCAGTCGCGGCGCGGCCCGCCCCAATCCGCCGTGTGCACGCCGGGCGCCCCGTCGAGCGCCGCGACGCACAGGCCGGAATCATCGGCGAGCGCCGGCAATCCCGTGGCCGCGACGGCGGCCAGCGCCTTGATGCGGGCGTTCTCGACGAAGGTGGTGCCGGTCTCCTCCGGCACCGGCAGGCCGAGTTCGCCGGCCGAGGTGACATCGACGCCATAGGTGCGCAGCAGATCGCGCATTTCGTCGAGCTTGCCGGCATTGTGGGTCGCGAGAACGAGGCGACCGGTGAGGAGGCGTCCCATCAGGCGATCGCGGCCTTCTGCTTCTCGACGAGGCTGCCGATGCCCGCGCGTGCGAGCCCCAGCATCGTCATGAACTGCTCTTCGGAAAAGGGGGCGCCCTCCGCCGTTCCCTGGATCTCGACGAGGCCACCGGATCCGGTGATGACGAAATTCGCATCCGCCTGCGCATCGGAATCCTCGGCATAGTCGAGGTCGAGCACCGGCGTGCCCTTGTAGATGCCGCAGGAGACGGCGGCGACGTGGTCGCGCATCGGCGAGGTTGACAGCATCTTGCGCTCGACCATCCATTTGAAGCAGTCGTGCAGCGCGATCCAGCCGCCGGTGATCGCCGCGGTCCGTGTGCCGCCATCGGCCTGGATGACGTCGCAGTCGATGGTGATCTGCTTCTCGCCAAGCCGCACGAGATCGACGACCGAGCGCAGCGACCGGCCGATCAGGCGCTGGATCTCCATGGTCCGCCCCGAGGGCTTGCCCGACATGCTCTCTCGCCGGGTGCGCTCATGGGTGGCACGCGGCAGCATGGAATACTCGGCCGTGACCCAGCCCTTCCCCGTGCCGCGCAACCAGGCCGGCGGCTTGTCCTCGAGGCTCGCCGTGCACAGAACACGGGTCTCGCCGAAACTGATCAGGCACGACCCTTCGGCATAGCGCGCGACGCCGCGCTCGATGGTGACGGGGCGCGGCTCGGTGGGGGCGCGGCGGGACGGTCGCATGGGCAATCTCCAGGGGACCCCGGACATAAGCCGATGCCCCCGACGGGGCAAGCGCGACCTTGTCGCCCTCAGGGCCGCGCTACGGCGTGCCCGCCTCGAGACGGGCGAGGATCTCGTCGAAAGGCGCCGTGATTCGCAGCGTCTTCACGCGGGCCGTCGCGCCTTGCGCGATCGCGACCAGCGAGGCCGGAAGCCGCAGGTGCCGCGCGATCAGCGCAGCGAGGGCTGCATTCGCCTCACCCTCCGTCGGCGCGGCACGCACGCGAACCTTGAGGATGCTGCGTCCGTCGGCCAGCGTCTCGATGCCCTCGATCGCGTCACGCCCCCCGCGCGGGGTCAGTCGGACGATGATCTGGACACAGTCCCCGGCAACCGACCAGGGCCGCGCCGTCGTCACAGACCGGCGATCAGGTTCTGCAGGAAGAAGACGATCAGGATGACGATGATCGGCGAGATGTCGATGCCGCCCATGTCGGGCAGGCGCCGGCGGATCGGCCGCAGCACCGGCTCGGTCATGCGATAGAGCGCTTCGGCGATCGTCCCCACCACCTGGTTGCGCGGATTGACCACGTTGAACGCAATCAGCCAGCTCATCACCGCACTGGCGATCAGGATCCAGACGAAGATGTTGAGGGCAAGAAGGATCGTGCTCTGCAGGGCGTTCGTCAGGGCGATCATCGTCACTTCCACGGTTGCACTAAGGCAGATCTAGCGACGCCCCACACGGACGGCAAGGCCACCCGTGCCGCCCTCATCCCCGGACGCGATGGCGGCGTCATTGAACAAACACGGAATTGTGCGTATTATACGTGTGCGCGGTGGATCTTGGCCGCGCCGCAACCGAGAGGAACCGACCCTGAGCACTCAGGTGAGACGCGAGGCGGACGTCATTCCGCTTCACCCCGTGTCCCGCATTTCCCATCCGGAAACGGACGCCACGGTTCACACGATCCTCGCCAGCCTCGACGACATGAAGGCCGAGGACGTCATTGACATCGACCTCAAGGGCAAGAGCTCCATCGCCGACCGGATGATCATCGCGAGCGGGCGGGTAAACCGCCATGTCGGCGCGATCGCGGACCGGATCGTCGAGGACCTGCGCAATGCCGGTCACGGCGAAGTGCGGGTCGAGGGCGTGCCGCTCTGCGACTGGGTGCTGATCGACGCCGGCGATGTCATCGTGCATCTCTTCCGGCCAGAGGTTCGCGCCTTCTACAATCTCGAGAAGATGTGGTCCTCGGCCCGCCCGAGCGAGATCCGCCCGAGCTGACGCCTCGCGATGCGCATCCTCGTCGCCGCCGTCGGCCGGCTCAAGGCCGGCCCTGAGCGGGATCTGGTCGCGCGTTATGTCGAGCGTTTCACGGCCACCGGCCGATCGCTGGCGCTGTCGCCGCTCGACCTCGTCGAAATCGATGAATCGCGGGCGCGACGCCCGGAGGACCGCAAGACCGAGGAGGCGGCAGCCCTGCTGCGCGCCGCTGGTGGCGGCCTTCTGATCGCCCTCGACGAACGCGGCAAGGCGGAAGCCAGCGAGACCTTCGCGAGCCGCGTCGCAGGCTGGCGCGATGCCGGGACACCGTCCCTCGCCTTCATCATCGGCGGTGCCGACGGGCTCGACGACAGCGTGCGCCAAGCCGCCGCCCTCACCCTGTCCTTTGGAAAACTGACGATCCCGCACCAGCTCGTGCGCGTCCTCGTCATGGAACAGCTCTACCGGGTCGCCACGATCCTCTCGGGCCACCCCTATCATCGCGCCTGAGGGATCAGTCCTCGTGCCGCGACGGCTTGCGCGTTTCGGCCTCGACCGCCTTGCGCCTTGCGGCGAGCGAGGCGACGTAGCCGACCTGGCCGGCCATGATCGAGAGCACGAAGCCCGATGCCACGGCACTCATCGCACCACCCGTCACGACGCCCATCGCGACCGCGCTGCCGAAGCCGAGGACGGTGAGGCAGAAGACGGCGGCCGGCAGGGCCGCGAAGTAGCCAAGACTGAATCCGGCGAGCAGGCCCAGGGACAGGATCAGCAGCATGACGCGCACTCCTCTACCGCTGGAGTGTGCGCCCGGATGTGCTGATGCTTCGTTAACGGCCGACAGCGCCGGTTTTCGGGTCCCGCGCGGCAACGGCACGCACGGAATCATCCTCCGCGCGGACGAGCAGGTGGCGCATCGCCTCGCGCGCGCCATCTCCGTCCGCAGCCTCGATCGCCGCCGCGATCGCACCATGCAGGCGCAGAACGGGGTGGAAGTCATCGATCGCGCGGCGCGAATCGCGGAAGCTGACGCTCAGCGTCGCCTCCATGGCCGGCACGAAGGCCGCGATCAGTTCATTGCCGGTTCCGAGCAGGATCGCCTTGTGAAACTCGAGATCGGCGCTGATCGCGGCGCCGTCCTCCCGGGCGGACGCCATGTCGGCGAAGGCAGTGGCGACCGCGGCCCGCGCCGCGGCGGTCCCGCGCACCGCCGTCAGCGCCGCCGCCTCCGGTTCGATCATGCGGCGCAGTTCGAAAAGATCACGCACGAAGGCGAGCGTCGGCCCGTTCGAGGCCTGCCAGACCAAGACGTCGGGATCGAGACGGTTCCACGTGTCGGAGGGCTGCACCACGGTGCCCCGGCGCGGCGCCGAGCGCACGAGCCCCTTGCCGGCGAGGATCTTGATCGCCTCGCGCAGCGAGGCGCGCGACACGGACAGTTCGCGCGACAGTTCCGCCTCGTTCGGGATCGCGGCGCCCACCGGCCAGTCGCCGGTCACGATGCGCCGCCCGATATAGGTCGCGGCCGACTTGTGCAGGCTCCTGCCTGGACGGCCCGCCTTCACAGCCGTGTTTCCTGCCACGCTGCGCACTCCTTCGGTCCATGACCGTCCCGTGGCACCGGTAGCCGCTTCCGGGTCACCACGGATGAAGACTAGAGCCGCAGCGTCATCGCCGACAAGCCGCAAGCTTCGGCCGGCATGTCAGTGCCGGTCCCGAGCGCGGCGCCGATCAATCGCCTTCGCCGGGCTCGGACGACAGGAGGGCGAGCTTGCCGTCACGTCCGTCCCAGTCCTTGGCGTCGGCCGGCGGTTCGCGCTTGATCGTGATGTTGGGCCAGGTCTTGGCGTAGCGGGCATTGATCTCGAGCCAGGTCTCCAGACCCTTCTCGGTGTCGGCCTTGATGGCGTCGGCGGGGCATTCGGGCTCGCACACGCCGCAATCGATGCACTCGTCGGGATGGATCACCAGCATGTTCTCGCCCTCGTAGAAGCAATCGACGGGGCAGACTTCGACACAGTCCATGAACTTGCACTTGATGCAGTTCTCAGTGACCACATAGGTCATGTCAGGCTCACTCGCTCTTTCCAGTGTCTTTGTGTGCTAGCGGAGATGGCGGCCGCGTTCAAGGCGGTTGGCGCGGGGGCACGCGCTCCGCTAAGGTTCGAATCATTGCGGGGCGGCACCGGCGCGCCAAGAGCTGATTTGTGGAGAAAAGGTCGACGATGAGCCGTCGTATCATCGTCGAGAACCGCCGGATGGCGCTGCTGGTCGCCCAGCACACCTGGCGCGGCACCATGGCCGGCATCGCGGCGTCGCCGCTGATGCGATGGCGCTACGGCGGCGCGGCCCCGACCCGCCTGCTGATCGCCCCGCAGGACCTGCGCACGGTCGATCCGACGCGGGCCTCCGACCTCCTCGCCGGGCGGTTTTCGCTCGGCGGCAAGACGCTGAACATCGGGCCTGTCTCGCCCTTCTCCGTCGCGCCGCCGTCGCCAGCCTGGAGCGAGGCCTTGTTCGGCTTTGCCTGGCTTCGGCACTTGCGCGCCGCCGATCGTGGCGAGGGGGCGACCGCCGCGCGCGAACTGGTGCTCACCTTCCTGCGCGACCGCACGCGCTACAGCGCCGAGGCCCTCGACGTCGCGACGACGGCCCGGCGGCTCCTGTCCTTCCTGGCGCAGTCCCCGCTGATCCTCGACGGTGCCGATCGCAGCCAGTACCTCGTCTTTGCCCGCGCCCTCGCCTGGCACGCGCGCTTCCTGCTCGCCCTCGCGCCGCGCGCCCGCGATGGCATGCCGAGGCTGCTCGCGGCCCTTGCGGCGACGCAGGCGGGCCTGTGCCTCGAGAACTCCACCGCGCTCCACCGTGCCGCCTCCAAGCGCCTCGGCCGCGAACTCGAGCGACAGGTGCTCAAGGACGGCGGACACATCAGCCGCAACCCGCAGATCGTTCTCGACCTCCTGCTCGACCTTCTGCCGCTGCGCCAGTCCTATGCCGCCAGGGGCGTGGCAGCCTCGGCGGAACTCGTCGGCGCGATCGACCGGATGATGCCGATGATGCGGTTCTTCCGCCATGCCGACGGCACGCTCGCGACCTTCAACGGCATGGGCTACACCCAGTCCCACCTCGTCGCGACCCTGCGCACCTATGATGACGTGCGCGGCAAGCCGATCCGGCAGGCACTGCACTCGGGCTATCAGCGCATCGAGGCGCGCGACACGGTCCTTCTGATGGATACGGGCGCACCGCCCCCGCCCGCCTTCTCCGCCGAGGCCCATGCCGGGGCCCTCGCCTTCGAATTCTCGACCGACAACAACCGCGTCGTGGTGAATTGCGGTGCACCCGGTCCGGGACGCGAGGACTGGCGCCAGCTCGCCCGCGTCACCGCTGCCCATTCGACTGCCGTCGCCGGCGATCTCTCCTCGGTCGTCTTCGCGCCCGAGGAGGGTGTCGGCGCGCGGCTCGGGCGTCCGATCCTCGATGGGCCGCGCCGCGTCGTCGTCGACCGCGTCGAGAACGAGGAGGCAACGACGATCCGGGCCCGCCATGACGGCTATCTGGCGGCGGTCGGCATGATCCATGAGCGCGACCTGTCGCTGACGACGGATGGGCTCGCGGTCTTCGGGAGCGACCGCTTCTTCGACCGGCAGGGGGCGGCGTTCCGGGGCCCGGCGAAGCTCGTGCTGCGCTTTCATCTGCATCCGGGCGTCACGGCAGAGGTGTCGACTGCGGGCGACACGGTGCGCCTGCGCCTTCCGACGGGCCGTTTCTGGACCTTCCATGCCGGCGGCCAGCCGGTCGTGATCGAGGAAAGCGTCAATCTCGCCAATCCGGAGGGGCCGCGGGCCGCCGTCCAGCTCGTCGTCGCCGTGCCGCGCGGCCGCTTCGACGCGACGGAAGAGGTGACCTGGACCTTCCAGCGCACCGATGATTGACAGGGCGCGCCGCGCCGCCTGAAAAGCCGGTGCGATCGGTTAAAGCCCGGAGCACGATGTATCACCGTGACGCAGGAGGCGTCGATGACACAGGACCTGCCCATCCGCCGCGCCCTGATCTCGGTCTCGGACAAGACCGGCATGCTCGATCTGGCGCGGGCGCTCGCGGCGCGCGGCGTTCAGGTGATCTCGACCGGGGGCACCCATCGCGAGATCCTCGAGGCGGGTGTGCCCGTCATCGACGTCGCCTCGGTGACCGGTCTTCCGGAAATGATGGACGGCCGCGTCAAGACCCTGCACCCCGCCATTCACGGCGGACTGCTGGCGATCCGCGACAAGGAAAGCCATCGCGAGGCCATGGCCGTTCACGGGATCGAGGCGATCGATCTTCTCATCGTCAATCTCTACCCGTTCGAGGCGACGCTGGCGCGCGGAGCGGATGAGGCGACCTGCATCGAGAACATCGACATTGGCGGCCCGGCCATGATCCGCGCGGCCGCCAAGAACCATGCCTTCGTGACCGTCGTGGTCGATCCGGCGGATTATGCCGCCGTGATCGAGGCGATGGACCGTCACGCCGGCGCGACCGACCTCGCCCTGCGGCGACGCCTCGCCGCCAAGGCCTATGCCCGCACGGCCGCCTATGACGCGGCGATCTCCACCTGGATGCTCGCGCGCGTCGGCGAAGCCGCGCCCACCTTCCGCGCCTTCGGCGGCACGCTGGCGGAGAGCCTGCGCTATGGCGAGAACCCGCACCAGGCCGGCGCCTTCTACCGCAATGGCGAGCAGCGGCCGGGGGTTGCGACCGCGCGGCAGGTGCAGGGCAAGGCGCTCTCCTACAACAACCTCAACGACACCGATGCAGCGATCGAATGCGTCGCCGAATTCGCGCCCGCCGCAAGCCCGGCCGTCGTGATCGTCAAGCACGCCAATCCCTGCGGCGTCGCGACCGGCGGAACCCTGATCGAGGCCTATCGCAAGGCGCTGGCCTGTGACCCCGTCTCGGCCTTCGGCGGCATCGTCGCGCTGAACCGGACGCTGGATGCCGCCACCGCCGAGGCGATCGTCGGCATCTTCACCGAGGTGATCGTCGCGCCTGACGCGAGCGAGGACGCGGTCGAGATCGTCGCGGCGAAAAAGAACCTGCGGCTGCTCCTCACCGGCGGCCTGCCCGACCCGCGGGCGCCCGGTCTTCTCGTCAAGTCGCTCGCCGGGGGGCTCCTCGTCCAGTCGCGCGACGCGGCCGTCGTCGACGACATGGCGCTCAGGGTCGTGACGCGGCGCGCGCCGACCGAAACCGAGCTCGCGGATCTGCGCTTTGCCTTCCGGGTCGCCAAACACGTCAAGTCGAACGCGATCGTCTATGCGCGCGACGGTGCGACGGTCGGGGTCGGGGCCGGCCAGATGAGCCGCGTCGATTCAGCCCGAATCGCCGCCCGCAAGGCGGCCGATGCCGGGATCGGCACGAAAGGGTCGGTCGTCGCCTCGGACGCCTTCTTCCCCTTTGCCGACGGTCTCGAGGCGCTGATCGAGGCGGGCGCCACCGCGGTGATCCAGCCCGGCGGATCGGTGAAGGACGACGAGGTGATCGCGGCAGCCGATGCGGCCGGCCTCGCGATGGTGTTCACCGGCGTCCGGCACTTCCGGCACTGAGCGTCAGGCGGCGCGGGCGTCTCGACCCGCATCGCCTCACATCTGGCGCATCACCATCATTTTCTTGATTTCCGCGATGGCCTTCGCCGGGTTCAGTCCCTTCGGGCAGGCCTTGGCGCAGTTCATGATCGTGTGGCAGCGATAGAGCCGAAACGGATCCTCGAGATTGTCCAGCCGCTCGCCTGTCGCCTCGTCGCGCGAGTCAATCAGCCAGCGATAGGCCTGCAGCAGGACCGCGGGGCCGAGATAGCGGTCGCCGTTCCACCAGTAGCTCGGGCAGGAGGTCGAGCAGCAGGCGCAGAGAATGCACTCGTAGAGGCCGTCGAGCTTCTGCCGGTCCTCATGGCTCTGCTTCCATTCCTTCTCCGGCACAGGCGTCGTCGTCTTGAGCCAGGGCTCGACCGAGGCATGCTGCGCGTAGAAACGGGTCAGGTCCGGCACGAGGTCCTTGACCACCGGCATGTGCGGCAGCGGGTAGATCTTCACCGCGCCCTTCACCTCATCCATGCCCTTGGTGCAGGCCAGCGTGTTGGTGCCGTCGATGTTCATGGCGCAGGAGCCGCAGATCCCCTCGCGGCAGGACCGGCGGAAGGTGAGCGTCGGGTCGACCTTGCTTTTGATCCAGATGATCGCGTCGAGGATCATCGGACCGCAATCGTCGAGATCGACGAAATAGGTGTCGATCCGCGGATTGGCGCCGTCGTCAGGATTCCAGCGATAGATGCGGAATTCCTTCAGACGCTTCGCCCCGGCCGGCTTCGGCCAGGTCTTGCCACCCGAAATCGTGGAGTTCTTGGGCAGGGTAAGGGCGACCATTTCCGATTGAACCTTCAGTTACACTGAGTGCACGACGGCGCGTCTCTCAATAGACCCGCGCTTTCGGCGCGATGTACTCGATGTCGTTCGACATGGTGTAGGTGTGGACCGGGCGATAATCGACACGGACGGTGCGGGTCGCGTCGTCGGCCCACATCAGCGTGTGCTTCATCCAGTCCTTGTCGTCGCGGTTGGGGAAATCCTCGCGGGCATGGGCGCCGCGGCTTTCCTGGCGGTTGACCGCGCTTTCCATGGTCACGACGGCCTGGGCGATGAGATTGTCGAACTCGAGCGTCTCGATCAGGTCGGTGTTCCAGATCAGCGACCGGTCCGTGGTGCGGATGTCGGGGACGCCGCGCCAGACATCGTTGATCAGCGACTGGCCTTCGACGAGCGTCGGGCCATCGCGGTAGACCGCGCAGTTCGTCTGCATCACGCGCTGCATCCGTGCCCGAAGCTCGGCCGTCGGCGTACCGCCGGAGGCATGGCGGAAGCGGTCGAGACGTGACAGGGCGAGGTCGGCGGAGTCCTTCGGCAGGTCGCGATGCTTCTCGCCGGGCGCGATCGTGTCGGCGGCACGCAGACCCGCCGCGCGACCGAAGACGACGAGATCGATCAGCGAGTTCGATCCGAGGCGGTTCGCCCCGTGCACCGACACGCAGGCCGCCTCACCGATCGCCATCAGGCCGGGCACGATCGCATCCGGATCGCCGTTGCGCTTGGTGTAGACCTCGCCGTGATAATTCGTCGGGATGCCGCCCAGGTTGTAGTGCACGGTCGGCAGCACCGGGATCGGCTCCTTCGTCACATCGACACCGGCAAAGATGCGCGCCGATTCCGAAATCCCCGGCAGCCGCTCGTGCAGGACCTTGGGATCGAGATGGTCGAGGTGCAGGTGGATGTGATCCTTGTTCTTGCCCACGCCCCTGCCCTCGCGGATCTCCATCGTCATCGCGCGCGAGACGACGTCGCGCGAGGCGAGGTCCTTGGCTGAGGGCGCATAGCGCTCCATGAAACGCTCGCCTTCCGAATTGGTGAGGTAGCCGCCCTCACCACGCGCGCCCTCGGTGATGAGGCAGCCCGCGCCATAGATGCCGGTCGGGTGGAACTGCACGAATTCCATGTCCTGCAGCGGCAGGCCGGCCCGCAGCACCATGGCATTGCCATCGCCCGTGCAGGTGTGGGCCGAGGTCGCCGAGAAATAGGCGCGGCCATAGCCGCCGGTGGCGAGCACCGTCTTGTGCGAGCGGAAGCGGTGGATCGTGCCGTCATCCATCTTCAGCGCGACGACGCCGCGACAGGCACCCTCCTCGTCCATGATCAGGTCAATGGCGAAGTATTCGATGAAGAACTCGGCGGAGTGCTTCAAGGCCGCGCCATAGAGCGTGTGCAGGATCGCGTGGCCGGTCCGGTCGGCGGCGGCGCAGGTGCGCTGGGCGATGCCCTTGCCGTAATCCGTCGTCATGCCGCCGAAGGGTCGCTGGTAGATCTTGCCGTCCTCGGTGCGCGAGAACGGCACGCCCCAATGCTCGAGTTCGTAGACGGCGGCGGGCGCGTTGCGCACGAGATACTCGATCGCGTCCTGGTCCCCGAGCCAGTCGGAGCCCTTGACGGTGTCGTACATGTGGAAGCGCCAGTCGTCCTTGCCCATATTGCCGAGCGCGGCCGAAATGCCGCCCTGCGCCGCGACCGTGTGCGAGCGCGTCGGGAAAACCTTGGTGATGCAGGCCGTCTTCAGGCCCGCCTCGCTGCACCCCACCACCGCGCGCAGACCCGCGCCACCGGCACCGACGACGACGACGTCATAGGTGTGGTCGGTGATCTCGTAGGCCCGGCCGTTGACGCCCGGCACATTGATCGATCCATCCGCCATGTCAGGCTCCAAAACTCATCTTGAGAATCGCGAAGGCCGCGGCCGCCCCGATCAGGACCGCGAAGAAGGTGTTCGCGATCAGGGCTGCGAGCTTCACGCCCTCGGTATGGAGATAGTCCTCGATGATCACCTGCATACCGATCCGCATATGGATGACGCCGGAGAGCACGAAAAGAAGCAGCGCGATCGCGACCAGCGGCGACCCGAGGGTTGCGACCGTCGCCGCATGATCGGCGCCGAGCAGCGAAAGCAGGATGAGGATGAAGGCGATGGTCAGCGGCACGTTGGCGACCGCGGTCAGCCGCTGCTTCCAGAAGTGATCCGTGCCCGAGCGGGCCGAGCCGAGGCCGCGAACCCGACCGAGCGGCGTGCGCATCGACATGATCAAGCTCCCCACATGGCAAGGCCGACGACCCACAGAAGGATCGTGAGCGTGATGGACCCCGCCAGCGTCGCGACCGCGAGATATTCGCGCATCGGATGCTCGAAGCCGTGGCCGAGATCCCAGACGAAATGGCGCAGACCGCCCAGCATGTGGTGCATCAATGCCCAGGTGTAGCCGAAAAGGACGAGGAGCCCCGGCGGCGATCCGGCGACCGCCTGGAAGGTGGCGAGGCTCTCCGGCCCGGTCGCGGCCGCGATCAGCCACCAGACGAGCAGCAGGGTGCCGAGATACAGCGCCGCGCCGGTGATGCGATGCACGATCGACATCACCATGGTCAGCATCGGCTTGTAGATCTGGAGATGCGGCGACAGCGGCCGCGCCGCCTGTGTTCTGGGATCCGCCATTGTCGGGTTCAGCCCCAATCCTTGCACAATGTCCGCTCTGCGATAGACCGCCGGCGGCCATTTCGCAATGCGACGGAAGGTGCAGGCGGGCACGAAGCCGCGATCACGCCCGTGCTTGCGTGGCGTCCCGGGCTGCTCTAGACACCCCAGCGGCCCGATCAGGGGGCTTCCGACGACAGGAAACGACCATGGCGACGCAAAAACTCCTCCTCCTCCCCGGCGACGGCATCGGCGTGGAAGTGATGGCCGAGGTCAAGCGCCTGATCGAGTGGCTCAACAAGGCGGGCCTCGCGAGCTTCGAGACCGAGGAGGACCTCGTCGGCGGCGCGGCCTATGACGCGCATGGCAAGGCGATCTCGGAAGCCGCGATGGGCCTCGCCCATGCCGCCGACGCCGTCATGTTCGGCGCGGTCGGCGGGCCGAAATGGGACGGCGTTCCCTATGATGCGCGCCCGGAGGCGGGTCTCCTGCGTCTGCGCAAGGATCTCGGCCTCTTCGCCAATCTCCGTCCGGCCGTGTGCTACCCGGCGCTCGCCGACGCCTCGTCGCTCAAGCGCGAGCTGGTCGAGGGCCTCGACATCATGATCGTGCGCGAATTGACGGGTGGCGTCTATTTCGGCGAGCCGAAGGAGATCGTGACGCTCGAGAACGGCCAGCGCCGCGCGGTCGACACCCAGCTCTACCACCAGCACGAGATCGAGCGGATCGCCCGCGTGGCCTTCGACCTCGCCAAGGTCCGCCGCAACAAGGTGACCTCGTCGGAAAAGAACAATGTGATGAAGTCGGGCGTCCTGTGGAAGCAGGTCGTCGCCGCGGTTCACAAGGCGGAGTATGCCTCGGTGAGCCTCGAGCACATGCTGGCCGACAATTGCGGCATGCAGCTCGTGCGCAATCCCAAGCAGTTCGACGTCATCGTCTGCGACAACCTGTTCGGCGACATGCTATCGGACGTCGCGGCGATGCTGACCGGCTCGCTCGGCATGCTGCCCTCGGCAGCGCTCGGCGCCGCCGATCCGGCCACGGGCAAGCGCAACGCCATGTACGAGCCCGTCCACGGATCGGCGCCGGACATCGCTGGCAAGGGGCTCGCCAATCCGATTGCGACCCTCGCCTCTTTCGGAATGGCGCTGCGCTATTCGTTCGGTCTCGCGGAAGCCGCTGATCGCCTGGACGCCGCCATCTCGACCGTCCTGAATGAGGGCCTGCGCACGAAGGACATCGCCGCATCGGGCACGAACGCCGTGTCGACGAGCGAGATGGGAAGCGCCATCCTCAAGGCGATGGCGAAGGGCTGATCAGGCGGCGGCGCGCGCGGCGCCGTCCACCGGTTCCCGCAGACAGAGAAGCTGGCCCACGGCGCTCGCGATCGCCAGCACGCCGGTGACGATCGCCGTGCCGTCGCCGAGCAGCGACTGGGCGACCGGGGTCAGCGCCACCAGGCCGAGCGCGATCGACAGGATCGAGGCCGCGACGCTCGCCGCCGCGGACGGGCGCGGCTGGTAGGCGAGCGGAACCAGCGCGAGCGCGAAGGCGATGAGGCCGGCTGCGGCAAGGCGCACAGCCATGTCCCCTTCCGGCGCCATCAGGGCGACGCCCGAGGCGCCCGCGACAAAAGCGCTGACCGTGAGGAGAAGGCGGAGAACGACAAGGCGGCGCATGGCGTAAATCCCGTACATCGCTGTGAAACTCCCCCGTTGCGCGCACTATCCGTGGTTATTCCCATTATGTCAAGTTTCGCTGTTGAATACCATATTTCACGTTGTTTTCTGTATAAATGGAAATTGATCCATCACAAGGCTCCCACCCCGCCTGCGTGGTGAAGATCCCGGGACAATGCGCCACGTGCACAGGATCGGAGTGGCGGACGCGTCGAGGTGCCGGGCCCTGTCGACCCGAGCCGAGGCGATCGACAGAGCCTGGAGATGAGCATGAACGCCGCCGATGCCGAGATCGCAGCCCTGATCGAGCGCTACGCCGCGCCCGTCCCGCGTTACACGAGCTATCCGACGGCGCCGCATTTCCATCCGGGCATCGCGGCCCAGAGCTATCGCGATTGGCTGTCCGCCCTGCCCGAGACCGCGCGGCTGTCGCTCTACATGCATGTGCCCTTCTGCGACACGCTGTGCTGGTTCTGCGGCTGCCACACCAAGATCACCCGCCAGTATGCACCGGTCGAGGCCTATCTCCACGCCCTGACCCATGAGATCGACACCATCGCCCGCCTCGTGCCGGCCGAGGCGCGCGTCAGCCACATCCATTGGGGCGGGGGGTCGCCGACCATGCTGCATGGTCCCGACATCCTGCGCCTCGCCGAGGCGACGCGTCACGCCTTCTCCCTCGCCGATGACTGCGAGTTCGCCGTCGAGATCGATCCGCGCGGCATGGACAAGGCCCGCGTCGACGCGCTGGCCGAAGCGGGCCTCACCCGCGTCAGCCTCGGCGTTCAGGATTTCGATCCGGCCGTGCAGCAGGCGATCAATCGTATCCAGACCCTCGACGAGACGCGCCGCGTCCTCGACGCCTTCCGCGACAAGGGCGTGCGCTCGCTCAACATCGACGCGATCTACGGCCTGCCGGGCCAGACCGACGCCAAGCTCATCGCCACGCTCGAGGCGGTGGTGGCGCTCAAGCCGGACCGTCTGGCGGTCTTCGGCTACGCGCATGTGCCCTGGATGAAGAAGCACCAGACCATGATCAACGAGGCGGACCTGCCCGATCCGGTCGCCCGCTTCCATCAGGCGCGTCTCGCCGCCGACTTCCTCGTCGACGCCGGCTATTGCCGCATCGGGCTCGACCATTTCGCCCTGCCCCACGACGTCATGGCGGAAGCGGCGGTGGCAGGCGTGCTGCAGCGTAACTTTCAGGGCTACACGGTCGACCCCGCCGACGCGCTTCTGGGCCTCGGTGCCTCCTCGATCGGCAAGCTACCGCAGGGCTATGTCCAGAACGAGGGCGCGATCGCCGAGTATCAGCGCCGCGTCGCCCGGGGCGGCCTCGCGACGACGCGCGGCGTGGCTCTGACCCGTGACGACGAGGTCCGCAATTTCGTCATCGAGCGGCTGATGTGCGATCTCGCGCTCGACCGCGCGGTTCTCGTCGATCGTTTCGGCGCGGATGCGCTGGGCGTGATCGCGACGATCGGCGAGATCATCCGTGACGATCGCGACGCTCTCGTCGGCGAGACCGCGACCGGTTTCCGCGTGACGGAGCGGGGTCGCCCCTTCCTGCGCACCATCGCGGCGCGTTTCGACGCCTATCTGGTACGTCAGCAGGCCCGCCATTCGCTGGCGGTGTGAGAGGGGCTTCGATCAGACCTCGCTGCGCGCCAGAAGGCCGCGATAGATCTCGTCGTCGCCGCACAGGCCCGCCATGCGGCCGAGCTGGTCGACGAGCACGATCGGATTGCCGCTCGCCCGCCGCAACTCGATCGCGGCCCGCATCTTCAGGTCGACCGGTGCGACGATGAGATCGGCCGGGTTCGGCGCAAGGCCCGTCTCGGCGTTGGCGATGGCGATCGTGCCCTGCGCACCGTTCAGCGTGACCCCGACCGGTCGCCCGTCGCCGTCGAGCCGGACACGGATCCGCCCCTGCGGATCAAGCAGGACCTCGCCCTGATCGCTCCTGAGCGATGCCGCCGGCGTCATCAGCGAGCGGCCGCGCAGCACGTTCAGCGGGTTCATGTGCTTGACGAATTCGGCGACATAGGCGTTCGCCGGATGGAGCAGGATGTCCTCACCGGTACCGATCTGGACGATGCGCCCACCTTCCAGGATCGCGATGCGGTTGCCGATCTTGAGCGCCTCGTCGAGGTCATGGCTGACGAAGACGATCGTTTTCTTCAACTCCTTCTGCAGCACCAGAAGCTCGTCCTGGAGCTTGTCGCGGATGAGCGGATCGAGCGCCGAGAAGGGCTCGTCCATGAGCAGGATGTCGGCATCCGTCGCGAAGGCGCGGGCGAGGCCGACGCGCTGCTGCATGCCGCCCGACAATTGATGCGCGAACTTATCGGCCCATTGCGTGAGGCCGACCAGGGCAAGCTTGGCGTCGACCTTCTCGCGCAGCTCCGCCGCCGGCATGCCGCGCAGTTCGAGCCCGAAGCCGACATTCTCACGCACCGTCCGCCAGGGCAGCAGCGCGAACTGCTGAAACACCATGGCGATGCGCGAGGTGCGCAGCATGCGCAGCTGATCGCCCGAGCAGGAGGCGACGTCGATCGAGCGCCCCTCGTGCTCGACCAGCACCTGCCCGCGCACCACCTTGTTGAGACCGTTGATCGCCCGCAGGATCGTCGACTTGCCGGACCCCGACAGCCCCATCAGGACACAGATCTCGCCCTTGTCGATGGCGATGTTGACGTTGGCGGCGCCCAGCACCGCGCCGGTCGCGGCGAGGATCTCGTCGCGCGTGCGGCCCTGATCGACCATGGCGAGCGCCTTGGTCGTGTCCTTGCCGAAGACGATGTCGACATTGCGAAACTCGACGGCGGCCATGTCACGCGCTCCCCTTGCGCTCGGGGCGCTTGCAGATGCGGTCGAGCACGATGGCGAGGATGACGATCGCCGTTCCCGCCTCAAAGCCCATCGGCACATTGACCGAGTTCAGCGCCCTGACCACCGGCTTGCCGAGACCGTCGGCGCCGACGAGCGCCGCGATCACCACCATCGAGAGGCTCAGCATGATGCATTGGGTGACGCCCGCCATGATGGTCGGCATGGCATGCGGGATCTCGATCTTGCGCAGGAGCTGCCAGCGCGTCGCCCCAAAAGCCTCGCCGGCCTCCTTCAACGGTCCCGGCACCGAGGAGATGCCGAGATGGGTGAGGCGGATCGGCGCGGGGATCGCGAAGATCACGGTCGAGATCAGGCCCGGCACCACGCCGAGGCCGAAGAAGACGAGCGTCGGAATGAGATAGACGAAGGTCGGAACGGTCTGCATCAGGTCGAGGATCGGCCGCAGGATCGTGTAGAGCCAGGGTCGATGCGCCGCCGCAATGCCGATCGGCACGCCGATCACGACGCTGACGAGGGTCGCCGAGCCGACCAGCGCGAGCGTCTCGACCGTCGGTTTCCAGTAGCCGAGATTGACGACGAACAGCAGCGCCAGCGCGACGAAGAGCGACAATTGCCAGGAGCGGTGCAGCCACTGCGTGAAGGCGGTGATCAGGGCGATCAGCACGACCGCCGGGAAGGCGAGCAGAAGCCCGGTGATGCCCTCGATCAGGAATTCGAGCGTGATCGAGATCGCGTCGAAGAAACCGGCGGCTTCCGTCTTCAGATACTCGATGATGACCTTCATTCCCTCGCCGAGCGGGAATTTCCAGGCGGTCAGCCATTGTTCCATGTCGTCTCCCCCCAACACGGCAAGAAGATCCGCGGTGTCGTCCCCGCACCGCGGATCCCGTCAATAGTCGGTCACAGACCGAGGCTCTTCTTGACCGCGTCGAGGCCGGGCTGGCCGTCGACCGTCGTCACGCCGGCGAGCCAGGCGTCGAGGGAGGCCGGGTTCGCCTTCAGCCAGTCCTCGGCTGCCTTGTTCGGGTCCTCGCCGTCGAACAGGATCTTGCCCATGATCTCGTTCTCGAGCTGCAGCGTGAACTTCATGTTGGAGATCAGCTTGCCGGCGTTCGGGCATTCGGTGGTGTAGCCGGCGCGGATGTTGGTGTAGACCGACGCACCGCCATAGTTCGGGCCAAACACCTCGTCACCGCCGGACAGATAGGCCATCTTGAACTTGGCGTTCATCGGATGGGGCTCCCAGCCGAGGAAGACCATGTGCTCGTTGCGGGCGACCGAGCGCTCGACCTGCGCCAGCATGCCCTGCTCACTCGATTCGACGAGCTCAAAGCCCTTCAGGCCGAACTTGTCGCCGGAGATCATGTCGAGGATCAGCCGGTTGCCGTCATTGCCGGGCTCGATGCCGTAGATCTTGCCCTCGAGCTGATCCTTGAACTTGGCGATGTCGGCAAAGGACTTCAGGCCGGCGTCGAAGGTGTATTGCGGGACGGCGAGCGTGTACTTAGCGCCCTCGAGATTGACGCCCAGAACCTCGACCGACTTGTCCTCGCGATAGGGCTTGAGGTCGTTTTCCATGGTCGGCATCCAGTTGCCGAGGAAGACGTCGACATCCTTGTTCTTCAACGAGGCGTAGGTGACCGGGACCGAGAGCACGTCCACCTTCGGCTCATAGCCGAGGCCGGTCAGAAGGCGCGCGGTCAACGCCGTGGTGGCCGTGATGTCGGTCCAGCCGACATCGGCGAAGCGAACCGTCTTGCAGCTCTCCGCATCCGTCGCATGGGCGGTTGCGGTCGCGAGCAGACCGGTGACAGAAGCGATGGCAAGCACATAAGATAGACGCATGGACTCGTTCCCCTGTTTCTTCTCGTCCGGCATCCCGTCTTGCACATCGGCTCGACGGAACCGGCCATTGCGGGTGCCCGGCAGACCATCGCCGAGACCGACCCGGTGGCAGTGCCGACGATCTCCCCCGGCGGCACGTAGATTGATTGAACATGCAATCAAATTTTTGAGCAAGTCTTGTTTGTGACGGATGCTTGACATTCGCGCCAAAATTTAGGGATTGCGGGCACGCCACCCGGGCGAGGCGAAAATCCAGCGATTTCGCGGTAGGATGAGGCATGATTCGCCGCTTCCTGATTACCCTCGCTCTTCTGCCGTTAGCCGCCACCCATGCAAGTGCGGCAGCCGATCCGTTCCAGACCTGCCTCGCCCAGCTGCGTGGCGATGCCAAGGCCGCCGGCGTCGCGACCACCGTCTTCGACGCGCAGACGGGAGCGCTCGAGGCGGACATGGAGGTTCTCACCTTCCTCACCGCCCAACCCGAGTTCAAGACGCCGATCTGGGACTATGTCGCCGGCCTCGTCGACGAAGAGCGGATCGAGGACGGGCAGGCGATGCTCGCCAAGTGGGACGGCGTTCTCGCGACGGTTGAGGCACGATATGGCGTGCCCCGTTCCGTCGTCGTCGCCGTCTGGGGCGTGGAGAGCAATTACGGCAAGAACGCCGGCAAGCGCCAGCTCGTCCGCTCGCTCGCCACCCTGTCCTGCTTCGGCCGCCGTCAGGCCTTCTTCCGCAAGGAGTTCTTCACGACGCTGAAGATCATCCAGCGCGGCGACGTCAACCCGGACCACCTGGTCGGCTCCTGGGCGGGCGCCTTCGGCCATACGCAGTTCATGCCCACGACCTTCATGCGCCTCGCGGTCGACGGTGATGGCGACGGGCGCCGCGACGTCGTCGACAGCATCCCCGACGCGCTCGCCTCGACCGCGAACTATCTCGCCAAGGCCGGATGGGTCGAGGGCAGCCGCTGGGGATACGAGGTCGCCCTGCCCAAGAACTTCGATGCGAGCCTTGCCGGGCGCAAGAAGAAGCAGCCCCTGGCGCAATGGACGGCGCTCGGCGTGACGCGGATCAACGGCGACCCACTGCCCAAGGAGGGCGGTCGCGCCGGTCTTTTGCTGCCGGCGGGGCCGTCGGGACCGGCTTTTCTCGTGTTCAAGAACTTCGATGCGATCTACGCCTACAACGCCGCCGAATCCTATGCGCTAGCGATCGCGCATCTCTCCGATCGTCTGCGCGGCGGTGGTGCGTTCGTCACGCCGTGGCCGACCGACGACCCGCCTTTGTCGCGCGCGGAAAAACGCGAACTGCAGACCCTGCTGCTCCAGCGCGGCTATGACATCGGCGAACCGGACGGCATCCTCGGCTCGAAATCGCGCGAGGCGATCAAGGATCAGCAGCGTCGGCGGGGCGAAAAGGAAACCGGGCGGGCGGGCCTTAAACTCCTCAAGGCCCTGCGTTCCGGTGCGTGAGACGGACGTCGGCAGCGCCGCCGTCGACATCGGTCTGCGCGCGGGACTGCCTTATTTGCAGGACTTGCCGATCGTATCGAGCGCGTCGCTGAGCCCGGAGAGCGAATAATTGTCGGTCGTCTTGTTGCCACGGCGCGACACGGCCACGAACGTCATCGACTTGCCCTTGCGCATGGCGGCGAGGAGGCCCGGCTCGTCGGTCACGTTGCGGACCCAGGCATTCTCGTTCTTCGTGTACATCGCGAACTTCGCCGTCCCGATGGTCACGGTCGCGTCCTGCGCTTCCTTCATCGGAAAGCCGACGGTCATCGAGATCTCGTTCTTCACGCCCTGCCCGGGGCGGTGGGTGATGAAGAGGCTCGCGGGATCGCGCTTCAGGGTCTCCGGCAGGCGCTGGGTCGGCCGTGACAACACGAAGCAAACCCGCGAACCGCCGGTCCCGGCCTCGAAGGCCTGCCAGTCGCCAAACTTGCCGATCAGCTTGGCCGCACTGGCCGCTTGCTGGGCAGCGACCGGGGCGGACGCCGCCGTCGCGAGGAGAAGCGCGGCAAACACCGTGCCGACAGCGTGACGAGAGAGGAAGGCGCGTGCGTTCATGCGTGCTCGACCGATTTCTAGGACAGCGTTGCGTCAAGCCACCTCGAGGCGGCGGTTCGAAGCAGGTGGGCTCGAGAGCTTTACCTGTTCCTTGTCGCTCACACCGAGGAAAATAGAAGGAATCCGGCGAAAGTTCGGCTGCCTTCCATGCCAGTTCTAACGCTGACATGGTTTGTGAATCGTTAACCGTGTTTCTTTTTACATTTTCCTCTCGGAATAGTAGACAGTGGTTCGCCCCCTTGCTCTTCATGCTAAGGCTGACAGGTGGCGTCCAGGCGCCAAGCTCGATCGAGGACTGCGTGACAATACAGGAAGAGATGGCGGCACTGGTTGCCAGGGTCGCTCAGTCCCAGGACAAGGAGGCGTTCACGCGCCTGTTCGATTATTTTGGTCCGCGCCTCAACGCCTATCTCGCCCGGCTGGGCACCGATTCAGGCACCGCCGAGGAGCTGACGCAGGAAGTGATGGTCACGCTCTGGCGCAAGGCCGGACAGTTCGACCCGTCGAAAAGCTCGGTCGGCACGTGGCTCTATCGGATCGCGCGCAATCGTCGCATCGATCTGCTTCGCCGCGACAAGAGCGACACGCTGGATCAGGAGGAACCGGCGCTGCAGCCCTCCGCCCTTCCCGATCTCGACGGTCTCCTCGATGCGCAACTGATGGAGGACAAGATCCGTGCGGCGATCACGCGGCTGCCGGCGGAACAGCTGTCGCTCGTCCGCCTCGCTTTTTTCGAGGGGCTCTCCCACAGCCAGATATCGGAGCGGACCGGCCTGCCCCTGGGCACGGTCAAGTCGCGCATCCGCCTCGCCTTCACGAGGCTGCGGCGCGAACTCGAGGACGAGGGTGTCGAGAGCGCGGTCTAGACGGCCCGGACTTTTGCCGCTCAGCGCCCCGCGCCCCGCCCCGCCACCAGCCAGTAGACGAGACCCGCGCAAAACCCGCTCGCGGCAAAGCCCGGCGAGACGAAACCGGCGGATTCCATGTTGCTCATCACCAAGACCGGGATCAGGCCATACGCGACCCCGGTCGCCGCGATGTAGATGATCGCGGCGGTCGTTCCGAAAAGCTCGCCGAACAGCGCCACGAGCGTGACGGGCGCTGCGGCGACCATTGCCGCACTCCCCCAAAAACCCATCAGCGCACCGCCGAACGGCTCGACGGTGCCGGAGGCCTGACCCGCGACGAACTGCCGGAAGAGGAGGGTAAAAGCCTGTTCGATGACGCTACCAAGATGGCCGCGCGACACGAGCCCAGCCGTCAGCACGGCGACCGCCGCGACAGCCGCAAGGACGATCCCGGTCGGCACAAGAATAAGACGCGCGATCAGCCTTGGCACCTGGATGCTCCGCGAACCTGTTCTTCCAGGAGCCCAAATCTACCACAAACAACGGGCTTGTCCTGAGCCTCGATACAGATGGTTTACGGGGATGACGGTGTGATTCGCCGGCAGTCGGAACAGAGTCAGGCTTGCGTCTCTTCCTTTTTTTGCCATGATTGCGACCCAATAGGCCGTGGTTGGCCCTGTGGCGAACGGGAAAGACGCGGACGGCAAGGATGCGTTAACCTCTCTCGGCAAGACTTCAGCAAGGTTTTTCCGTTCCGTGGCACGAGCTGCGGCCGTGCCGCCTCCAGCGTTTGGTGAGAACCCCCGAGTGCCGATGGTCCCTTCGCTCCGTTCCGCCCCATCGAAGCGCAGCCTTTTGCGCTGGGCAGGGACCGTGGTCGCGGCCTTTGTCGCGGTGACGGTGATGGTGCGACCGACGCAGGACGCCATCGCGAACGGCGACACACGCGTCCTCAACATCTACCACACCCACACGCGTGAAACGCTGCAGGTCACCTTCAAGCGCAACGGAACCTATGATCAGGACGGCCTGAAAAAGCTGAACTGGTTCCTGCGCGACTGGCGGCGCGACGAGCCGACCCGCATGGACCCGCGCCTCTTCGACATCGTCTGGGCCGCCTATCGCGAGGTCGGCGGCAGCCAGCCGATCCATGTCGTCTCGGCCTATCGCGCGCCGGAGACGAATGCCATGCTGCGACGCCGGTCGCGCGGTGTCGCGAAGTTCAGCCAGCACACGCTCGGCAAGGCGATGGATTTCTACATTCCGGGCGTGCCGATCGCGAATGTCCGCATCGCCGCATTGCGCCTTCAGCGGGGCGGGGTCGGGTTCTACCCGACGGCCGGCAAGCCCTTCGTCCATCTCGATGCCGGATCGGTGCGGATGTGGCCGCGCATGACCCGCGACCAACTCGTGCGCGTCTTCCCTGACGGCAAGACCGTGCATCTGCCGGCCGACGGCAAGAAGATGCCGCGCTATGCCGAAGCCTATGCGGAACTCGTCGCGGGCGGTGTGAGCGTGCGTGGCGCCACTCAGATCGCATCCGCAAGCGGCGGCGGCGCGAGCGAAGACGAGGAGGGCGGCGACGCGGCGAGCAATTTCGATCCGTCGAGCCCGCTCGCCGTCCTGTTCCAGGACAAGCAGCCGAAGCGCTCACGGCCGATCCGCAGCGAGACGGTGATGACCGCGGCAGCCGACACGAAGGCGAACGACGCGGCGGAGACCGAGGCTCCGCCGGCCGCGGCCAGCGCGGCGGCCGAGACAGCCAAGTTGACAGAGACGGACAAGTCGACCGAGACCGCCGTCGCCGAGGCGACGCCGGCCGCCGTGCCGATGCCGGCCGAAAAGCCCGACGAGCTTGACCAGCCCGCCGGTCCCGTGCTCGCCTGGCAAACGGGTGCCCAGCCGGTCGATGCCCAGCAGGCCGATGGCGCCGTGCCGATGCCGCCTGCCCGTCCGGGCGAGGATGCGCCGCCGGCGAGCCCCGATGACGGACCGATCGTCGTCGCCAACGCCGAACTTCCGCCGGAGCCGGCCCCCGAGCGACTGGCATCGGAAGCGGGGGTGGCCGCCGTCGACGGTGCCGGCGCCGCAACGGCACCGGACAAGCCCATCACGGTCGCGGAAGCCGTTCTGCCCTCCGCCACCGTCGCCTCCGCGGCGCCGGCCTCGGCGGTGCGCGGACTGCTTCTCGAGGCAGCCCCGATCCGGGGTGCGGCCGCCGATCCGATCGGCGCCATGCTCGCCGAAAAATCCGCGCCGGTCGCGCCGAAACTCGCCTACGCCGCCGAGGAACAGGCAGCACGCGGCGTCAATCCCGACACGGCGCCGATTGCCCGTGGCGCTGACGGTCTGGTCGCCACGCGCTTCGAGCACCAGGACTTCGCTGTGGTGAGCCGTCCGATCGGAACGGCGCGCGATCTCGCGCTCGCCGGTCTTGTCATGCCCGATCTCGGCAGCGTCGACACGATGATCTCGAAGCCGACGCGCTTCGTGGTCATCCGCTTCGGCCTCGCCGCCTATCAGGATCTGCGGGTCGAACGCTTCACCGGCCAGGCGATCCGGCCGCTGAAGACCGCCGCCGTCGCCGACACCGACCCGATCGTCACCGGCTCGATCGCCTCGACCCAGTAGGTCCAGTCCGAGGCTTCCCTCCGCGCCGCATCGTGGTCTAGTCTGACGGCGTCGTGTTGGACCCAATTCATGCCCGTTGCCTATGACCGCGTCTGGCGGAACGCCCGCCTTGCCACGCTCGATCCCCGCCTGCCCGGTCTCGGTGAGTGTCTCGACGGCGCAGTCGCATCAAAGGATGGCCGCATCGCCTTCGTCGGACCGGCCACGGAGATGCCCGGGACGGCAGCCGAGACGATCGACTGCGACGGGCGCTGGATCACGCCCGGGCTGATCGACTGCCACACCCACCTCGTCCATGGCGGCGACCGCGCGCATGAGTTCGAGTTGCGGCTCGCGGGTGCGACCTATGAGGAGATCGCGCGCGCAGGCGGCGGCATCCTGTCGACGGTCACGGCGACCCGCGCCGCGAGTGAAGCCGAACTCCTCGCATCCGCCTGCCGCCGGCTCGACGATCTGATCGACGAGGGCGTCACCTGCGTCGAGATCAAGTCGGGCTATGGCCTGTCGCTCGAGACTGAACTGAAGATGCTGCGCGTCGCGCGCCAGGTCGGCGCGGCACGCCCGATCGAGGTGGTGACCTCACTCCTCGGCGCCCATGCCTTCCCGAAGGAGATGGAGCCGGAAGCCTATGTCGATCTCGTCTGCGATGCGATGATCCCGCAGGCGGCGGCCGCCGGGCTGGCGGATGCGGTCGACGCCTTCTGCGAGGGCATCGCGTTCTCGCTCGCGCAGACCGAGCGCGTTTTCCAGGTCGCGCGGCGCGCCGGTCTGCCCATAAAACTCCATGCCGAGCAATTGTCGCACATGGGCGGCGCGAGCCTCGCCGCCCGCTATGGCGCGCTCTCGGCCGATCACGTCGAATATGCGAACGCCGATGACGCCGCCGCCATGGCCCGGTCCGGGACGGTCGCCGTGCTCCTGCCCGGCGCCTTCCACATGCTGCGGGAGAAACAGGTGCCGCCGGTCGCGGCCTTCCGCGCCGCCGGCGTTCCGATGGCGCTGTCGACGGACGCCAATCCCGGCTCCTCGCCGATGACCTCGCTCCTGCTTGCCATGAACATGGGCTGCGTGCTCTTCCGCCTCACCGTCCCGGAAGTGATCGCGGCGGTGACCCGCGAGGCCGCACGCGCGCTCGGGCGCCTGCGCGACATCGGGACGCTCGAGACCGGCAAGCGCTGTGATCTCGCGATCTGGTCGGTCGAGCGGCTCGCAGAACTGCCCTATCGCCTCGGTGCCAATCCGCTCCATGCGCGCGTCCATGGCGGCCGTCAGGATGGCTGACAGCGTCGATCTCGAACGCGCCCGCGGCACGCTGCGGCTGCGCGTCAGCCAGGCGGAAGGGGCAAACCGCGTCGCAGAACTGGGACAATCCGGCTGCGCTCGGCTGCTCTTTCCGGCGATCGCCAAGGGGGCGACCCTTGAGGCGGTGATTGTGAACACCGCCGGCGGCCTCACCGGGGGCGACCGTTTCGCGAGCCATGTGACGGTCGATGCCGGCTCGCGCGCCGTCGTCACGACGCAGGCCTGCGAGCGGCTTTACCGAGCCGTCGACGGGGCCGCGCAGGTCGACACCCGCCTCGACATCGGCGCCGGCGCAGACCTCGCCTGGCTGCCGCAGGAGACCATCCTGTTCAACCGGTCCGCCCTCACCCGCTCGTTGCGCGTCGAGATGGCCGGCGACGCCCGCTTCCTCGCGCTCGAAGCCGTCCTTCTCGGCCGCCGTGCCTCGGGCGAGGTGATGACCGAAATGACGTTTCGCGATTCCTGGCGCATCATTCGCGACGGGCGGCTCGTCTTCGCCGAGGAGACGGCGCTCGGTCCCGATCCAGCGGACGCCCTCGCGGCACGCGCGACGCTGAACGGCGCCAGCGCCTTCGCCACCATTCTCTTTGCCGCTCCCGATGCGGAGGCGCGTGTCGAGGCGCTGCGGGGGCTGCCCACAATTGAGGCATGCGAGACCGGCATCAGCGGTTTCGATGGGCTTTGCGTCGCGCGGCTCATCGCGCAAGATGGTGCCGCGCTTCGTTCGCGCCTGCTGCCGATGCTGACGGTGCTAGGCTGCGATCCGCCGCAGGTCTGGATGCTCTAGAGGGTCGCATGCAGTTGACGCCGCGCGAGAAGGACAAGCTCTTGATTGCCATGGCGGCGACGGTCGCGCGTCGCCGGCTGGAGCGGGGCGTGAAGCTCAACTATCCCGAAGCCATCGCGCTGATCTCCGATTTCGTGGTCGAGGGCGCGCGCGACGGCCGCTCGGTCGCCGATCTGATGCAGGCCGGCGCCGGCGTGCTGCGCCGCGACCAGGTGATGGAGGGCATCGCCGAGATGATCCACGACGTGCAGGTCGAGGCGACCTTCCCAGACGGCACCAAGCTCGTCACCGTTCATCAGCCGATCAGGTGAGCCATGATTCCGGGCGAGATCATTCCTGCTGACGGCCATATCGAGCTGAATGCCGGGCTCGACGTGGTGACGCTCACCGTCGCGAACACGGGTGACCGACCGATCCAGGTCGGCAGCCATTATCATTTCTTCGAGACCAACCCGGCGCTTTCCTTCGACCGGGCAGCCGCGCGCGGCCGTCGCCTCGACATTCCCGCCGGCACCGCTGTGCGCTTCGAGCCCGGCCAGACACGCGAGATCCGCCTCGTCCCCTTCCGCGGCACGCGCACGGTCTACGGGTTTCGTCAGGCGATCATGGGATCGCTCGGCACCTGATGGGTGTCAGGCCGCAGGCTTCTGCTTGTCGAGCGGCGTGATCCGCAGCGCTGTGATCCGGTTCCTCTGCTTGCGCAGCACCTGAAACCGGAAGCCGTGAAAGGTGAAGGTCTGACCGGGCTCGGGGATCGTCCGCGCCTCGTGAATGACGAGGCCGGCGATCGTCGTCGCCTCCTCGTCCGGCAAGGACCAGTCCATCGCCCGGTTGAGATCGCGGATCGGCACCGACCCGTCGACATTGACGACGCCGTCCGCCTGCGGCCGCACACCCGTCACCACGAGATCGTGCTCGTCGGAAATGTCGCCGACGATCTCCTCGATGATGTCCTCGAGCGTGACGAGCCCCATCAAGACGCCATACTCGTCGACGACCAGCGCAAAATGGCTCTTGCGCCGGCGGAAGGATTTGAGCTGCTCGTCGAGCGGCGTCGTGTCCGGCACGAACCAGGCCGGCAGGGCCACCTCATCGAGATCAAGCCGCGTCGGGTCGTTGTCGACGGCGGCGAGCGCGCGCAGCATGTCCTTGGCGTGCAGCATGCCGGTGATGTTGTCAGGTGTGCCGCGATAGATCGGAATGCGTGTGTAGGGCGCGGCGAGAACCTGCTTGACGATCTCCGCCGGCGGATCGTCGCCGTCGATCAGGAACATCTTCGTGCGGTGGATCATCACGTCGGCGACCGAGAGCTGGTGGAGGTCGAGAAGACCGCCGAGCATGTCGCGGTCCGACTTCGGCACCGCACCCTCCTTGTGGAGGAGATCGACCGCGCCACGCAGTTCCTCGGAGGCCGTGGCGAGGAGCGGCGCGTCGCCGAGCCGCACACCGAAGAGACGCAGGGCAAGCCGCGCGGCGCCGTTGACGAGGAAGGCCGCGGGCCGGATCGCGAAGTCGATTGCGCGCGTCAGCGGTGCGAGCGCGAGGGCGGAGCGCTCCGGGTCCTTCAGCGCGACCGCCGAGGGCAGTACCTCCGCGAAGAGGCCGATCAGGATGGCCGCGAGCAGCACGGCATAGACGACCCCGACCGTTCCGACCCTCTCGACCAGCACATCCGCAATCAGCACCGTCAGCGCGGCGTTGAGGAGAACGCCGGCGAAGGCAAGGCCCCCGAGCACGCGGTCGCGCGCCTCGAGCTGCCCCGCGACGAGCCCGGCACGGTGCTGGCCCGCCTTGGCCGACGCGATCACGCGCGCCCGCGCCGACCCGGAGAGCGCGCTCAGCGCGGTGAAGGCAAGCTTCGCCGCACAGGATAGGACCAGCAGGGCGAGTGCCGCCACGAGGAGAGGCCAGGCGGAGGGGGTGAGGGCAGGCATGCGGTCCGCCTCGCTTGTTCCTAGGCGTCCTGCAGCTTTTCGGCGAGGAAGGCGCTCACCGCCGCCGCATCGACGTCTCGGGCGATGAAGCTCTTGCCGATGCCACGCGTCAGAATGAAGGTCAGGGCGCCGCGCGTGACCTTCTTGTCCTGTGCGATCGCAGCCATGAGCTGGTCGACCGTCCCGACCCCGCCCGGCACCTGCGAGAGCCGTGTCGGCAGGCCGACCGTGGCAAGGTGCGACGCGACGCGCGAGGGCTCCTCCTGCGGGCACAGGCCCAGGCGTGCCGAAAACTCATGCGCAAGGACCATGCCGATCGACACGGCCTCGCCATGGACGAGGCGGTCGGACTCATAAGCGACGGCCGCTTCGAGCGCATGGCCAAAGGTGTGTCCGAGATTGAGGAGAGCGCGGTCCCCCGTCTCGGTCTCGTCGCGCGCCACGATCGCCGCCTTGGCGCGGCAGGACACGGCGATGGCGTGCTCGCGCGCCGCTCCGCCCGCGACGACGTCACGCCAATGCGCCTCGAGCCACTCGAAGAAGGGCGCGTCGTCGATCAGCCCGTATTTGGCGACCTCGGCATAGCCTGCCCGGAACTCGCGCGGCGTCAGCGTGTCGAGGACGAGCGTGTCCGCAAGCACGAGGATCGGTTGATGAAAGGCACCGATCAGGTTCTTGCCGTGCACCGAATTGATGCCGGTCTTGCCCCCGACGGAGGAATCGACCTGTGCCAGCAGCGTCGTCGGGATCTGGACGAAGGCCATGCCGCGCCGGATGACGGACGCGGCGAAGCCCGCGAGATCACCGACCACGCCGCCGCCGAAAGCGATGACGAGGTCGCGCCGCTCGATTCGGGTCGCGAGGAGATCGTCGCAGGCCCGTCCGAACACGCCCCAGGACTTCGACTTCTCGCCGGCGGGGATCGTGACGGTGGCGTGGGCGATCCCGGCGACCTCGAGGCTTTGCGTCAGGGCGGGGAGATGCAGGCCCGCGACCGTCTCGTCGGTGACGATCGCGACGCGTGCCTTCGGCGCGACGGCGCGGATCCGGGCGCCCGCTTCAGCGAGCACCCCGGGCCCGATAACGATGTCATAGGCCCTCGCACCGAGCGACACGGGTACGATGCGCGGTTCACTCATGCGGATGCTCGCCGAGATAGCCGTCGAGATCGTGCAGGACCTCCTCCAGCACGACCTCGTGGGGAACGTCGCGTGACTGCACCGTTACCATCGCCTCGGCATAGACCGGCTCGCGCCGGGCGAGGATCTCGCGCAGCGTGCCTTCCGGATCGGCGGTCTGCAGGAGCGGGCGGTTCGACTTGCGTCGGACGCGCTTCATCAGCGTGTCGACATCGGCCTTGAGCCAGATGGACACGGCACAGGCCGCGACAAGGGCGCGGGTCTCCTCGTTCATGAAGGCGCCGCCGCCGGTCGCGAGCACGATCGGTTCGGCCTCGCCGAGCAGCCGCGCGATGACCCGCCGTTCCTTGTCTCGGAAGAAGGGTTCGCCGTGCTGGGCGAAAATGTCGGGAATGGTCATCTTGGCAGCCGCTTCGATCTCGAGGTCGGCGTCCTTGAAGGGCAGGTTCAATTCCTGCCCGAGCCGCTTGCCGACGGCGCTTTTTCCCGCCCCCATCATGCCGACCAGCACGACCGAACGGCCGCCGAGCCGAGCCCGGATCCGCTGGCGGCGCATCTCAGAAGGGGTCTGGGGCGGCGTGTCGGTCATGGGTCCTGGAGCGGGCGGGTCGTCCTGTTCCATTGGACCGAGCCGGCCGATCACGCAAGGGGCAGCGGACCGAAAGCGGTGCCGGAAAAGCCCTCGGCCCCGCCCTGCCGAGAGCAGGACGGGGCCGAGGTGAAGCGTCGACCGGGAAGGAAGCGGTCGGGTGTCAGGAGCCGGCGGCGTTGTTGAGCACCGTCACCGCGCGGCGGTTCTGCGTCCAGCACGAGGCGTCGTTGCAGACGGCGACCGGGCGCTCCTTGCCATAGGAGATCGTGCGCATGCGCTGCGCCTGAATGCCCTGGGCGACGAGATAATCGCGGACGGCCTGGGCGCGGCGGGCACCGAGGGCGAGGTTGTACTCACGCGTGCCGCGCTCGTCGGCATGTCCCTCGATCGTGACCGTATAGCGCGGATAGGCCTGCAGCCAGCGCGCCTGCTGGCCGAGCGTCGCGCGGGCCTGATCCGACAGGTCCGACTGGTCCTCGGCGAAGAAAACGCGATCGCCGACATTGACGACGAAATCCTGCGGCGAACCGGGGGTCGCGACACCGCCGGCGCCGGCGCCGCCGAGCCCCTCGGACACCTGATTCTTCGAGGCGCAGGCGGCGAGGAACAGCACCGCCGTCAGGGCCATCGCGATGCGCAGACCGCGCGATGAGGCAGGGGCGAAAGTCATGGGTCGAACTCCTGAACACGTACCAAGTCGGAACGACATTGGTCGCAAGAAGGTTAATCGAAGGTTCCGTAAACCCTGTTGAAGGCCGTCCAGACGCCTGGACCGGCTTCGCGGGCTCGATGATCGGTCGCTTTCGACGATTATGGTTGACCGATTGCTAACCAAATCAGGCACGAAAAAGGCCGCCCGGTGGAGACCCCGTGGCGGCCCTGTTGGGGCTCCGACTGTGTCTTTTCCGCCTCAGTTCAGGGTCGGCGACCAGGCCGGATCACTGGCGAAGGAGGGTGTGGGCACGCGGATCTCGGGGAAGCCCATGATCGAGACCTGCCACAGCTGCGGACCCTGGCCGAGATCGCGGAAGAACATCAGATAGAGCCCGTTCGGCGACCAGGTCGGGCCCTCATTGTGGAAGCTTTCGGTGAGAATGCGCTCGCCCGTGCCGTCCGGGCGGATGACGCCGATCGAGAACTTGCCGCCGGCCTGTCGGGTGAAGGCGATCAGGTCGCCGCGCGGCGACCAGACCGGCGTCGAGTAGCGACCCTCGCCGAAGGTCAGGCGCTGCGGGTTCGAGCCGTCGGCATTCATGATGTAGATCTGCTGCGTGCCGCCGCGATCGCTCTCGAAGGCGATGCGGGCGCCATCCGGCGAATAGGACGGCGCCGTGTCGATCGCCCCGTCATTGGTGAGCTGCGCCACGCCCCGCGTCTGCAGGTCCATGGCGTTGATCGAGGCGGCACCGCCATTCTCGAGGCTCATGACGATCTTTCGCCCGTCGGGCGAGAAGCGCGGCGAGAAAGTCATGCCGGGGAAATTGCCCACCGTCTCGCGCTGGCCCGTCTCGATGTTGAGGAGATAGACGCGCGGATCGGCTGATCCGAACGACATGTAGGTGATCTCCTGATTGGTCGGCGAGAACCGCGGCGTCAGCACGAGATCGTCGCCGCGCGTCAGATAACGGACATTGGCTCCGTCCTGATCCATGATGGCGAGGCGCTTGCGGCGGTTGTCCTTCGTCCCGGTCTCGTCGATGAAGACGATGCGTGTGTCGAAGTGCCCCTTCTCGCCGGTGAGGGCCTCGAAGATCGCGTCCGAGATGATGTGGGCGATGCGCCGCCAGTTGCCGGCGTCGGTCGTATATTGCTGGCCGGTGAGCTGCGATCCGCCGAAGACGTCCCAGAGGCGGAACTCGGCGCGGAGCCGGCCGTCGCCCTCGCGCGTCACACGCCCCGAGACGAGCGCCTGCGCGTTGATCAGCCGCCAGTCGGCAAAGCGCGGCGGCTGGTCCGGATTGCTTATCTTCTCGATGAACGCCTTCGGATCGACCGGCGCGAACAGGCCGGAGCGCTTCAGATTGTTCGTGATCACCTCGGTCATCTGCTGCCCGATCTCGCTGTCGGAGACGAAGTCGGTCACGGCGACGGCCATGGGCTGGACGCTGCCGCGGGTGATGTCGACACGCAGCCTCTCCTGCGCCATCAGGGGCGACGCGATGACGAGAGCACCGAGCAGGGCGGCAAGCGCGAAGGCCGGTCGGGCGAAATGCAGCATGCGGTCAAAGGAAAACGTCATGGGGTGACACCGTTTGTCTCGGGCAGGCGGGCCATCATCAGCCGCCCGCCAGCTCGCGGGGATCGAAGTTGATTTCGAGCGCGCGCCAGGAACCGTAGAGCTCCGGCGGCAGTTGCAGAGGGCTTTGCGCCGTGATGCAGCGCTTGAGGGCGCGCATCGCCGCCCCGGCCGCGGCCGATCCCGACGGACTGGCCGGGTATTTGACGACCGATGGCTCGGCGGCGAGCTGTCCCGCCTCGTTGAGGTCGACGGCGATGACGACCGCGAGCGAGCGCGCATCCGCGGCGAAGGATGGCGGGCTCCAGCACGGCGTCACATGGTTCATGATCGCCGTGACGAGGGCATTGCGCTGCGACAGCGACAGCTTCGGCGCCGTCCCCTGCGCCGAGCCGAGCGCCGCGGTCTGGCTTTCCGCCTCGCCCGTCTTCTCCTTGCGCGCCGCCTTGTCCTTGCTCAGGAGAGCCGCGACCTTGGAGGGATCGAAGGCGCGCTCGGTCTCGCCGGGCTGTGCGGCGGCCTTTTCCGGCTTCTTCGGCGGTTCCTTCTTCTCCGGCTCTTTCTTCTCGGCGGTCTTTTTCGGCTTTTCCTCGGGCTTCGGCTTCGGCTCGCTCTCCTGCGAAGCGCGGAGCGCCAATTCGTCGAGCTTGGCGGCGTCGGCCTTGGGATCGGGCTTGGGCTCGTCCTTGGGCTTGGGATCGTCCTTGGGCTTGGGCTGTTCCTCCGCCTTGACGACGGGTTCCGGCGGCTTCGTCTCGGGGCGCGGCTGCGGCAGAGCCTCGGGCGGCGGTGGGGTCGCCGATTCGCGCTTCACGAGTTCAGCCGGGTCCTCCTCCTGCGGCGCCGGCACAGGATCGACCTTGTCGACCTTCTGCTGCGGCTTGTCGGCAGGCTTGGCGGTCTTTTCACCCTTGGTGATCGCCGAGAACTCCTCGGGCGTCAGAATCTCGACCGGCAGGCTGTCCTCGGCCGGCGGTTCGAGCGTCGACACGCTCGGCAGCGCGAACACCGCCGCCGCCAGCAAGACGACATGCGCGAAGGCCGATATGGGAAGCCCGAGATCCCGCATCGATCCGTCAGTTCTCCTGCTCGGTCACGAGTGCGACCTTCTTGAAGCCGGCACCCGAGACGCGGCCCATCACCTGCATGATCTGGCCATAGTTCACGGTCTTGTCGCCGCGAACGAAGATCCGCTCCTCGAGTCCTTGCTTGGCGAGCGCCTGAAGCTTGGGCACGATCTCCTCGATCGTCACCTTGGTCTCCTGCAGGAAGATCTCGCCCTTGCCGTCGACCGAGATGGTGAGGGGCTCATTGTCCTGGTTGAGGGCCTGGGCCTGGCTCTGCGGCAGGTCGATCGGCACACCGACCGTCAGGAGCGGCGCCGCGACCATGAAGACGATCAGCAACACGAGCATGACGTCGATGAACGGCGTCATGTTGATCTCGGCCATCGGCGCGCCGCGCCGACCCCGCCGTCTCTTGCCGCCGCTTGCCGCGCCGCCGCCGATCGAGGATCCCATCCGCGTTCCTCCTCAGGCCGCCAGACGTTCATCGATCTGCCGCGACAGGATCGCGGAGAACTCGTCGGCAAAGCTTTCGAGCCGGCCCTGCAGCTTGACCACCTCGGCGTTGAACTTGTTGTACGCGATGACCGCCGGGATTGCCGCGACGAGGCCGATCGCGGTGGCGAACAGCGCCTCGGCGATGCCGGGGGCGACGACGGCGAGCGAGGTGTTCTTCGAGGCGGCGATCGATTGGAACGAGGTCATGATGCCCCACACCGTCCCGAACAGGCCGATAAACGGGCCGGCCGAGCCGACGGTCGCCAGCACCAGAAGCCGCGATTCGAGCCGTTCGACCTCGCGCTGGATGGTGACGTCCATCACCTTCTCGATGCGCGCCTGCAGACCCATGAAGGAGCGGGCCGGGACTTCCACCGATCGCTTCCACTCGCGCATCGCGGCGACGAACAGCGCACCCATGCCGGAGGTCTGTCGCTGCGACAGCGACCGGTAGAGCTCCTCGAGGCTCTGGCCCGACCAGAAGACCTGTTCGAAGCGATCAAGCGCGCGGCGCGTGCGCGTGAACAGAATCGACTTGTCGATGATGATCGCCCAGCACCAGATCGATGCGACGAGCAGGCCGAGCATGACGGCCTTCACGACCCAGTGCGCCTGGATGAACAGACCCCACAGGCTCATGTCGGGCGCGACCGCGGCGATCCCGCTCTGAACGACGTCTTGGGCCAAAGCGGCATTCATGGCTGGCTTTCCTCGTCCTGAAACCGATGAGTCAGGATCGCGCAGGGCAACGGTTGGAGCGAAAGGACTGACGCCTGCGGCGAAACGGCCGCTCGCGAACACCGTCCATGCCTCTCCCTTTGGCTTCCGAATGTGACATCACTACGGCGCGACCGGGCCGCCGGTTGGGCCGGCAGCCTCACGATCCAGTGACGGCGGTTTTGGTTAATGATCGGTTACGAAGCCGCAGGTTCATCCGGGCTTGCCGCCTGCAGCGACAAAAAAGCCTGGCGGAGCGCCATCGGCAGCCGGCGCGGACGCCCGCCCCCGACGAGCGCGACGCGGACGGACGCCATGACGATCGCCTCGCCGGCGCGGTCGATGCGCTGTGCGAGCGTCACCGTCGCTCCACCCACTTCCTCGACCCGCGTCGTCACTTCCAGCACGTCGTCGATGCGGGCCGCACGCGGAAAATCCAGCGTCATCGAGCGCACGGCGAAGGCGACACTGTCGCTGCCGTGCAGCACGCCCTGATGCACCCCGAGAAGGCGCAGGAAGTCGGACCGCCCACGCTCGAGAAAGCGCACATAGGCTCCATGATAGGCAACGCCGGAAAAATCCGTGTCCTCGTAATAGACGCGCACCGGCAGGACGTGGCGGTCGCCCTTGAGACGGCCGGCGAGATCCGGCCAGCGGGGATTTGTGTCGACCATGGCGCACACCTTCTGCCGGAACCGGCGATCAAGGCGATGATCTGTGCGGTGGACTGCACGATCACCCAAGTTTCGCCCGTTTGGTGCGGTGTGGTATGGCGCGTACAAGGCTCCACCACAACCGGGTTTGCCATGCTGTTTCGTTCTCTCGCCGCCCTTCTCCTCGCGACCATCACGATCGCCCCCGCGATCGCCGCGGTGGACGATGCCCTGCCTGGCCAGCGTCTGCAGCCGCCGCGTCCGGTTGGCGCCGCCTCGGATCTGATCGTCGTCGCCCAGAGCGAGGGCGTGGCCGACCTGATCGCGCGGGTGCAACGCCTCGAAGGACAGAACCGGCAACTCACCGGCCGCGTCGACGAACTGACCAATGCGCTGCGCCTTCTGCAGCAGGAGCTCGCCAAATCGCGCGAGGATATGGAGTACCGCCTCCAGGCGCTTGAAGGTGGCGCGCCGGTGAAACGCGGCGATGCGGGCAAGACGCCCGAAAAAACCCTCACCGCCGAGCCGGCAGCCAATCCAGCAGTGGACCCCAGCCTCGCCGGCGCGGCACTCGGCGCGCCGCCGGCCGATCTCGGCACGATCGTGGTCGATCCGGCGCTTGCGGGCGGTGCGCTGCAGGATGAGAACGCGACCGCCGCCGCCGAGGCGAACCAGCCGCTCGATCTCACCACCCTTCCCCGCGTCGACGGTGACGCCGATGGCGGCGTCAAGTCCGGCCTCACGCCGCCCGGCCTGCCAGGCGTCGCGGTCGACACCTCCCAGCCGGTGATTGCGGCCGCGCCGACCAACCTGCCAAAGGACGAGTTCGACCTCGCCTATGGCTTCCTGCAGCGCAAGGATTACGAGATCGCCGAAGCCTCCTTCCGCAAGTTCCTCCTGGACCATCCAGACGACGCGCTGATCCCCGACGCGGTGCATTGGCTCGGCGAGAGCCTGTTCCAGCGCAAGCAGTATCGCGACGCGGCCGAGCAGTTCCTGAAGGTGACCAGCGATTACTCGAAGAGCCGCCGCGCGCCCTCGAGCATGCTGCGCCTCGCCATGTCGCTCGCCCAGCTCGGCGAGAAGGAGACCGCCTGCGACACGCTGCGCGAGGTCGGCCGCCGTTACCCCTCGGCTTCCGACACGGTGAAGAACGCGGTGAAGCGCGAGCTCGGCCGGAACCAGTGCTGACACGTCCCGGGACGAGAGGCGATGGTCGCGGGCACGATCGGCGATGACGAGCTTCCCGCGATCTTCTCGATCTTCGACGATGAGCAGGCGATCCTCCTCGCCGTCTCGGGCGGACCGGACTCACTTGCGCTTCTGATGCTCGGACGACGCTGGCAGGAGCGCACCGGCTGGCAGGGTCGGCTTTTCGCCGCGACCGTCGATCACGGATTGCGACCGGAGGCGCGGGACGAGGCCGACATGGTCGCCGCCGCCTGCGCCCGGATCGGCGTGCCGCACCGGACGGTTTCATGGCGTGGCGACAAACCGAAGACTGGTCTGCAGGAAAAAGCCCGCGCGGCGCGCTATGCGCTCCTCGACGCAGAGGCGGACCGACAGGGCTGCAGCGCGATCGCGACCGCCCACACGCTCGACGACCAGGCCGAAACAGTGCTGATGCGGATCGCCCACGGCTCCGGGATCGAGGGGCTCGCGGCAATGCGCTCCGTCTCGCGCAACCGGGCGCCGCGCCTTCTGCGTCCCCTTCTCGGCATCGCCAAGGCACGGCTCGTCGCGACGCTCGCGGCTCTCGAGGTCGACGCCGTCACCGATCCCTCGAATCTCGATACGCGGTTCGAACGCGTCCGCTGGCGCAAGCGGACGCCGCTCCTCGCCGCGGCCGGTCTGCCCGCTGAGCGTCTGGCGCTCGTCGCGCGCCGTGCCGCGGAGGCATCGGACGCCTTGCAGGCGATCGCGGCACGATTTGCGATCGAGCAGAACGCCGATGGATCGATCCTCAGCCTCTCCCGCGTCGCCTGGCTCGCCGAGCCGGTTGCGCTGCGCCGGGCGATCCTGCTACGCGCGATGCGTCGTCTCCTGCCGGATGACACCGTGATCCGTCTCGAACGGCTGGAGACGCTGGAACAGGCGCTCGCCGTCGCGGACATGAGCACGACGCTGCGCCGGACGCTCGCCGGCGTTCTGGTCGAGGCCGTCGACGGCTTGATCCGGTTACGGCATGAGCCGGCACGCCGGCGCGGACGGCCCTCCTGACCAGCGACGCTGCGTCGCGTTCACCCTCGAATGCGACGAGAAGCCTTAATTCTTGGCAATCCGGCTTTGCGCCCCTACATTCGATTGTAACCGACGACCGAGCCCGGCCCTCGTGCCCCGCCGTCGTCTCCAAGGATCGACCATGAACGCCAATTTCCGGAACTTCGCTCTCTGGGTGATCATCGTTCTCCTGCTGCTGGCACTCTTCACGCTGTTCCAGAACCCGGGGCAGCGCACAGCAAGCAACGAGATCAGCTACTCCCAGCTTCTGAATGAGGCGGACAAGGGCAACATCGTCTCGGTCGTGATCTCGGGCAACGACGTGACCGGCACCTATGCGACCGGTGGCACGTTCCAGACCTATGTGCCCAATGATCCGAGCCTGATGCAGCGCCTCGCGGCGAAGAACGTGCAGATCACCGCACGTCCGCCGGGCGAAGGCGCGCCGTGGTTCCTCCAGATCATCCTGAACCTCCTGCCGTTCCTCGCGCTGATCGCGGTGTGGATCTTCCTGTCGCGCCAGATGCAGGGCGCCGGCGGCAAGGCAATGGGTTTCGGCAAGTCAAAGGCGAAGCTCCTGACGGAGGCGCATGGCCGCGTCACCTTCGAGGACGTCGCGGGCATCGACGAGGCCAAGGAAGACCTGCAGGAAATCGTCGAGTTCCTGAAGGATCCGCAGAAGTTCCAGCGCCTGGGCGGCCGCATTCCGCGCGGCGTGCTGCTGGTCGGCCCGCCCGGCACCGGCAAGACGCTGACCGCGCGCGCGGTCGCGGGTGAGGCGAACGTTCCCTTCTTCACCATTTCGGGGTCGGACTTCGTCGAAATGTTCGTGGGCGTCGGCGCGAGCCGCGTGCGCGACATGTTCGAGCAGGCCAAGAAGAACGCGCCCTGCATCATCTTCATCGACGAAATCGACGCCGTCGGTCGTCATCGCGGCGCCGGTCTCGGCGGCGGCAATGACGAGCGCGAGCAGACCCTGAACCAGCTCCTCGTCGAGATGGACGGGTTCGAGGCGAATGAGGGCATCATCATCATCGCCGCGACCAACCGCCCCGACGTGCTCGATCCGGCGCTGCTGCGTCCCGGCCGCTTCGACCGTCAGGTCGTGGTGCCGAACCCGGACGTGATCGGCCGCGAGAAGATCCTCAAGGTTCATGTCCGCAAGGTCCCGCTCGCGCCCGACGTCGATCTGAAGGTCATCGCCCGCGGCACGCCCGGTTTCTCCGGCGCGGATCTGATGAACCTCGTCAACGAATCGGCCCTGATGGCCGCCCGGCGCGGCAAGCGCATGGTCACCCATGCCGAGTTCGAGGACGCCAAGGACAAGATCATGATGGGCGCCGAGCGCCGCACCATGGCGATGTCCGAGGAGGAAAAGAAGCTGACGGCCTATCACGAGGCCGGCCACGCGATCGTCGGCCTCAACGTGCCGGCCGGCATTCCGGTGCACAAGGCGACCATCATCCCGCGTGGTCGTGCGCTCGGCATGGTCAAGTTCCTGCCGGAAGGCGACCGCTACTCGATGAAGTACAAGGAATACACCTCGCAGCTTGCGGTCGCGATGGGCGGACGCGTGGCGGAAGAGATGATCTTCGGCCATGAGAACGTCACCTCGGGTGCCGTCGGCGACATCGATCAGGCGACGAAGATGGCGCGCGCCATGGTGACGCGGATGGGCTTCTCGTCCGAGCTCGGCATGGTCGCCTATGGCGACAACCAGGAAGAGGTCTTCCTCGGCATGTCGATGGGACGCCAGCAGAACGTGTCGGAAGCGACCGCCCAGAAGATCGACGCGGAGGTCCGCCGCCTCGTCGAGGAGGGCTATCAGACCGCGCAGAAGATCCTCACCGACAAGCGCACCGATTTCGAGACGCTGGCGGAAGCCCTGCTCGAGTTCGAGACGCTTTCGGGCGACGAGATCCGCGATCTCCTCAACGGCAAGCGCCCGAACCGCGACACGTCCGACGAACCGCCGGCGCCGCGCGGTTCGGCAATCGCCGCGGCGACCAAGACGCGCAAGCGTCCGCCCGCGCCCGATGCCGGCCTCGAGCCGCAACCGAGCGCCTGAACGCAGGCAGATGGACGATAATCGAGGGCGGATCCGCTGGATCCGCCCTTTTTCATGCCGCTTCACAGAAGCTGGAGCTGTTCGCCGACCTTGATCGGCCGACGGAAGAGATCGGTCCGGGTCGCGAGGCGGCGCGCATTGAGGCCGAGCCGGGCGGCGGCGACCTCGAAGCGGCGCCCGATCATCCAGGCATAGGGCCCGGCACCCTTCATCCGCTCGCCAAAGCGCGATTCATAGTCCTTGCCGCCGCGCGTCGAGCGGATGAGGCTCATCACCTTGCCGAGCGCGTCCGGCCGATGCTCCTCGAGCCATTGCACGACGAGATCGCGCACCTCGAGCGGCAGGCGCAGGAGCACATAGCCGGCCTCACGAGCGCCCCCCATGTGGGCGGCCTCGAGGATGCGCTCGATCTCCGCGTCATTGATCGCCGGGATGATCGGGGCGACGAGGACGCTCGTCGGGATGCCGGCGTCGGACAACTGGCGAAGGGCGTCGAGTCGCAGGCGCGGCGTCGGCGCGCGCGGCTCAAGCGAGCGGGCGAGCTTGGCGTCGAGCGTCGTCACCGAGATCGCGACCTTTGCGAGCCCGCGCTCCGCCATTCGGGCCAGGATGTCGATGTCGCGCGTCACCAGCGCCGACTTCGTGACGATGCCGACCGGATGGCCGGTCCGCTCCAGCACTTCGAGGATCGAGCGCGTGATGCGGCGCGTCTTCTCGATCGGCTGATAGGGATCGGTGTTGGTGCCCATCGCGATGGTGCGCGGCTTGTAGCCGGGCGCCGCCAGCTCCTCCTCGAGAAGGGCCGCCGCATTGGGCTTGGCAAAGAGCTTCGCCTCGAAATCGAGCCCCGGCGACAGGCCCAGATAGGCATGGGTCGGGCGCGCGAAACAGTAGACGCAGCCATGTTCGCAGCCGCGATAGGGATTGATCGACCGGTCGAAGGCGACGTCGGGCGACTGGTTGCGGGTGATGACGCTCTTCGCCGCGTCGATGCCGACCTCGGTGCGGAAGGGCGGCAGTTCCTCGGGCAGCGACCAGCCGTCGGCCTCCGCCTCGCGCGCCTGTTTCTCGAACCGGCCGGACATGTTCGAGAGCGCGCCGCGACCGCGTCGCCGCTCCTGGCCGATACCGATGCTGTCACGCCAGCCGGGTCGCAGCAGGGTGGATGGAACGGTGGCGATGGCCTCGCTCATGAAAGCCTCCCGGGTTGTTTCGAGTCGAACCGTATAGGAACATAAACAGAACATACGGAACATGACAAGAACATAGGAATGGAAGCGTGCAAATCTGCCCGCATTTCGCGCATGCCTGCCGGATCGGCCATGCTAGGCTTTCATGATGATCAGCGTGGTGATCGAGGCCGGCCAGAACGACGAGGCTCTGGCGCGAACGCTGGCGGCGCTCGTCGGCGCCGCCGCCGAGGGCGTCGTGCGCGACGTTGCGGTCGTGGTCACGGGATCAGCACCGCCGGCCATCGCCACGATCATCGACGCTTTCGGGTGTCAGTCCGTGTCCGGCGGCCTCGCCGAGGCGATCCGGGTGGCGCGCGGTCCCTGGCTCCTGGTCCTGCCTGTCGGAGCGGAACTCGAGCCGACCTGGTGGCGCGACGCCATGCATTTCATCGATCGCAGCGACAGGCAGCCCGCGATCCCGGCGCTCGCAGCCTTCACGCCGGTCGTGCAGGAAACCGGTTTCGCAGCCCGACTGCGCGAATGGCGGCTGCGTCTCGCGCTTCGTCGCGGGACGGGCGGGCTTCTCGCGCGCAAGGACATGCTGTCGCTGCCCGTGCGTCACCGGCCGATCCGCCTGCGCACCGCCATTGACCGAACCGTCGCTCCATGACGACGGGTCGACCCTCTTGATCCGCACAGGCGACAAAAACAGCCCGCTTCATGGGGATGAAGCGGGCTGAAGGGCGGGGCTTGGCCCCGTTCCGCCGCAGGGGCGCGCCGGAAATCGAAAACGTCAGGGTCTGCAGCAGGCCTCGGCGCCGGGGGCGGTGGACGGCTTGACCGTCTCCTCCGCCCGCAGACCGTCGCGGATTTCGCGGGCCATGACCCGTGAGGCCGCCCGCCGCTCGACCGACCAGATCAGGAGACGGGCCGAGGGGTCGCGCCAGACCGGCTCGGTCATCGCCGCCGCGATGTCGTGGCGCGTCAGGCCGAGATCACGCAGGACGGTTTGGTCCGCCTCGAGCAGCATCGCGACCTCGCGGCGGTTTCGCATCGCCGTCCGCCACGTCGCCAGGATCCGGAGGACGGCATTGAGGGTCATGCCGAGCCGCTCGGTGAGGCGGGGTGCTGCGGGGGTCGTCAGCAGGGTCGGTGTCATGTCTCTCACTCCGGAACCGGCAATGCCCGCTCGCCCGGAAGGCGCAACGACACATCACCATTTGTGAACGATGGCAGGGTCTCACAGGGGCATTGATCGATCCAACGAATGTTTCTAATGTTGAACATCAGGCTTTGTTATGAGACGCTGCGTTCCCTAATGCCCGGCGTCGACCGGGGCCAAACACCGGAGGACTGGCCGTGGCCGTGCTGCTCGACAGTGATCAGTTGCGAACCTTCATCGCCATCGCCGAATGCGGCAGCTTCACCAAGGCAGCCGATCTCGTCTTCAAGACGCAGTCCGCCGTGTCGATGCAGATGAAGCGGCTCGAGGAGCGCATCGGCAAACCGATCTTCGAGCGCGATGGCCGTGCCTCGAAACTCACCGAGGACGGTGAAAAGCTCCTCGATTATGCGCGGCGGATCGTGAAGCTGAACATGGACGCGGTCGCGGCCTTCAGCGACACGGAGCTGACAGGCCGCGTGCGGCTCGGCGTTCCGGACGATTACGCCGACCGCTACCTGCCCGAAATCCTCGCCCGGTTTTCGCACTCCAATCCGCGTGTCGAGGTGACGATCGTCTGCGAGCCGACCCCGATGCTGGTCGATCGGATCCTGGCGAGCGATCTCGATCTCGCGATCATCACCCATGTCGAGCGTCGTGGTCCGGCCGAGTTCATCCGCCACGAGCGGCTCCTCTGGGTAACGTCGAACCGGCATCAGACGCATGAGGAGACGCCCCTGCCGCTCGCGCTCGGCCGGCAGACCTGCAACTGGCGCCTTGCTGCCACCAACGCGCTCGATTCGGTCGCGCGACCGCACCGCATTCTCTATTCGAGCTGGAACTCGTCGGCGGTAGGCGCCGTGGTCCTCGCCGGTCTCGCCGTCTCGGTGCTGCCGGAGAGCGCGGTGCGCCCGGGCATGCGCGTCCTCGGCCCGTCGGACGGGTTTCCGCCGCTGCCCTCCTGCAAGATCGGCCTGCTGCGCAACTGGCGTGAGCGCACGGCCCTTGCCGATGCCCTCGCCGGCATGATCGTGCAGAGCCTCGACAATCTCGCCGCCCAGAGCGAGGCGGCCGAATAGGCCGTGCTCACGCGGTGCCTTGCGCCCCGCCCGCAGCCGTCGCCGCCTCCTCGGCAAGGGTGCGGGCCCAATAGGCGGTCACCGGCTCGCCGGGATAGGCGTTCGCGAGCGCCGCGAAGCGTCGGCGCGCCTCGGCGCGGTCGCTGTCCATCAGGGCGAAGGCCTCATCATAGGCATCGCGCAACGCATCCGGCGCATCGGCCGTCCAGACCGTGTTGACGAGGCTCTCGCCCGAGCGCCCGCGCAGGGTCAGCCGTCCGAGTGGACGCAGCCGCACTGCGGGTCCGATCGCCACCGCCGAGCGCGGCCCGATCGCGATGGTCGACCCGAAGGTCTTGTTGATCGCCTCGAGCCGCGCGGCCGAATTCACGGCGTCGCCATGGGCGGTGTAGTCGAGATGACCGAGCCCACCGACATCGCCGACGATCACGGGGCCGGTCTCGAAGCCGATGCGCGTGCGCCCGAAGCCGAGCGCCTTCGGGCCCTCCCGCTCGCGGAAGGCGCGTGCGAACACGTCGATCTCGATCGCACAGTCGAGCGCGCGCCTTGCGTGGTCCTTGAGATCGAGCGGCGCGTTGAACAGGCCATGGGCGGCGTCCCCGACCAGTTTGTCGACCATGCCGCCATGTTTGATGATGATCGCGCAGACACCGTCGAAATAGGCGTCGAGCGCCGCGACCAGCGCGCGCGGCTCGGCGCGTTCGGTCATCGTGGTGAAACCCTCGATGTCGCTGAACAGGGCCGTGACCTCGCGGATCTCACCCTCGATCTTGAGTTCCTCCGGCGCGTCGGTGAGCCGCTTCACCACCTCCGGCGAGACATAGCGGGCGAACTTGCGTTCGATCGCCTGCCGCATGCGGCGCGTGCGGCCAAACAGCACGAAGGCCGCGACATTGGCACCGGCGAGCGCCGGCAGCAGCGGCCCGGCCGGGTCGATCAGGACAAGACGGCCTGCAAAGAACCCGACGCAGAGCGAGATCCAGACGCCGCACAGAGCCAGCACCGCGATCACCGCGAGCGTCGGGGTGAGAAAGACGGCGAGCGTGACAGCAAGCATGGCGAGGCCAATGGCGGCGACGGCCTCGATCATGCGCCCGTTCCGGGGCTCGTGCGGATAGGCGCCGGCCCTGATCTGCTCGATCGCCTCGGCCTGGATCTGCACCGTCGGCGTCAGCGGATCGACCGGTGTCGCGAGACGGGCGCCGGCTTCCGGCGCGCTCGAGCCGATGAGGACGATCCGGTCGCGCAGCCGGTCGGCCGGCACCTGCCCGTCGAGTACCGCGCTGGCGCGGATCGTGCGCTCCGCCCAGCGCGAGGGCGGGGCGAAATGAACGCGCATCACCCCGTCCTCCGGCAGCGGCACGAGACGCTGGCCGATGCGCAGGTCACCGAAGGGATCGACGACGAAAGCCGACGCCCCTTCGCTCAGCCGAAGCGCCTCGAGCGACAGGCCGGCATAGAGTTCGCCCGCGCCGAACGACAGGAGCGGCACGTCGCGCACGAGATCGCCCGGACCTGCCTGGAGCGACAGCACGCCGACGGCGGCGGTCATGTCGGAAAAAGCCGGCAGCGGCGCGGCGACCCGATCGCTGCGCCGCATCGCCCGCAGGGGCAGCGGGCCCTTGGACAGGACGGACGTGGGGAAGGGCGGCGCGTCCTCGCTTTCTGGATCAAGGGCCAGACCGATCACCGTGTCGCTGCGGGGCAGCGTCTCGGCGAGGCGAGCGTCATCATCGGGCAGGGCCTGCGCGATCGCCGCGAGTTCCTGCCGCCCGTTCTCCTCGGCGAGGCGCCGCAGCACGGCGCCGGGCGACCGACCGTCGGAGCCGCGCAGCAGGATGTCGATGCCGATGGCCTTGGGCTCGCTTTTCTGGATCTCGGCGACGAGGTCGGCGATCAATCCGCGCCGCCACGGCCAGGTTCCCTTCGCCGCGATGCTTTCGCGGTCGATGTCGACCACGACGACGGCCGGCGGCCCACGCTCGGGCTCGGAAAACCGCATCACCGTGTCGAAGGCGGCCTCGCGCAGCCGTGTCGCCAAACCGCCGAGATCGACGAGTTGCAGCGACGCCACCACGGCGACGACGACCAGTCCGGCGAGCCCCGCGGCCCGTTGGGCGGCGTCAGCCACGTTCCGCCACTTCGGCCATGGCAAGGCGGGTCAGGGCGGGCAGATCACACTGCACCAGCGCCCCGCGTCGCTGGATCGCCCCCGTCTCCTCGAAGGCCGCCAGCAGGCGGTTGATCTTCGGTCGGCTCGCCCCGACGAAGGAGGCGATGGCGCTCTGCGAGATCGTGATCGGCACGACATGGGCGCCATCGGCGCGCACGCGGCCATGGCGCCTCGCCTGCCAGAGCAGGAAGCGCGCAAGCCGCGCCTCGAGCGGATAGAGCGCGATCGCCTCGAGCTGATCGGTGGTGTCACGCAGCCTCGCGCACAGAACGGTGAGGATCGGCCGGGCGAGGGCCGGCCTCTCGTCGAGGAGGCGCGAGAAGGCGGGCATGCCGATGAAGCCCGCGACGAGCGGGCCCACGGCGACGGCGTCCGCCGTGCGTTTGCCGCCATCGAGAACCGCGATCTCGCCGATCACGTCACCCACCTCGGCCTGGCGCAGAATCAGTTCGCGCCCCTCACTCGACACGATCGACAGCCGCACCCGCCCCTGCAGGACAACGAGCATCCCCTCGCCCGGATCGCCGCGGGAAAACACGGTCTCGCCATCGCCATAGCGCCGCTCGACCGCCAGCGCCGCGACCGCGTCGAGATCCTCGGCGCTCGCCCGAGCAAACAGATCAAGCCGCGCGATCGACGCCCGGAGGGGTGCATGAGAGACCATGAAACCAGTATCATGCAACGAGAGCGGGGCGGCAATGCCTAGAAGCGCTGCGGACGGGTCTTCGCGGCACGATACCCTCCCCGCCAGCCCACGACACGGAACCGCGCCATGCAGACGCCGACCCCGCATCTGACGCTCGCCATCGAGGATCGGATCGCGACCCTGACCTTGCGCAAGCCCGAGCGGCGCAATGCGGTCGATCAGGCCATGTGGCGGGCCTTTCCCACCATCGCCGCCGCGCTCGATGCGGATCCGGCGGTGGCGGTGATCCGGCTCACCGGTGAGGGCGACTGCTTCAGCGCCGGCGCCGACATTGCCGAATTCGAGACGGTGTTCGGGACGCCCGACGCAGCGGTCGCGGCCGGCGACGCGATCCGCCACGCTCTCCAGGCGCTCTCCGCCATCACAAAGCCGGTCATCGCGTTGATTCGCGGCCAGTGCATCGGTGGCGGGGTGAGCCTTGCCCTCACCGCTGACCTCCGACTTGCAGCGAATACTGCGCGTTTTGCCGTTCCGCCGGCGCGTCTCGGCCTCGTCTACAGTTTCGACGAGACACGGCGCCTCGTCGAGGCGGTGGGACCCTCCCGCGCCCGCGACCTGCTCTTCACCGCCCGCACGATCGGAGCGACGGAGGCACAGGCCATCGGGCTCGTCGATCGGATCGTCACGCCCGAGGAACTCACGCGCGAGACGGACGAGCTTTGCGCGACCCTGCTGCGCAATGCGCCCGGCTCGATCCGCGGCGCCAAGGCGATGGTTCGGGCAGTCCTCGACGGTGTCGTTGCAGAGACGCCGGCGCTGCGCGCGCTCGCCGATGCGGCGGTGACGGGCGCGGATTTCCGCGAGGGCTACCAGGCCTTTCTCGAGAAGCGTCCGCCCCGGTTCGACCGACGCTGAGCAGCGTCAGTCGCGGCGCAGGAGACGTTCGAGATAGTCGAGTTCGTAGCGCGGCCGGTTCGGATCGGAGAGCCGACGCCGCAACTCCTCGAGCACCCGCGCCGCCCGTTCCGCCGCCGTCTCGCCGCGCCCGGGCACGCGGACCATGCCGTCGGAATAGCTGCGCGAGCGGGTCGGTCGCCCGAGCGGATCACGGTCCTCGCCGTTCGCCGTGCCCTCGCCGCCACGCTGGGCGCGCCCGTTGCGACCCTGCGAGGGCTGACCCGCCTGTCCCTGTCCCTGCTGCTGGAGCTGCTGGGCGAGCGACTGCGCGCCGCGCCGCAGCGCCTCGAGCGCGTCACCCTGGGACCCGACGGCTCCTTCGCCATTGCCTTCGCCGAGTTGGCCTTCGGCGCCCTGCATCGCGTTCCCCGCCTCGCCGAGCGGGCCCGATCCTTCGCCCGCTCCCTGTTCCTGAAGGCGGCGCTGCATCGCCTCGAGCTGGCGGCGCAGCGCTTCCTGCCGCTGCCGCAGCCCTTCCATGCCGCCCTGCCCCTGACCGCCCTGGCCGCCCATGCCGGACTGACCTTCCTGGCCCGGCTGGGAGCCCTGACCCTGATTGCCCTCCTGCTGGCCCTGCTGTCCCTCGCTACCCTGCTGACCCTCCTGAGGCTGGCCACGATCGCCGGGACGGCGCTGGCTTTCACGGAAGGTCTGGTCGCGCAGGCGCTGCTGGCGCTGGATCATGTCGTTGAGCTCGTTCAGCGACTGCTGCATCTCGCGCATGGCCGGGTCCTGCGCCATCTCGGACGGCTCGCCGGTCTGGAGATTGTCGAGCATCTGGTTCAGTTCGGACAGCAATTGCTGCGCCTGCTCGCGTGCTCCATCCCGCATCATCTGTTCCATGCGGTCGAGCATCTGGTTGAGATCCTGCTGGGTCACCATCCGTTCGTTCTCGGAGGGCGGGCGCGACAGCGGGTTGTCGCCGTTGCGCTGGCGCTGCGCCTGCTGGCGCGCCATCTCGTTGAGGAACTGGTTCATCGCCTGACGCAGTTCCTGGGTGAGCTTGCGGATCTCCTCCTCGCTCGCTCCCCGCTCGAGCGCCTCGCGCAGACGCTCCTGTGCGGCCTTGAGCTGGCGTTCGGCATCCGACAGATCGCCTTCCTCGAGCCGCAGCGCGATCTTCCACAGATAGTCGACGACGCCTCTCAGATCCTGGTCGCTTTGGGCGATGTCGAGCCGGTTTCGCACCGACACGAGCCCGAGATAGACGGACATGTCCTTGGTGAACTGGTCCGGCGCGACGAGGAGCGCATCGAGCGCCTGCAAAATCCAGGGCTTGGCGGCGGCATCGAGCGCGAGCAGACGACGCAGTTCGACGAGCGAGCGCGCGAGCGGATTGTTGAAGCTGCGCCCCGGCAGGACGACGGACACGGCCTCGCTGGTGCCGACATTGCCGGCCGCGTCGCGCGCCGTCAGCGTCAACGACATGGACGCGCCGGCAAAGGGGTGCTCGGACACGTCGCGGGTCGCGGTGACGACGCGACGGTCCTCGCCGCTTCCGGTCGACGGGAGGACGAGGCGGGGCGGTTCGTAGAGTGGTCGGGTACCGGCGGAGGGACGCTCGAAGCGCCCTTCGACGCCGGTGACCCCGTAATCATCCTCGACCCGGTAGGTCAGCGTCATCGAACCGCGCAGGGCGGGCTTGATCGGTTCCGTCAGCGCGATGGTGGGCGGCTGGTCGGGAATCACCGCGAAATGGAAGATCGCAGCCTCCCGTTCGCCGCGCCGGACGACGGCGGTCGCGTCATCGCTGAGAACGGCGCGCCGTTCGACGACACCGCCGGTCGGCGGCGCAGGCGTCGGGGCGTCCGCGGCGGGATCGGATGCACCGCCCGTCACCGCGATGGTCGCGGTCGGATCGCCCGCGACGCGCACGACGAGCGTGCTGCCCTGGGGGACGCTCACGGGCGCGCGGCCGTCGATCTCGGTGAGGAGCACGGGCGGGCGTCGGGTGTAGGCTGGCGGCGTCACCCAGGCGTCGATGCGCACGGGCGTCTCGACGAAAGGCGTCGGTGGTTCGCGAAACGCGCTGAACAGACGCTCGCCACGCTCGGAACCGGCATGGAAAAAGGCGACGAACAGCGCGAGGACGACGATGAAGCGCAGCGCATAGGGATCGCGCGCGGCAAGGCCGGGTGCCGGCGGCTTCAGTCGGCCATCCTTGCGCGCCTGCGCGGCGACACGGCCATGCGCCGCCCACAAGGCCCGCGCGACCGGATCGTCGGTGGCGTTCGCCATCTGGTCGACGGCGGTCGCCACGGGCCGATGTGGCTTGCCGATGTCGCGATCGAAGCGCTTCACCGCCTCGTCGATTGTGGGCCAGGAGAAACGGAAAAGGGGAAGGAGCGCGGCAGCGAAGGCCGCGCCGAAGGCGAACAGCACCGCGAAGCGACCATAGCGCGGCAGCGCCTCGAAGAGACCGAACCAGGAGACGACGCAGAAAACCGCGATGACGGAAAGGATGACCGACAGGCGCGGCCACAGCCGTTCCCAGGCAATCACGAGCCGGGCGCGCGACAGGGCGCGGTTCAGGGCGATGTCAGCCGGTGCCAGTCTTTCCATGCCGTCTCCAAAAACGCCCCGGTTGAAACAATAGATCACCCGGCGCCGCAATGGACAGGGGGCGCGGATAACCTTCGCGTGAAAAGTGAACGAACTAGACGGTCACGAGGTGGCGATCGCGTCCCCGAGCGCCGAAGACGCGGAGGTAGCGCTCGATCTCGTCCGGACCACCGGTGGCCTTCGACAGGTTGTCCGACAGCTTCACCGCCTGCCGGCCATTGACCTCGGTGATCTTGCACACGAGCGAGATCGGATCGAGGAGCGGCGCGGGATGCGAGGCGCAGCCGCGGAAATCATTGGTGAGGTTGGTGCCCCAGCCGTAACTCGTGCGCACCTTGCCGCGAAAAGCCGCGTGCGCCATCTCGATCGTGTCGATGTCGAGGCCGTCGGAGAAGATGATCAGCTTCTCGCGAGGATCGCGGCCGCGGGCCTTATACCAGGCGATGATCTCCTCGCCTGCCTCGACCGGCGGCTTCGAGTCCGGCCGGAACCCGGTCCAGTCGGCAACCCAGTCCGGCGCCTGTTCGAGAAAGGCCGCGGTCCCGAAGGTATCTGGCAGGACGATGCGCAGGTTCCCGTCGTAGAAGTCGCGCCACATCTCGAGGACCTTGTAGGGCGACTGACGCAACGCCTCGTCACTGTCGGCGAGCGCCGCATAGACCATCGGCAGTTCATGCGCGTTGGTGCCGATCGATTCGAGATCATTCTCCATCGCCAGAAGCACGTTCGACGTGCCGATGAAGGCCGCCCCGAGCCCTTCCTTCATCGCCTCGACGCACCAGCGCTGCCACAGGAAGCCATGGCGACGGCGCGTGCCGAAATCGGAGATGCGCAGACCGTCGAGCTTTTTCAGCCGCTCGATCTTGGTCCACAGCTTCGACTTGGCGCGGGCATAGAGAATGTCGAGCTCGAACCGGCCCATCTCGCGCATCCCGGCGCGCGATTTCAGCTCGTTGACGATCGACAGGGCCGGGATCTCCCACATCGTCGCATGGGTCCAGGGCGCGTCGAACTCGAGCACATACTCGCCGTCCTCGACCCGCAGATCGTAGTCGGGCAGGCTGAAATCAGCGAGCCAGGCAAGAAAATCGGGCTTGAAGATCTGCTTCTTGCCGTAGAACGTGTTGCCGGCGAGCCAGATCAGTTCCTTTTTCGTGAAGCGCAGCGTCCTGGCATGGTCGAGCTGCTCGCGCAACGCCCGCTCGTCGATCGTGCGGGCGAGGTTCACCGAGCGGGTTCGGTTGATCAGCGTGAAGCGCGTGCGGACCTTGCGATGCCGGGCATGGATGGGCTGCAGCATCAAGAGCTTGTAGAAATCCGTGTCGAGCAGACTGCGGACGATCGGATCAAGTTTCCAGGCGTGGTCATAGACCCGCTTCGCGATGTCGATGTTCATGCGTCCAGAAAACCCCCGCCCGTTCCAGCATCCACGCACTGTCGGCGGAGATCAAGCACCAGATCGCCACAAGACCTGCACCCCGGATCGTTACCGAAATGCTGAAGCATAAGGGTGATCTTAACCAATTTCTGCTGAAGTGCCGCGATGGGCCCCAACTTCACCGAGAGTGCCGTGACGCAAACCGCCGAAAATCCGGTTGTGCTGGATCCGCGCTCGATCCTGACATCGCTCTCCCAGGTCGTCTATGACTGGCGGCTCGACAATGACAGCCTGTCCTGGGGATCGAACGCCGCCGATGTGCTCGGCATTCGCGAGATCAGCCTGATCCGCAGCGGTCGCGATTTCTCGCGCTACATCGACCAGGAATCGACCGGTTCGCGCATCGACGCGATCCTCGCGAGCAACGCGATCGATACAGGCAATGGCGTGCCCTACCAGCTCACCTACCTGTTTCTCCCGAACGGCATGGCGGCCCATGATCAGACGGACGCCAGGCTCTGGATCGAGGATACCGGGCGCTGGTTCGCCGGTGTCGACGGCCGGCCGTCCCGCGCCCATGGCGTCCTGCGGGTCATCAACGATCGCCGCGAGGCCGAGCAGCGCCTCACCTATCTCGCCTCCTTCGACGAACTCACCGGCCAGCTGAACCGTGTCCGGCTGACCGATTGCCTGTCCAAGATGATCGAGGACGCCCAGCGCGTCCGGCGCTCGATCGCCTTCCTCGTCATCGGCGTCGATGGGCTTTCGGCGATCAACGACGCCTATGGCTTCGCCGTCGCCGACGAGGTGATCGCCGCAGTCGCGCGGCGGATCCGCTCGCGCATGCGGGCCGGCGACGCGCTCGGGCGCTATTCCGGCAACAAGTTCGGCGTCGCCATGGCGAATTGCGACACGGAGGAGATGCCGGTCGCCGCCTGTCGCTTCATCGAAGCGGTCGCGGAGACGCCGATCGCGACCAGCGTCGGCCCCGTCAACGCCCGGATCTCGATCGGCGGCGTTCTCGCGCCCCGCTTTGCCGCGACCGCCGCCGACGCCATGGCGCGCGCGCAGGAGTCGCTCGACCTGTGCCGGGCGACGCGCCGCGGCGGTTTCCTCGCCTTCGCGCCCTCGACCTCGCGCGATGATGCGCGACGGGAGAACGCCCGCATCACGGACGAAGTCGTCAACGCTCTCAACGAACGCCGCATCGCCATCGCCTATCAGCCGATCGTCGATGCGCGGACGCGCCGCGTCGCCCATCACGAATGCCTCGTGCGCCTGTGCCGGGCGGACGGCAGCGAATTGCAGGCCTCCTCCATTGTGCCGGTCACAGAGAAGCTCGGACTCATCCGCCTGATCGACCAGCGGGTTCTTGAACTCGCGGTCGACGCGATGGAAGTCCACCCGGACCTGCGGCTTGCCATCAACCTGTCGGCAGCGACCTTCGCCGATCAGGACTGGCTCGCCTATCTCGCGGTGCGCCTGCACCGCCGCCGCGACATCGCCGAGCGTCTCACGGTCGAGATCACGGAATCGGCCGCCATCGCCGACGTGAAGACGATGGCCGACTTCGTCGGGCTCATGAAGGATTACGGAGTGCGCGTCGCGATCGACGATTTCGGCGCGGGCTACACCTCGTTCCGGGTCCTGCGCGATCTCGACGTCGACTGCGTGAAGATCGACGGCGTCTTCGTGCAGAACATGTCGCGATCGGCCGACGACCGCTTTTTCGTTCGCACCATGATTGACCTCGCCAAGCATCTGGGTTTGAAAGTCGTCGCGGAGTGGGTTCAGGACGAGACGACCGCCCGGCTTCTCAGCGATTGGGGCTGCGACTATCTCCAGGGCGCGCTGTTCGCCATGGGCGCGCTCGAACCGCCCATGGCGACGAGCTCCGAGGGACGCATCGCGGTCTGACGCCTCGCATGCGTGATCGTCCCGGCCGGTTGATGCACCGAGGCCCGGAGACGCGATGTCCACCGCAGCACAGCAGGACCCCACGAGTTCGCCCGCGATCGCCCTGCCAAAGATCGCATGGGGCAAGGGCGTCGCCCTCTACGACACCACCGGCAAGCGCTACATCGACGGCTCGGGCGGCCCGGCGGTCTATTGCCTCGGGCATGGAAATGAAGAGGTCAACGCCGCGATCAAGGACCAACTCGACCGGATCGCGCATGGCTATCGCTACAACTTCACGTCGGACCCGCTGGAGGAATTGACCGAACGCATCGCGCGGGCCTGCGGCGGTGATCTGCGGCACATGGTTTTCGTGACTGGCGGATCGGAAGCCGTCGAGTCGAGCCTCAAGCTCGCGCTGCAATACCACGCCGCGCGCGGCGACATGACGCGCCGGCGTTTCATCTCGCGCGAGCGCTCCTGGCACGGCAATACGCTCGGCGCCATGGCGCTGTCGGGTTTCCTTGAACGGCGGCGCCCCTTCGAAGGGGCCATGGTTGACGTGCCGCGCCTGTCGCCCGCCAACAGCTATCGCCCGCCCGCCGGCGTGGCGCCGGAGGATACGGGCGAGGCCTGCGCGAAGGAACTCGAGGACAAGATTCTCGAACTCGGGCCTGAGACCGTGGCGGCCTTCATCTTCGAGCCGGTCGTCGGCGCGGCGGGTGGTTGCGTTCCCGCACCCCCCGGCTATGCGAAACGGATCCGGGAGATCTGCGACCGCCATGGCGTCCTGATGATTGCGGACGAGGTGATGTGCGGGTCGGGTCGCTGCGGCACCTGGCGCGCGCTCGCCCATGACGACGTCGAGCCCGACATCATGCCGGTCGCCAAGGGCCTTGCCGGGGGCTACATGCCACTCGGCGCCGCCGTCTATTCATCCGCGATCAGCGAGGCGATCACCCGCGCCCATGGCGGACCGATGACCGGACACACTTTCACCGGCCACACGGCCGCCTGTGCCGCGGGTGCCGCCGTTCAGCGCATCGTCGAACGGGACGGGCTCGTCGAGCGCGTGCACGACAAGGAGCCGCTCCTGCGCCGGCTGCTGGCGGAGGCGCTCGACGGGGTCGAGGCCGTGGGCGACATCCGTGGTCGTGGCTATTTCATCGGCATCGAGTTCGTTGCCGACCGAGCCACCAGGGCGCCCTTCCCGGCCGCCAAGGGCCTGCACCTCAAGCTGCGCGCCGCGGCCTTCGACGACGGGCTGATCTGCTACCCGTCGGGCGGCAATGTCGACGGGGTCAACGGCGACACCGCGATCATCGCACCGCCCTACATCGCGACCGACGACGATCTTGCCGAGATCGCCGACAAGTTCGGTCGCGCCGCGCGGCGGGCGCTCGTCCAGATCGGCGCGGCGTGAGGTTTTGACCTAGAGGCGGCCGAGGTCCAGCCGACCGATGACCGGCACATGGTCCGACGGCCGGTCCCAGCCGCGTGCGTCCTTGATCACGTCGATGCCGGTGAAGGCGGGCGCGAGGCTGCGGCTCGACCAGATGTGGTCAAGCCGACGGCCCCGGTCGGCCGCCAGCCAGTCGGCGGCGCGGTAGCTCCACCACGTGTAGAGTTTCTCCGTCTCAGGTACGAAGGTGCGCATCGTGTCGACCCAGGCGCCGCGTTCGATCAGGCGCTTGAGCCCTTCGGTCTCGACCGGCGTGTGCGAGACGACGTCGAGGAGCTGCTTGTGGCTCCACACATCCTGTTCGAGCGGCGCGATGTTGAGATCGCCGACCAGCACGGCCTTCTCCTCGCCCGGAAACCCCTCGCCGAACCAGGCTTCCATCTCGTCGAGAAAGGCGAGCTTGTGGGCGAACTTGTCGTTGACCGCCGGATCGGCGATGTCGCCGCCGGCGGGGACATAGAAATTGTGGATGACGAGGCCCGCCGCCGCACCCGCCGCCGGCGCCAGCCTGACGCCAATATGGCGCGCATCGCCCTTGCCGCAGAACTCGCGCTTCTCGACCGTCTCGAAGGGAAGCCGCGAGAAGATCGCGACGCCATGGTAGCCGCGCTGTCCGTTGAAGGCGATGTGCTCGAAGCCGAGCCCCCTGACATCGTTGAGCGGGAACTTGCCGTCCTCGACCTTGGTCTCCTGCAGGCAGAGGATGTCCGGCTTGAATTCGGCCACGAAGCGTTCGACGAGGCCCATGCGCAGCCGCACGGAGTTGATGTTCCAGGTTGCGAGAGTGAGATGCATGCCGATCGGTTCCGTTGATCCGGCACCCTAGCCCATCCGCGCGCCTCGGGAAGCCGCGGCGGGTGGCGATCAACAGCCGCGCTCAACGATCCTTCTGGCTCATGACTTCGTAGAGCGCCCGATACCGCCCGCCGGTGGACAAAAGCGCCATATGGGTGCCGGATTCGACCACCCGTCCGCCGTCCATTACGTGGATCACGTCGGCATCGCGCACCGTGTTGAGGCGATGGGCGATGACGAGGGTGGTGCGGTCCGCGGCGAGCACGCGCAGCGCCTGCTGCACCTCGCGCTCGGATTCATTGTCGAGGGCCGCTGTCGCCTCGTCGAGCAGGATGATCGGGGCGTCCTTCAGGATCGCGCGCGCGATCGCGATCCTCTGGCGCTGTCCGCCGGACAGCGACGCACCGCGTTCGCCGACCGGCGTCAGATAGCCCTGCGGCAGAGCCCGGATGAAGCCATCGGCATTGGCCGCGATCGCCGCCGCCTCGATCTCGGTGTCGCTCGCATCCGGGCGGCCGATCGCGATGTTGTCGCGCACCGTGCCGTTGAACAGGAAGGTATCCTGTCCGACCACCGCGATCTGGCCGCGCAGGGAATCGAGCGTCACCGAGCGCACTTCCTGGCCATCGATCAGGATGCCGCCCTGCTGCGGCGTGTAGAGATACTGAATGAGCGCGACGAGGGTCGATTTGCCGCTGCCGCTTTCACCGACGAGAGCCGTCGTCCGCCCGCCTTCGAGCGTGAGACAGAGATCGCGCACCACCGGTTCGGCCGGATCATAGCCGAAGGTGACGTGATCGAAGACGATCTCGCCACGCTCGACGGTGAGCACGCGCTTGCCCGGCCGCTCGGCCTCTCCGGCGATCGAGTCGAGCGTGTCGAAGTGAAGCTGGACGCCCAGAAGCGCGGTCTGGAGATCGAGATTGAGCCGCGCGAGCCGCTTCGCCGGCTCATAGGCCAGCAGGAGCGCGGCGATGAAGGAGAAGAATTCGCCCGGCGTCTGCCCCGAATGGATGACCCGGTAGCCGCCATAGACGATCACGGCGGCGATGGCGAAGCCGCCCAGCGTCTCCATCAGCGGGCTCGTGCGCGCCGCGATCGCCGCCATCTTGTCGGCGCTCTGCCGCGCATCATCGGTGACATGCGCCATGCGCTCGACGAAGGCCCGCTCCATCCGGTAGGCCTTGATGACGCGAATGCCCTGAAGGGCCTCCTGCAGCGTCTGCAGCAGTTCGCCGGCAATGCCATAGGCGCGCAGCCGAACCTTCTTGACCCGTCGGACCAGGAGCCGGATCCCGATCACCGCGGCCGGCGCGATGACGAGGGCCGCGACCGCCATGGCGGTGTCCTGCACGATCATCACCGCGACGAGGCCGAGCAGCGTGAAGAGATCGCGCCCGATCGAGGTGACGAGAAGCTGGAGGGCGGTCGCGATCGAGGTCGCGCCGGTCTGGAAGCGGTTGACGAGTTCCCCCGAATGCGTGCCGGTCACCGTCGCGAGATCGAACGACAGATATTTCGCGAACAGTTTCAGCTGGTTACTGGCGACGATCGCATTGCTGATCCGCGACAGGATGACCATCTGGCCATAGCCCGCGACCCCCTTCACCGCGTAGATGACGACGATGACGATCGAGAGCGTCACCATCGCATTCGTCGAGCGGGCGACGAAGACGTCGTTGATGACGTTCTTCATCAGATAGGCAGACAGCGCCGTGGTCAGAGCCACGAGCAGCATGCAGGCGAGCGCGAGCCCGTAGGATCGCAGGTGCCGCCTGCCCTCTTCCCGCACCAGGCGCAGGATGAGCGGCAGGGCGGCCCCGCTGGCGAGCGTGCGCATCGCCAAGTGTCAGCGCACCAGGATGTTGCGGAACTGCCAGGGGTCGGAGGTGTCGAGATCCTCCGGGAACAGGCCCGGCCGGTTTTCGAGCGGCGTCCAGTCGGTGTAGTAGCCCTTCACCGGACCGAGATAGGGCGTCTGCACCTCGAGGCAGCGACGGAAATCCATCTCGTCCGCCTCGACGATCCCGGCATTCGGGTTTTCCAGCGCCCAGACCATGCCGGCGAGAACCGCCGAGGTCACCTGCAGGCCGGTGGCGTTCTGATAGGGAGCGAGCTTGCGCGTCTCCTCGATCGAAAGCTGCGAGCCGTACCAGTAGGCGTTCTTCTTGTGGCCATAGAGCAGCACGCCGAGTTCATCGATGCCGTCGACGATCTCGTCCTCGCCGAGGATGTGATGCTTGGGCTGCATCACGCCGGCGCGACCGAACACTTCGTGGAGCGACAGGACCGCGTCATTGGCCGGGTGATAGGCGTAGTGGGCGGTCGGGCGGTAGACCACGCGCTCGCCCTCGCGCACGGTGTAGTAGTCGGCGATCGAGATCGACTCGTTATGGGTCACGAGGAAGCCGTATTGCGGACCCGGCGTCGGGCACCAGGTGCGCACGCGGGTATTGGCGCCCGGCTGCAGCAGATAGATCGCCGCCTTCGACCCCGAGGTCTGCTCGCGGCCGTTCTCCGGCATCCAGCGCTCATGCGTGCCCCAGCCGAGTTCGGCCGGCTGCATTCCTTCCGACAGGAAGCCCTCGACCGACCAGGTATTGACGAAGACATTGGCGGGCTTGGGCGTGCGGGCGCGCTGCGTGTCGCGCTCGGCGATGTGGACGCCCTTGACGCCGAGGTCCCTCGCGAACCGGGCCCAGCCCTCGCGGGTCGTCGGCTCGGCGGCGGCATGGCCCGTGTCGCGCGCAATGTCGAGGAGCGCCTGCTTCACGAACCAGGACACCATGCCCGGATTGGCGCCGCAGCACGAGACCGCCGTGACACCACCCGGATTGCGGGCGCGTTCGGCCATGACGGTCTCGCGCAGTGCGTAGTTGGTGCGCGCGCCATTGTCCGTCCCAGCATTGAAGTAGAAGCCGAGCCAGGGTTCGACCACCGTGTCGATGTAGAGCGCGCCGATCGAGCGGCACAGCACCATGATGTCGAGCGAGGAGGTGTCGACGGAGAGGTTGACGCAGAAACCCTGGCCGCCGCCGGCGGTGAGGAGCGGCGTCAGTGTATCGACGTAATTGTCGCGCGTGATCGCGAGCTTGACGTAGCGGATGCCGCGCTCGTCGAGCAGCGCCCGATCCGCGTCGTTGGGATCGATCACGACGAAGCGCGAGCGATCAAACTCGAAATGCCGCTCGATCAGCGGCAGGACACCCTTCCCGATCGAGCCGAAGCCGATCATGACGATGGGGCCGGTGATGGTGGCGTGGACGGGCCATGCGGACATTGTGGATCTCCTGAACGGTCAGCGTGCGTTTAGAGCAAGTCGACGCCGAAAGGGAACCGATTTTCGTCGGTCCCTTCCGGCGCGGCGGTCATGGGAGGGGGTCGGCGCCGCGGCGCGTCAGGCCGCGCGAGCGAAATCCTCGGCAGCGGTCGCCGCGCGCAGGAGCGTGCGCAGCGCCGGCCGGGCGACACGGCGTCCGGTCGGGCTCACGAGCCCCGCCGCGCCGTCGAGCGCTCCGGACACCAGTTCGAGGCCGAGGAAGCGCTCGCGCTCCACCGGCCCGGGCAGCCAGAGGCCCGTGGTCAGGGCCGCCTCGAAGCCGAACCGCGCATAATAGGGCGCGTCGCCGACAATGAGGATCGCGCGATGGCCGAGTGCCCGCGCCCGCTCGATCGCCTCCTCCATCAGCGCCGATCCGATGCCCTCCCCCTGGCGCTGCGCCGCGACCGCAAGCGGTCCGAGCAGCAGCGCCGGACGACGGGGACCCGCCGCGACGTGCCACAACCGCACGCTGCCGGTGACGGCGGCGCCGTCCAGCGCAATCAGCGACAGATCTTTTGCCGGCAAATAGCCGTCGCGCAGCCGTGCGCTGGTCTTGGTGAAGCGAGCGTCCCCAAAAGCCTCGTCGAGCAGCGCTTCGCGGGCGGGAACATGGACGGGGCGTTCATCGACAAGACGGATCATGGCCGTGGCTCCTCTCGGCAGAGCGACAGACAAAGGGAATGGATTGGGGAGGTCCGGCGGCGCGTTGGAGCGCCGCCGTCGGTACCGTCAGATCACCACGCTCGCGAGCGGCGGGAAGCCGTTGAAGCCGACCGTCGAATAGGTCGTCGTATAGGCGCCGCAAGCCTCGATCAGGACCTTGTCGCCGATCGCGAGGCTCACCGGCAATTCATATGGCGTGCGCTCATAGAGCACGTCGACGGAATCGCAGGTCGGCCCGGCGATGACGCACGGGGTCGTCGGCGCGCCATCGCGCGGCGTGCGGATGGGGTAGCGGATCGCCTCGTCCATGGTCTCGGCGAGACCGTGGAACTTGCCGATGTCGAGATAGACCCAGCGCACCGGATCATCGTCGGACTTGCGCGAGATCAGCACCACCTCGGCCTCGATGAGGCCCGCGTCACCCACCATGCCGCGACCCGGCTCGATGATCGTCTCCGGCATCTGGTTGCCGAAATGGGTGGAGAGCGACCGGAAGATCGCCTCACCATAGGCCGGTACGCCGGGCATCGCCCGCAGATAGCGCGCGGGGAAGCCGCCACCCATATTGACCATGGACAGCAGGATGCCGCGCTCGGCGAGTGTGCGGAAGATCGCCGCCGCGGTGGCGATCGCGCCATCCCAGGCCTCGACATTGCCCTGCTGCGAGCCGACATGGAACGAGATGCCATAGGCGCGCAGACCGGCGCGATGCGCGGCCTCGAGCACGGCCGGCGCCATCTCCGGAGCGCAGCCGAACTTGCGCGACAGCGGCCATTCCGCGCCGGCGCCGTCGCACAGGATGCGGCAGAATACCTTCGCGCCGGGGGCGACGCGCGCGATCTTCTCGACTTCCGCCTCGCAATCAACGGCGAAGAGGCGCACGCCGAGCGCGAAGGCGCGGGCGATGTCGCGCTCCTTCTTGATCGTGTTGCCATAGGATATGCGCTCGGCACCGGCACCGGTTGCCAGCACAAGTTCGATCTCGCCGACCGAAGCGCAGTCGAAGGACGAGCCGAGGCGGGCCAGGAGATCGAGGACCTCCGGCACCGGATTGGCCTTGACCGCGTAGTAGACGCGCGTGTCGGGGAGCGCATGGGCGAAAGCGCGATAGTTGTCGGCGACGACGTCGAGGTCGACGACGAGGCGGGGGCCTTCGGCGGGATTGGCGCGCAGATAGTCGCGGATCTTGTCGGTCATGATCGAGCTCCCCAGAGCTTAACGTTGACGTCAACGGTGCATCGATCAGCCGCGATCGCCGGTGGAAGGCGATCGACGGTCGACGGCGCACCGGTCCGTCGCCTCGCGGCGCGGACGAGCGAAGGCGGCGCGAACAGCCGTTTCTGGCCGATCGAGCCGATAGCGCTGCCTTGGATTGGAACGGGGAGTTCCCGGACCGCACGCCTGGCAAGGAAGAACAAGCCTCTTCAGCGACCGGGGTTGGAAACCGGCCGAGACCGAAAAAGCCCGCTCCGTCGTTGCTTCAAGTCTCGTCCCCCGGGGAGAGCGGGGTTCACCGGTCTATTCCGGCTGCCGATCGAGGTTCGGAAACGACGCTTCCTTCGAAGCGCCCGGACGATCCCTTCCTGGATCATCCACGAATTCCGGGCGACGGTCCGGCCTCTTGTCCGGATGTCCACCGATCGGCACGAGACCACAGGCACGTGCGAAATTGGGCGAGAGGTGCGATACGGTAAGTGAGCCGGCGGTGCAAGGGGTTTTTTCAACCGGACGATCATCTTGCCGGCGAAGGATCAAGCTACGGCGATGAGGTCACGCGCAGTCCGTAACGCCAGGCCGCCGTATCAGTATGTTAACGAATGAGGCCTAGATTGAAGGTACGTTATTACTTCATCTAGGAAACGCTGTCATTCCGTCTTCCGGTTCCTCTCTGCCGCCGATGGGCAAGACGCGGTCATTCGGAATCGCCGCCAGCACAACGGTTGCGTGTCTCGCACTCCTGGCGCTGGCCGTCTCGAGCCTCGCCATCCATCGACTGACGGACACGCAGACGGCGCGACTCGCGCAGGTCATCGCAGACAGTGCGCTCGTTCAGGGCGCAACGAGCGACCTTGTCGATCAGGCGAGTGCGCTCACCGCCGACCAGCATGCCGGAGCAACCGCAAGGATCGAGGCTTTCAATGAGAAACGGAAGGTCATCCTCGCGCTGCGCGACGCCATCGACACGTTCATTGCCAGCGAGACCGGACCGGCGCCGACGCCCTCAACCCGCGACCTGCAGATCCTGAGCGCCGACCTCGGCCGTATGGCTGACATTGCTGCGACCGTCGTGCGCGAACCGGAGCAAGCCATTCCCTGGGCGGAAATGGCGCGTCTCCACCGCGCGATCATCACCGTCACCGGCCGCGTCGGCCACGCCATCGCACGCGTTGATCTACCGGCCCATGCCGAGCGAGCACGTCGGGTTCAGGTGACACTCGCGTTCGGTGGCCTTCTGATCGGCCTCGTCTATCTGGTCTTCGGTGTGCTGCCTGGTCGCCGCCGCGCAATCGCCGAAAGCCAGCGGCTGAAAGAAATCTCGAACGAACTCCTGACCCTGTCCGTCTTCGCCCGCCACGCCTCCAGCGCCGCGATCGTGTGCGATGTCTATGGCAGGATCGTCTGGGTCAATCCTGCCTTCGAGGCCATTACCGGCTACACGCTCGCCGAGGCGAAGGGGCAGAAGCCGGGCGATCTCCTGCAATATGAGGGAACCGATCCGGAAACGGTCGCCCGTGTCTCGGCGGCACTGCGCGCACATCAGCCGATCCGCTGCGAGATCAAGAACCGCGCGAAGGATGGCCGGACCTATTGGCTCGACATGGATCTTCAGCCGCTCTTCAACGCCAAGGGCACGGTCTATGGGTTCATGGCGGTCGAGTCCGAGATCACCGCTCTGAAGGAGATGGCGGACCAGCTGGCGGAAGCCAATGCCGATCTCGAGATGATGTCCACGCTCGCCCATGTCGGCGCATGGGCCGTCGATCTCGACAGCGGCACGATCACCTGGTCACGCGAGGTGCGGCGCATCCACGCGGTCGACGACGCATTTCAGCCCGACATGGACAGCGCGCTCGCCTTCTACCCGGAAGAAGTGCGCGGCCAGCTGCAGGACGTTCTCGCCCAATGCGCGAAGGATCAGCAGCCGTGGAATGGCGAACTGCCCTTCATCGCGGCCGATGGATCGCGGCGCTGGGTCCGGATCCATGCAGCCGTCCTCAACCGCGAGGGTCGCGCGGCAAAGCTGATCGGCGCCTTCCAGGACATCACGGAGACTGTCGCGGCGCGTGAGGAGATCCTCGTCACCAAGCAGCGTCTCGAGCTCGCGACCGAGAGCGCCGCGATCGGACTGTGGGACATCGACGCTGAAACCGGTGCACTGTGGGTGAGCCCGTCATGGTGGGCACAGCTCAATCAGGACGAAGCGGCGCGCCCGACTTCGATCGACAGTTTCGAGCCCTTCATTCACCCCGACGACCGACAGGCACTCGCGGCGGCACGCGGCTCGTTCCGCGACGCGCCGACGCGCCAGGTCACCTGCGAGTTCCGCCATTGCGATCCAATGCGCGACTGGCGCTGGGTTCAGATCATTGGCCGAGCGACCGAACTGGCCGCCGACGGCACGCCGCGGCGCCTTTCCGGTGTCCTCATCGACATTCACGAGCGCAAGCTCGCGGCCGAGCGGATCGCCCATGCCGCCAATCACGACGTCCTCACCGGGCTCGCGAACCGCTCGGAGTTTCGGCGCAGTCTTCGCCGGGCTCTGGCCCGGACAGGGCAGGACCGGAACGCGGCGGTGTTCGTGATGGACCTCGATCGCTTCAAGGCCGTCAACGACACGTTCGGACACCCGGTCGGCGATCAGATGCTGATTGGTGTCGCCGCCCGCATCCGCGCGGCCCTGGAGGAGGGCGATGTCGTCGCGCGGCTCGGCGGTGACGAGTTCGCCGTGCTGCTCGAAAGGCCCGCGGCCGACATCCGCGAGCAGGCCTCCGTCACCGCGGCACGGATCCAGACGGCGATCGCCGAGCCCTTCGAGATCGAGGGGCGCAAGCTCCATGTCGGCGCAAGCATCGGCATCGCCATCGCGACCAGCGATGCGCTGCAGCCAGACACGTTGATCCGCAACGCGGATTCGGCGCTCTACAAGGTCAAGGGTGACGGCAAGCTCGCCTGCCGGTTCTTCGACGATCAACTCGCCGAGGAAGCCGCCGCGCGGCGAGAACTCGCGACCGACCTGCGCGACGCGCTGGCCAAGGGCGAGCTCGCGCTCGAATACCAGCCCATCGTGCTTCTGGCGAACCGCGAACTCGTCGCGGCCGAGACGCTCCTGCGCTGGCGCCACCCTGTGCTCGGCGACATCCCGCCGGGCCGGTTCATTCCGATCGCGGAAGAAACCGGCCTGATCGTGCCGATCGGCGATTGGGTGATCGAGCAGGCGTGCCTTGCCGCAGCCAGTTGGCCCGAGCGCGTGGTCGTCGCCGTCAACATCTCGATGGCGCAGCTCGGCCGCACCAATCTCGTCGAGACCGTCACCGGCGCGCTCGCCCGGTCGGGGCTCTCGCCGGACCGACTGGAGCTGGAAGTGACCGAATCGATCTTCCTGCGCAATGACGAGGCGATGCTGGCCGATCTGCATCATCTCGAGAGCCTGGGCGTGCGCCTCGCGCTCGATGATTTCGGCACCGGCTATTCATCGCTCGGCTATCTGCAGAAGCTGCCCTTCAAGAAGATCAAGATCGACAAGTCCTTCATCGACCATCTCAGCCACGACGCACAATCGGCGGCGGTGGTCTGCGCGGTCGCCTCGCTCGCGCGGGCGCTCGACATGGTGACGACGGCGGAGGGCATCGAGACGGAGATGCAGGCGCAGCTCGTCGCCGCCGCCGGCTGCACCCATGGCCAGGGGTTTCATTTCGGCCGATCGGTTCCAGCGTCCGTCATCGCCTCATGGCCATCCCGCCGCATCGAACCGCCGGTCCGGCAGGTCGCCTGAAACACGCAGGAGGCGCGGTCGGCCGCAGCACCGGTTCGCAATGTCAGGAGAAGAAGAGCCCGTATTTGCGGCGCTCTTCGATCACCGTCTCCATGATCGACAGAGAGACGTAATTGGCGCCGTGTGCATAGGCGTAAACGAGCGCCGTGTCGCACAGCATGTTGATGATGCGCGGCACGCCGCGGCTCGCCTCGGCAACCAGACGCGCGGATTGGCGCGAGAACAGGTCGGGCGGCCCGCCGGCCGTCGTCACGCGATGCTTGATGTAGTTGTAGACCTCCGTATCCATCAGGGGCTCGAGATGGAAATCGGAGGAGACGCGCTGGGCGAACTGGTAGAGCTCGGGGCTCTGCAGCAGGTTCTTCAACTGCGGCTGGCCCACCAGGATGCATTGCAGCAGCTGGTCCTTGCCCGAATTGATATTGGACAGCATGCGCAATTCCTCGAGCGTGTGCGCACCGAGATTCTGCGCCTCGTCCACGATCAGGATGGTCCGCCGGTTGGCGGCATATTCCTCGATCAGAAAACGCTCGAAATCGCGGAACAGGCCGATCGTAGTGCTCTGCTCGAAGGGTTGTCCGAGCGCGAGCATGACCCAGCGCAGCAACTCGCCTTCCGTGATCCGCGTGTTCGTGAGGAGCCCGACGGTCACGTTCGCGTCGAGCTGTCCGATCAGCTTGCGCACGAGGGTCGTCTTGCCGCAGCCGATCTCGCCGGTGATGACGGTGAAGCCGAGATTGTTGACGACGCCGTACTCCAGCATCGTGTAGGCCATGCGATGGCCGCCCGCCCAGTAGATGAAATCCGGGTCGGGCTGCATCGCGAAAGGCTTCTCACGCAGGCCGTAAAACGTCTCATACATTGTGCGGGTTACCGACAGATCCACTGTGCGCCGGAGGACGAGATCGCATCGTCGTTCTGGTCGATGGTTCAGTAATAGGACGAATAGTTATAGGCCTCGGAGCGGTCGAACGACTTCGTCAGCACGATGCCGATCAGATTTGCCTCTGCGAGAAGCTGCTCGCTGGTCTCGACATCCGACACGGTCGAACGTCGCTCGGCGGCGGCCAGCACGGCACAATCCGCGAGCGGGAGGAAGGCGAGGACGTCGTCCGAGACGAAGAGGGGCGGCATGTCGACGACGATCACCGGGCGACCGGGCAGACGGCGCAGTTCCAGCACCAGATCCTTGATCTGGCGCGACGCGATGACGTCGGACGCCCCCTGCACCGGCCCGCGCGAGGCCAGCACATCGATCCGCTGTCCCTCGGCATCCACCGTGGCCATGGCATCCGACACGGTGAGGCGTCCCGCCATCAGGCCCTCGATCTTTGCAGCCCCCTTCAATCCAAGCGTTTCGGCGACCTGCGGCTTGCGAAGATCGAGATCGACCAGAACCACCGACCGTTCCTCATGGCGCGCAATGCTGAAGGCGAGATTGACCGCCGTCACCGTCTTCCCGCAATTCGCCGTCGGTGATGTGACGACGAGGACCTGCCATCCCTTGCTGTCCATCTCCTGCAGGATCTTGGTGCGCAGAACGTCGAAGGGGGCGGCGAAGGGGTTGTTGGGCTGGTGAGCGACGACGCGCTTCGCCTCCAGATGCCGCGGCGACAAAAGCTCGGCCTCACGCGGTGGAACCGGGGTCTCGCGCGGCTCGGGCGCGGCCGCGACGACCGTTGCGGCAACCGATTGCAGAGCGGCAGCGGGCGCCGAACGACGCACAGGTGCTGCCGCCTGATGCAGCCCGTCCCGCTGTGCCTTCGCTCGCTCGATCGCCTCTTTGATTCGTTCCATTCCCGCCGCCCCGCTCGATCGCCCCACGATCCTGATCAGTTTCAGGAGAACCTGTTCAGATACGTGTAAAACAAGACATCAATATTCGGAATGAACATGTAAGCAGCTACCAGACCGCCAACAACCATCAGCAAAACTGCCAGAAGGATGAACAGAAACTTGATACGACGCTTCCGTTTTTCGCCCTGCGTCGTGATGTAGGGAATGACGACGAGCGGGCGCTGGTTCAGCTTGCTGACGATATCGTGGCTTCGCTTGATGCTCGAGTCGAGGATTTCGAGGCCAGCGGAGGATGCGACGCCGGCGAACCCCGCCAGCATGGCGACGACCGCGAGAAGCTTGGCACGCTGGGGCTTGACCGGCTCCTGCGGCGCGCTTGCCTGTTCGATCACCTCGAAACGTTCTGCCTGCTGGCTTTCCTCAAGCCGTTCACCAAGGCGCGCTTCCGCGAGTTTCGAGGTGATCTCGTCGAGATTCTTGCGCAGCGCCTGCTGGCGCCGGTCGAGATCCGACAAGGCGGAAGCAACCTGCGGCGTGGCCTCAATCGTTGCCTTGATCACCTCGGCGGACTGAAGTGCCTTTTCGCGTTGCTCGCGCAGCAGTTTCGTGCGCGCGTCGAGCGAGGCAAACTTCTCGGCTAGCAGACGCTCCTCGACCGATTTCATCTCGTTCGGCTTCGTGTCGGTCGGCTTGCTGGAGAGCGCGGCGACCTGCGCTTCGCGCTCCTTTTCCAGATTGGCGAGGATCTTTCGCAGCGCGCGAACCTCGGGATGGGTCTCAGAGTACAGCGCCAGCTTTTGGGTGATCTCGGCCTTCAAAGCCTCGATCCGGGCATCGATCGACTGGGGCTGGGTCCCGCCGGGCCCGGTCGCGGAGACACGCCGCACCTCCGCCTCAAGCTCGAACATGCGACGCTGGTCAGCCTGCGCCTGGATATCGCGATCGATTGAGGCGACCAGCGATTCAGTGCGCTCGAGCAGACCCATATTGAAGGCGAGCTTTTCCGGCAACGCGTTCGGATTGGTGTCCTTCAGCTTGGCGATTTCGGCCTGTACGGCGTCAAGCTCGTCCGACAGTCGCTTTTCTTCGCCGCTCAAGAACTTGGTCGTCTCGGTCGCACGCGTCGCGCGACCGCGGACGTCCTCATCGAGCACCAGCGTCACGAGTTCGTTCGCAACCTTGGCGGCAAGCGCAGGGTTTTCGTACTCGAAGCTGATGGAGAAGGCGATCGTCACGGCATTGGCGCGCGAACGCCCCGCGCCGACACTCAATGGGCGGATTGCCGTGCGCTCGCGCATCAGATCGACGATGTCGCTGCGGCTGAGATCGCTTCGGTCAGCGAACAGCTTGAACTTGTCGGCCATCGCCAGCAGGTTGTCGCGTGTCATGACGCGCTGCTGGATGACCTGAATGCGCTCACCCGCAGCGCTGGTGACGGTCGAGCGGACGAGATCCGTCGGAATCCGCTGGGATTCGACGAGAATTCTGGCTGACGAGACATAGACCGCCGGCAGCGACATGACGACAACGGCGCCGGCCACGGCCACTGCGACCGATACGAGAATGAAGATCGGGAGACGGCGCCTGGCAAGCGTCCAGTAGAAATACAGGTCGAAGCCCGGGTTCATGCGTTACCTTCTCCCACCATAAAGCCCGCACCCCGTCGCGTTTGCGCGCCGCCGGCTCGAGCCATAGCCCGTCTGCGTCTGATTCCGTTGAGGCCGACGATCCTGCGCGATCCGTGCCCACAACACGTCTGCTCGGCAATTGTACCTAAGCACCACACGTTAAAATCTCAACCTGTACGCCTCGATCGGGCGGGGCAACTCTTCGTTAAGCTTTATTCCTGCTTTACCGGATGCCCCCCGGAACTAGGGCAGCCGACACCCTGAGATACGACCAAAACGCACAATTACTTGGCTACCATCATGCACCATAGTAGTGGAGAATTTATGGCGCACTGCACAATTTGAAACAGTAACAGTGCACCTTGCAACCGATTCGAAGACCAATGGCGCAGTTTGTTGCCACCTGACCCGGATCAATCGCCACGGTTGACACGCCCCCGCGACCGGCCATCGGCCCGAAACCAACCGTGCGAATGCGAAAGCAGGCGGCACCCCCCCTTCCGCTGGTGTTCGATTGCCAACTAAGCCAGCATGACGCAATGACGGCCCGTCCCCTTCTCATTTATCCGGATCCGCGTCTTGCGGTGAGCTGCGCACCGGTCACAACCTTCGGAGCGGAGCTCAGCCAATTGGTCGAGGATCTCCGCGACACCTTGGCAGCCGCGCGCGCGGTCGGCTTGACGCCCGCGCACTACGGTGTGCCGACGCGGATCACTGCCATCCGTCTTGAACCGTCGACGCCGCCCCTGCTCTTCGTCAACCCGTTGATCATCGAGCGGTCACTCGACGTCGCAACGCATGAGGAAGGCAGCGTCTGCATGCCCGGGCTGACCGAGACGGTCACGCGCCCGGCCCGGATCAGCGTCACCTATCAGGATCTCGACGGGGCGGCCCACGAGATGGAGGCCGACGGCTTTCTCGCTGCCTGCATCCAGCACGAAATCGATCAGCTCGACGGGATTTTCTGGATCGAGCGCCTGTCGCGCCTGAAGCGCGAGCGGCTGGTGAAAAAACATGAGAAAAGCCGCCGGCTGGGGCGGCTTTAGAACGCTGAGTTCTCGGAACCTGGAACGGAATGGTGGGCGCGACAGGGATTGAACCTGTGACCCCACCCATGTCAAGGGTGTGCTCTCCCGCTGAGCTACGCGCCCATTCCGCAACGAGGCCGGCCTGATAGCAGGTCGATCGCGACCACGCAAGCCGCCGTCAACCTTTGTTTCGGCGAAGTCGGCGATCCCCGCTCAACCCTCGACGGTCGGCACCGCCTGGACCACCAGGACGGAGCCGTCGACCTTTGAAACGCGCACGCGCCGGCCGGAAGGGAGATCCGGGCCGGTCACCCGCCACACGCTGTCGCCGACACGCACCCGACCGGCACCGGCGACGATCGGGTCGATCAGGAGGAACTCCTGGCCGACAAGCGCCTCACCGCGCTGGTTGAGGAACGGCTGATCGCTCTGGCGGTCTGCCCCGCGTCGCAGGATCGAGCGTCCGACAAGAACGAAGGCAACCGACAACACGGCGAAAACCGCCAGGCCCGCCTGCCAGCCGAGCGGCACGGCGAAGGCGATGAACCCGGTCGCCGCTGCCGCGAGGCCCAGCCACAGCATGAAGGTTCCCGGCAGGGCGAGTTCCAGAAGCAGCAGCAGGCCGGCCGCCAGAAACCAGTTCCAGTTGCCGAGCGCGGCGAAGAAGGAACCTTCCATGGCAAGGCCTCAGCTGTTGGCGCCGGGATCGATCCGCGGCACGCCGGACCCGCTGCGACGGCCGGAGGCGGCGGCGGCCTGTTCACCGAACACGGTCTTGGCGATCTCGCCAATGCCGGACAGCGACCCGATCAGGGCGGTCGCCTCCATCGGCACCACCAGCACCTTCTGGTTCGGGGCCGAGGCGAGGCTCTGGAACGCCTTCACATATTTGTCGGCGATGAAGTAGTTGATGGCCGCGAGATCTCCCTTGGCGATCGCTTCCGACACCAGCTGGGTCGCGGTCGCCTCCGCCTGGGCGAGACGCTCGCGTGCTTCCGCGTCGCGGAACGCGGCCTCGCGCCGGCCCTCGGCTTCCAGCACCTGTGACTGCTTCTGCCCCTCGGCCTTGAGGATCTCGGACTGGCGTTGCCCTTCGGCCTCGAGAATGACGGCGCGCTTCTCGCGCTCAGCCTTCATCTGCCGTCCCATGGCCTCCACGAGGTCGAGCGGCGGCACGATGTCCTTGATCTCGACACGGGTGACCTTCACGCCCCAGACCGTCGCGGCGGCATCGACCACGCTCAGGAGCTTCGAGTTGATCTCGTCGCGATGGGAAAGGAGCTGGTCGAGATCCATCGATCCCATCACGGTCCGGATGTTCGTCATGGTGAGGTTGAGGATCGCGCCATTGAGGTCCGACACCTCATAGGCCGCCTTTGCAGCGTCGATCACCTGATAGAAGGCGACGCCGTCCACAGCGACCTGGGCGTTGTCGCGGGTGATGACCTCCTGGCGCGGGACGTCCATCACTTGTTCCATCATGTTCATCTTCGCGCCGATGGAGTCGAAGAAGGGAACGATGAGGTTAAGGCCGGGCTTCAGCGTCCCGGTATAGCGACGAAAGCGCTCGACCGTATAGTTGTAACCCTGAGGCACCGTTTTCACGCCGGCAAACAGCGTGACGATGACCAGTGCGACGACAACGAGAAGAACGACGTCAAGCCCGAACATGGCACGGCACTCCGCTGAGGGAGCCGCAGAGTAGTCGAGTGACGCCGCTTGGCAAGGGACCGCCGCTTGGCAAGAGGCCGCGCGGCGCCATCTCCGGCCGCTCAGGCGCCGATCAGCGCCATCCGGGCATCGGGGTTGCGGGCGAGGAGCGCGGAGCGGAGCTTTTCCATGGCGCGGTTCTCGATCTGGCGCACGCGCTCCTTCGAGATGCCGAGCCTTTCCCCGAGCGATTCCAGCGTGTCGGCCGTCTCCGACAGGCGGCGCGCGCGCAGAATGCGCAGTTCGCGATCACTGAGCACCTTCAGCGCGCTGCGCAGCCAGGACAGGCGCCGCTCGGTGTCGATCGATTCCGCCACCGTCTCGTCCGGCAGTGGCGCGGTGTCGACGAGGAAATCGCCGCGGCTCGCCGACCCACCCGAATCGCTTTCGACCATCGGCGCGTTGAGCGACATGTCCGCGCCCGACAGGCGCGCATCCATCACCGCGACGTCGTCGACCGACACGCCGACCGCGGTCGCGATCTCGGTATAAACCCCCTCCATCCCGGAGGCGCCGAGCTGCTCGCGGGTCAGACGGGCGCGCAGGCGACGGAGATTGAAGAAAAGCGCCTTCTGCGCCGACGACGTGCCACCCCGCACGATCGACCAGTTGCGCAGGATGTAGTCCTGCACCGAAGCGCGGATCCACCACGTCGCATAGGTCGAGAAGCGCACGTCGCGATCCGGTTCGAACCGGGCGGCGGCCTCGAGCAGGCCGATATGGCCTTCCTGGATCATGTCGGCCATCGACAGGCCATAGTGGCGGAACCGCGCCGCGACCGCGATGACGAGGCGCATATGCGCGGATGTCAGGTCGTGCAGCGCGTTCTCATCGCGCTTTTCCTTCCAGCGGATCGCGAGTTCGAGTTCCTGTTCACGCGTGAGGAAAGGCGCGTCCATCGCCGCCTTCACAAAACTCCTGCGCAAGCCAATATGCGCGTTCATGTCGTCCCCCGTGAAAACAACGTCATGACCTGTGTTTTCTACGTGGTGCTACGGAGTGCGCGCCGCGTCGGATCTGTAGATCTCGGAAAAAAATGCAGGCATGGCTGTAAAATCGATCACGAATTTGTGAACGCATCATCGGGAGAGAGGGACGGCGGATGACAGTAGCGGGAAACAGGCTCCATCCATCGCGTCTCGTCGCGATCCTGGTCCTGTTGACGGGTTTTGCATCGCCGATCGCCGCTGCCGATGCCCTGCCGAAAGGCTTCGTCCGTCTGGCTTCCCTCGACACCGGCATCCGGGAGGTGATGCGGTATGCGACGGCCGCCAACGTCACCGGCAAACCCCTGCCCGGCTATGGCGCGGCCGCCTGCATCCTGCGCGACGACGTCGCGCGGGCTCTGGCGCGGGTCCAGACGGCGCTGCGGCCCGAGGGCCTCGGCCTCGTCGTCTTCGACTGTTACCGGCCGCAACGGGCGGTCGCGGCGCTGGTCGCCTGGACGCAGGACAAAGCCGTACCGCAGCGCGGCCCCTTCCATCCGGCGATCGACCGTCAGGCGCTCGTCGCACAGGGCTACATCGCCGCCCGCTCGCTGCATGCCTCGGGCTTCGCCGTCGATCTCGCCCTCGCCCCTCTCGAAGGTCCGCCCGTGCCCATCTCGAGGGCGGATGGCGATCCGGCGCCCTGTACCGCCGACCAGGCCGCGCGCGGCGACGGCGATCTCCTCGATTTCGGCACGACCTTCGACTGCTTCGATCCGGCTGCAGCGACACAGGCGCCGGGGCGGTCGGAAGAGGTCACGGCCAACCGGCAGCGCCTCGTCGCCGCGATGGCGGCGGAGGGATGTGTGAATTACCGGCGCGAATGGTGGCACTTCACCTATGCGCGCCGCAGCAAGGCGGTCGCGCATGATTTTCCGATCACCGACCCCTGATCAGACGATACCGGCCGAGGCAACGCCCGAAGCCGGCCGCTCGCGGGTCTTTTCTGCGCGATAGCCCGACGACCGGTAGACCGCGACCGGATCGAGCGCGCCCCCGCCGCGCCGGCGTGCTTCGGCGAGGATCGGCGAGACGTCGGTAGTGAAGGCTCGCTTGATCAGCCGATGGGCCGCGAGCACGTCGTTGCGCTCCTGCAGATCGGCGAGTTCGGCGCGGTCGACGAGGAGCGCCTGCGCATAGGCCCGCGTGATCTCGATCGCCGAGCCCATCAGGCTCTCGATCGGATCGGTGACGTTGTGCGACTGGTCGATCATGTAGGCCGGCGAAAACTCCGGCGCCTTGCGATGCGCGGCGTCGACGAGTTCATTGAAGACGAGGAAGAGGCGGAACGGTTCGACCGAGCCCGAGTCGAGATCGTCGTCGCCGTATTTCGAATCGTTGAAATGGAAGCCGGCGAGTTTCTTGAAGCGGATCAGCCGCGCCACGATCTGCTCGATGTTCGTGTTCGGCGCATGATGGCCGAGATCGACGAGGCACTTCGCCTTCGGCCCGAGCTCAGTCGCGGCCGCGAAGCTCGATCCCCAGTCGGAGATCACGGTCGAGTAGAAGGCGGGCTCATAGAGCTTGTGCTCGAGATAGACAGTCCAGTCCGCCGGCAACGCCATGTAGACCCGCGCCATCGCCTCGAGATAGTTGTCGAAAACCCGGGTGAGGTTCGATTGGCCGGCAAAGTTCGAGCCGTCGGCGATCCACACTGTCAGCGCCTTCGAGCCGAGCTTCTTGCCGATATCGATGCACATCACATTATGGGCGACCGCCTGCTGGCGGGTCGCCTCGTCGGTGCTCGACAGCGAACCGAACTTGTAGGAATGGGCCTGTCCGGGCTGGTCCTGGAAGGTGTTCGAGTTGACCGCGTCGAAGCCGAGCCCCTGCCGCGTCGCGGCCTCGCGCAGGGCCGCATAATCGCTGACGATGTCCCAGGGGAAATGCGGCGAGACGGTCGGCGTCGCTCGCGTCAGCCGATGGATGACGCCGCAATCCTCGATCTTGTCGAAAATGGTGCGCGGCTCACCGGGGCCCGGGAAGCGCGCGAAGCGGGTGCCCCCGGTGCCCACGCCCCAGGTCGGGACCGCCACGCCGAAGGCCTGGACCGCGCCGATGACGGCCTCGATCGCGACGCCGCGGCGGGCGAGCTGGCGGGAGAGTGCGTCGAGATCGTCCTCGTGGGCGGCGATGCCGGAACGGTTCGCCGTCTCGATCTGGTCCTGCGTGATGCTGAAGCTCATGGCCCGTCCCCCTCCGTGCCGCGCCTAGCGCGTGAAACTCGCGGCGTTGCCGGCATCGACATTCAGGAAATTGCCGGTCGACTTCGCCGACAGATCCGAGGCGAAGAAATACACCGCCTCGGCGACGTCGTCGGGAAAGACCGAACGCTGGAGCAGCGAGCGCTTGCGGTAGAACTCCTCCAGATCATCCTCGCTGATCTTGTTCGACTGGGCGCGCTGCTGGCGCCATTCGCCCTGCCAGATCTTGGATCCGCGCAGCACCGCGTCCGGATTGACCGTATTGACGCGGATGCCGAGCGGCGCCCCCTCAAGCGCCATGCAGCGCGCGAGATGGATCTCCGCCGCCTTGGCGGTGCAATAGGCGGAGGCGCCGGCCGAGGCCGCGACGCCGTTCTTCGATCCGATGAAGACGATCGACCCGCCGCGGCCCTGCCGCTTCATCAGCCGGTAGGCCTCCCGCGCGACGAGGAAATAGCCGGTCGCAAGGATCGAGATGTTGCGGTTCCACAAGTCGAGCGTCGTATCCTCGACCGGGGCGGCCGAGGAGATACCGGCATTGTTGACGAGAATGTCGATGCCGCCGAACTGACGGGCAGTCTCGGTGAAGGAGGCGATCACGCTCGCCTCGTCGGTGACGTCGACCCGGACCCCGCGCACGACATCCTTGCCAAAGCGCTTGCCGAAGGCGTCGACGGTCTGCGCCAGCGCCGTCCCGTCAATGTCGGCGAGAACGACGCAGGCGCCCTCGCCCATCAGCCGGGCCGCGATCGACTGGCCGATGCCGCCGGCTCCGCCGGTGATCAACGCAACGCGGCCCGCGAGGCTCTTGGGCTTGGGCATGCGCTGGAGCTTGGCTTCCTCGAGCAGCCAGTACTCGATGTTGAAGGCCTCCTGCTCGGGAAGGCCGACATAGCTGTCGACGCCCGTCGCCCCGCGCATGACGTTGATGGCGTTGACATAGAATTCGCCGGCGATCCGCGCCGTCGCCTTGTCCTTGGCAAACGAGAGCATGCCGACGCCCGGCACCAGATAGATGACGGCATTCGGATCGCGCATCGCCGGTGAGTTCGCATGCTTGCAGCGCTCGTAATAGGCGGCATAGCGCTCGCGATAGCCGGCCAGCAGCGCGTCGAGGCCCGCAATCACCGTCGCCGGATCGGGATGGGCCGGATCGAACGGGATGACGAGCGGCGCGATCTTGGTGCGCAGGAAATGGTCCGGGCATGAGGTGCCGAGCGGCGCGAGATCGGCGAGCGCGTTCGAGCCAACAAACTCGAGCACCTCCGGCTGGTCGTTGAAGTGACCGACCTTCGCTTCACCCTGACTGATCCGGCCCCGAATTTCGGGCATCAGGGTCGCGGCGATTGCGGCGCGCTGGTCCGGCGCGAGGGTCACGACCTTCGCTCCGCCGAATGCTGGCTTGCGGCTCGACGCCTCGAGCCAGTCGGCCGCCTTCTGGATGATCCGCAGCGTCTGGAGATAGCACGACTTCGCCGTGTCGCCCCAGGTGAAGAGGCCGTGGCCGCCGAGGACGACCCCGACGAGATCGGGGTTCGACAGGGCGAGCGCGCTGAGCTTCAGGCCGAGGTCGAAGCCGGGGCGTTGCCAGGGCAGGAAACCGATCTCACCGCCGAAGATCTCCTTCGTCAGGCGCTCGGCGTTGGCGGAGGCCGCGATTGCGATGACCGCGTCGGGATGGACGTGATCGACATGGACCGCCGGCAGGAACGCGTGCAGCGGCGTGTCGATCGACGCCGCGCGCGGATTGAGCGCGAAGGTGCAGTGCGGCAGATAATCGACCATCTCGTCCTCATGGGCGAGACCGCGATAGAGCCCTTTCAGCTGCTCGAGCTTGTCGAGATAGAGCGTCGAGAAACCGTCGAGTTTCATCGACCCGATGTCGCCGCCCGATCCCTTGACCCAGAGGACCGTGACCTCCTGCCTCGTCAGCGGATCGATGGCCTTGACCTTGGCCGAGGTGTTGCCGCCGCCGAAATTGGTGATGCGCAGGTCGGAGCCGAGCAGGTTCGACCGGTAGAGGAGCCTGCCGGGTTCATCCAGTCGATCGGCGATCGCGTCATCCCACAGGTTCTGGAGGCGGGTGCTCGACATGGCCATCATCCGTCTGACAAATCTTGCACCACCATAGAAGGCCGGGCCGTCAGGCCGCAAGGGCGGTCCCCACATGAGCAGGCCCCGGCATCCGGATGGGGTCCACGGCGCTTGACTGATTGAACGTTCAAAATATTGTCAGGTTATGGGCGAGGGGACAACAAAAGCGCTGGAGGGGGGCGGCCGCTTGCGGCGCGTCGACGCCGAAGATGTACGCCGTCGTCAGCTGATCGCCGCAACGATCGAGGCGATCGCGGATCTCGGCTTCAACGCCACGACGATTTCCGAGATCGCTCGCCGCGCCAATGTCTCGACCGGGCTCGTGGCCTTCTATTTCGGTGACAAGGACGGGCTTCTGGAGGCGACGCTGCGTCACCTCGCCCGCGAATTGTCGCGGACGGCGGCGGCTCGCCTGCGACAGGCCACCACGCCGCGCGAGCGCATCCAGGCGATCCTCGATGCCAATCTCGGCTCGAACCAGTTCGATCGGCGGACCGCGACGGTATGGCTCGCCTTCTGGGGACAGGTGCCGCATTCGCCTCGCTTCGCGCGGGTGCAGCGCGCCTATCAGCGCCGCATCGCCGGCAATCTCACCCACGCACTGCGCCCGCTCGTCGGGCGGCCCCAGGCGCTCGCGCTGGGCGAATCGATCGCGGCCTTCATCGACGGCCTCTGGCTGCGGGCGACGCTCGCCGAAAGCCAACCCGACAGCGCCGCCGCCCGCCGTGCCGCCGCCACCTATGTCGACGGCGCCCTCGAGCGGATGCGCGCGGAACCCTTGTCGGGACCCTTGTCGGGACCCTTGGAAAGCATTCAGGAATGACTGACGCCTTTGACTACGTGATCGTCGGCGCAGGATCGGCCGGCTGCACCCTTGCGAGCCGATTGACCGAGACTGCCGCGACCACGGTGCAGATCCTCGAGTTCGGCGGCTCTGACCGCTCGGTCTTCATCCAGATGCCGAGCGCCCTGTCGATCCCGATGAATTCGTCACGCTATGACTGGCGCTATCATGCCGAGCCCGAGCCGACGCTGGGTGGCCGCCGCCTTCATACGCCGCGCGGCAAGGTGCTGGGCGGCTCTTCCTCGATCAATGGCATGGTCTACATCCGCGGCAATCCGCTGGATTTCGAGGGCTGGGCAGAGGATGGCTGCCATGGCTGGGGCTATGCGCAGGTACTGCCCTATTTCAAGCGCGCAGAGGGTCGGGCCGAGGGCGGCGACGACTATCGGGGCGCCGACGGGCCGCTGAAGACATCCTACGGCCCTTTACGCAACCCGCTCTATCGCGCCTTCATCGATGCGGCAGTGCAGGCAGGCTATGCCGAGACGAGCGACGTCAATGGCTATCGGCAGGAAGGTTTCGGCCGAATGGATATGACCGTCCACAAGGGACGGCGCTGGTCGGCGGCAAACGCCTATCTCAAACCCGCGATGGCCCGACCCAACCTGTCGGTCGTCACCCGTGCGCTCGCGACGCGCATCCTGTTCGAAGGTCGGCGGGCGGTCGGCGTCGAGTACCGGCGTGGCAACGAGGTTCGGCGTGTGATGGCCCGACGCGAGGTGATCCTGTCTGCCGGCCCCATCAACGACCCGCATCTCCTGAAGCTCTCGGGCGTGGGTCCCGCGGCGGAACTGCGCCAGCACGGCATCGCCGTCGTCCATGACCTGCCGGGCGTCGGCGAGAATCTTCAGGACCATCTGGAATTCTATTTCCAGGTCGCCTCGAAGCTCCCGATCACCCTCTACAGCGCGCTGAACCCCATCGCCAAGGCGAAGATCGGCCTGCGCTGGCTGCTCTTCCGCGACGGCCTCGGCGCGACGAACCATTTCGAGAGCTGCGGCTTCATCCGCTCGCGGCCCGGCGTGCCCTTCGCCGACATCCAGTATCACTTCCTGCCTGTCGCCGTGCGCTATGACGGCAACTCCATGGCCAACGAACATGGTTTTCAGGCCCATGTCGGCCCGATGCGGTCAAAAAGCCGTGGCCATGTCCGCCTGAAATCGCCAGATCCGACGGCAGCCCCGTCGATCCGCTTCAACTATCTCAGCCACGAGGATGACTGGATCGAGATGCGCGCCTGCGTGCGTCTCACCCGCGAGATCTTCAGCCAGAAGGCCTTCGACCCCTATCGCGGTCGCGAGATCCAGCCCGGCGCAGACATCGTCACCGACGCGCAGATCGACGCCTTCATCGCCCAGCATGTCGAAAGCGCGTACCACCCTTCCGGCACCTGCCGCATGGGCGACCCGCGCCACCCGATGACGGTCGTCGATCCGCAGACGCGCGTCGTCGGGATCGACGGGCTGCGTATCGTCGATTCGTCCATCATGCCGACGATCACGACCGGCAACCTGAACGCCCCCACCATCATGATCGGCGAGAAGGCCGCCGACATGATCGCCGGGAAGGATCCGCTGGCGCCCTCGAACGCACCCTTCTATCGCGCCGAGGCGTGGGAGACGGCGCAGCGCTGAAGAGCCCTGCGCGCCGGCGGCGCTTGACCCCGAAACGCTGAGGTCCGAAGGAAACCGCGAGGCCACCAGGCGACCGAACGGAAGAGAGCGCACGATGAGCGCCCGCGTGCTGATGCTGCAGGGGACGGGGTCGGACGTGGGAAAATCCCTCGTCGTCGCCGGTCTCTGCCGACATTTCGCCAATCAGGGCCTGCGCGTCCGCCCGTTCAAGCCGCAGAACATGTCGAACAACGCGGCAGTCACCGCCGATGGCGGCGAGATCGGCCGCGCCCAGGCGCTCCAGGCCCGCGCCGCACGCGTTCCCCTCAGCGTCCACATGAATCCCGTGCTCCTCAAGCCGCAATCCGAGGTCGGCGCGCAGGTGATTGTGCAGGGCAGGATGCGCGGCACGGCGAAGGCGCGGGCCTATCAGACGATGAAGGCGACGCTGCTCCCCGAGGTGCTCGAGAGTTTCGGGCGACTGCGCGCAGAAGCCGATCTCGTCCTGGTCGAGGGCGCGGGATCGGCCTCGGAGGTCAATCTGCGGGTGAACGACATCGCGAATATGGGCTTCGCGCAGGCGGCCGGCGCCCCCGTCATCCTCGTCGGCGATATCGACCGTGGCGGCGTCATCGCCCAGATCATCGGCACGAAGGTCGCCATCGACCCGCAGGACGCCGCCCTCGTGCGCGGCTTCATCGTCAACAAGATGCGGGGCGACCCGACGCTCTTCGACGACGGCATGCGCTTCATCGCCGAACGCACGGGCTGGGAGGCGCTCGGCCTCCTGCCCTTCTTCCGCTCCGCCGACCGTTTGCCGGCTGAAGATTCCATGGGACTCGCCGCACGCGCGCAGGCGGCCAGCGATAGCGGGCGCTTCACCATCGCGGTGCCCGTTTCCCCGCACATCTCGAACTTCGACGATCTCGATCCCTTGACGCAGGAAGCGGGCGTCAGCGTCGTCTTCGTCCGGGCCGGCGCGGCGCTTCCCGTCTGCGATCTCGTCATCCTGCCGGGCTCGAAGGCCACCATCGCCGATCTCGCCCATTTCCGCGCCCAGGGCTGGGACGGCGATCTCGTCGCCCATGTCCGCCGCGGCGGGCGCGTGCTCGGGCTGTGCGGCGGCTATCAGATGCTCGGCCGACAGGTCTCGGATCCGGACGGCATCGAGGGCGAACCCGCGACGGTCGACGGCCTCGGGCTTCTCGACGTGACGACGCGGCTCACCGGCAAAAAGACGCTCCTCTCTGTCACGGGCCGCATCCTCGATCCGGCCGCCCCCTTCCGGGGCTATGAGATGCATGTCGGCGAAACGACAGGCCCGGGCCTCGCCCGACCTTTCGCCCGATTCGACGACGGGCGCATGGACGGGGCGGTGTCCACCGACGGGCGGGTCGCGGGCTGCTACGTGCACGGCCTTTTTAGCGATGACCGTCTGCGCGCGGCGCTGATCGGCGCGCATGCCTCCGACCTCGCCTATGAGGAGACGGTCGAGGCGACCCTCGACGCGCTCGCTCGCCACATCGCCAGCCATGTCGACACGGCGCGGCTTTGGGCGATCGCCGGCGGCGACTGAGGCGCCTAGAGGATCAGGATGATCGCGAGGATCGCGAAGACGGTGCCGATCTGGATCAGGCAGGCGAGCCGGTAGAGATCGAGCGCCCGGCGGATGTCGGCCGCCGTCGCCTCGGCCCGGCCGTCGCCCATATGGGCGTCGTCGGTGAGGACCTCACCATAGACCTTCGGGCCGTTGAGCTTCAGCCCGAGCGCACCGGCGAACGCCGCCTCCGGCCAGCCGGCATTGGGCGAACGATGCCGGTGGGCGTCGCGCCGCACGGCCCGCCAGGCGCCGGCGGGATCGGCGCCGGGCAGAAGGAAGGCAGCCACGACGACAAGGACCGCCGACAGACGCGAGGCCGGCAGGTTGATGAGATCGTCAAGCTTGGCGGCCGCGTAGCCAAATGCCTCGTGGCGCGGCGTGCGGTGACCGATCATCGAATCGGCGGTGTTGACCGCCTTGTAGAGAACGCCGCCCGGCAGACCGAAGGCGCCGAGCCAGAAAACCGGCGCGACGATGCCGTCCGAGAAATTCTCGGCGAGGCTCTCGATCGCCGCGCGCGCGACGCCGTGACCGTCGAGCGTTTTCGGGTTGCGCCCGACGATCATGGCGACGGCCCGGCGCCCGCCCTCCAACCCCTGCCGCTCGAGGCCGTCGGCGACGGCGCGCACATGCTCGTCGAGGCTTTTCGAGGCGATCAGCGAGGAGGCGACGGCCGCGAGCGCGAGCGTGCCCAGCGGGATGGCGAGAAGAACAGCCTCGATCACCCAGGCAGTTGCAGCCGATACCAGAAGCAGAATGCCGAGCGCCGCGAAGCCGGCGTTGCGCCGCGCCTCGAAGGGCTGGGACGCCGTGTTCAGCCAGCGATCAAGCCGGTCGATCAGCGTACCGATCCAGACCACGGGATGACGGATCCGCGCGAACAGCGCCGTCGGGTAGCCGAACAGCATTTCGACGGTCATGGCGAGCGCGAGCACGATGAGCTGTGTGGTCCAGTCCATGCGCGCTCGTTAGCACGGCCGCCCCGAGGATGAGAACGCCGCGTCGCGCCGCCGCATAGTGCGGGCGACGGTTGACAGGACGGGGGCGCCGTGGCCTTGCTGGGGAATGTCGTACCGTCCCGCAGCGCTCTTCGCCTGCTTCCTTGCGCTCTTCCTGGCCGCCATGCCGGTGGCGCGGGCGATGACGCCGGCTGCCACTGCGACGGCCGCCGCAAAACTCGTCGACGGCTTCGGCTTCGAGATCTGTCAGCCGGGCGCCAAGGCCGGGGACGGAACCAATGCCCCGGATGCTCATCCCGGCACGCTGTGCGATCATTGCCTGACCCTGTCGGCCTTCGCGCTGTCGCCAACCGATGCGGACATCCTCACCGATATCGACCGTCACGGCAGCGCCATTGCGTGGCTGCACCGTTCGGATGACGAACCGGCACGGCGCTGGTCAGCGGCACAGGCCCGGGCACCGCCGCGCGGCTGAAGGCCGCCATACCCGTTCCCATCGGCTCACGCCGTCTGACCTTTTGTCTCGCCTTTCCCGGAGATTTCCCATGCGCATCCTGCATTTCGCAGCTGCTTGCCTTGCACTCGCCATCGCCGCCGTTCCCGCCATCGGACACGAATACAAGGTCGGCACCCTGACCATCCATCATCCCTGGACCAAGGCCACCGCACCCGGCGCCAAGGTCGCCGGCGGCTATGCCGAGTTCGTCAACGCCGGGACCGAACCCGATCGGTTGATCGGCGGATCCTTCGCCGAGGCCGAGCGCGTCGAGATCCACGAGATGAAGATGGATGGCGACGTGATGAAGATGGCCGAAGTCGCCGGCGGTCTGCCGATCCCGGCAGGCGGTACCGTCGCCCTGAAGCCGGGCGGCTATCACATCATGCTGATGGGCCTGAAACGGTCCCTGACCGAGGGGGAAAAGATCGCCGGCACGCTGCAGTTTGAGCGGGCGGGGACCGTTCAGGTCGAGTTCAAGGTCGAGCCGATGGGCGGCCCCGAGGACGGCCACAAGCACGACAACGCAACGACCAACTGAGACACGCCATGGCACCCCAGAATGATCGTCCCGTGCGTCCGGTCGTCGACCGACTGCGCATCGTTCGGCTCGTGGCCTGGGGGCTCGTCGCCATCGCGCTGTTCGGGCTCGCCGCGATCAGCATGGGCTATCTGCGTACGAATGGCCTGACCGGCGGGAGCGAACCGATCGCGACCATCGGAGGGCCCTTCTCGCTTGTGCGCACCAACGGCGAGCGCGTGACCGAAAAGGCCTTCCTCGGCAAGCCGACGGTCTACTTCTTCGGCTTCACCCATTGCCCCGAGGTCTGCCCGACGTCGCTGCTCGAGATGGGAACCTATCTCGAGCAGCTCGGTGCCGATGCCGACAAGATCAACGTCGTCTTCATCAGCATCGATCCAGCCCGCGACACGCCCAATATCCTGGCGAATTACCTGTCGGCCTTCGATCCGCGGATCGTCGCGCTGACGGGGACACAGGCCGAGATCGACGCGGTTGCGTCAGCCTTTCGGGTCTATGTCCGCAAGGAGACGCCGGACCCGAAGACCGGTGACTACAATGTCGACCATACGGCGGCTCTTTACGTCATGGACGCCAAGGGCCAGTTCGTCGTGCCGATCCAGTACAAGGAGGATGCGGCATCGGCGGTCGCTAAGATTCGTCGGGCGCTGACGGGCTGATCGCCTCCTCCGGCCGGCGCTGGGCGGCGCCCGGCGCCTGCGCCTCGATGAAACGGGCGAGCGCGGCGGTCGCGGGCGAAGGCCGAGCGCCGACGAGGAGACAGATTTCCGCCGGGGACAGTGTCGGCCAGCCATGAGCCTCGTCGAGCGCGGCGAGGTCTGCCGGCACCATGGCGCGCGGCATCACCGCATAGCCGAGCCCGGCTTTGACCGCCGCGACGGTGCCCGCCTGGCTCTGGCTCGTGTAGACCGCAGTCCAGGGAATGTCGCGCCGGTCGAGCGCCACCGCGGCGCGACTGCGATAGACGCAGGGCGAGGGCGCGACGACGAGCGGGAGCGGCCGTCCACGTGCGGCAAATCCGGTGCGCAGCGCCTCGAAGGAGGATCGCTCATCGGGCGGCGCGACCCAGACGAGTTGCTCGCGCCACAGGATGCGCGCGCCCTTGTGCGGGGTCGCGGGGTCCTGCTTGATGATGACGAGATCGTGTTCGCCTGCCTCGAACTGGGCGATCAGCCGCAGGGTGAGGTCGCAGGAGACGTGCAGCTGCACGCGGTCATGCGCCACGGCGAAGGCTCCGAGGATTTCCGGCAGATAAGCGCTCGCAAAATCCTCGGGCGTGCCGAACCGCACCCGCCCCTCGATGTCGGCATCGCGAAAACGCTCGATCATGGCATCGGCGAGACGGATCATCTGGCGGGCGTGCACCAGCATCGCCGCGCCATCGGCGGTGAGACGGACATTGCGCGTGTCACGGTCGAGCAGCGTTCGCCCGACGATCGCCTCGAGCTTCTTGATCTGGCCGCTGACGGCCGATTGCGACCGTCCGACCCGGAGCCCGGTCCGCGAGAAGCTGCCCGTCGCGGCCAGACCGACGAAGGTGCGCAGCAAGGCCGTATCGACGTCGTGCATTCACCCCTCCCCAGCGCACCCCGTTTAATCAGAAAATCCGATATTTGAAATAGTCTCTTCGCGTTTATCAATGAATGCCGGATCTGGCATGAGGCGCCCACCAACCGGGACCCCCGCCATGCCAGTCGACATCCTGTTCCAGAACCTCGTCTCCCCGATCACCCTCGCCTTCCTGATGGGCGTCATTGCCACCCTGATCCGCTCCGACCTCGAAATCCCGGAACCGGTTCTGAAGATCTTCGCGATCTATCTCCTGCTCTCGATCGGCCTGCAGGGCGGGCGCGAACTCTCCGAGGTGCAGCCGGGCGACGTCATCGGCGCGATCCTCGTGACACTGGTGCTCGTTCTCGTCCTCCCGACGCTCGCCTTCCTGATCGCACGCCATCTCGGGCGCTTCGACGCCGCCAATGCGGCCGGCATCGCGGCGCTCTATGGCTCGGTCTCCTCGGTGACCTTCCTCGCTGCGCAGACCTTCGCGCAGAGCCAGGGCACGCCGGCGGAAGGCTTCCTTGCCGCCCTGATCGCGCTGATGGAATGGGGCATTCTCGTCGCGCTCTTCATCGGCCGCTTCACGCTCGCCAAGACCGCCGGCACGGGTCAGCGGCTCGGCGCGATCGTCGCCGAAACGCTGCGCGGCCGGGGCCTCGTGCTCCTCGTCGGCGGCATGACCATGGGCTTTCTGATCGGCGAGACCAATTTCAAGCGGATCGAACCCTTCTTCGTCGATCTCTTCCGGGGCGTTCTCGTCCTCTTCCTGCTCGAGATGGGCATGACGGCTGCCCGCCAGCTGCGCGAATTCGCCAAGGTCGGCCCGTTCATGCTGGTCTTCGGCATGGTCGTCCCGATCCTGTTCGGCGCCATCGGCACTTTGCTCGGAACGGTCGCCGGCCTGTCGCTCGGGGGCGCCTTCGTGCTCGGCGCGGTCGCAGCCTCCGCGTCCTACATCGACGCGCCGGCGGCGGTGCGGGCGGCGATGCCGCAGGCGAACCCGTCGATCTACATGACGAGTTCGCTGGCGATCACCTTCCCCTTCAACCTCGTCATCGGCCTGCCGGTCTATTACGGCTTCGCGATCTTCTGGCACGCGCTGATCATCGGCTGACGACGATCTCGCGGGCCGATGTCGGCGTCCGGCCCGGCTCAGCCCGCCAGCATCGGAAAGGTCACGCCGATGGCGAGCGCGAAAGCAGACGCGCTCGCGAGCGCGGCGATCTGGGGATGCCCGGTGCGCTGCGTCAGCCAATGGCCGATCAGGCCGTAGACGAGAAAGAAGGGAATGATCACAGGCACGATGATCGCAAGGAAGAAGAGCCGCTCGAAATCGAGCGCGACGGCGAAGACGAGAGAGGCGAGAAACAGAAGCGTCGCGACGAGCGGTGCGCCGCGCCCGGTGCCGACACCATGCGTCGCCCAGCTCGTCGCAAGGAAATAGGCGAGAGTGCCGAGAAAGACCGCACCGATCAGCGGCCATCGCGCCGGGATCGGCGTGAACGAAGTCACCGCATGGTCGATCGCCGCGCCAATCCCGACGGTCGCATAGGCGAACGCCACAAGGCCCGCGATGACGAAGGCACCGGGACGAAAGCCTCCTTCGGCCGGGGCTGTCGCGTGGGATGGCGCATGGCGGGTCGCGCGCACCAGCATCGCTGCCGTCAGCACGCCGTACAGCAGGAAATGGGCGGCGAGATAATCACCGACGAGGATTGGCAGGAAATCGGTCGGCAGCACGCGCAGGAGGAGCGGCGTAAGGAGCGCCGGGACGACGAGAACCGGCCAGAGCCGTCGCCACGGCAGTCCGGCGCCGGCGGGCGCCTCGGTGACGACCGGCAGCAGGCGGGCGAGCGGGCGCCCGATCAGGATCGCGCCGAGGAGCAGCGCCAGAACGGTCAGGCCCCGTGCCTCGATATAGGGGGCGGCGGTGCGCGACACCCCGAAGCTCTGGTCGAACCAGTCGAGCGCCGCCGCCTGGCTGGTCGCGCTGAACAGCACGCCGACATGCTCGACGCCAGGCGCGAACACGGCCCGACGCGCAGTGCCGGTCGCCACGTCGCCATAGGTCCGCCCGGCCTCGGCCGCCGCCGGCGCGCTGGTGAGCCCGACGACCCGCAGGGCCTCCTCCTTCAAAAACCCCTCGAGGTTGCCGACGATGATGAGGAGGTTCTTCGGCACTGTCGCGGTGACGACCGGCGAGAACATCGAGACGGCGACCGTTGCGGCGATGCCGGGGTCGCGATCGGCGACCCGCACGACGATGTCGGAAGCCATGGAATGGCCGAGCAGCGCGACGCGTCCGTCGCCCCAGCCCCGGGCGGCGGCGACGACGGTCTCGGTCTCGGCGACGAGCGCGAGGGTCGCGCCCTTCACCTCGGTGATCGAGCCGGTGAGCGGTTTGGGGTTGAGCCCATGGCCCAGAAAATCGAAGGTGACGGCGGCATAGCCATTGCGTGCCAGGGTGACGGCGAAGGCCTGCATCAGGGGCTGCGAGCCGGCAAAGCCGTGCGCGATGACGATCGCGGGCCCCACCGTGCCCGTCGCCGGCCGATAGAGCGTGTAGGGCGTGTCCGCGAGGGTGCCGCGCTCGATGGTGAGCCCATCGAGCGAACCGCGCAGGCCCGCCAGAGCCCAGCCGATCAGGGCGAGCGACACGAGCGCGAGCACGAGATCGAAGCGGCCGAACCGCGCGGGCGGTCTCATCGCTCGGGTGGCGCCCTGCGCTCGCCGTCGAGCGGCGCGACGCCATAGGCCGCAACCAGCGTCCAGACATGGGCGGGGATCATGGTCTTCATCCGCCTCGGCATGGCGCGACGCAGGTGGATCACCGTCTCGACGGCCTTCATCTCGACCCGCGCGCGGGCGAACTCCAGACCGCGCGGACCGACGCGCGGCATCAGCCAGCCCACGATCGGCCGCAGCCAGTTCGGCATGCCGCGCAAGGGCAGTCCGCCGGCCGCCCGGATCGTGTTGGCCAAAAACCCCTTCACCGGTCCGGCGCGCTTGCCGGCGCTGCCGGGCTGCGACAGGCGGACCTCGTCGCCCAGAAGATCGAGCAGCGCCTCGCCGCGCTCATTGCGCACGATCAGCCATTGCTCGCCCTCCCCGCCCATATAGCCGACCGTGATGTCGGCGAGCGCATTGGTGTAGTCGACGCAGGTGCGACAGGTCAGCGGGAAGAAATCCGAAGGCAGTTTCGAGATCGGCAGCTGCAGGAAGGGGATGGTCCTGCGCCGCCCGTCGCTGAACCGCAGCTCGACATGATAGTCGGCGCGGAATTCGAGATAGGTGATGGTCGACGGGTCCTCGGCGAGGAGCGCGAGGAAGGTATGGAACTGTTCGGTCGTCGTGTTGTCCGAACAGGGTGTGCCGATGACGGTGATGCTCTCGAAGCCGAGTTCTCTTTCGAGCGCGCGCAGCGCGTGGACCTGGCAGGGGATGCCGATGATCGCAAGACGCCTGTGGCCCTGCGCGCGGGCAGGCTCGAGCAGCGCCAGCAACGGCGCGAACCCCATGCGCATGCCCCGGCATTGGGCCATGTCCTCGGCCCGGGTGACGATGACCGGCATCGGCTTCCAGGGATCGTGCGGATCGGGCGCCATGGTCAGGACGGCGTCGACCGCGCCGGTCTGGAGCAGCCGCTCGGCGAGCCGCGTCGCGATGCCGGTCCATTGCGCGCCCTCGAGCGGGGCCCGCAGCGAGGCGCGGACCATGCGGCGGAACGGCCCGAAGAACACCTCATCGGGACGCGCGTCATCCCGCGCCCGGCCATGCACGGCGCGCTCCAGCGCCGGATAGCTCGGGCGGATGAACTGGCAGACCCGGCCGCAGCGTTTGGGTTCGTTCATCCGCGACACGCCGCAGTCGGTACACAGATCGCGCGGCGGCGCCTCACGCAAGAGCGGCGCGGTCAACCCCGTCACGCGTCCCGCCTCGCCATCCGCCATCACGCTCTCCCTGCGCCGTGATTGTCGGGCGATCGGCGGGTCCGCGCAATGCGCAGATCAACGGGGTCAGTCGCGGCCGGCGAGGATCATGTAGTTGACGTCCATGTCGCGGGCGAGGCGCCACTCGTCGCGCAGCGGATTGAACACCACACCCTGCCGATCGAGAATGCTGAGGCCGACCGGCACCAGGGCGCTTTCGATCTCGCCGGGCGTCACGAACTTCTCCCACTGATGCGTGCCCTTGGGCAGCCAGCCGAGCACGTATTCGGCGCCGATAATGGCGAGTGCATAGGCCTTCATCGTCCGGTTGAGCGTCGCGACGAAGAGAAGTCCACCGGGTTTGACCAGCGCGGCGCAGCTGCGCAGGAAGGCGGCCGGATCGACGACATGCTCGACGATCTCGAGCGCCAGGACGACGTCGTAGCGTTCGCCCGTCGCCTCGACCCCCTCCGCCGTCGTGCAGCGATAGTCGATCGCAAGGCCCGACTGTCCGGCGTGGATCTTCGCCACCTCGATGTTGGTGCGCGCCGCGTCGACACCGGTGACCGTCGCGCCGAGGCGCGCAAGCGGCTCCGCAATCAGACCACCGCCGCAGCCGATGTCGATGACGGACAGGCCGGTGAGCGCGTCGAGCGCCTTGTCGTCGCGTCCGAAGCGGAAGGCGATCTCGCGCTTGATGTAGGAGAGGCGGACCGGATTGAACTTGTGCAGCGGCTTGAACTTGCCGCGCGGATTCCACCATTCGGCGGCAAGCCGTCCGAAACGCTCGACCTCGGCGGCGTCAACGGACACCCCCGCGGCATTATCGGACACGCTCATGTCGGCCTCCACCCTTCCGGATCCGCGACCTTATACGGAAGTTCGGCCGCGCCGGTCCAAGCCGAAATGTCGCAAGCCCGAGACAGGCCTGCGACGGCCACGGACAGACCCTGCCGCTCAGCGCGGCAGGATCGTTGTGCCCATCAGCTGCTTGTCGATCGCATGCGCCGCCTGACGGCCCTCACGGATCGCCCAGACGACGAGCGACTGGCCGCGGCGGATGTCGCCGGCCGCGAAAACCTTGTCCCGCGAGGTGCGATAGTCGGTCTCGTTCGCCTTGAGGTTGCCGCGACCGTCGCGGGCCGCGTTGATCTGGTCGAGGAAGGGGCCCTTGCGCGGCCCGGTGAAGCCGAGTGCGATGAAGACGGTGTCGGCGCGAAGAATCCGCTCCGTCCCCGGGATCGGCACGCGCTTCAGATCGACCTCGGCGATCTTCACGCCCGTGACCCGACCGTTCTTGCCCTCGATGGAGAGGGTCGCAACCTGGAACTCGCGGTTGGCGCCCTCGGCCTGGCTGGAGGAGGTGCGCATTTTCGTCGGCCAATAGGGCCAGATCGCGAGCTTGTCCTCGATCTCGGGCGGACGCGGCCGGATGTCGAGCTGCGTCACCGACACCGCGCCCTGCCGGAACGAGGTGCCGACACAGTCCGACGCGGTGTCGCCGCCGCCGATGACGACCACATGCTTGGCGCGCGCGGTGAGTTCCGGCTCGTGGCTGACATCCTCGCCGTTGATCCGACGGTTCTGCTGCACCAGGAAGGGCATGGCGAACTGAACGCCGTCGAGGTCCATGCCGGGGAGCTGCGGGTCGCGCGCCTCTTCCGCGCCGCCGGCGACGAGCACGGCATCGTGACGCTCGACGAGCTCCTCGAACGGTATCGTCACGCCGACATCGACGCGGTAGTGGAACGTCACACCCTCCGCCTCCATCTGGCGCACGCGGCGCTCGATGTGGTGCTTTTCCATCTTGAAGTCGGGGATGCCGTAGCGCAGCAGACCGCCCGCAAAGGGCTCGCGCTCATAGACATGGACGTCATGACCGACACGGGCGAGCTGCTGCGCCGCCGCCAGACCCGCAGGCCCCGAGCCGATGATCGCCACGCGCTTGCCGGTCTTCTCCGGCGCGATCTCCGGCTTGATCCAGCCCATCGACCACGCCTTGTCAGCGATCGCCTGCTCGATCGTCTTGATCGTCACCGGCACGTTCTCGAGGTTGAGCGTGCAGGCCTCCTCGCAGGGCGCGGGGCAGATGCGACCGGTGAACTCGGGGAAGTTGTTGGTGGAGTGCAGATTGCGCGCCGCCTCCTCCCAGTTCTGGCTGTAGACGAGGTCGTTCCAGTCCGGGATCTGGTTGTTGACCGGGCAGCCGGTGTGACAATAGGGCACGCCGCAATCCATGCAGCGCGCGGCCTGCTTGCCCGCATCCTTGTCGTCGAGCGGCAGCGTGAACTCGCGGAAATGGCGGATACGGTCCGCGGCCGGAGCATATTTCTGCTCCTGGCGGTCGATCTCGAGAAATCCTGTCGCCTTACCCATCACAGACCTCGATCACAAAAACGGCCGTCAGACGACCACCTTCAACCACCCCCGTCATCCCGGACGCGGCGCAGCGCGTAGCGGTGCGACGCAGATCCGGGACCGTCCTCAGGACACCCGACCGGCGCCCCTCACCCGCTACGATCCCGGGTCTGCGCCGCGGCGAAACCGCCGCAGTGCGTCCGGGATGACACTCAATTACCCCGCAGTGCGTTCGGGATGACACTCAATAACCCGGTAGCACGGTCGGGATGACACGATCCGCCGTCGTCACTCGGCCGCCATCAGTGTCCGCGCTTTTTCCATCTCGCGCAGGGCGCGGCGGTACTCGACCGGCATGACCTTGACGAAGCGGGTGCGGTGGGTCGCCCAATCGTCGAGCATCCCCTTGGCGAGCGTCGATCCCGTCGCCTGCCAGTGGTTCTCGATCAGCTGACGCAGGCGCTCCTCATCGTGTCGACTCATGTCGGCCTGCACGTCGATCCGGCCCTTGGTCTCGAGGTCGCCGCCGTGATGATGGTAGCGCTCCATCAGTTCCTCTTCTTCCTCGACCGGCTCGAGGTCGACCATGGAGAGGTTGCAGCGCTTGGCGAAACTCTTGTCCTCGTCATAGACATAGGCGACGCCACCCGACATGCCGGCGGCAAAGTTGCGGCCGGTCTGGCCGAGCACCACGACGACACCCCCGGTCATGTACTCGCAGCCGTGATCGCCCGTGCCCTCGACGACGGCGATGGCGCCCGAGTTGCGCACGGCGAAACGCTCGCCGGCGACACCGCGGAAGTAGCACTCGCCCGAGATCGCGCCGTAGAGCACGGTGTTGCCGACGATGATCGACTTCTCCGGGCGTGCGCCGCTGGCCGGGTTCGGCCTGATCACGATCCGGCCGCCGGAGAGCCCCTTGCCGACATAGTCATTCGCCTCGCCGATCAGCGTCAGATCGATGCCCGCGGCGAGGAAGGCGCCGAAACTCTGGCCGGCGGTGCCGGTCAGCGTCAGCTTGATCGTCGAGTCGGGCAGGCCTTCATGGCCGTAGCGCAGCGCGACCTCGCCCGACAGCATGGCGCCGACCGTGCGGTTGACGTTCTTCACCGTCGCCTCGATCGCGACCGGCCGGCCGTAATCGAGCGCCGGCGCCGCCTTTTCGATCAGGCTGCGGTCGAGCACCGTGTCGATCGGGTGCTTCTGCGTCTCGGTATGACGCACGGCGACACCCGGTCCGACCTCCGGCCGATGGAAAAGCTTGCTGAAGTCGAGACCCTGCGCCTTCCAGTGGGCGATGGCGGCCCGCTTGTCGAGGAGATCGGAGCGTCCGACCAGCTCGTCGAAGGTCCGGAAGCCGAGCTCGGCCATCAGCTCCCGCACTTCGTTCGCGACGAAGAAGAAGTAGTTGATGACGTGCTCTGGCGTGCCCTTGAAGCGCTTGCGCAGCACCGGATCCTGGGTGGCGACGCCGACCGGGCAGGTGTTGAGATGGCACTTGCGCATCATGATGCAGCCGGCGGCGATCAGCGGCGCGGTCGAGAAGCCGAACTCGTCCGCCCCGAGCAGCGCGCCGATGACGACGTCGCGGCCGGTGCGCAGACCACCATCGACCTGAAGGCGCACGCGCGAGCGGAGCCTGTTCAGGACGAGCGTCTGCTGGGTCTCGGCGAGACCCATTTCCCATGGGCTGCCGGCATGCTTGATCGAGGTCAGCGGGCTCGCGCCGGTGCCGCCCTCGAAGCCGGAGATCGTGATGTGATCGGCGCGGGCCTTGGCGACGCCGGCCGCAACGGTGCCGACACCGACTTCCGACACCAGCTTGACCGAGATGTCGGCCTTGGGGTTGGCGTTCTTCAGGTCAAAGATGAGCTGCGCCAGATCCTCGATCGAATAGATGTCGTGATGCGGCGGCGGCGAGATCAAACCGACGCCGGGCGTCGAATGCCGGACCTTGGCGATCACCGCGTCGACCTTGTGACCTGGCAACTGGCCGCCCTCGCCGGGCTTTGCGCCCTGCGCGATCTTGATCTGGATCGTGTCCGCGTTGACGAGATACTCGGCGGTCACGCCGAAGCGGCCGGACGCGACCTGCTTGATCGCCGATCGCTTCGAGCGCCCGTCGGGCAGCGGCTTGAAGCGCTCGGCCTCCTCGCCGCCCTCACCCGTGTTCGACTTGCCGCCGATCGCGTTCATGGCGAGCGCCAGCGTCTCATGCGCTTCGCGCGAGATCGACCCGAAGGACATGGCGCCGGTGACGAAGCGACGGACGATGGCCGCCGCCGGCTCGACCTCGTCGAGCGGCACGGGCGCGATGCCCCGTTCCTTGGCGGTCTTCAGCACGAACAGCCCGCGGATCGTCTGCAGATGGCCGTTCTGCTCGTTCACCGTCTCCGCATAGGCCTTGTAGCGGTCGGCCGCGTTGGCGCGGACCGCATGCTGCAGCGTCGCGACGCTGTCGGGCGTCCAGACGTGATCCTCGCCGCGCAGGCGATAGGCATACTCGCCGCCGACATCGAGCGCGGACCGGTAGATCGGCGCATCGCCGAAGGCGTCGCGATGACGTGCGACGGTCTCGGCGGCGATCTCGGCCAGACCGACGCCCTCGATCGTCGTCGCCGTGCCGAAGAAATAGCGGCTGACGAATTCGGACGAGAGGCCGACCGCGTCAAAGATCTGCGCGCCGCAATAGCTCTGATAGGTCGAGATGCCCATCTTGGACATGACCTTCAGGATGCCCTTGCCGATCGACTTGATGTAGCGCTTGACGACCTCTTCCTCGTCGACCTCCTCGGGGAATTCGAGGCTTTCATGCATCGCCTTGAGCGTGTCGAAGGCGAGGTAGGGGTTGATCGCCTCCGCGCCATAGCCGGCGAGGCAGCAGAAATGATGGATCTCGCGCGCCTCCCCCGTCTCGACGACGAGGCCGGCCGCCGTACGCAACCCCTTGCGGATCAGATGATGATGGACGGCAGCCGTCGCCAGCAGCGCCGGGATCGGGATCCGGTCCGGCCCGACCTGGCGATCGGAGAGGATGATGATGTTGTAGCCGCCATGCACCGCCGCTTCCGCGCGCTCGCACAGGCGATCCAGCGCCCCCGGCATGCCCTCGGCTCCGAGCGTCGCCGGATAGGTCATGTCGAGCGTCTTGGTGTCGAAGCGTTCCTCGACATGGCCGATGCAGCGGATCTTCTCGAGATCGTCGTTCGTCAGGATCGGCTGCCGCACCTCGAGGCGCTTGCGCCGTGAGGTGCCCTCGAGATCCAGAATGTTCGGACGCGGCCCGATGAAGGAGACGAGGCTCATGACGAGTTCCTCGCGGATCGGGTCGATCGGCGGGTTCGTCACCTGCGCGAAGTTCTGCTTGAAATAGGTGTAGAGCAGCTTCGGCTTGTCGGAGAGCGCCGAGATCGGCGTGTCCGTGCCCATCGAGCCGACGGCCTCCTGGCCGGTCGTCGCCATGGGCGGCAGCAAGAGCTTCACGTCTTCCTGCGTGTAGCCGAAGGCCTGCTGGCGATCGAGACGCGACACGTCGGTGCGGCTCGCCCGAGCCTCGACGGGGGCGAGGTCCTCGAGCACGATCTGCGTGCGCTTCAGCCAGTCGCGATAGGGGTTCGCGGCGGCGAGCGTGCGCTTGATCTCCTCGTCGGCGATGATGCGGCCCTGCTCGAGGTCGATCAGCAGCATCTTGCCGGGCTGGAGACGCCACTTCTCGACGATGTCCTCCTCGGGGATCGGCAGCACGCCCATTTCGGAGGCGAGCACGACGAGCCCGTCGCGCGTCACGAGATAGCGCGCCGGCCGCAGGCCGTTGCGGTCGAGGGTTGCGCCGATCTGACGACCGTCGGTGAAGACGACGGCGGCGGGTCCGTCCCACGGCTCCATGAGCGCCGCGTGATACTCATAGAAGGCGCGCCGGTCCTCATCCATCAGCGGGTTTCCGGCCCAGGCTTCCGGGATGAGCATCATCATCGCGTGCGCCAGCGAATAGCCGCCACGCACGAGGAACTCGAGCGCGTTGTCGAAACAGGCCGTGTCGGACTGCCCCTCATAGGAGATCGGCCAGAGCTTGCCGATGTCCATGCCGAAGAGATCGCTGTCGACCGAGGCCTGCCGCGCCGCCATCCAGTTGACGTTGCCGCGCAGCGTGTTGATCTCGCCGTTGTGGGCGACCATGCGGTAGGGGTGGGCGAGCGACCAGGTCGGGAAGGTGTTGGTCGAAAAGCGCTGATGCACCAGCGCCATGGCGCTCTCGAAGGCCGGATCGCGCAGATCGGCGAAATAATCGCCGAGCTGGGTGGCGAGCAGCATGCCCTTGTAGGTGACGGTGCGGCTCGACACGGAGACCGGATAGAAGCCCTGCGTCTTCGCGCGCGTCTCGGCGTCGTTGTAGATCGTGTTCGAGATCACCTTCCGCGTGATGAAAAGGCGGCGCTCGAACTCGTCCTGATCTGTGATGGCCGCCGGACGGCCGAAAAAGGCCTGCATCGAGACGGGCTCGGTCGGCAGCACGCTCTCGCCGAGGCCGGAATTGTCGACCGGCACGGCGCGCCAGCCAAGAAACACAAGCCCCTCATCCGCCGTCACCTTCTCGATGACGCGCATGGCATGGGCACGACCGTCCGGATCGCGCGGCAGGAAGAAGAAGCCGACCGCATAGGCGCCGGGCTGCGGCAGGGCGATGCCCAGGCGTTCGCATTCGCGCGCGAAAAAACCGTGCGGGATCTGCACGAGGATGCCGCAGCCGTCACCGGCCTTGGGGTCCGCACCGACCGCGCCGCGATGGTCGAGATTGTGCAGGATCTGCAGCGCGTCGACGACGATCTTGTGCGACGTGCGGTTCTTCATGTCGGCGATGAAACCGACGCCGCAGGAATCGGCCTCGTTGGCGGGATCGTAAAGACCCTGCGGAGCGGGCAGACCCACGTCCTTGACCACGGCCAAGTCCTTCACCACGGGATGCGCGTTTTTGACCACGGGACGCGCTTCGGTCGCCGCGGCGGCGAGCGCCCTGGCATCAACTCCCGTCGTGCTGTCGAGCCTCTGGCCCATGATCCCCTCCTCCTCGCCCGCGGTGTCGATCAGCCGTCGACAAGCCCCATCGGGGTTCGCCGAAAACGTCGATCGCAACCAGTTGGGTGTTCATGCACGCTGACGACGGTGACGCCACCGCACCGCCGGCCGCAGGGGCGCAGTGTCGGAGAATTCACCGTTCCGTGCAATGGGACAGCAAGACTGTCCTATTGCCGTCCGGTCATGACACAGTTTGTCGGGGTTAACAAGCGTCGCGCCGTTCTCGAAGACGGAATATTTCGTCACACCGTCGAAGCTGCTCCGTTCCTGTCGCGGACCATCCACGCTTCGGCGAAAGCTTTCGCGGGCGGGCCCTGTTGACGGGAACGTGTCCTGCTGGGGCTGCTCCAGCACGGTCATTGCCTTGAACGGCCCCCCGCAGGACCTATGTGCAGGTCGAACCGGACGCAAAATCATGGCCTCGACCGACGCTTCCCACGCCACGCCGCGCCTGCCGATCCATCTGCGCTTCGCGCTGCGCGAACTGCGCGCCGGGCTCGCAGGGTTCACGGTCTTCCTCGCCTGTCTCGCGCTCGGCGTGATGGCGATCGCGGGTGTCGGCTCGGTGTCGCGCTCTCTGTCGGAGGGTCTGGCGCGAGAAGGTCGCGCCATCAATGGCGGCGATCTCGCCTTCTCGCTCATCCCGAATGAGATGGGCGCCCCGGAACGCGCCTATGTCGACAGCCTCGGCAGGACCTCCACGGTCGCGACGCTGCGCGCCATGGCGCGGACGGCGGACGGGCGCTCGACGCTCGTGGAGATCAAGGCGGTCGATGCGGCCTATCCCCTCGTCGGCACGGCCGTCCTCGGCAAGAGCGGATCGGGCGACGGCGGGGACTTGCAGAAGGCTCTCGCACCGGCAGAGGGCACCTTTACCGCGGTCGCGGACCAAACCCTGTTCGGCCGGCTGGATCTCAAGGCCGGCGACACGCTGACGATCGGCACGGGTTCGGTGCGGCTTGCCGACACGCTCCTGTCCGAGCCCGACAAGCTCGCCGGCGGCCTCGGCTTTGGCCCGCGCCTGATGATGTCGATCGACGCCTTGCGGGCGACGGGCCTGATCCAGCCAGGCTCGTTGATCCGCTGGCACACGCGCCTCGTCCTGCCCGAGGGGACGCCCGACGCCGAACTCAAGACCGTCGAGGATGCGGCCAATGCCCGCTTTCCCCAGGCCGGCTGGGAGATCCGCTCGCGCCTCGACGCCTCGCCCTCGCTCGAGCGCAACATCGAGCGTTTCACCATGTTCCTCACGCTGGTTGGCCTGACCGCGCTCCTGGTCGGCGGCGTCGGCGTCGCCAATGCGGTGCGCGCCTTCGTCGAGCGCAAGCGTGACACGATCGCGACCCTGAAGACGCTCGGCGCGCCGGGATCGACCGTCTTTTCGCTCTACCTCACGCAGACGATGATCCTGGGCGTCGCCGGCATCGGCATCGGGCTGGCGCTCGGTGCGGCGCTGCCCTTCATCCTCGCCGCGACGATCGGCTCGCTGCTGCCCCTGCCGATCGAACCGTCTCTCTACCCCCGCGAGCTGGCCCTGGCGCTGGTATATGGTGTTCTGACCGCTCTCGCCTTCGCGATCTGGCCGCTCGGTCGTGCCCATGACGTCCCGGTGTCGGCCCTGTTCCGCGATGCGATCGACCCCGGCCGCCAGTGGCCGCGCTGGCGCTATCTCGCCATGGGCCTCGCATCGGCCGGCGCCCTGATCGGGCTCGCCGTTCTGTTCGCCTTCGATCGTCGGATCGCCCTGATCTATATCGGCGCGGCACTCGGCTCCTTCGTGCTCCTCCGGGTCGTGGCCTGGGCGGTGATGGCGACCGCGCGGCGCCTGCCGCGCCCGCGCTCGACCGAATTGCGGCTTGCGATCGCCAATATCCACCGGCCGGGTGCCCTGACGCCCTCCGTCGTCCTGTCGCTTGGTCTCGGCCTGTGCCTTCTCGTCGCGCTGACGCTGATCGACGGCAACATCTCCCGCCAGCTCACCGCCTCGCTGCCGGAGAGGGCGCCGAGCTTCTTCTTCGTCGACATTCAGGATGCCGAAAAGGAGCGCTTCGACGGTTTCGTCCGCGCACAGGCGCCGGGCGGCAAGCTCGACCGCGTGCCAATGCTGCGCGGGCGCATCGTCTCGATCAAGGGCGTGCCGTCGGACCAGATCACGGCGCCACCCGACGTCGCCTGGATCCTCAACGGCGATCGCGGCATCACCTATGCGGAAAAGGTCCCCGAGGGGTCGCAGATCGTCTCGGGCCAATGGTGGGCGCCGGACTACTCCGGTCCGCCACTCGTCTCCATCGAGGAAGAGATCGCGACCGGCTTCGACCTCAAGGTCGGCGACGCCATCAGCGTCAACGTGCTCGGCCGCAACATCGACGCCCGCATCGGCGCGATCCGCAAGCTCGAATGGGAGTCGCTCGGCATTAATTTCGTCATGGTGTTCTCGCCGAACACCTTCCGCGGCGCGCCGGTGACCCATCTCGCCACGGTGACCTTCCCGGCCGGGACGCCGACGGAAACCGAGCTCGGCCTGCTCAAGGCCGCGGCCCAGACCTTCCCCACCGTGACGACCGTCCGCGTCAAGGACGCGCTCGACGCGATCAACGGCCTCGTCGCGCAGTTGGCGCTCGGGATACGCGGCGCGGCCTCGATCGCGCTGATCGCCTCGGTGCTGGTTCTGGCCGGTGCGCTTGCCGCCGGACACCGGGCGCGCGTCTATGACGCAGTCGTCCTCAAGACGCTCGGGGCGACGCGTTGGCGGCTTCTCGCTGCCTTCGTGCTCGAATATGGCCTGTTGGGCCTCGCCACCGCGATCTTCGGCGTCTTCGCCGGCACGGCCGCCGCCTGGGTGATCGTCACGGAGGTGATGGACCTGAAATTCGTGTTCCTGCCCGGCACCGCCGTGGCCGCCGCCTTCGGGGCGATGGCGATCACGATTGTCTTCGGTCTTCTGGGAACGTGGCGAATACTTGGACAAAAGCCCGCCGCCTACCTTCGAAACCTTTAGTCTTTTCCGATCTGGTGGCAGTTGAAATTTTACATACGGATCATGTTATATTTAAGAGTGGCGACACAATAGTAACGCTCAGCGTCGCAAGACACGGCTAAGCTACGAAATCGGCGTTCGCTGCCCTTGTATTGCCACGGTTTCCGATCATATGATCTGCAACAGGCGCTCCGAGCCCGGCGCGCCGAATTGGGAGAGGTTTAAATCCATGTCCGACTACGACCGTAACGCAGCCGCACGCATGGGCGCTGGCGTGGCCGTACGCCAGACCGCCGAGATCGACCAGGGCCTGCGGGCCTACATGCTCGGCATCTACAATCACATGACCCTGGGTGTTGCCATTTCCGGCTTTGTCGCCCTCGGCATCTATCTGATGAGCCAGTCGGTGCCGGGTCTCGCGCAGGCGCTTTACGCCTCGCCCCTGCGTTGGGTCCTGATGCTCTCGCCGCTCGCCTTCATCTTCTTCTTCTCGTTCAAGGCCGAGTCGATGTCGCCGTCCACGGCGGCCGCGACCTTCTACGCCTTCGCCGCGGTGATGGGCCTGTCGCTCGGCTCGATCTTCTTCGTCTTCAAGATCGGCTCGATCGTGCAGACCTTCTTCGTCACGGCCGCCGCGTTCGGCGCGCTGAGCCTCTACGGCTACACCGCGAAGAAGAGCCTCAGCGGCATGGGTTCGTTCCTGTTCATGGGCCTGATCGGTCTGATGATCGCCTCGCTGGTTCAGATCTTCGTCGCCTCGTCGATGCTGCAGTTCGTCATCAACGTGGCGGGCGTTCTGATCTTCGCCGGCCTGACCGCTTGGGACACCCAGCGCCTCAAGGAAGAGTATGCCTATGTCGCCGGTGACAACACCGCGGCCGCCAAGGCCTCGATCTTCGGCGCCCTGTCGCTCTACCTGAACTTCATCAACATGTTCCAGTTCCTCCTGGCCCTTCTCGGTCAGCGCGAGGAATAAGGACGACGGGCTCGACGGCCTGCGTCGGAGAACGACGACAACCCCGGTCCTCGCGGACCGGGGTTTTTCTTTTGCCCCGTTCAGCCGCGCGACGCGCGCAGACCGTCGGCCGCGAGATCGACAGTGAACACGGTACCGCCGCCCTCGCGGGCCTCGCACCGCGCCTCGCCACCATGGCGGCGGGCGATCTGGCGCACGAGGGCGAGCCCCAATCCCCAGCCGCCAGCGCTCTCGCCACGACCGCTCGGGCGGTAGAACGCCTCGAAGACGCGGTCGCGTTCGCTCTCTGGAACCCCCGCGCCACGATCACGCACGACGATGCGCGCACCGGCCCGTGTCGCTGCCACCTCGATTTCGATGGGCGGCTTGCCATGCTTGCGGGCGTTTTCGAGGAGATTGCGCACGAGACGGCGGATCAGCGTCGCATCGCCGAGAATGTCGACGGCCTCGCCCAGAACCTCGGCCTCGACCCGGCTCGCCTCCTCGGCGGCGAGCCCCAGCAGATCGATCGCGACCGGCGGCGCCGCGGCGCGCGCATCATCCGGCCGATCGAGCCGGCTCGCGAGCAGGATCTCCTCGACGAGCGCATCGACCTCGGCGAGATCGCGCTCCACCGCCTCGCGTTTGGCGGCATCCGGACTCTCGACCATGAGTTCGACACCCATGCGCAGCCGGGCGAGCGGTGAGCGCAGTTCATGGCTTGCATTGGCCAGCAGCGCCTTCTGGGCGGCCATCAACGCCTCGACACGGGCAGCGGCCGCGTTGAAGGCGCGCGCGAGATCGGCGACCTCGTCGCGCCCATCGACGAGAACCCGCTCACCCAGTTGACCCGAGCCCCAGCGCTCGACGCCACTGCGGAGGCGCTCGATGCGACGGGTGATCAGGGCGGCGACCGGAAAGGCCGCGACCCCGACACCCCCGGCGGCGAGCAGCACGGCGAGGAGGATGCGCCCGCCCGTCTCGGGACCCGGCAGATCGAAGCGCGCCAGGACGCGACGCCCGTCGGAGAGATCGACCCGCATCGGTCGCATCTTGTGACGGCGATCGCGCGGCCGCTCGTCATCCTCGTCGTCATGCAGCGCGATACGGTCGCCGGACCGGGCGATGATGCGGCCATCGCGGGCAAAAACCGTGATGTCGCCGCCAAGCGCTCGACCAAGCCGGTCGACCGCGATCTGGACGGTACCAGGCGGGTCGTCGACGGCAGGGATCAGCGCCTCGGCGAAGCGCAGCCGGTTCTGCTCCCAGCGCGTTGCGAGGCCAATGCCAGAGGCACGCCAGACGCCGGCGATGACCAGCGCGACGACGATCAGGCTCGCGAGAATCGTCAGATAGATTTTCCAGAACAAGCGCCGGCGCATCTCAGCGCTCCTCATCCTGGCGTTTGGCGAAGACATAGCCCGCCCCGCGCACGGTCAGGATGCGGCGTGGATTCTTGGGGTCGGCCTCGATCGCGGCGCGGATGCGCGAGACATGCACGTCGATCGAGCGGTCGAAGGCCTCGAGCTCCTCGCCCTTGACGAGGTCCATGAGCTTCTCGCGGTTCATCACCCGGCCGGCATGGCGGGCGAGCGTAAGGAGAAGGTCGAACTGATAGCTCGTCAGCGCCCGCTCCTCGCCGTCGACCCGCACAATGCGCGATCCGGGGTCGATCTCCAGCCGCCCGAACTGCAGCACCGCCTCTGTCGTGGAGGCCGAGCCGGTGCGGCGGCGCAGGATCGCCTTGAGACGGGCGAGGAGCTCGCGCGGATTGAAAGGTTTGGGGAGATAATCGTCCGCCCCGATCTCGAGCCCGATGATCCGGTCGAGATCATCGCCCCGCGCCGTCAGCATCAGCACCGGGACATCGGACGTCGTGCGCAGGCGCCGGCAGACCTCGAACCCGTCCAGGTCCGGCAGCATGATGTCGAGGATCACCGCATCGGCGCCGTCGCGCGCCAGAGCCGCGAGGCCATCGCCTCCGGTCGCCCGGCGATCGACGGAAAACCCCGCGCCCGACAGATAGTCGGCGACCATGGCCGACAGGCGCTCGTCGTCATCGACGATGAGAACACGCTGGGTCATGGTCGCCCGATCATCAGGGTCTCACTTCTCGAAGGGCCCGCGCCAGCGCTGGCGCATGCTCCCGATTTCCGTCGCGAGCTTCGCGCGCTGTTCCGGCGTCAAGGTCTCGGCGATGTCGAGCATGGCCGCAACCATCTTCTTCGATCGCTCGTCCATGGCCGCCATCCGCTCGACGCGGAGCTTCTCCGCCGCCGCACGGTCGATGGTCGGCGCCTTCAAAAGCTCGATCGCCTGCTCGCGGGTGCCCTGCATCTCCTCGCGCATCGCACGCATGTCGGTCATGGCCTGATCGACGATCGCCTTGACCTTCTGCGTCTGCTCGGGCGTGGCGTCGACGAAGTTGAGCGCCTTGTCGACCATGAAGCCGACACGCTCGGGGCCGCCGCGATGGCCGTGATGACCGAAGCCGCCGTGGCGCCAGCCGCCCCATCCGCCCTCGTCACCGTCCATGCCACGACCCATGCCGCCGGCGGCGACCGCACCCGCCGTGACGAGACCGGCAAGAACGGTGCCGGTCAGGAGGATGCGCCGGGTCCAGGCGCCGCGCTTGCCGGCCGTCCCGGAGGCCTGCGCCGCAGCCGCGGGCGTTTCGGGGTTCGGCTGCTCGTTGATCGTCTCAGACATCGTCGTCTCCTGATTCTGGCCGCGCCATGCGGCCTTGAGATGACGCTAGCGACATCGCGTTTCGCCCGTTCGGGCACGATGTAAAGAAACGTAAAGCCTGACGCCCGCGTTGGGGCGGCAGACGGTCTTTCCGCCGCCTCGATTCGATCATACAGTTGCGCTATGGTTTTTTGGGCAACAGGAGAACGGACATGGCCATGCAGGACCCGAACTATGGTGTGTCGTCGGTCGACACACGCAGCGCCGCGCCGGCGATCGATCAGGGCCTGCGCACCTTCATGCTCTCGGTCTACAACCATATGGCGCTCGGCGTCGCCCTCACAGGCCTCGTTGCGCTCGGCGTCTTCATGCTGGCGACGACCGAAACGGGCGGTGTCCTTCAGCTCACCGCTTTCGGTCAGTTGATCTTCGCCTCACCGCTTAAGTGGGTGGCGATCCTCGCCCCCTTCGCGATCGTGCTCGTGATGTCGTTCGGCAGCGCGCGTCTGTCGGCCTCGACCGCCCGGCTGCTGTTCTACGCCTACGCGACGCTGATCGGCGTCTCGATGGCCTCGATCTTCCTGATCTACACGGGCGCCTCGATCGCCCGCGTCTTCTTCGTCACCGCCGCAAGCTTCGGCGCGCTCAGCCTCTACGGCTACACGACGAAGCGGGATCTCAGCGCCATGGGTTCCTTCATGATGATGGGCCTTTTCGGCCTGATCATCGGCTCGCTGGTCAACCTGTTCCTGGCCTCGGGGCCGTTCCAGCTGGCGCTCACCCTCGGCGGTGTCGTAATCTTCGCGGGCCTCACGGCATGGGACACGCAGAAGCTGAAGCTGATGTATTCGTCGCAGGCCTCGAGCGAGGAGACCGACAAGCTCGCGATCTACGGCGCGCTTGATCTCTATCTCGACTTCATCAACCTGTTCATGATGCTGCTGCGCCTTCTGGGCGACCGCCGCTGAGAGCCGGCATCGACGGCGGGGCGACCCGCCGTCGCGCCTCGCGTGGACACTCAGATCACCGGGCACAGGAGGGCGGGTCACGGTGTCTTGCCCTTTTTTGCTGTCCATTGACGATGCGTGAAGGCGGTAGGAGAAGCGCGAGCAGCGCCCGTACTGACGGCAAAGAAGTAGATTTATACCAATTGCAGAGCGAATAGTTAATCCTCATTTGCTTTTACGATCTGCCTTGATCCGGATTAAGGTATTGGAAACCGCCTTCAATTGAATATGTTTGGCATCCGGTTCTGTTAATTCCTTCTGTACCAAAGACTGCAAATCGTGACGCGATTACCAGTGGCATCAGCGACGGGATCGCCCAACGATGAAACCCATGCGAAAAAACCTGCTTTCGTCATCCTGCCTCTCCCGTTTTGGTCGGGACGAGCGCGGCAACACCATGATGTTGTTTGCCCTGAGCGCCATCCCGGTCTTCGGTCTGACGGCTGCAGCCGTCGACTACGCCGGCGCCTCGCGCGAACAGTCGAAGATTCAGGCCGCCTGCGACCTCGGCGTGCTGGTCGGCATGTCGAACATCCAGCTGCCCGACGACCAGGTGCAGCAGCTCGTCCGCGACTCGGTCGAGGCCAACCTGCGCGACGGCGTGACAAATCTGGCGGTCAATTCGACGATCGCATCGGACCGCAAGCGCCTCGACACCACGGTGTCCGGTACCTACCCGACCCAGATGATGGGCCTGTTCGGCTATGACTACATGAACGTCTCCGCCGAGTGCCAGGCGACGACCGGTCAGGACCGTGTCGAAGTCGCGCTCGCGCTCGACGTCACCGGTTCGATGATGACCCACATGCCGGCCCTGCGACAGGCGGGCCGCGATCTCCTGACGCAGCTCTTCGGTGGCGCCAACACGTCCTCGACGGTCAGCGTCGCGCTTGTTCCCTACGTGACGACGGTGAATCTCGGTAACCATCCGAGCCGCATGAGCTGGATGGATACCAATGCCGACAACTCGACCCACGGCATCGCGTTCGAGAACGTCACGATCCGTTGCGTGAGCGTCCCGCCGCCACCGCCGCCGCCGCCGCCGCCGCCGCCCCCGCCCGGGCCGCCGCCGCCGCCGCCCCCTCCGTCACCCCCACCCCCACCGTCACCGCCGCCGC
>JBKDKQ010000044.1:0-6163 GCA_046344875.1 Labrys sp. (in: a-proteobacteria) | reverse complement strand
GCCTCGATGCGCGCGGCCGACGGCTCGACCGGCTATTATTCGGTCGCCTATGCCAGGAAGGAGGCCGCCGGTGCGAGGCTTGAAGACTTCAAGGGCAAGAACCTCTGTCTCGTCGATCCCAACTCGACCTCGGGCAACAATGTGCCTCTCTTCTCGATGAACAAGATGAACATCGACCCGGCGAAGTTCTTCGCCAAGGTCACCAATGCCGGCAGCCACGAGAATGCGGTGATGGCCGTGCAGCAGGGCACCTGCGATGTCGCGTTCAACTGGTGGAACTCGGAAGACGATTCCAACCTCTCGCGCATGGCCAACAAGGGCATGGTGAAGCTCGACGATTTCAAGATCGTCTTCCGCTCCGACAAGATCCCGGGCTCGCCCTACGCCGTGCTCACCTCGATGCCGGCCGACCTGAATAAGGCCATCGCGGACGCGTTCTTCAATGCCCCGACCAAGGGCAAGGCCTCCTTCGAGAAGCTCACGGACGGCAAGTCGCCCGGCTTCGCCCCGGCGAAGCACGCCGATTACAAGGTTACGGAAGACCTCCAGAAGTTCGTCGACGCCCTGCGCAAGAAGTCGAGCTGATCCGAGTACTGACGAGAGAGCGGGCCCCTCGGGGTCCGCTCTTTCCGCAAGGGGCTTCGCGCATGTCCGGTTCGATCCTTTCCCTTCCGCCAGACCGCCTGCGCGATCTCGACCGCGCCTATGCCGACGCCGTGGCGGCCAAGCGGCGCCAGGTGCTGATCGGAGGCGTTGTGCTGATCGTCTGCATCATCGTCGCCGGCTTCGTCAGCGAGGTTCGCCCCCTCACCTTCATCGAGAATGTTTCTCGTTTCTTCAGCTATCTCGGCCGCATCTTCACGCTGGAGAGCGGCGCGTCCGTGTTCACGGATCCTGGCGAATGGTTCTGGGGGCTGAACAAGTGGCTTGTGCTGCTCTGGCAGACGATCGTCATCGCCTATGTCGGCACGCTGCTCGGAGCCCTCGCGGGCTTCACGCTCTGCTTCCTTGCCGCCGCCAATCTCGTGTCCAATCCGTGGATCCGGCTGACGACCAAGCGCTTTCTCGAGTTCTGCCGGACCGTACCGGAACTCGTCTTCGCCCTCATCTTCGTTGCCTCATTCGGGCTCGGCCCGCTCGCGGGCGTACTGGCGATCGCGATCCACACCACCGGAGCGCTCGGGAAGATGTTCTCGGAAGTGGTCGAGAACATCGACATGAAGCCTGCCGAAGGCGTCACGGCCTCGGGCGGTTCCTGGATCCAGATGGTTCGCTTTGCAGTGGTCCCGCAGGTTTTGTCGAACTTCGCGAGCTACGGGCTTCTGCGGTTTGAGATCAATGTGCGCGGTGCCGCGGTCATGGGGTTCGTGGGCGCCGGCGGCATCGGGCAGGACCTGATGGAGGCGATCCGCAAGTTCTACTACTCGGATGTGAGCGCGCTCCTCCTCATGATCATCCTGACCGTGATGATCATCGACCAACTGACCGAACGGCTCCGTCACTCGCTCCTCGGATTGGAGGCCCGCTGATGTCGGTCAGAAACGCCGTCCTCACCGTTGATCGCGCCGCGCTCGAAGCGCGCCATCCCGAGATTTTCCGTGGTTCCCCGCGCCGGCGCGCGGTGACGATTGGTGTCATCATCGCCCTGTTTGCCGGGCTCGTTCTTGGTATAGCGTCACTCGACATCGACTGGGCCCGCTTTCTCCGTGGCTTCGGCAAGCTCGGGACGTTCCTGAGCCACATGCTGCCGCCGTCGACGGGGTCATGGTCGACGTTCCTCGTCTATCTGCATGCGCTCGCCGAGACCGTCGCCATCGCCTTTCTCGGCACGCTCTTTGCGGCTCTGTTCGCCCTGCCCTTTGGCTTCCTGGCGGCAAAGAACGTCGTGCCGTCCTTCGTGTTTCATTTTTTCACGCGCCGCTTTCTCGACTCGGTTCGCGGTGTTGATGAACTGATATGGGCGCTGATCTGGGTCGGCGTCGTCGGTCTCGGCCCCTTCGCCGGCGTGCTTGCTCTGATCTGCTCGAATTTCGGCGCGTTCGGGAAGCTGTTTTCGGAAGCGATCGAGGTCGCGGACCGCAAGCCGATCGAGGGCGTGGTATCGGCCGGCGGCGGGGAACTGCACAAGATCCGCTACGGGATTTTGCCCCAGATCATCCCGGTGATCGCCGGCCAGGTTCTCTATTACTTCGAGAGCAACACGCGATCGGCGACGATCATCGGCATCGTCGGCGCCGGCGGCATCGGTCTGCACCTCGCCGAGCAGATCCGCGTGCTCGAATATCAGCATGTCTCCGCGCTCATCATCATGATCCTGATCGTGGTGGCGCTGATCGATTTCCTGTCCACGAGGCTTCGCTTTGCGATCATCGGCCGGAGTGAACTTCGCGCTTGAGGATGGGCTCGAGCCGCTTCTGGCCGGGTATCGGGCACGCCCTGCCCGTCCGGCGGACGCGTTCGGTCTTCGGGCCGTGGAGTTGCGCGCGATCCGCCTCGTCGGCGGCGGACACTACCGGCCGCTGATCGTACGGAGCTGGGTGACGGGCCTCACGCTCGAGCATTACGAAGCGGCGATCAACGGCGACACCACCTTTGAGATTGCGGTCGACCTACGCGGTCATATTGTGGGCTTCTCGCGTTGTGGTCGGACGACACTCGACGGCGTCTTCGTGGAACCGCAGTTGATGGGCAAAGGCCTCGGATCGGCGCTTCTTGCACGGGCCGAGCGGATGCTGATCCGTCGGGGCGTCACCCGCCTCGAAATCGAGGTGCCGCTCGGCGCGATCGCCTTCTTCACCCACCGTGGCTATCGCATCGCCACCGTCAGGGAGCGCCCGACGAGTGGCGGATTCCTCATGATGCTGGCGCAGATGACACGTGACTTCGGCTGAGAAATGGACCAGCCACGCAGGATCCTAGCCGAGCTCCAGCGTCACGCGATCGGCGGCAAAGCGCGCCCGCGTGTACTGGATGGGGCGTCCGGCCGGATCGGCATTGAGGCTCTCGACGACGAGGATGGAGCGACCGGGCGCAAGCTCCAGCAATTGCTCGTCACGGGGCTCGGCGATCGTCCCGATGACGCGGGTGGAGACGCGGCGATAATCGGTGATGCCGAAGGTTGCGAGCGCGCGCGTGATCGAGCGGGTCGCAGCAAAGACGAGATCGAAATCCGGCACCCGGAAGGACGGAAACCAGCCGACCGCGAGGCAGAGCGGCACGCCGTCGGCACGCCGCAGGCTTTCCATGCGCAGGACGGGCTGACCCGGCGCGAGCGCCAGTGCCGCCGCGATCTCTTCGCTCGCAGGCTCCACAGTCGATCCGATCAACTCGCCCCCCGGCTCGCGCTCCTGCCGCGACACGATCTCGGAGAAGCGGGTGCGCTGCGTGATCGGATAGGCGAGCGGCACCTGCTCGACATAGGTACCGCTGCCGCGCGTCGCTCGGACGATGCCCCGTTCCGTGAGAACGGCGATGGCTCGACGGACCGTGTGGCGGTTGACGCCGAAGGTCTCGGCGAGATCATGCTCCGCAGGCAGTTTCTGCCCGCGCGCGTAGGTGCCTCGCGCGATCGCCGCCTCGATGTCGTCGACGATGCGCCGCCACAGCGCGATGCCGTCGCCGCGGTGCTCGCCAAGCCGGGATCGTGCGTCGTCGTCCGCTTCGGAGTTCATGTCGATCATCATGGTCACGTCATACGGGCGTCATCATCAACCGACAAAAGTTGTCTAGTTAACTCGATAACAGCGTATCGCTCCTCTGCGACAGGCCGGTGACAAGCATCATGGATGGAACTGCAATCAACGAGCTTCGCCGAGAAGCGCTGTCGGTGCTGGTCGAGGCAACGCCGGCGGAGCTTCTTTCGGCTGTCGAGGCTCTTGGCGACCTGCCGCCGATGACGATCCTGCGGGCGCCGGAGATCGGCCTCGTAATGGTACGCGGCCGAATCGGCGGTGACGGTGCCCCGTTCAACATGGGTGAGGCGACGGTTACCCGTGCCGCCGTTGCGTTGCCGACGGGCGAAATCGGCCATGGCCATGTTCTCGGTCGCGACCCGGATCGCGCGCGGCTCGTCGCCGTGCTCGATGCCTGCATCCAGTCGTCCGCGCATCGCCAACAGGTCGAGCGAGTCGCGCTCGCGCCGATCCGCGCCCGCCTTCGGGCGGAGCGCGACCGCCGAGCGGCTGAGACCGCGGCAACCCGCGTGGACTTCTTCACCATGGTCCGGGGAGAGGACTGATGCTGCGTCACGGACAGGCTCTGAGCGCCGGTTTCACCGACACGGTTCTGCAGTCGCAGGCCTCCTTCCACGCGGTCATGCATGCCATGGCGCGCCCTGGCGAGATCCGCGCGATCGCGGGTGTCGCCACGGCGCCGTCGCCGCTCCATCCGGTGATGGCGGCGGTCGCGTTGACGCTCCTCGACTTCGAGACGACGCTGTGGTGCGGCAGCGCCGGCGAACGCGCCGAGGCCTGGCTCAAGTTCCACACCGGGACGCGGCTGACGAGCGCTCCCACGCAGGCCGATTTCGCGCTGATCCTCGATACCGACGCCATGCCGGCGCCCAGCGAATGGAAGCTCGGCACGGATGTGTTTCCCGATCGGTCGACGACGCTCGTCATCCCGGTGACGCGGTTCGAAGCCGGTCCCGCCTTTCGCTTTGCGGGTCCAGGCATCGAGACAAGCCGTGACGTCCGGATCGACGGTCTGCCGCAACGCCTGATCACCGGCTGGGCCAGCAACCGCGCCCTGTTTCCGCGTGGCATCGATGTCATTTTGGCCGGTCCCTATGCGGTCATGTGCCTGCCCCGGACACTGCATATCGAGGAGATCTGACATGTATGTCGCGGTGAAGGGTGGCGAAAAGGCCATCGCGAACGCCCACCGGCTTCTCGCCGATGCGCGGCGCGGTGACCGCACGATCCCGCAGATCCAGCACGAGCAGATCCGCGAGCAGCTGACGCTCGCCGTCGACCGGGTGATGAACGAGGGCTCGCTCTATGACCGCGACCTTGCGGCGCTGGCCATCAAGCAGGCGCGCGGTGATCTCGTCGAGGCGGCTTTTCTGGTGCGCGCCTTCCGCACCACCCTGCCCCGCTTCGGCTACAGCGAGCCGGTCGATACGGCCGACATGGAGATCCGTCGCCGGATTTCGGCGACTTTCAAGGATCTTCCGGGCGGGCAAGTGCTGGGCCCGACCTTCGACTACACCCATCGCCTCGTCGATTTCTTCCTCGCCGCCGGCGTCGATCCGCCGCCCCCCGAACAGGTGCCTGCCGCGCAGGTCGATGCCGGCCCCGTGCCGCGGGTCACCGACCTTCTCGGCCAGGACGATCTGATCGAGACGAACCCGCTGCCGGGGGCCGGCTCCGAGCCCGGTGACCTGACGCGCGAACCCGTGACCTTCCCGCTCGACCGCGACGCGCGGCTGCAGGCGCTTGCGCGCGGCGACGAAGGTTTTCTGCTGGCGCTCGGCTATTCGACGCAGCGCGGTTTTGGGCGCTCTCATCCCTTTGCCGGCGAAATACGTCTCGGCGAGGTCGAGATCGAGTTCGTGCCGGAGGAGCTCGGCTTCGCCGTGCCGCTCGGGCGCGTGACGATGACCGAGTGCCAGATGGTCAACCAGTTCAAGGGATCGATGTCGGAGGCGCCGCGCTTCACGCGCGGTTACGGCCTCGCTTTCGGCCATCAGGAACGCAAGACCATGGCCATGGCGCTCGTCGACCGATCGATGCGGGCGCGGGAGCTCGGCGAGGAAGTGACGGCGCCGGCGCAGGACGAGGAGTTCGTCGTCATGCACTCCGACAACATCCAGGCGACCGGCTTCGTCGAGCATCTGAAACTGCCGCACTATGTCGACTTCCAGGCCGAGCTCGCCCTTGTCCGCCAGATGCGGGCCGAGTTCCTCGCCCGGCAGGACGCGTCCGAGACCCTCACCGAGCAGCGAGAGGCCGCCGAATGATCCCCGCCGACGCGCCCACCGGCTACAATTTCGCCTATCTCGACGAGCAGACGAAGCGGATGATCCGCCGCGCGATCCTGAAGGCCATCGCCATCCCCGGCTATCAGGTGCCCTTCGCCAGCCGCGAAATGCCCATGCCCTATGGCTGGGGCACAGGCGGCGTGCAGATCACCGCTTCGATCATCGGACCCGATGATGTGCTCA
>JBKDKQ010000043.1:0-59320 GCA_046344875.1 Labrys sp. (in: a-proteobacteria) | reverse complement strand
TCACTTCCGTCACACCTATCGATCGGACGGCATCGGCAACGTGCTGGCCTTGCGAAACCATCACGTCGACCTGTCTCAGCTTCGCAACGATCTCTTCGGGCTTGTGGCGCTTTCTCGGCATTGTCGGTCCTCCTTCTGTCCGAAGACATACCTCAGGGTGGACCATTTCAATGGGGGTGGATCACTGCACTCACCGGTGCTGGCGAGAAGGCCGATCTCAAGAAGGCAGCTCAGTACTTCAAGTCGGCTGCTTCCTTTGGCGATCCCTACGGTCTGCACTCTTATGGGAAATCGCTGGTCTATGGCCGTGGCGTCAAACCGGACGTCAAGGCCGGGCTCGTTTATCTGAACCGTGCCGCCTCGCTCGGTCACTCTTTTGCACTGAACGAGATGGGTGTGCTGTTCACGCAAGGACGGGCCGGCGTTCCGCGTGACGTCAGTCGGGGCATGAAGTTTTATGCTCTCGCGCTGGAACGCGATGATGTTTACGCGTTGTACAATATGGGTCACGTGTACCTGTCCGGCGAAGGTTTGCCGGCTCGCTCCAGCGAGAAGGCGGTCGCCTTGTTCAAGCTGGCGGCCGACCGCGGCCATCCGCTCGCACCAAATGAACTGGGCCGTGCCTACTTCCTCGGCACTGGCGTACCGAAGGACATCGAGGCTGCACAAACCTGGTTTCGGCTTGGTGTTTCAAGGGGAGATGCCTGGGCCGCCACCAATCTCGCGCAGTTGACCAACGAGGGTGCTTTCGGAAGCCCGGACAAGGTGGAGGCGGCGAAGCTTCTTGCGATCGCCGTGGCGCTGCAACGCCCGTCCGGCAGCGCGGAGGCAAAGGCACTCCTCAAGAAAGCAGCCAAAAAGGACAAAATCGAAGCCCTGAAAGCGCTCAGTACTGAGGGTGAGGGTGCCTCCTTGCCATCGTCGGGGATCGACGAGGCGCTGGTAGCTGCCGCCCGGGCGACCGTGCGCGACATGAAGTTCCGGTTCGATCTGTTCTGAGACACACGACCACATCGATGATGACAAAAGCCGAGGGAGACTGCCCATGACAAAGAAAACGGTCTGGACGATGCAACACGCCCTGTTGGCAGCACTCTGCCTTTTCGCCACGACTTCTCTTCATGCGACGGCGAGCTTTGCCCAGGAGCATAGTGTCGTGATGACGGGTGACGCTGTCGATGCGGACATACGTGCCTAGACTGAGATCCAGGATGACCAGTCGATAGTCAATCTGCAGGCTTATCTCGATCGCTTTCCTGACGGCTTGTTTGCCGATCTCGCACGAGACCGGCTGTCCGAACTACAACCCACGGAGAAGCGTGACGACACGCCCGAACAGGTTGCTGGCGACGATCAAAGTGTGAGGAAGCCAAAAAAGGCGAAGACGCAACGAACCAAAACCCCTACTCCGGTCGTTGAAGTCACGGTCACAGACCTCGAGGACATCAAGTCGCCGAAGCGCCTCTTCACCATGGGCGACAAGATATTCGAAGTCGATCAGAGCTTCTTCGGTGAAGCAGGACCAACCGAGACCGCCGCGTTCGACGAGAGTGTCGTTCCTGTCAAACCGGCGATCAAGGCACGGAAGATCAAGAAGCCGCAGCGTGTGAAGGTGTTCAGCGAGCGCATCAACCGCGATGGCGAGCGAGGCACGTCGAGCGCCGGTGGCTCGTCGGGTGGCGGCACAGGATCAGGCGGTTCGAGCGCTGGTGGCTCGTCGGGTGGCGGCACTGGATCGGGCGGTTCGAGCGGCGGCGGGTCGTTGGGTTCGAGCGGCGGATCGAGTTGGAATTGACGCGCTTCCAGCTGTCTCGTGCGCAACATCATGGGTCGTGTCCCCCGGCGTGGTTCAGGCAGGGGACATGATCCTTCAAACTCGCCAAGACTTGGCAATTCGGCTAGGACGCACCTCAGCCGTGCGCCTCTCTTGGTCGCGGCCTGATTTTGCAAAGCTGCCGCAAGAAGCACATCCATGTCGCACAACACCTTCGGTCATCTTTTTCGCGTGACGACCTTTGGCGAGAGCCATGGCGTCGCGCTTGGCTGCGTGGTCGATGGCTGCCCGCCGGGGCTGGCGATCAGCGCCGAGGCGATCCAGCAGTATCTCGACCGCCGCAAACCCGGCACCAGCCGCTTCACCACGCAGCGTCGCGAGCCGGACGAGGCCAGGATCCTCTCGGGCGTGATGCCGGATGACACGGGCGCGCTGGTGACGACCGGCACGCCGATCGCGCTGATGATCGAGAATGTCGACCAGCGCTCCAAGGATTATGGCGAGATCCGCGACAAGTACCGGCCGGGTCATGCCGACTATACCTATGACGTCAAATACGGGTTGCGCGACTATCGCGGCGGCGGGCGGTCCTCGGCGCGCGAGACGGCGGCGCGGGTGGCGGCGGGCGCCGTGGCCCGGCTCGTCGTGCCCGGCATCACCATCCGCGCGGCGCTGGTCCAGATGGGGCCGCACGCGATCGATCGCGCCAACTGGGACTGGGCCGAGGTTGATCGCAACCCGTTCTTCTGCCCGGATGCGAAGGCCGCAGCCTTCTACGAGGATTATCTCGACGGCGTGCGCAAGTCGGGCTCCTCGGCGGGCGCCGTGATCGAGGTGGTGGCCGAGAATGTGCCGGCGGGGCTTGGCGCGCCGATCTACGGCAAGCTCGACGCCGATCTCGCCGCGGCGATGATGAGCATCAATGCGGTGAAGGGCGTCGAGATCGGCGACGGCTTTGCCGCCGCGGCCTATTCCGGCGAGGAGAACGCCGACGAAATGCGGATGGGCAATGACGGGCGGCCGCTGTTCCTGTCGAACCATGCCGGCGGCATTCTGGGCGGCATCTCCACGGGCCAGCCGGTCGTCGTGCGGCTTGCGGTCAAGCCGACCTCCTCGATCCTGCAGCCGCGTCTCACGATCGACCGCTTCGGGCAGGAGACGGAGATCATCACCAAGGGTCGGCATGACCCCTGCGTCGGCATCCGCGCCGTGCCGGTGGCGGAGGCCATGATGGCCTGCGTCCTCGCCGACCACATGCTGCGCCAGCGCGGCCAGGTGGGCGAAGCGCCGGCCTGGCCGTTCGCGCGGGGATAGCGCGTCCCCCGGACGCGGCACAGCGCTAGAGTGTCGCGCTCCCCCGTCATCCCGGGCGCGACGCAGCGCACAGCGGTGCGACGCAGACCCGGGACCGTCGTCCGGATCTGCCTCGGGAACCGGCGTCGCAAACCACGCGGCGATCCCGGATCTGCCAAGCGGCCCTTTGTGCCGCATGGCTTCCGGGATGACGATGAGGGTAGTGCGGCACGTCGCGCCGCATGGCGTCCGGGATGACGATGAAGGCGCGCGACCCGTCATCCCGGGCGCGGCGCAGCGCACAGCGGTGCGATGCAGACCCGGGACCGTCGTCCGGATCTGCCTCGGGAACCGGCGTCACAAACCACGCGGCGATCCCGGATCTGCCAAGCGGCCCTTTGTGCCGCATGGCGTCCGGGATGACGATGAGGGTAGTGCGGCACGTCGCGCCGCATGGCGTCCGGGATGACGATGGGGGTAGCGCGGCACGTCGCGCCGCATGGCGTCCGGGATGACGGGTGAACAGACACCGCCTTACCAAAGCACGACGGCGCGCTTCGTCAGCGCGCCGCCTTCGCTTGCGAGAGACCGAAGCCGGCCTCAGATTTCCTTCTTGCCCATCTGCTCGGCGATGTAGTCCGCCTGGCGGATGGCGAGCGCCACGATCGTCAGGGTCGGGTTTTCCGCCGCGCCGGTGGTGAACTGCGAGCCGTCCGACACGAAGAGGTTCTTGATGTCGTGCGTCTGGCCCCACTTGTTGACGACGCCGTCGCGCGCATTCTCGGACATGCGGTTCGTGCCGAGATTGTGCGTGGAGGGATAGGGCGTCGTCGGGAAGGTGCGGGTGGCGCCCACCGAATCGTAGAGCGCCGAGCCGACCTTGTACGCATGGTCGCGCATGGCGATGTCGTTGGGGTGGTCGTCGAAGTGCACGTCCGGCACGGGCATGCCGTACTTGTCCTTGATCGACGAGTGGACGCTGACGCGGTTCGTCTCCTGCGGCATGTCCTCGCCGACGATCCACATGCCGGCCATGTTCTCATAGCCGTCCATCGCGGCGGTGAAACTGCGACCCCAGCCACCCGGTTCGAGGAAGGCGGCCATGAAGGGCACGCCGAGCGACAGGGTTTCGAGTTCGTAGCCGCCGACGAAGCCGCGCGACGGGTCGTGCCGGGCCTCATCCTGGATGATGCCGGCCATGGTCGTGCCCTTCCACATGCGGACGGGCTTGTCGAACACGGCGTAGACCGACCCCGTGGTGTGGCGCATGTAGTTGCGCCCGACCTGGCCGGAAGAGTTGGCGAGGCCGTCGGGGAACAGGCTTGAAGCCGAGTTGAGCAGCAGGCGCGGGCTTTCGATCGAATTGCCCGCGACGGCCACGATACGCGCCTTCTGCATCTGCTCCTTGCCCGCGCCGTCGACATAGACGACGCCCGTCACCTTGCCCGAGGCATCATGCTCGATGCGGATGACATGGCTTTCCGGACGCACCTCGAGATTGCCCGTGGCTTCGCCCTTCGGCAGTTCGGCGACGAGCGTCGACCATTTGGCGCCGGACTTGCAGCCCTGGAAGCAATGGCCGATCTGGATGCAGGAGGCGCGGCCGTCGCGCTCCTGCGAGTTGATCGCCATGCGCCCGGTGTGCACTTCCTTGTAGCCGAGCTTCTTGGCGCCGGCCTCGAACACCTTGAAGTTGTTGTTGCCGGGCAGTCCGGGAATGCCGTTGGTGCGCGTCACGCCCATCTTGGACTCGGCCTTCTCGTAATAGGGCTCGAGATCCTTCAGGGTGATCGGCCAGTCGAGGAGGTTCGCCCCCGCGACGCGGCCATAATGGGTCAGCGTCTTGAACTCGTGCTCCTGGAAGCGCAGCGACGCGCCGGCCCAGTGAACGGTCGATCCGCCGACGGACTTCACGATCCAGGCCGGGAGGTTGGGGAAGTCCTTGTGCACGCGCCAGGACCCGGAGGTCATGCGCATGTCGGTCCAGGCGAGCTGGGAGAAGGAGGCCCATTCCTCGTTGACGAAGTCCTCGGTCTCGTGCCGCTTGCCGGCCTCCAGACAGACGACCTTGATGCCCTTGAGCGCGAGTTCGGTCGAGAGCGTGCCCCCGCCGGCGCCGGAGCCGATGACCACGACGACGCTGTCGTCATTCAGTTCGAATTTGGCGTTTGCCATTGTTGTGTTTCCCGATCCGTACCGTCAGAGCCAGGCGAGGTCGTTGAAGCCGCGCTCGATGTAGCCGCCCTTGGAAGCGGACTCGCCCTCGTAGCCGAAGTACGGCCACACCTCGGGCTGGTTGTAGAGCGACACAACGAGGCCGCTGCGCACGGTCTTGAAGAAGGCGCCGCCCTCGATCTGCTTCAAAAGCGCGACGCGCTGGTCCTCCCAGCCGACGCTGACATAGTCGACGCCGTGCGCGGCCTTGGCCATGTCGTCGAGCGCGGCGACACCCGCCTCGATCATCGCCTTGGCGGCGGCATCGGCGGCAGCGTTGTCATCATGCCCCTTCACGGCGACCGCGTAGAGTTGGTCCGGGAAGCGGTCATGGGGATAGATGTCGCGCGCAAGCTGGATCAGCGTGCGCATCGTCTCGGGCTTGAGGGCCTTGAGATCCATCGCCCAAGCCTCGCTGGGCTTGATCAGTGCCGTCCCGGAAATCATGAAAGCGGAGCCCGCAGCGGCCACTTTCAGGAATTCGCGACGGTCGATCTTGGGTCTGACCAAGGCTTTCGCTTCTGTCATGGGGTCTTCCTCCTCGTTTCTTCTCGTTTTCTCGTGATCGCGGGACGATCAGCGATAGCGTCCATGCTTTTGCAGGATTTCGATCTTGTAGCCGTCAGGATCCGTGACGAAGCAGAACTTCGCGAGCAGCGCCCCGTCCCTGAAGAACTCCTTCATCGGTGTCGGTGCCATGCCGGCGGCGGTGAGGCGCTCATGCTCGGCGGCGAGATCGTCGACGGCGAAAGCGATGTGGCCATAGCCATTGCCGAGATCGTAGGGCTCGGTGCGGCCATGGTTGATCGTCAGCTCAACCTCGAAATCCGCTTCCGCGTTGCGCAGATAGACGAGCGTGAACCCGTCGAAACCGAATCGGTCGGCGACCGTCAGTCCAAAGGCCTTTGAGTAGAAATCGACCGACCGCGCCTCATCGAGCACGCGGACCATCATGTGAATAGCTTTCGCCACGAACGACACCTTCTCCTCGCGGCTCCGCTCCGACCACCTGACGACGCCCGGATCGGGACACCATCGCCACGCGACCGGATGGACACCGGTTGCTCCAGTCCGAATGGGTGAGGATTGAGGCCGAGCGACCGCGATCGGGCGCCACTGTGGGCGCACGTCACCGCAGCCTGAAATCGGCTTGCTCTTCTCCTATTCGGCGTTTCCCGGGGCTGCTTCGACGCAGCCTCTTTGATTGGACCGACTCTAAGGTGTTCGGGGATCGGCGGGTAGTAAGCCGATGCTACGCGGCGGCTCCGATCAGTTCCCTCTTGCCGCCGATGCTGATCGTGTCGGGAAGCTCCCCGTCCGTCTTGGCCGCCACGTAGGTCAGGCAGGCACAGCGCAACAGCGAGGCGAAATTCGTGACGTCGCCGCGGAACTCCAGCACCTCGTCATGCAGGATCGACAGGAACTTAGGCACGCTGACGCCGTCGCGAGCCGCAATCTCCTCAAGTATTTCCCAGAAAAATCGCTCGAGGCACACCGACGTCGAATGGCCGCTCAAGCGCACCGACCGACGTTCCGGGGCATATCGTTCCGCTGGCTGCTGGGCGAAAATCTTGCACATGCCAAACCTCCCGAACCCAATGAGGCCCATGCTAAATCAAGTTACCCTGCTGACAATAGCGGATTAATCAGATCGGCCTTCGATCGTGGCCCTACAGGTGACTGTTTTGTGACGCTCCTGACGGTCGCCGACGGCGGAAACGGGCCGGTGGACGGGACGGCCGAAAGCGTCACGCGGATGACGCGCGTACGTCAGGGCCGGACAGGCCTTCGCACCATAATCGCCAGCTACGACTAAAGTCGTGGAGGCTCTGGAGAGCCACGACAATCGGTCGCATCAGTGCGTGGCGGTCAGCTGCGTTTGTCGGCCTTCCAGCGACCGGAACAGCCGTTGCTCGCGCGCCAGGTGCCGCTTCCGTTCTGGCCCTTCATGCTCCCCGAAGCGCTCAGCGACCCCTGGTCGTTCTTGAAGGCGATGCTGATCTTGCCGTTCTTCGACGCCGTTCCGACGACGCCCGCGGGTGCTGCCGGCCCGCCGGCGTAGATGACGCGCGTTCCTTCGATGGTGAGTTCGGCACGGTAGGCCGGATCACAATCGCCTTCCTGCGTCACGATGACGACGGACCAGGGACCGTCGAGTTCGGACGCGGATGCGGCACCCGCAAGTCCCGTGGACAGCATTAAGGCAAGCAGGACGTTCCGCATCATGGGCTCCACCCTTCGTCCGAGGCCGTCGGCGGGCGACCGTCACCCGACGAAAAGGACTCACGCCCGCTGTACGATACCGCAGGCCGTACGGATGTGCGCAGGCTCACGGATGGCCGAGATGCCGTGCGAGCGTCGCCAGCAAGGAACCGGCCGCCTCCGATATCACCGTGCCCGGCGGGAAGATCGCCGCAGCACCCGCGGCCTTCAGGGCATCGTGGTCCTGCGATGGGATGACGCCGCCGACGACGATCAGAATGTCCTCGCGATCCTGGGCCGCGAGCGCCGCCCGAAGGGCCGGAACGAGCGTCAGGTGGCCTGCAGCGAGCGACGAGACGCCGATGATGTGCACATCGTTTTCGACCGCCTGTCGCGCCACCTCCTCCGGTGTCGCGAAAAGCGGCCCGATGTCGACGTCGAAGCCGAGATCGGCAAAGGCCGTCGCGATCACCTTCTGACCGCGATCATGGCCGTCCTGGCCGATCTTGGCGACGAGGATGCGCGGGCGCCGGCCTTCGTTGCGCGCAAAAGCCTCGGTCGCGTCGAGAACGCGCTGCACGGCCGCTTCGCCCATTCCCGCCTCCCGCTTGTAGACACCGGTGATGGTGCGGATCTCCGCCTTGTGGCGGCCGAACACCTGTTCGAGCGCCGCCGAAATCTCGCCCACCGTCGCCTTGGCACGAGCGGCGGCAACAGCGAGATCGAGGAGGTTGGCGTCGCCCGCCGCCCCCGCCTCGAGCGCCTTCAGCGCGGCCGTGGTTGCGGATGGGTCGCGTTCGGCACGCAGCCGCTCCAGCTTGGCGATCTGCGCGCTGCGGACGGCGGAGTTGTCGACCTTCAGGATCGCGATCTCGCGCTCTTCCGACGGCTTGTAGACATTGACGCCGATCACCTGCTGCTCGCCGGAATCGATCCGGGCCTGGGTGCGGGCCGCCGCTTCCTCGATCCGCAGCTTGGGGATGCCGGCCTCGATCGCGCGCGCCATTCCGCCAAGCGCCTCGATCTCGCTGATGTGCTCCCAGGCGCGCGCCGCGAGGTCGCCGGTCAGCCGCTCGACATGATAGGAGCCGCCCCAGGGGTCGATGATCCGCGTCGTCGCGCTCTCGTGCTGCAGGACGAGCTGGGTGTTGCGGGCGATGCGCGCCGAGAAATCGGTCGGCAGGGCGAGAGCCTCGTCGAGCGCATTGGTGTGCAGCGACTGGGTGTGGCCCTGCGTCGCCGCCATGGCTTCCACCATGGTGCGCGCCACGTTGTTGAAGACATCCTGCGCGGTCAGGGACCAGCCCGAGGTCTGGGAATGCGTCCGAAGCGGCAGCGACCGATCGGATTTCGGCCCGAAGCCCGCGACGATTTTTGACCAAAGGAGCCGCGCCGCGCGCAGCTTCGCGACTTCCATGAAGAAGTTCATGCCGATCGCCCAGAAGAAGGACAGGCGGGGCGCGAAGTCGTCGATCGCGAGGCCGGCCTTCAGCCCGGCGCGGATGTAGTCGATTCCGTCGGCGAGCGTGTAGGCGAGTTCGAGGTCCTGCGTCGCACCGGCTTCCTGCATGTGGTAGCCGGAGATCGAGATCGAGTTGAACCGCGGCATGTGCCGGGCCGTGTAGGCGAAAATGTCGGAGATGATCCGCATCGAGGGCGCCGGCGGATAGATATAGGTGTTGCGGACCATGAACTCCTTCAGAATGTCGTTTTGAATGGTGCCCGACAGCTTGGCGGGCGCGACGCCCTGCTCTTCGGCCGCCACGATGTAGAGCGCGAGGATCGGCAGCACGGCGCCGTTCATGGTCATCGACACCGACATCTCGTCGAGCGGGATGCCGTCGAAGAGCTGGCGCATGTCGAGGATCGAATCGATCGCAACGCCGGCCATGCCGACATCGCCCGTCACGCGCGGATGATCGGAATCATAGCCGCGATGGGTCGCCAGATCGAAGGCGATCGAAAGGCCCTTCTGGCCGGCCGCAAGATTGCGGCGATAGAAGGCGTTCGATTCCTCCGCCGTCGAGTATCCGGCATATTGGCGGATCGTCCACGGCTGGTTGACGTACATCGTCGGGTACGGACCACGCAGATAGGGCTTGATGCCCGGCCAGGTGTCGAGGAAGTCGAGGCCATCGCGTGCCTGTGCCGCCCGCCGCGCCGGAATGTCGATGCCTTCAGGCGTCCGCCAGACGGGGCCGGACGAGGCGGCCTGCGCCCCTGCCGGTCGCGTCCATCCGGTCGACGCGAAGTTCGGGATCCGGCTCATCTGCGCTCTCCCTGTGCGGACGTCTCCGCCGGCTCGAGCGGCGGCGCGCGAACGCCGTCGGGCTCGGACAAGGGCGACAGATCACCGAGCGAGGCACCGTCCGCCGCGGCGGCGGCCATGGCGACGAAACGGTCGGCGACGGGGGGCCGCGTCCGAGCCGAGAGCGCCGGCGGCCCCGGCTCCAGCACCGCGACGGGTGCCTGATCCGGATCCTGAAAACGCGTCACGCCGACGAGCGTGCGCGGGGCGGTCGCCGCACGATCCGCAGCGATCAGGGACTGCACATGACCATTCTGCAGGGCCGCCGGCAGGCCGCCGCCGGCTTCGATCGCCTGGAAGCGGCGCCAGGCCTGTTCCGCAAGCTCGTCGGTGAGGGCCTCGAACGCGCCGGCACCAGCTGCCGGATCGTCGAGACGGTGCAATCCGGCCTCCGCCATCAGGACATGCTGCGCATTGCGGGCGACCCGCCGCCCGAAGCTGTCCGGGAGACCCAGTCCGGCATTGAACGGCAGCACCGTGACGCTGTCGGCGCCACCGACGCCGGCCGCGAAAGCCGCCACGGTGCCGCGGAGCATGTTCGTCCAGGGATCCTGCCGTGCCATGCCACGCCAGCTCTGCTCGGCATGTACGGCAAGGGGTGCGTGCTCGATACCGCAGAGCTCGAGGAGGCGCGCCCACAGAAGGCGCAGGGCACGGATGGCGGCGACGGTCATGAAGACATCGGTGTCGGCGGTCAGCACCGCGTCGATCATTGGCGGCGTGCGCTCGAGGGGCACCCCGCCGGCATCGAGGGCACGCAGATAGGCGACCAAGGTCGCGAGCATAACCGCGAGTTCGGTCGCCCGGGAGGCTCCTGCTTCGTGGTAGGGACGCCCGTCCATGGTCAGGAAGGGGCCCGCAAAACCCTCAGCCGAAAGCCCGTCGACGAGGTCGGTGATCCGTTCCTCGAAACGCGGCCAGGGTGCCGACAGGCGGCCCCGGACCGCGAGGATCCCGAGCGGGTCGTAGCCGAAGGCGATCCGGCAGCGCGATCGATCGAGACCTCGGCGCTCTGCGAGCGCACTGATCAGGGCTGCGGCGGCGCGTGTTCGCCGACCGGCGTCGAGACGCACCGTGATGATGTCGAGCACGACACCGTCGAGCGCCCGGCCGAGGGACGCGAGGGTTTCGGCGGCGATCCCGTAGCCGCGCGCACCGGCGGCTCCGGCGAAAACGATCGAAAGACCATCCGCGCCGCCGTCGAGATCGGCGAGCGCGAGGGCGTTCGCCGCATCGGGCTCGGGATGGTCGACGCGCTGGATGATCCGCCACCGCTCGCCGGGCGCGCGACCCGGGATCGGCAGTCGGCCGTGCGCGCGCTCATAGAGCGGTTCGATGACGAAACCGTCGGCGAGCGGCGTCCGCATCACCGTGTCGAACGACGCGCCTTTCAGAACGCTGTCCACCGCCGCGAGCCAGTCCTCCTTCGTCGCGGCAGGAAACTCGGCGGCAAGGGAAAGATCGGCCATGGCAACCCTGTTCGACGGTGGCGCTGCGCTTTTGGCACGCAGGAACCCGGCTGACGAGCCCTGCTTTCGGCGAAGGCGCTCTCACATGAACGATTTCAGCGCCGGAACGGCCTCCAGAATCTCGCCGACCACCTCCGGCCCAGCCGTTTCCGCGGTGAAGCTGAAAAGTTCGTGGCCGAGCGACTGGATCTGATCCAGGCCGAGCCCCATGCCCATGAGCTGACTGCCGAGCGCGCCGATGCCGCCCCCCATCATCGCCCCGATTGTCCCGAACAGGCCCTGCTCCTGCGAGGCGCCGGCGATGATCGCCTCGGCATTGGGGAGGGCGGCCGACAGTTTGGCCAGGGTCTCGGGCGAAACCTCCTTCGCCAGAAAGGCCAGCACGGCGCCGAGCGCCTGTTCCGCCACCGCCGGCTCGACACCGGCAGCCGTCGCGATCCGGCCGATCAGATCCTGCATTCCATCCCCCGGGACTGATGATGTGACATGCCCCGGAAATAGCAGGGGCCGCAGCGCTTTGCGATCGGAAAGGCGCGGTGTCGGTCACTCCCCTTCGATGGCGCTCCAGACCGCGAGTGCCTGCCGCGTTTCCCGCAGATCATGCACCCGCACCGCATCCGCCCCACGCTGAGCCGCCGCGATCGCGGCCGCGACCGATCCGCCCACCCGGTCGGCGGCAGGCCCCTCCCGATCCACCCGACCGATGAAACTCTTGCGCGACGCGCCGATCAGAACCCGATGGCCGAGCGCCTTGAAGGTTGGTGTCGCGTCGAGCAGAGCAAGGTTGTGGGCGAGTGTCTTGCCGAAGCCGATGCCCGGATCGAGCCAGATCCGCGCGGGATCGATCCCGTCCGCGACGGCGCGATCGCGGGCCTGCGTCAGTTCGGCCGCCACGTCCTCGACGACATCGCGGTAGGTCGGATTTTTCTGCATGGTCCGCGGGTCGCCCTGCATGTGCATGAGGATCACCGGGACGCGGGCTTGCGCGACGACCCTGCGTGCCTCCGCTGCCGCCAGCGCCGTCACGTCGTTGATCATCGTGGCGCCCGCTTCGATGGAGGCCGCCATCGTCCGTGCATGGCGGGTGTCGACGGATACCTCGCGGCCACGACGCACGGCTTGCGCCGCGATGGCGCGAACGACTGGCAGCACGCGCCGCTGTTCTTCCTCGATCGAGACAGGCTCGGCGCCGGGCCGTGTCGATTCACCGCCGATGTCGAGAATGTCGGCGCCCTCCTCGATCAGCCAGTGCGCATGCTCGATCGCGCGGGAGACGTCGTGATAGCTGCCGCCATCGGAGAAACTGTCGGGTGTCACGTTCACCACGCCCATCAGCAGCGGAATGTCGCGCGTCGCCCGGATCCCGGTCCGGTCCACCCCGGCAAGCAGGGTCGCGACATCCGCCTGCGTCAGCGGATGGCGCCAGCCCGGCGCGATCTCCGCGAGCGGCGCGAGAACGAAGGCCCGCAGATGCATGCGCGGATGGGGCAGGATCAGCGTGTCGGTGTCGAGGAGGCGGCAGTCATGGTCGATCAGGTCGAGGTCGAGCGTCCGGGCCGCGTCCTGCACGCCGCGCTCGCGCCCGAACTCGCGCTCGACGTCGAGGAGAAGAGCGAGCAGCGCGTGAGGGTCGAGCGCGGTCTCGACGGCGATCACCTGATTGGCGTACCAGGGCTGCGACGAGCGCGGCACCGGCTCGGTCAGATAGATGCGCGACCGGCGGAGGATCCGAAGACCACGGCGCTCCAGGCGGCTCGCCGCCCGGCGCAGCGTCTCGCGATGGGCGCCTTCCGACGACGGAAGATTGGCGCCGAGTGCGACCAGGATCATGGTGGACTGTCCTCTCGATCACCGGTTCAAGCGAGGGGTCGCTGAAGAAGCCGGGCTTGCAGATGGTTCAGGATCACGGTCTCGAGCGGATGGGACGACCAGGTGCGATCGTCCAGCCGTCGAACCGGGCGCGACAGGCGGACGGAATTCGTGAGGAAGACGGTGTCGGCGTTCCGTACGTCGTCGGGTGTCAGCGAGCGCTCGATCGCGGTGAGGCCGTCCGGCGGATCAGCCAGAAGGCTGGCGCGGACGATGCCGTCCATGGCGCCATCGCCAGGTGGAGGCGTCATGAGGGTCGTGCCGACCAGCGCGAAGAGGTTCGCCATCGTCGAGCAGGCAACGTGGCCATCCGTGTTCAGGAGCAGCGCCTCGTCGGCGCCGGCGGCCTGCGCGTCGCGGGTCGCAAGAATATTGTCGAGGTAGTTCAGGCTCTTGATCCGCGCAGTGGGAGACCGGTGGTTGCGCGGGATTTCGCTGGTGACGAGCGCGGTCGCGCGTCCGATGAGGCTCGGGTCGAAGGCGGAGACGCTGATCTTGATGGTCGGTGCCGGCACCGCTGACGGCCACAGCCCGCGTGCCGTGACGCCGCGGGAGACCGTCGTCCGCAGGATCGCCGGCTCGCTCCCGAGCCCTGACAGGGCAACCGCCAGACCATTCTCGATGCGGCTGCGATCAATCGACATCCCGATGCCGGCCGCATGACGGCACAGCCGGTCGACATGCGCGTCACCGGCGACCATGCGTCCGTCGACGACGATCATCGTGTCGAAGACGCCGTCGCCGAAGAGAAAGCCCCGGTCGAGCGCCGATATCAGTCGACCGGTCATCGGGTCGTCTCCAGAAAGGCATGGAGGATGTCGTACCCGTGCTCGGTGAGGATCGATTCCGGGTGAAACTGAACGCCGAAGGTCGGATGCTCGCGATGGACGAGCCCCATGATCTCTCCGCCATCGCTCCAGGCATTGGCCCGCAGCGGCGACCCTTCGTCGAGGTCGACGATCAGCGAATGATACCGCCCCGCTCGAAAACCCTGTGGCACGCGGGCGAAAAGGGCCGTTCCGTCATGGCGGATCGACGTCGCACGACCATGCATCGGCTCACGCGCCGGTGACACCCTGCCGCCGAAAACATCCCCGATGCATTGATGCCCCAGGCACACGCCGAGGATCGGCAGGCGCCCCGAAAAGGCCCGGACGACGTCGCGAGAGACCCCCGCGCTGTCGGGCGCGCAGGGGCCGGGCGACACCAGGATGCCGGACGGCGACAGGGCGCCCACGCCATCAAGATCGATCGCATCGTTGCGCACGACGGAGACGTCCGCGCCCAGCTCCGTCAGGTACCGTGCGATGTTGAAGACGAACGAGTCGTAATTGTCGATGAGCAGGATCATGATGATGTCTTGAACACGCTCAGTATTCTCTCTGCCTTCGCCAGCGTCTCGTCATATTCGAGCGCAGGATCCGACAACAGGGTGATGCCGCCGCCGGCGTGAAGCGAGAAGTCCCGTCCGTCAAAGACGAGAGTCCGGATGGCAATGTTGAGATCGGCATCACCATCGAACCCGATCCAGCCGATCGATCCGCAATAGACGCCGCGCGGATCCTGCTCGATCGCCGAAATCACCTTCATCGCCTCGATCTTCGGTGCTCCGGTGATCGAGCCACCCGGAAAGGTCGCCGAGATGAGATCGACGACATCCGCCCCCGCCCTCAGCCGGCCGGTCACGACCGAAACGAGGTGATGGACGGAGGCATAGCTCTCGACGCCGCACAAGGTGGGGACATGCACGCTGTCGGGCTCGCACACGCGGGAGAAATCGTTGCGAAGGAGGTCAACGATCATGGTGTTTTCAGCCCGGTCCTTGTCACTCGCCGCCAGTTCGTCAGCGATCCGCGCATCGGTCGCGGGATCGGCACTGCGCCGGCGCGTTCCCTTGATCGGACGCGTTTCGACCTGACGCCCGGTGACCCGCACAAAACGCTCCGGTGAGGTCGAGGCGACGAAACGGTCGCCGTCGATCAAAAGCGCGGCGAAGGGTGCGGGATTGGCCTGCCTGAGAGCCGCATAGGTCTTCACCGGGTCGGGCACCGAACGCGGCCGCCCGGTGAACCGGTGGGCGATGTTCGCCTGGAAAATGTCACCCGCCCGGATGTGGTCAATGACCGTTGCCACCTCCGCCTCGAACTGCGCCCGGGTCCGGCTGTCGTGCCAGGAGACGATGGTCGCGTCGCCGGCCGTGCCGGTGACCGGTCGACCGGTGGCGAGCTGCGCAACGAGGGGATCGACGCCGGAGCCAATCGCGTAGGCGCGCTGCTCGACGACATCGAAGGCGATCAGATCGGTGAAAAACGCGAGGTCGACCTGCGTCACAGGCCCGCGACCCACGGTCGGAATGGATTCGAACAGATGCCCTGCCTCATACGCGACGTATCCGATCGCCCCGCCCTGGAACGGCGGCCCGGACGGATCGCGTTCGAAGGCATGCGCCGACAGCAAACCGCGAAGCACTTCCATCGGTGCGCCGGGCCGCGCTTCACCCTGCCAGTAGGCCACGCCGTCGACGACCGTGAACACCCCGATCGGGTCCGCCGCGAGATAGCTCCATCGACCAAGCGTCGGTCCGACCATGGCACTGTCGAGAAAACACAGCCGCGACCGCCCCGCGAGCTGCCGCGCGGCGTCTATGGGATCGATGAACGGGATCGATCGTATCGACGGCGAGCCGGACGCCATGATGCGTTCCAACGCCCCTTGCTGGCGCCACGCCCGAGTCGATCCGATGGACGTTGAGCGAGGCTGATGACGGGTGGTCGAAAGGCGGAAGTGTCTCCATGCAGACTTCCGACGCTTTCTTGGCCCTCATCCGCGGCGGAGGGCGCAATCGCTTGCGCGATGAGGCGTACTTAGCAACTCAGATCCTGTTTGGGTAGGAGGACCGGCAGCGGCATGATGACAACCGGGCCGTAGCACCCGCCGCAGCCCTGTCCTATAACCGCGACAGCGATGGGTGAGGGCAGAGTCATGGAACAGCCGGACGGTACGATCTTCGTTGGAAAGAGCCAGAAGCCGGAATACCTGACCCTGAAGCTCGCCAACCGGCATGGGCTCGTGACGGGGGCGACCGGCACCGGCAAGACGGTCACGCTGCAGGTTCTGGCCGAGGGCTTTTCCGCCGCCGGCACCGCGGTTTTCGCAGCCGACATCAAGGGTGACCTCTCCGGTGTCGCGGCGGTCGGTCAGCCGAAGGATTTTCTCGTCAAGCGCGCCCAAGACATCGGCATCGACTATGTGCCGGATCAGTTTCCGGTGATGTTCTGGGATCTCTTCGGCGAACAGGGATCGCCGATCCGCGCGACGATCTCGGAAATGGGGCCGCTGCTGCTGTCGCGGCTCCTGAGCCTCAACGACACCCAGGAAGGCGTCCTGAACATCGCCTTCAAGCTCGCCGACGACGAAGGCCTGCTGCTCCTGGACATGAAGGACCTTCGCGCCCTTCTGGTCGCCATGACCGAGCGTGCCGATGAATTGATAGCGACCTACGGCAATGTTTCAAAAGCAACCATCGGCGCCATTCAAAGACAATTGCTGGTCCTTGAACAGCAGGGCGGTGACAAGTTCTTCGGCGAGCCGGCCCTCGATATCAAAGATCTGATCCGTACCGATCGCGATGGGCGCGGATACATCAACATTCTTTCCGCCGACAAGCTGATGGGGAACCCACGTCTTTATGCAACGTTTCTACTTTGGCTCTTGTCGGAACTCTTCGAACAATTACCGGAAATCGGCGATCCTGACAAACCGACGATCGTCTTTTTCTTTGATGAGGCGCATCTTCTCTTCAACGAGGCTCCAAAACCTCTTTTGGAGAAGATCGAGCAGGTCGTTCGTTTGATTCGATCAAAGGGCGTCGGAGTGTATTTCGTTACCCAAAATCCGCTCGATGTTCCGGATACGGTCATCGCCCAGCTGGGTAATCGAGTACAGCACGCTTTGCGCGCTTTCACGCCGCGCGATCAGAAGGCGGTCCGGGCCGCGGCCGAGACGTTTCGGCCCAATCCGGCCCTCGATACCGCTCAGGTGATCATGGAACTCGGGAAGGGGGAGGCGCTCGTCTCGTTTCTCGAGGGCAACGGCACGCCGTCCATCGTCGAGCGCGCCCTGATCCGTCCGCCCCAGGCTCAGGTCGGCCCGATCGCGCCGCAGGAACGGGCGGCAATCCGCGCCGGCTCGCCGGTCATGGGCCGATACGAGACGGCGCTTGATCGCGAGTCGGCGTTCGAAGTGCTGAAAAGTAAACGCGAATCGACGACAAGCGGCAATGACGGATCCGGCGGCGGGCTGCTCGGCGACATTATGGGCAGCATTTTTGGCAATGGCACGTCGAGCGGCCGATCGTCCTCGCGCATGTCGACGACGGAGGCAGCCGTCAAATCGATGGCGCGGTCCATGGCCTCCACCGCCGGTCGGCAGATTGCAAATGCTCTCATCCGCGGCGTTCTTGGCGGCCTGACGCGCAAATGAAGCGATAGGATCGCGGTGGACGTCCCGGGAACGGCGCACGATCACGCTCACAAACTTGTGAGGCCCTCCAGATGACGAATTAAGTATCGGTTGGGCGCGAGCGTAGAATACTCTTTTACCGTCAGATCCAATCTGAACGTGGGAGCGTAGATACCCCAAGGTTGAATTCGGAGCCTCGTGGATCTACGTAACGTACGCGGACACCTTCAACCTCAACCATACCCACAGGTTGTGTTTTGATGAATATTCGAATGAGTTCTGCCGTGGCGACAGCGAGTGAAACGACTTCGGTCCAGGGCAACGCAATGGAACGCAGGGACAGGAAGGTTATTCACGCCGCCGGCGTTCTTGTGATCCAGCCAAACGCCGAAACGGCTGGGCTCTGGCAGGCCGAACTTGTCGATTTCGGAATGACCGGAACCGTCACAACCACGTCCCTCGACGAGGCCGTCCGCATTCTCGCCGACAAGAGCTTCATGGGCATCGTCGTGTCTGCGGCGAGCGTCAGTGAAGCGGGCCGAGTGATGGCGACGCTGCGATCGGACGGTTCGCTGATCAATGACGAGGACGGCGTCAAGGTCCCCCTGCTGCTGATCCTTGCGGGTGCGAGCCGGGTAAACGACGTCGCCGCCCGCCGCCTCGGATATGACGCCATCCTCGCCGCGCCGGTTCATTCGCGCCTGATCTATCGTCGCATGGGCTCCCTGATGCAGAAGGCGCGCCGCGGAGCGAAACGTCGCCAGACGGATATGCAGGGCGGCGAGTTCGACATTCCGATAGCGGCCCAGAAGGACTGAGACTAGCATCTCGTCCCAACGGGCGAAGCTGTCTGTCGCCCGACGCATCGGAAGATCGTTTTGACACGTGTCTCGCGAAACCAGTTGGACGCCGCGCTGGCCGCGGTTCAGTCCGATCTCGCCACAAGCGTCGAGCGTCTGTTCGAATGGCTGCGGATCCCCTCGATTTCGGCTGATCCCGCTTTCGCCGGCGAGTGCCAACGCGCGGCCGAATGGGCCGCGCACTCGTTGCGCTCCTTCGGTTTCGATGCGGGCACGCGCCCGACGGCCGGCCATCCCATGGTGGTCGGTCACTGGCGCTCCGGCGATCCGCAGGCCCGCCGTGTTCTGTTCTACGGCCATTACGACGTTCAGCCGCCGGACCCGGTCGCGCTCTGGACGTCGGGTCCCTTCGAGCCGGTGCTCGTCGAGGGCTCCCATGGCCAGATGATTGTCGCCCGAGGCGCGAGCGACGACAAGGGACAGGTCATGACCTTCGTCGAGGCCTGCCGAGCCCTGCTGGCTGTGACGGGCAGCCTGCCGGTCGACGTCACCATCCTCCTCGAAGGCGAGGAGGAGACGAGCGGCGCCAACATGATGCCGTTCCTCATCGCGCATCGCGACGAACTTCAGGCGGATGTCGCCCTGATCTGCGACACGGGCCTGTGGGATCGCGACACGCCCGCGATCACGACCATGCTGCGTGGCACGGTTTACGAGGAGGTCTTCATCAAGGCCGCCGCCATGGACCTGCATTCCGGCATGTATGGCGGGGCCGCGCAGAACCCGATCAACATCCTCACCCGCATTCTCGGCGCACTGCACGATGACCAGGGCCGGGTCACGATCCCCGGCTTTTATGATCGCGTCGAGGAACTGCCGAGCGCGGTGCGCGCGGAATGGGACGCGCTCAACTTCGATGGCGCCGCCTTTCTGAAAGGGGTGGGGCTGTCGGTTCCCTCCGGTGAACGCGATCGGAGCGTGCTGGAGCAGACGACGTCGCGTCCGACCTGCGACATCAATGGCATCACCGGCGGCTATCAGGGCGAGGGTGCGAAAACGGTCATCGCCTCGCACGCTTCCGCAAAGGTCTCGTTTCGCCTGGTCGCGCGGCAGGATCCGGAAGAGATCAAGGCGGCGTTCCGCGCCTTTGTGAGCGAACGCATCCCCGCCGACTGCACGGTGACCTTCCTGTCGCATGGCGCGACGCCTGCGGTTTCGGTGCCGACCGCAAGCCCCGACGTCCAGAGCGTCCGCAGGGCGCTCGAGGCGGAGTGGGGCCGGCCCGCGCAGACCATCGGAACGGGCGGCTCCATCCCCGTGGTGGGCGAAATCCAGCAGGTCCTCGGGCTCGATCCGCTCCTTGTGGGCTTCTCGCTCGATGACGATCGCGTTCATTCACCGAACGAGAAGTACGATCTGCGCAGCTTCGAGAAGGGCATAAGGTCGTGGGTCCGCATTCTCGCGGCACTCGCTCATCGCGAGCCCTGAGCGCGAAGTAGAACAGATCTCACCCTTAGCCGCGGGTTCACGGGGGTGACCATGCCGGGTCCGTCAACTTTCGGAGGCGCTCCGGGCGAGATCCGCCCGGTGCTGTTTGAGTTTCCCGCGATGCCGATCACCGGAGGGACACGAGGGTGACGCATCGCGTCACCGGCCAATTGGCACTCCCGCGGCGGGCTTTGCTTGACTTGCGCTCGTATCAGAAACGAGCCGTCACGGCCCTCCAAGGACGGCGTGCGCGGCTCGCCATGCATTTTGGGACGTCGACCGGGAACCCAGCCGCAAACGTCACCGTGGCATTCGATCGCCGCACACGAATCTCCTGCCGGCCTCAAGCCTTCACGCCGCACGTATTCACGCCGATCAGGCCATAGAGCGGGCAGGTGCTGAACGCGGCCGTCAACAGGGGCACGACACCGATAAAGCCGACCCAGTTCCATCCCGTCTGCGCAGGATAGCCGAACGCATAGGCCAGCAGCCCCAGACCGACAATGATCCGCAGCACCCGATCAACCGTTCCGACATTTCGTGCAAACATGGCACCCTCCATCTGGTGAGCCGACGATCCGGCTATGGGAGGAAGAGTAGGTCTGGCCATATCTGGCGTCAGTGACTCCGTCACACAGTCGAACGATCAGCGTCGCAGGGCGGCATGAAACAGGGAACCCGTAGCTCCGGCACACCACGGACCACTCAACCGGGGTCGTGGCTGAGAGCTGTCAGCGCCTCGATGTCGGCCAGCAGGATGGTCCCCCGTTGCCCGCGGACCAGGCCCCTGCGCTCGAACTCCTTGATGTGTCGAGACACGACCTCGCGTGCTGTCCCGATCTCGGCCGCCAGTGCCTGGTGTGTCGCGTGGACCGTTCCGCCCTCCGCTTTGGACAGCAGGGTGCGGGCAAGGCGGCGGGGAACCGCCCGAAAGGCGGTCTCCTCCATCACGAGGATCAGATCAGCGACCCTCGCTGCATAGGTCGAGAGGACGAAATCGCGGAACATTTCATTCTCGGCGAGAAGGCGCCGGAACGTTACCCTTGGAACCGACAGTGCCTCGACGTCGGTCTCGCAGACAGCCTCCGCGCCATAGGGTTCCGCGGAAAGGAGGCCTGACGTCGTCAGCACGCACCCCTCATGTTCGCCGACCCGGTAGAGGGTGATTTCCCGTCCCGTTTCCGCCGTCAGCTGGACGCGAATGACGCCTGCGCGGACAAGGAGATAGGATCGGGCCTCGTCGCCCGGCCTGAAGACGAAGGTTCCCTTGCCGACGCGGATCGAGGCTGCGAAGGGTGCGAGAAAGGCTTCAATCCGGTCCGACATCGGGTCTGTTCCGCAGCGGGATGAGGCCGGCGCGCCAGCCGGCAACGATGACCGCAAGATAGGCCACCCCGCCACACGCACCGGCGGCGACGAGGGTCACGAAGTCCCTTTCCCACTGGAGAGTGGAAAAGAGACGACCAACCGGATCAACCGCCAGCGCCAGCACACCCGCCATCACGACGGCCGCAAAAAGGATCATGGCGACGCCCAGGGTAAACCTTCGATCGACCGTCATCGCCCCGCGCCGCAGGGCGAGAAACAGCAGGATGGCCAGATTGACCCAGGCTCCGATCGAAGTGGCCAGCGCCAATCCCGCCTGAAGAAGCGTCGGTGTGAGCGCGAGCTTGAACGCGAGATTGACCGCGACACCCGCAAGCGATGCCCAAAGCGGCGTGGTGGTGTCGCCTTTGGCAAAAAAGCTCGCCGCGACCGAGCGGATCAGCACGATCGCCGGCAGACCGACGCCATAGGCGAGAAGCGCCGCACCGGCCGCATCGGCACTCTGCGCGGTGAAGGCGCCACGAGCAAAGAGCGCGTGCATGATGAGTTCGGGCAGGACGAGGAAGGCCGCGAAGAACGGTGCCGCCAGGAGAAGCGAGAATGTCATGGCCCTGTGCTGGGCAGCCTGCGCGGCGTCCGGGCGGCCTGCCGCAAGCAGGCGGCTCATCTCCGGCAGGAGCACGGTCCCGGCCGCTACGGCAATCACACCGATCGGGAGCTGATACAGCCGGTCCGCGTAGTAGAGAGCCGAAACGGCGCCGACCGGCAGCAGGGTCGCGATGATCGTGTCGGCGAACATGGCGATCTGCACGCCCATCGAGCCGACGGTCGCGGGCCCAAGCGCCTTGAAGAAACCCTTCACATCCGCATCGAGACGAAGCGGCGCAGGACGCGCGAGGACGCCGGCACGCCAGGCGACCAGGATCAGCATCAGGAGTTCCGCCGCACCGGCGAGAAGGACCCCCCAGGCCGCGGCATGCCCCGGTGTGCGGAAGACACTGGCCGCGAGAAGCGCCACGACGATCCCGATGTTGAGGAGGATGGGCGCGGCCGCGGCCGCCGCGAAACGACCCACACCGTTCAGCACCCCGGCATAGAGCGTCACCAGCGTGATCAGCAGCAGGTAGGGGAAGGTGATCGTGGTGAGATCGACCGCGAGGTCGAGCCGCTCCGGATCCGCCGCAAAACCCGGCGCCAGAAGGCGGACGACGTCTGTCATGAATATCAGGGCGAGGACGAGCACGACGAGCTGCGTGACGATCATCAGGGTGCAGATCCGCCCCTGGAAGAGATCCGCCGCCTCGGCTCCTCTCTGCTCGCGAATGCGCGCATAGGCCGGCACGAAGGCCGTGTTGAACGCACCCTCGCCGAAAATCGCGCGAAAATGGTTCGGAAGTCGGAACGCGACGACGAAGGCGTCGGCAATCGGACCCGTTCCAAGAATCGCCGCCATGACGATGTCACGCAGAAAGCCGGTGATGCGCGAAACGAGCGTCCAACCGCCGACGGAGAGGATCTTCTTGATCAAGGGTCGGAATCCGGAAACGAGGCTGCGCTGTTCGCATACTGCCTGCTGCCAAAAGCGGTAGCCTCGCGGGGCCTGCAACGCAAGGAGCGCTCGTGCGTCGCCCCAACATCCTCTTCATCCTCGTCGATCAGCTGAACGGGACGTTGTTTCCCGACGGACCGGCCCCGTTTCTGAAGACCCCAGTTCTGCGGGCGCTCGCGGCGCGATCGACGCGCTTCGTGAACACCTATTGCGCGAGCCCGCTCTGCGCGCCGTCACGCGCGTCGATCATGTCGGGGCAGTTGCCCTCGAAGACCGGCGTCTTCGATAATGCGGCCGAGTTTGCCTCGGCGATCCCGACCTTCGCCCATGTGCTGCGCGGTGCCGGTTATCGCACGATCCTGAGCGGAAAAATGCATTTCGTCGGTCCCGACCAGATGCACGGGTTCGAGGAGCGGCTGACGACCGACATCTACCCGGCCGATTTCGGATGGACGCCGGACTGGAAGAAACCGGATGAGCGCATCGACTGGTGGTATCACAATCTCGGCTCGGTGACGGCGGCCGGAACCGCCGAGATCACCAACCAGCTCGAATATGACGACGAGGTGGCGTTTCTCGCCTGCCAGAAAATCCACCAGCTGGCGCGACGACGCGATGACCGGCCCTTCTGCCTCACCGTCAGCTTCACCCACCCGCACGACCCCTATGTCGCGCGCCAGAAATACTGGGACCTCTATCCCGAAGGGACAATTCCGCCGGTCCAGACCCCCGACATTGCCTTCGATGACCAGGACAGCCATTCGAAACGGCTGTTCGAGATGTCCGATTGGCAGAACTTCAACCTGACGCCCAGGATGATCGCGGATAGTCGCCGGGCCTATTGCGCCAACATGTCCTATCTCGACGACAAGATCGGAGAAATCCTCGAGACGCTGCAGGCCTGTGATCTCGCCGACGACACGGTCATCGTCTTCACCTCCGACCACGGCGACATGCTGGGTGAGCGCGGTCTCTGGTTCAAGATGAGCTTCTTCGAAGGCTCGATCCGGGTGCCGTTGATGATCAGCTCGCCGTCGATCATGGCGCCGGGGCTGGTGAGACCGCCCGTATCGACCCTCGACATCTTTCCCACCCTCGCCTCCCTCGCGCGCGTGGAGTGCGACAGCCTGCGGGACGATCTTGATGGCGAGGATCTGGTGGCGATCACGAGAGGGCGGCGGGCGCATGGTCCGGTTCTGGCCGAGTATGCCGCCGAGGGCTCGATCGCACCGATGGTCATGGTCCGCGATCAGCTCTGGAAACTCGTCGTGAGCCGTCCGGACCCTGTTCAGCTGTTCAATCTCGACGAGGATCCGCTGGAGCGTCACAATCGGGCGGAGGATCCGTCCGTCCAATCCGTCCGGCAGCATTTGGCAGCGCTCGTGGCGACGCGGTGGGATCTTTCCTCGTATGAGCGGGAGGTTCTCCGCTCCCAGCGACGCCGTCTCGCGATCTATCCCGCCCTGCGCAATGGAGCCTACTACCCGTGGGACTTCCAGCCGCTGCAGCGGGCGAGCGAGCGCTACATGCGCAATCACATGGATCTCAACGTCGTCGAGAGCGACGCCCGCTATCCGAAACCCAAGTCATAGTGCGCCACGGCGCGGGAAGCCATGCTGCCCGGATCGAGACCTGAGGCGTACATGCCGTGCGGGAAGCCCAAAAAGAAAGAGGCCGCAGCTTTCGCTGCGGCCCAAGTCTAGGGAGGAAACGCCCAAGGAGGGCAGTCAGACGGGGAACAAATCCGCGCCGTCCAACACCACAGAGTTTAGTGTGCAGCGCACAATAAACAAATGCAAAAAATGCATGGCAGCCATCCCCCGCCATGCAGTGATCCAATAGCGAAAGAACCAAATCCGGTGACGGCCGGCGCTCGCGCCTTTGTTATCGCATGGCCAGGCTTACGCCCCTTTACACGCGCTGCCCGCGACCGATCTCAGGTACTGAGGAGGGATTGCGATGCGCATGATCGTCTGTCTGTTCACGCTCCTGACGCTGTCGGCCCCGGTCAAGGCCGAACCCGTCGACGTAGAACTCGTCCTCGCCGCCGATGGCTCGGGATCGATCGACAATGACGAGCTCGCCTTCCAGCGGGAGGGGTGGGCTCGCGCCATCGAGAGCGATGAGGTGCTCTCCGCCATCCGCAACGGCGCCCATGGCAAGATCGCTGTCCTCTACATGGAATGGGGCGGACCAACCTCCCAGCATGTGATCGTCGACTGGCATGTCGTGAGCGATCTCGAGAGCGCGCGTCGTTTTGGCGATCGTCTGCGGACCGAGCCGCGGGCGGCGCGCGGCTATAATTCGATCTCCGCGGCCATCGATTTCTCGGTGAACCTCGTCGAAGCCAATGCCTATCAGGGCCTGAAGAAGGTCATCGACGTCTCCGGCGACGGACCCAATATCGGCGGGCCTCCGATCGAGGTGTCGCGTGAGGCGGCCGTCGCAAAAGGCTTCACGATCAATGCGCTGGCGATCAAGCGGCCGGGTGGCAGCTACCGCAGTCCCGACGGCCGCCCGCTCGAGGACTACTATGCCGAGGCGGTCATCGGCGGACCGGGCGCCTTCGTCGAGATCGCGAACGCCGATCAGCCTTTCGCCGACGCCGCCCGCCGCAAGCTCGTGCTCGAACTCGCGGCGGCGCCGGGCCCGCGTCTCGCGAGCCGATAGGTCGAGGTCATTCCGCGCGACAGGCCCGTCGCGCGGATCGCTTCATCGTCGCGCTCAGCGCGTCGCCGCAGCGTACATCTCGTGGACATAGTCCCAGTTGACCATGCTCTCGACGAAGGCCTTGAGATAGTCGGGACGGCGGTTGCGATAGTCGATGTAGTAAGAGTGCTCCCACACGTCGCAGCCCAGGATCGGGTGGGCGCCGTGCACCAGCGGGCTCTCGCCGTTCGGCGTCTTCATCGTGACGACCTTGCCGTCCTTGACCGCCAGCCAGGCCCAGCCGGATCCGAACTGCGTCACGCCCGCCTGGATGAAGTCCTCCTTCATCTTCTCGACGGAACCGAACCCGTCGATCACCGCCTTCTCGAGCGCGCCCGGCAGCTTGCCGCCGCCATTCGGCTTCATCCATTTCCAGAAATGGATGTGGTTGTAGTGCTGGCCGGCATTGTTGAAGAGACCGGCATTCTTGCCGAACGATCCCTTGACGATCTCCTCGAGGCTCTTGCCCTCCCACTCGGTGCCCTTGAGCAGGTTGTTGCCGTTGTTGACATAGGCCAGATGATGCTTGTCGTGGTGGTACTCGAACGTTTCCTTCGACATGAACGGCTGAAGCGCATCATAGGCGTAAGGAAGATCGGGCAACGTGAACGACATGGGGTGTCCTCTCGATTGAGCTTTCGCGCTTCAGGCGGGTCCGTATCCAGCCTTCGGGTGCACACTTAAGGCGGAGCGACGGGGCGTTCAACCGGTCTTCGGACGAATTGCGGTCAAGGCACCATCCGCCACCAGCGCATCATGCCATCCGCAGCGATGATCACGACATGGCAGGCATCAGCCCCTGATCAGGGCCGAGAGCGCCTTGAAGTCGTCGGTGCCCGACCGCTCCAGCCATTCGAACATGGCCATCTCGGCCGTAATGATCGCCACGCCCTCCCGCTCCATCCGCGCGAGGCCCGCCTCCCGGTCGCGCGTTGAGCGCGAGCCGACGGCGTCGGCGACGACGAAGACCTCATAGCCCGCGCGGCGCGCATGCAGGGCCGTCTGCAGCACGCAGACATGCGCCTCGATCCCGATCAGGACCAGTTGCCCCCTGCCCTGCCCGCGCAGCGCGCCGACGCAGTCGGCGATCGCAGCGTCACCGAGCGCGGAGAAGATGGTCTTGGCGAAGCGCGGCGCCGCAGGCGCGCCGTCGATCAGGAATGGCAGCGTCGGACCCAGCCCCTTCGGATACTGCTCCGACACGGTGACCGGGATGGCAAGCCGTCCGGCGCAGGTGAGAACGAAGGCGCAGCGCCGGGCGATCGCTTCGCCGTCCGCGATCGTCGGCAGGAGCTTTTCCTGCACGTCGACGAGCAGGACCTGCGAATGGGCAGCCGACAGCAGCGACATGACGATCCGGCTCCTCAGAAACGTCGGCGACGGGCGGTACAAACACGCGTCGTCGCGCGACCGGCACTCAACCCATCACCACCAGGAGATCCTTGGCGTCGATCTGCGCGCCAGGCGTGATCAGGACTTCGGCCACCGTCCCGTCGCGGGGTGCGTGGAGCGCCGTTTCCATCTTCATCGCCTCGATGGTCAGGATCACGTCACCGGCCTTGACCGGCTGACCGGGCTTGACCGCGACCGTCGACACGGCGCCCGGCATCGGCGCCGCGATATGCCCGTCATTGCCGTCCTCAGCCTTGCGACGCGCGACAACCTTGGCGGCAGCCGAGCGATTGGGCACGCGCACGATCCGCTGCTGGCCGTTGAGTTCGAAGAAGACGCGCACCTGGCCTTCGTCATCCGTCTCGCCCAGCGTCTGCAGGCGGATGACGAGCGTCTTGCCGGCCTCGATGTCGACCGTCAGTTCGTCGCCCGGCTTCATCCCGTAGAAGAAGATCGGCGTCGGCAGCACGGAGACGGGGCCGTATTTGCGGACCGCGCCGGCATATTCCGTGAACACCTTCGGATACATCAGATAGGAGGCGAGCTCATTGTCGTCGATCGCGCGCGCCACCTTCTTCTCCGCCTCGGCGCGAAGGGCGCCGAAATCGGCTTCCTTCAACAGCGAGCCCGGGCGCACGACGATCGGCTTCTCACCCTTCAGCACCTTCTTCTGAAGGGATTTGGGCCACCCGCCGGTCGGCTGACCGAGATCGCCGCGCAGCATTTCGACCACGGAGGCCGGGAAAGCCACGTCGCGGTCGGGGTCGAGCACGTCCTGCGGCGTCAGTCCCTGCGCGACCATCATCAGCGCCATGTCGCCGACGACCTTGGACGAGGGCGTCACCTTGACGATGTCACCGAACAGATCATTGGCGGCGCGATAGGCCTTGGCGACGTCGTGCCAGCGCGTCTCGAGTCCGAGCGAGCGGGCCTGTTCCTTCAGATTGGTGAACTGTCCACCCGGCATCTCGTGCAGATAGACCTCGGAGGCACCCGCCTTGAGATCGCTCTCGAAGGCGGCGTACTGCGTCCGGACGGCCTCCCAGTAGAACGAGATCTGGCGGATCGCCTCAGGGTCGAGGCCTGTGTCGCGCTCGTCATGGCGCAGCGCCTCGACGATCGATCCGAGACAGGGCTGGGCCGTCGTCCCCGACATCGCATCCATCGCCGCGTCGATCGCGTCGATGCCCGCCTCGATCGCAGCGAGGATCGTCGCACCGCCGATGCCCGACGTGTCATGCGTGTGCAGATGGATCGGCAGCGAGATTTCCTGCTTGAGCGCCGAGACGAGAACCCGCGCCTGCGCAGGCTTCAGGAGGCCGGCCATGTCCTTGATCGCAAGGATGTGGCAGCCGGCCCGCTCGAGCTGCTTTGCCATGTCGACATAGTAGCTGAGGTGATACTTGGAGCGCGCCGGATCGAAGAGATCACCGGTATAGCAGATCGCGCCCTCGGCGAGTTTGCCGCATTCACGCACCGCGTCGATGGCGACGCGCATGTTCTCGACCCAGTTCAGACAGTCGAAGACGCGGAAGAGATCCATGCCGGCGGCGGCCGCGCGCTGAACGAAGTGGCGCACGACATTGTCGGGATAGTTCGTGTAGCCGACGCCGTTCGCCCCGCGCAGAAGCATCTGCGTCAGCACGTTCGGCGCACGCTCGCGCACGAGCGCCAGCCGCTCCCACGGGTCCTCGTTGAGGAAGCGCATGGCGACGTCGAAGGTCGCACCGCCCCAGCATTCGAGGGAGAGCAGCTGCGGCAGCCCGCTCGCATAGGCGGAGGCGATTTCGGCGATGTCATAGGTGCGCATGCGCGTCGCGAGCAGCGACTGATGCGCGTCGCGCATCGTCGTGTCGGTGACGAGGACCTGCTTTTGATCCTTCATCCACCGCGCGAATTTTTCCGGGCCCAGCTGGTCGAGCAATTGCCGCGTGCCGGGAACCGGCGCATCCGGGAAGACCGGCGCGACGGGTGTGCGCGCCTCGGCCGGCGGACGGGCGCGTCCACGGGCCTCCGGATGCCCGTTCACGGTGACGTCGGCGATGTAGGTGAGGAGCTTCGTCGCCCGGTCGCGTCGCTTGGCGACCTGGAACAGTTCGGGCGTCTCGTCGATGAAACGGGTCGTGTACTCGTTGTTCCGGAACTTCGGGTGCGCCAGCACCGCCTCGAGAAAGGGCAGGTTCGTTGCGACGCCGCGAATGCGGTATTCGCGCAAGGCGCGGTCCATGCGCGCGATCGCTTCCTGCGGGGTCGAGGCCCAGGCGGTGACCTTTTCGAGCAGCGGGTCGTACCAGCGCGTGACCACCGCGCCGGAATAGGCCGTGCCCCCGTCGACGCGGATGCCGAAGCCCATGGCACCGCGATAGGCGGTGATGCGCCCATAGTCGGGGATGAAGTTGTTCTCGGGGTTTTCGGTCGTCAGCCGGCACTGCAGCGCGTGGCCGCGCATGAAGATGTCGTTTTGCGCCGGAATGCCGGTCTCGTAGCTGCCGTCGGCCGCGAGCTTGCCGATGGCGTAGCCTTCCGCGATCCGGATCTGCGCCTTGACGATGTCGAGATCGGTGACGACCTCCGTGACCGTGTGCTCGACCTGGATGCGCGGGTTGACCTCGATGAAGTAGAATTTTCCGGTTTCGGCATCCATCAGGAACTCGACCGTGCCGGCGCCCGCATAGTCCGTGCCGCGGCCGATCCGCAGTGCCGCCGCGCAGAGTTCCTGGCGCGTGGCCTCGTCGAGATAGGGCGCCGGCGCCCGCTCGATGACCTTCTGATTGCGGCGCTGGATCGAGCAGTCGCGCTCGAACAGGTGCACCAGCGTGCCGTGATGGTCACCCAATATCTGCACCTCGACATGGCGCGCGCGCCGGACGAGCTTTTCGAGATACACTTCGTCCTTGCCGAAGGCGGCCCGCGCCTCGCGCTTGGCCGTCATCACGGCATCGAGCAGCTTGTCCTCGCTCTCGATTGGGCGCATGCCGCGCCCGCCACCACCCCAGGACGCCTTCAGCATCACCGGATAGCCGACGTTGCGGGCGGCAGCCTTCACCGCCTCGGGATCGTCCGGCAGCGGTTCGGTCGCCGGCATCACTGGGACGCCGACCGACACCGCCAGATTGCGCGCATCGACCTTGTTGCCGAGCGTCCGCAGCGTCTTCGGGCTCGGACCGATGAAGACGATGCCGGCCGCCGCACAGGCCTCGGCGAATTCGGGGCTTTCCGACAGGAGGCCATAGCCCGGATGAATCGCATCCGCCCGCGCTTCCTTTGCGACGCGGATGATGTCCGGGATCGACAGATAGGCCTCGACGGGTCCCTTGCCCTTGCCGATCTGATAGGCCTCGTCGGCCTTGAACCGGTGCAGCGAAAGCTTGTCTTCCTCGGCATAGACCGCGATCGTCTGGATCCCGAGTTCGGTGGCGGCACGAAAGACACGGATGGCGATTTCGGACCGGTTGGCGACAAGCAGACGGCGAAAAGCGTGGCGCATCGGGGCAGGCAACTCCGCGGATATTCCCTGCTTTATGCGGCGCCGCAGACCCGTGCGCAATCACAATATGCCTGTTGATTGACCCCGCCGATTTTGTGGGCGGCGAGGCCAAAACGGCGTCACGAACGCCCTCGAACCCGTATGATCCGGGTCGTGGCCACGCTCTTGCAAATGTCACGGTGACCGCGTAAGCGTTCGCGCGACACGCAGCTGTAGCTCAGTTGGTTAGAGCGTCGGATTGTGGCTCCGAAGGTCGGTGGTTCGAGTCCACCCAGCTGTACCACTCAATCGACATCATCATCGCTTTCGCGCCCGCCCATCACGCGTTCAAGCCCATTGTCTTTGGGCTGCCGGCCAGGGTCACGCCTCGCGGAACCGCGCGAGTGGATTGCAGACGATCGGACCGTCATACCCCGCATAGGTGAGGGGTTGAGCCTGGTCCCGGTCGGGAGCGAAGAAGTTCGTCCTGAGGATGAACTCGCTGAAGATCATCCGCTCCATGCGCTCGATGCCGTCAAACTGATCCGGAAAGATGCGTCGAAACGCCTTCGAATAATACAGCGTCTCGGACACGGCAGCGATCCGCTGCTTGCGTCGCACCGATACGAACCCCTTGTAGGCGGATGCGAAATCCCGGAGATCGGTCTGACGGTACGGCACATCGCGCAGCGAATGCCGCAACACCGCCACGATGTAATCCTCATCCGAGACGACCGATTTCAGCGCCGCCCAGGACCCCGCGCCGAGGGCGCCGAGGGCGCCGACACCACCAGCCAGGGCGAAGAACCGCCGTCTTGTAATCATGCCGCACCTTTACGCGTCAGCCGATCAGCCGCCCGCAGCGACAGTGCCGCGGCCGTCAGGCTCGGGGGATAATTTCCGCAGGTCGGCAGTACGCTCGTTCCGACCACACTGATGTTTCGAACCACATGATGGATCTGCCCCGCATCGACGATCGCATCAGCCGGATCGTCACCCATGATGGTCGTGCCTTCAATGTGCCCCAGCGCGTTCCAGAGAATGGGCTTGCCGATCCGCTCGAGGCCGAGCGGAGCCAGGATCGTCTCGACTTGCGAGCGCGAGCGGGCGACCCCCGCCGTGCCGTAAGCCGACGTAGCGACGTGGCGAATGATCGGCCTTTCATGCGCGGGACGGGTCAGGTCGACATGGTTGACGTATTGCGGCTCTTCTTCGACGATTTCGACGATCGGAAAAACTTTGCGCGCCTTGGCGGGATCAGGCCGCAGACCAAATGTCTGCCAGCGATTGTCGAAATAGTAGACGAAAGACCCCTTCTTGGCCCGATCCTCGGGATCGATCTCGCCGATATACATGCTCGTTCCTACCGAGCCGCCGTCGAGCGCATCGAGTTTCTCGAGATGTACTTCGTAGACATGACCGATCTGCTCGTTCAGGTATCGACCCAGAACGCGATGCTGGAGGCCGGAATGCGCCAGGATCACCGGATTGAAAAGCGCATTCGCCCCGAGGACGACATGATCGGCCGCAACGCGCCGCTCGCGGCCCTGTTCGATGAAAACGACACCCTTCGCCATCCCGCCTGAAACGTCGATCTGGGTGACGATCGCGTCGAGAACGATCGATACGCGCGGATCGTCGAAAACCCGCCCCATGCCGTTCAAGGCCGTGAACTTCGCGTCGATCGGACAGCGACCACAGACGCCGTTCGCGCAGCACCGGGCACGCCGCTCATTGTGAATGCTCGGACGCGCGCTCGGCAGCGCGATAAGCTTGCCCGGATAGGCCTTCTTCATCACCTCGTCCGGCGTGCTGAAGCGGTGCGGCGGAAACGGATAGGGTCGACTGCGCGGAAACTCCGCGACGTCGGCTGAATCCCCGGAAACGCCGATGATGTCTTCCGCGTCGCAGTAATAGGGTTCAAGTTCCTCATAGCCAAACGGCCAATCGCGTGCGAAGCCGTGTCTGCTCTTGAGTTTGAAGGAGCTCGGATGAAGGCGCGGGGTCTTGCCCCACCAGCACAGCGTTCCGCCTCCCATGGCGATGGTGAAGCGCCAGTTTTTCTTTCTGGGATCGCCAATATCGACATAGGCGTCGACGGGGAAATCTCCGTTGCGATCCTCGGAAACTTGCAGCGCATGATCACGATAACGCCCACGCTCCAGGAAAACGATGCGGGCGTTAGCAGGAAGCGCGTCCAATAACTTGTGCGCGAAGAAGAGCGAGCCAAATCCGGTCCCGATGAGGGCGAAATCGTAGGTGCCAGCCAATTGTTCGGCCTGAACAAACCTCACGACCTTGATTCTCCAACGGACTGGTACAAGACAACCGTTCTTCTCAGTTCATGATATTCCACTGTCACGCAAGGGGGGATCAACGCCGGCGATCCGAAACGATCGCTCTCGGTTAATCGTCATCCGACGCGCTGTAGCATTGCCGGCGCATCCACAAGCAGCTTCGTTTCGGGACCGTCTTGTTTGCTTGGTCATACCGAATACGGTGTGTCGTCTATGTGGTGATCGCGGGCGATTGATCCCTGCCCATGATCGCGTCCCCTGATCGCCAGCCGCGTCCTCACTGCAATCGACGGCGGACCGCTCTATGATTTCGCCGTCAGGCGCCGTGCCGCGCGCAGCGAAAGCGCAGCGACCGTGAGGCTCGGCGTGTAGTTTCCACAGGTCGGAAAGACGCTCGAGCCCACGATGCTCAGGTTGCGCACTTCATGATGGATCTGATCGGCATCGACGATCGAGTCGGTCCGGTCGTTCCCCATGACCGTCGTACCCTCCATGTGACCGCCCGTTGCCCACTCCTGCGGCTCGCTGATCCACTCGAGGCCCAGCGGGGAGAGATAGCTCTCCAACTGCGAACGCCCGGTTGCAACCCCGGCCCTCCCGTAGTTCGAGAAGACCGGATGCAGGATACGAGGGCGCTCGCGGGTCGATCGCGACAGATCGACGTGGTTTTCGATCTGCGGATCCTCTTCGACCATCATGATGAGCGGAAAAACGCGCTTCGCCTTCTCGGCTTCGGGCCTCAGACCAAAAACACGCCAACGATTGTCGATCGTGTAGGTGAATGATCCGCGCTGGGCGCGATCCGGTGGATTGATGCCGCCAAGATACAGCCCGGTCGCGGCCGAACCGCCGTCAAGTGCATCGAGCTTGGCGAGGTGCACCTCGAACAACAGACCGCGCTGTTCGTTCAACCTGCGACCGAGGAGTGGATGTGTCAGTCCGGACTGAGCAAGGATCACCGGATTGAAGAGGGCGTTGGCGCCAAGGACGACATGATCCGCCGCGACCAAGAACTCGCGACCTGAATGCTCGAACACGACGCTCTTCGCGCTCTTGTTTTCGATGTCGAGACGGGTCACGCAGGCGTCAATAAGGATCGCCACGCGCGGATCCTCGAACACCCGCGCCATGCCGTTGAGACCGGTGAACTTGGCATCGACCGGGCAGCGGCCGCAGACGCCGTTGGCACAGCATTGCGACCGTCGATCATTGGCGATGCTTGGGCGGGCGCTCGGCAGGGCGATATGGCGCCCCGGATAGGCTGCCTTCAGCACTCGATCCGGCGTACTCAGAACGTGTGCCGGGAACGGAAAGGGACGACTGCGTGGCAGTTCCTGCACGTCGTCGGAGTCGCCCGACACCCCAATGATCTCTTCAGCGTCGCAGTAGTCCTCTTCGAGGTCGCCATAGGAGATCGGCCAGTCGCGACCGAAGCCGTGCGTCGTTTTAAGATTGAAGCTGCTTGGATGAAACCGCGTCGACTGCCCCCACCAGCACAGGGTTCCGCCGCCGAGCGCGACGGTGAAGTTCCAGTTTTTCTTCGCGGGATTCTCGATGTCGACGTAATCGCCGACCGGTCCATCGCCGTTTCGATCTTCGGCGATCTGCGTGGCGTGATCGCGAAACCTGCCTCTTTCAATCAGGAGAACGCGGGCATTCGGCGGCAAGGCATCCAGCAGTCGATGCGTAAAGAACAGCGAACCAAATCCGGTGCCTACCACTACAAAATCGTATCGCTGCGCAATCTGCGCGACACCAACAAGACGCATCGACTTCCCGCCATCCCATCCACGGACAGGTGTAGCATCTACCGCAACAGGTTGAACAAAGCGTTCGTCGTGCATCGACCGGAATGGATACAAAAAAGGCCCGACAAGAGCCGGGCCTTTTCCAGAAAAATCGGAGGTGATCGTTCAGGCCTGGACCTTCAGGGCCTTTTCCATCGACGCCTTGACTGGCGCGGACATTTCGGTGGCGAGCTTCTGGACGAGTTCGCCCATTTCCTTGGCCTGCGCCGAATAGGCTTCCGTCTGCTGGCGGATGAAGGCGGTCTGCATCTCGATGGCGTCGGAGACCGACTTGACCGAGAACAGCGCCATCGCGTGGTCGAACATGGCGTTGGCATTGGTACGGGCGGTCTCGATCGACTTCAGGCCGAGTGTCGAAGCGCCCTTGGAAGCCGTCGCATAGGCGCCCTCGACCATTTCGGTCGTCTGGTCGGTCACGACCTTGAGCTTGGCATAGGCGTCCTTCGCCTGGGCAACGCCCTTCTCGGCGATGTCGCGAACGGCGGCCGGAACCTCGAGCTGCGGCATGACGTCGAACGCGGTTTCGGGCTTGGACTTGGTCTGAGCCATGATTGTCCTCCTGGGACATCGGCAAATGGGGCTCCGTGGTCGCCCTGCCGAGGGGACGAGAACGGGCGAAGCGCGTCAGCCTCGCGGGATGCGTCCCCTTAGCAATAACCATGGTGCAGCGCAACAAAATTGTGCACCGCACAAATTGATCGTCGACGCAACAAAAGTTCGCGGGAACCACCCTCTTGCCTCGGTTGGCAAGCCCGCGGTGGGACGGTCTCAGCCCTTCTTCGACGGATCGCTGGTGACGTCCTTGGCCACCCGGGTCGCGGCTGCTCCGATGGTGCGCGCCTGTTCGGAGAACGCCGCGAGCTGCGCCCGCATGAATTCGGACTGCAGCGCCAGGATCTCCTGTGTGTCCTTTGCGTTGACGAGGCGGCTCGCGAAGTCGAAGGCGGCCGACACGTTCTGCTCGGCATAGCCCATCGCCGTGCGACCGATTTCCATCGCTCCGGATTTTGCGGTCTCCTGGGAGTCGCCGATCGTACCGGCGGCACGTTGGGCGGCGGTCATGAAACTGTCGAACGCCTTTCTGGCCTGCTCGACGCTGCGCTCGGCAAAGTCGCGCATCTCGGGCGGCACTTCATAGGGTGGGCGGGTCGTCATGGTCCTATGGCTCCAACTGAGGCATCGGCTCTTTCACGATACCTGACCCGTGCCGGTTTAACCATGCCGGGCGAACATCCATGGCAAACAGGTTGGACTCGTTTACCGCGAACTGTTCGGTCTATATTCATGCTTCGTTAGCCATACCGGTCAGGATGGGTCACGGGATAGGGGTATGGACCAGGACGCGAGCCTGTTCTCTCGGCTTTCGAGCGATGCACGACTGCAATCGCTCGCCGATGACCCGCGCCCCGCGATCGTCTGGCGCAGCGACGGCCGCGCAATCGTGTGGTCGAACACGGCCGGCGCCCGCCTTCTCGGGTTGGCGCTGTCGGACATTGCCGGAAACGGCGCGGCGCTGAGCGCCGCGACGCTCGCACCGCAAATCGCCGAAACGTCCCGCCGCCTCACCTCCCGCGACGCGATCCGCCTGGAAAGACTGCGTTTTCCGGGTCCAGGCCGGCTTGAGGCCATCGCCTGTTCCTGCCGGCGGCTGACGCTCGGCGATCATGATGCCCTCGTCCTCGTGATCGCGCTCAGCGAACCGCTCTGGCTGCGGGGTTCGGCCTATCGCGCGCTTTTGTCGCCACTCGGACCGGATGCTCTCGCTCCGGTTGCGCGAGATGCGGCACACAAGGTACCGGCCGCGACGGTGGACGGATCCGTGTCGGGCCAAGGCGCGTCCTCGGGCGAGGCGGACGCGCCGTCCCAAAACGAGACACCGGATGCTCCCCCCGACCGCCTGCCGGCCCGCTTCGTGTTCCAGCTCGATGCCGACGGACGATTCGCGTCCCTATCGTCCGATCTCGCGACCATCATCGGCGATGGTGCCGGTCGATGGATGGGACGGCTGGTGATGGAAATCGGGACGGTCGGCGAGGAGGCGCGTGCGCGTCTTGCTCGGGCGATCTCGTCGCACACGGGCTTCACGCGGCATTGCCTCGACTGGGTCGATCCCGTTGCCGGTGTCGTCACGGAGATCGAACTGAACGCGGCACCCATGCGCGACGGTGAGGGTTCCGTTTCGGGGTTCCGCGGTTTTGGCCTGTGCCGCGCCCAGCATCCGATGGCCGTAGTCGCAAGCGCGCCGGTCACACCACCCACCATCGAGACCGTCGCGGCTGAGGACGAAGTCCCGGCTGTGGAGGAACCGAGCGCCGACAGCCCGGTTGAAACCAACCGCCGGATCCTCGCGGCCCTGCAGCAGGCCCTGCATCCGCGCACCACGGACACCGGTCGGCGGGCTGAGCCGCCTCCCCCGGCCGATGACGAGGACGAGGACGAGCCCGCGCCATCAAGTGCACGGCCGCCGGTCGAGCCGTTCTCCGGTCCGCGGATCGTCGTGTTCCCGGACACGCGGCCGGATAGCGAACCGAAGATCATTACGCTGCGCCCCGGCCCGACACTCGGCGAGCCGGTCGTGCTGTCGCCGAGCGAGCGCAACGCCTTCCGCGAGATCGCCCGTGCCCTGGGCGCACGCCTCGAGGGCGACGACACCCCCGAACCGGCGCGCGCCTCGCCCGACGCCGGCCGGGACGAGATCGCCTGGGCGGACGACGCCGCCGCAGAGACGGCGAGGCCGGTTGATCCGGTCCGCTCGATGCGGGCCCAGTTTCGCCAGGCGGAGGGGCTCGACGCCCGACCGACCGATCAGACCCCGCGTCCGGATCGCGATGCTCCCGTGGACGAACGGATCGAGACCGCCGAAGCGATGCGGTCGGAGACGACCTCACCCCCATCCGTTCCGGCGGATGCGGCGGCGCCTGCGCCTCTTCGTGAGTCCGCAGATTTGCCGGATGACTTGCAGGTCGCATTGCCGGCCGATGTGCCGGCCGTGTCCGAGGCGTTCACGCAGCTTTTGGACAAGCTCCCCGTGAGCCTGCTGATCGTGCGCGGCGACACGACCGTCTTCGCCAACCGCAGCCTCCTCGAACTTGCGGGCTACGAGACGCTGGCGGCGTTCGAGCAGGCAGGCGGGGCGGCAAGGCTCTTTGCCGGTCAGGGGATGTCGGGCGTATCGGGGCAGTCGCAGCTTCTCGTGGCGACCGCGCGTGGCGACCGCATCGCCGTCGATGGGCGCATGCAGCTGATCGACTGGCTCGGTGAGCCGGCGCAGCTCTTCACGCTCCGGGTTCCGGTGGAGGAGGAAGCGCTCGGCCGGCTGCGGCGGGCCGAGAGCGAGGTCGCGGCGGCGACACGTCGCGCGGACGAGCTTCAGGCGGTTCTCGACACCGCCACGGACGGCGTCGTCATCGTCGACGGCGAAGGCGCGATCATCGGCATCAACCGCAGCGCCGAGGCGCTGTTCGGCGTGGAGGCGACCGAGGTCGCGGGCGAATCCTTCGTCATCCTCATCGCACCCGAAAGCCACCGCTCGGCGATCGACTATCTCGACGGCCTGCGGCGCAACGGTGTCGCCAGCGTCCTCAATGACGGCCGCGAGATCCTCGGCCGCGTGCGTCAGGGCGGGCGCGTGCCGCTGTTCATGACGATGGGGCGCCTCGGCGACGGTGATCGCTTCTGCGCCGTGCTGCGCGACATCACGCAGTTCAAGAAGGCCGAGCAGGAGCTGATCGCGGCGAAGCGTCAGGCGGAAGTGGCCTCGTCGCACAAGTCGGACTTCCTCGCCAAGGTCAGCCACGAGATCCGCACCCCGCTCAACGCCATCATCGGCTTTGCCGAGGTGATGATGGAGGAGCGGTTCGGGGCGATCGGCAATGACCGCTACCGCTCCTACATGCGCGACATCCACAGCGCCGGCGAGCATGTCATGGGGCTCGTGAACGACCTCCTCGACCTCGCCAAGATCGAGGCGGGCCGGCTTGAGCTGTCCTTTGCGGCGATCGCGCTCAACGACATCATCGAGCAGTGCGTCGCCATCATGCAGCCGCAGGCGAACCGCGAGCGGATCCTGATCCGCACGTCGCTCTCGCGCAGCCTGCCGAACATCGTCGCCGATGCACGGACCCTGCGGCAGGTCGTGCTGAACCTTTTGTCCAACTCGATCAAGTTCACGCCGAAGGGCGGTCAGGTGATCGTGTCGACGACGCTGAACGACAGCGGCGAGGCCGTGATGCGGGTGCGCGACACCGGCATCGGCATGTCCGACAAGGAACTCAGCATCGCGCTGGAGCCGTTCGGCCAGGTTCAGTCAAGCCAGAACGGCGGGGGCACCGGCCTCGGCCTGCCGTTGACGAAGGCGCTGGTGGAAGCCAATCGCGCGACCTTCGTCATCCAGTCGGCCAAGAACAACGGCACGCTGGTCGAGGTGATCTTCCCGCCGACGCGCGTGCTGGCCGAATAGGCGGGCACGCCTCGCGCGCCCGGCCCCGCACGCTTCTTCGCGTCAGCCGCGCAGGCTGCCGCCGGTCTTCTTCGTCACTTCCGCGACGATCTTGCCGGCGACCGCATCGATCTCGACATCGGTCAGAGTCTTTTCGCGCGGCTGCAGCGTCACCTCGATCGCGACCGACTTCTGGGTCGGATCGACGCCCTTGCCTTCATAGACGTCGAAAACGACGACATCGCTGACGAGCTTCTTGTCGACGCCCTGTGCCGCCTTGACGATGTCGGCCGACTTTACGGCCCGGTCGACGAGGAAGGCGAAGTCGCGCCGCACGGGCTGGAACGGCGAGAGGTCGAGTTGCCCCCGCGTCTTGGTCGGCCGAGGCTTGGGCAGCGGGATCTGATCGAGAATGATCTCGAAGGCAACCACCGGCCCGTCGATCTTCAGCGCCTCGAGCGTTGAGGGATGTAGTTCGCCGAACCAGCCGATCACGTTCTGCGGCCCGAGTTGGATCGTGCCGGAGCGGCCGGGATGGAACCAGCCCGGCGCGCCCGCAACAACCTGCAGGCTCGCGACCGGGGCCCCGAGCGCGGCGAGAAGCGCGAGGGCGTCGCCCTTCACGTCGTGGACGGCAGCGACGCCCGCCGCAACCGACCAGTGGCGCCCCATGCTGTCAGGGCGAGCAAGCCCACGCCGAACGCCTGTGGCGGCGATCTTCTGATCCTCCGGGCGCGCGCCACGGAAGATCTGGCCGACTTCGAACAGGGCGACGTCGCCATAGCCGCGATCGGCATTGCGCTGCGCGGCCGCGAGCAGGCCCGGCAGAAGGCTCGGGCGCATGTCGGAGAGGTCTGAGGCGATCGGATTGGCGAGCGAGAGCGCCGGCTGGCCACCGCCGAAGCGCGTCGCCTGATCGCGCGAGACGAAGGACCAGGTGACGCCTTCCATCAGGCCGCGCGACGCGAGCGTGCGCTTGGCGAGCCGCGTCCGCTTCTGGATCGGCGTCAGCACCGCGGACGGCACATGCTCGGCACGCGGCAGCGGCGTCACCGGAACCGAATCGACGCCGACGAGGCGCATGACCTCTTCCGCGAGATCGGCCTTCGCCTCGATGTCCGGGCGCCAGGTCGGCACGACCACCGTGAGCATGGTCCCGCTGCCGGACACCGCGCAGCCGATCCGCTCCAGAATCGTCCGGATCTCGGCGTCGGAGACCGACAGGCCGGTCAGGCGCTTCACCTCGGTCGTGGGGAAGGCGATCGTGCGGCCCGTCTTCGCCGGTTCGCCCCTGACCAGCATCGCGGTCGGCGTGCCGCCGCACAGATCGAGCACCATCGCGGTCGCGAGGTCGCAGCCGCCCGCCATGAAGGCCGGGTCGACGCCGCGCTCGAAACGATAGCGTGCATCCGTGATGATGCCGAGGCGTCGGCCGGTCTGGGCGATGTTCAGCGGCTCCCACAGCGCCGATTCGATCAGCACGTCGGTCGTCGTCTCGTCGCAGCCGCTATGCTCGCCGCCCATGATGCCCGCGATCGACTCGACGCCATTGTCATCGGCGATCACGCAGATGCTGTCGTCGAGCGCGTAGCTGCGGCCGTCGAGCGCCAGAACGCTTTCGCCCGCCCGCCCACGACGAACGACCAGCCGACCCGAAACCTTCTTCGCATCGAACACATGCAGGGGCCGGCCGCGATCGAAGGTGATGTAGTTCGTGATGTCGACCAAGGTGTTGATCGGCCGCAGCCCGATGGCGGTCAGCCGGCGCTGCATCCATTGCGGCGAAACACCGTTGCGCACGCCGCGAACGAGGCGCAGCGCAAATCCCGGGCACAGGCTCGGCGTGTCGCCGAAATCGAGCACGACGTCGACCGGGCAATCACCGACGCCCGCGATTGTCGGCACGGGCGGGGTTTTCAGCGTGCCGAGCCCGGCCGCCGCGAGGTCGCGAGCGATGCCGGAGACCCCGGTGCAGTCCGGGCGGTTCGGTGTCAGGTTGATCTCGATGATCGGGTCGTCGAGGCCGGCATAGGCGGCAAATGCCTGCCCGAGCGGCGCATCGGCCGGCAGGTCGATGATGCCGTCGTGATCGCCGGAGATTTCGAGCTCCGCCTCCGAGCACAGCATGCCACGGCTCTCGACCCCACGGATCGAGCCAACGCCCAGCGTGATCTTCTTGCCCGGAATATAGGTGCCGGGCGGCGAGAAGACCGATTTCATGCCGGCGCGCGCGTTCGGCGCCCCGCAGACGACCTGCACCGGCTGGCCGTCGCCCGTGTCCACCATGCAGACCTGCAGCTTGTCGGCATTGGGATGCCGCTCGGCCGAGACGACATAGGCGATCGAGAACCCGGCGAGGGATTTGGCGCGGTCCTCGACGGACTCGACCTCGAGGCCGATGCGCGTCAGCGTCTCGACGATCGTCGCGAGGGGCGCGTCGGTCTCGAGATGATCCTTGAGCCAGGAAAGCGTGAACTTCATCGATCAGGGCCTGAACAGTCGGGTTGAGGCCCTGCCGATAGCGCGTCCCGCCGCCGGATGCAAAGGTCAGGATGACGATGCGTGCCGATGCGGGGCCGAACCCCGCGCCGGCACCCTGGCGGTGCTCAATAGGTCGTGCGACCGCCCGACAGATCGAAGGTCGCGCCGGTGGTGAAGGAATTCTCGTCAGAGACCATGAACGACACCATGGCCGCGGCCTCCTCGACATCGACGAAGCGACCACGCGGCACGCGCGAGAGCATGTACTTGATGTGCTCCTCGCTGACCTGATCGAGGATGCGCGTCTTCGCCGGCGACGGCGTCAGCGCATTCACCGCGATGTCATGGGCGGCGAGTTCCTTGCCGAGCGACTTGGTGAGCGCCAGCACGCCGGCCTTCGCGGCGGAATAGGCGGCCGCGTTCGGATTGCCTTCCTTGCCGGCGACTGACGAGACATTGACGATGCGCCCGTAATTGCGCGCCACCATCCCGGGGATCACCGCCTTGCAGCAGTAGAAGACGCCAGTGAGATCGATGTCGATGATCTTCTGCCAGGTCTCGACGGCAAAATCCTTCACCGGGGCCGAGGGACCCGCGATCCCGGCATTGTTGACGAGAATGTCGATCCGGCCAAAGGCGCGCTCGGTCTCGGCCGCGGCGCTCGACACCGCCTGCCAGTCCGACTGGTCGCACGCGACGGTCTTGAGCCGCCCCCCCGCACCGAGAGCCGCCGCGGCGCGGTCCATCTCCTCGGTATCCATGTCCCAGATCGCGACGCTCGCGCCGGAGTCGAGCAGGCGGCGCGTGACCGCAAGCCCGATGCCCTGGGCGCCGCCGGTGACGACCGCAAAGCGGCCGGTCAGATTGATGGTGTTGCGCTGCCTTGACATGGTGTCCTCCCAGTTTTGTCTGACATTCCTACATCGGGCGACAGCGATCAATGGCCGTGTGGCGCCAAGGCGAAAACGCGCGCGGGACTGCCGGCTGGTTCACGGGCACCGGTTTTTCGAGCGCGAGGGGGTTTGACCAAAGGGGGCGTCGTGTGGGATCGAAGGCCACCATGCCTGATCTTCATCCTGACGTCACAAACCTCCTCACCCGATATCCCGACATTCGCTGGGTCGACGCCTTCGTTCCGGACCAGAGTGGCTACGGCTACGGCAAGCGCGTGCCGATCGAGCGCCTCGATGCGGTCTATCGCAACGGCCTCGCCATGAGCTGCTCGGCCTTCGTGCTCGACCAGCGCCATCACGGCCATGATTCGGAAGGCGTCGGGTGGCGGGACGGTGACCCCGACATGATCGCGCGACCGGTGCCCGGACGCCTCGCGCCCATGCCCTGGGCGAGCGTGCCCACCGCGCAGGTGCTGCTCGAGGCCCGCGACCGGCAGGGAGAACCGTTCTGGCATGATCCGCGCGCGATCCTCGCCGGCATCGTCGATCGCATGCGGGCGGACGGCTATCATCCGGTGATCGCCTGCGAGCTCGAATTCTATCTCGTCGACGGCAAGCGCCAGGACGACGGCACCTTCCGTCCACCGATCGTCCCGCGCACCGGACGGCCGATGGAGTATCCGGTCAACGCCGCCTCACTGCCGGCGGAGGATTTCGCGGTCTTCTTCGACAAGGTCCGCGAAGCGGCGCGCCTCCAGGACGTGTCTGCCGGCCTCGTCTACGTCGAATACGGTCTCGGCCAGTTCGAGATCAATCTCGACCATTCGAATGATCCGGTGCGGGCGGCGGACGAGGCGGTCTTGCTGAAGCGGATCGTGCGCGGTGTCGCGCGCTCGCTCGGTCTCGACGCGACCTTCATGGCGAAGCCCTATGGCGCGGAGGCTGGCTCCGGCTTCCACATGCACATGAGCCTGACGGATGCCGCCGGCGACAATCTCTTCGCACGCCCCGACGGCGAGACGCTGCTGCGCCACGCGATCGGCGGCATGAAGCGGATGCTGCCCGACACGCTCAGCTTCTTCGTGCCGAACGCCAATTCCTTCAAGCGGGCCGGCGCGGTCTTCGCGCCGGTGAACCTCGCCTGGGGCGAGGACAACCGGACGGTCGCCTTCCGGATTCCGGCGGGATCGCCCAAGGCGCGCCGCATCGAGCATCGCGTGGCGGGTGCGGACGCGAACCCCTATCTCGTCGCGGCCGCCATCCTCGCCGCGGCCCATCTGGGCATCACGGAGAGGATCGATCCGGGCGCGCCGGCCGCCGGTCACGCCGGGTTCCAGCGTGATTTCGACCTGCCGTCCGATGTTTTTGCCGCGACGCGACGGCTCGAGAAGAGCCGCCGCGTGCCGCGCTATTTCCCGCCGCGCTACAACAAGATGTTCGCGGCGCTGAAGCGGGGCGAGCACATGGAGTTCCTCTCGGAAGTGTCGGGCCGGGAAGTGACCTTCTTCAAATGATCGACGCGACGTGGATCTGGTTCGGCGCGGCGCTTGGCGCCGCAGCGGCCCAGACCGCGCGCAACACGCTCCAGTCCTCGCTCACGAAAACGCTCGGTGCGCTTGGTGCGACCCTGGTGCGTTTTCTCTACGGATTGCCCTTCGGGCTCGCCTTCTGCCTTGCCGCCTCCTCGGTCGCCGGCGGACTGCCGGTGCCGGGCCCGGCATTCTTTTTCTGGACGGTTCTGGGCGGTCTCGCCCAGATCGCGGCGACCGCCCTGATGCTTGCGGCCATGCGCGACCGGTCCTTCGTCGTGGTGACGGTGTACACGAAGACCGAACTGCTGCAGATCGCGCTCCTCGGGGCGATCGTGCTGGGTGATGCGCTGAGCGGGTTCACCTTTGCGACCATCATCGCGGCCAGCATCGGCGTCGTGCTGGCGTCCTGGCCGAAGAGCGGCGCCGGATCGCGCGATTTCGCCGAATTCCGGCCGGCGCTTCAGGGGATCGCCGCCGGCCTCATGTTCGCCTTTGCCGCGATCGGCTATCGCGGGGCGACGGTGTCACTGGGCGACGATGCCTTTTATGCCCGCGCGGCACTGACGCTCGCCTGTGCGCTCTCGGTGCAGACCCTGGTGATGATGGTGTGGTTCGCATTGCGCGATCCCGACCGTCTGCGTGCCGTCGCGGCCGCCTGGCGGCCCTCGCTCGCGGCGGGTTTTCTTGGTGCCGCAGCCTCGCTCGGCTGGTTCGTCGCCTTTTCGCTGACCTCGGCCGCAAATGTCAGGCTGGTCGGCCTGACCGAAATCGGCTTTGCCTGGATCGTGTCGCGAAAGATCTTCGGCGAAGGGCTCGCGCCCCGCGAGATTGCCGGCATGGCGCTGATCATCGCCGCCATCGCCGCGCTGCTGACGGTCTAGAAACGCGAAAGCCGCCCCGTCTGGTGGAACGGAGCGGCTTCCTTGGCGCGACGCACGGATGCGCGGAGGTGTGGGAGGGGGGGCCCGTCCGCGCGGCGTGCGCCGCTTTGGCCAAAGGCTCAGTAGAACGACGAGATCTGCGCGGCCTTCTGGGCGTCGGTGAACTCGACCGCGCGCGGCTTGCCGGTCATGACCGAGACGTCGGCGGCGCGCTCGGCCGCATTGTCCTGAACCGAGGTCGAGGTGACCGAGTAGAACGAACGGTCGGCCTTCGGCGCGCCCTGGGACTGGACGACGGAGAGGACCGCGGCCCGCTCGTCAGCCTTGTTGCCGTTGATGTCGACGGCGAAGGCCGAGTTGACCGAGAGGGCGAGACCGGCGGCGGCGAGCGTCGAGAGGATGTGGGTCTTCATGATCGTCACTCCTTGTGATGAGGGATTGTGCTGGTGATGGTTGCAGGATGATGGGGACCGGGTCGATCAACGGCGGAAGAAGGCGTCGATCTGGCCGCTCTTCTCGACGTCGGTGAACTGGACCGAGGCCGGCTGGCTGGCCGCGACAGACAGATCAGCGGCGCGCTCGGCGGCGTTGTTCTGCACTTCGGTCGTGGTCACCGAGTAGAAGGAGCGGTCGGCCGTCGGGGTCGCCTGAGACGCGATGACCGAGAGGACGGCGGCCCGCTGGTCAGCCTTGTCGCCGTTGATGTCGACGGCGAAAGCCGAGTTGATCGACAGGGCGAGACCGGCGGCTGCCAGGGTCGAGAGGATGATCGTCTTCATGATGGTGTCTCCTTGCGAGAGGAACTGATGGGTTGGTGTCTTCGGTTTTTGGTACCGCAGCGCCGTGCTGCGATGGGACTTATATGAACCAACTCGTCTCGTATTGCAAATCGAACCTGTCCGTCTCGTTTTCAAATAAATGTGATCTGCATATGGTATTCAACGGCCTTGAACACCGCAGATATGCCCCATATCCGCGCTCACGCCGGCGGAACGGCCGCCGAATTGCCATTGAAAAGCCCGGACCGTTTCTGTATATGAAACGAGAAGTCTCGTATTGAAGGTCGGAAAAAATGCTGCAGGACACAGCAGACGCCAAACGCGTCGCGGGCCGCCCGCGCTGCACCCAGACGCATAACTGCATTCTGGAAGCCGCGGCCGACCTGCTGGAGCGTGAACCCTATCGCAACATCTCCATCGATCGGATCGCCGCAGAGGCGAAGGTCGGCAAGCAGACGATCTATCGTTGGTGGGAAACCAAGGCGGACCTCGTCCTGGAGGCCTATCTCGCGCGCATCCTCGGCAACCGCACCTGCTGCGGCGCGAGCGGCGACGTGCTCGTGGACCTGCGCGATGACTTGCGGGGGATGATCACCGCCTTCAACTCCGTGGCCTACGGCACGGCGTTCCGTGGCCTTTACGCCGAAGCCCAGCTCGACGACGGTTTCCGGCAGCGCTTCTACGAGATCTTCATCACCTCGCTCGAGGCCGCGTCCCGGCCCCTCTTCCTCCGCGGGATCAATGAGGGACAATTGCGCCCCGATCTCGACATCGACCTCGCTTTTCAGACCGTCTACGGTTCCGTGGTCAGCCGGTTCCTGTCGCGGTACGGTGCGATCGAGCTCGAACTTGCCGACCGGCTCGTCGATTTCCTCGCGCCCTCGCTCGTCGCGTCGCCGAGACCGGCAGGTTTCGCCCTGCCGACCGCCAGCACCGACGCGCCGCGCGCCGAGAAGGCGGAACCGGCCTGGGTCTTCTGATACGCCGGCACTCGTCCCAACGCCTTCCGCGCGGCATCGGCGCGTGCCTCACTGTCGGAGCGACGCATGTCGTTTGAGATCTATCGCAATACTGTCCAACCTGGGTGGATCGACTATAATGGCCACCTCAACGACGGCTATTATGCTCAGGTCTTCTCCTGGGCGACCGATGAGATGATGGTGCGCATCGGCCTGGGCCCCGATACGCGACAGGCGACCCGTCACACCATCTACACGCTCGAGACCCATGTGCGCTTCATCGCCGAAGTGAAGCTCGGAGCGATGATCCGGATCGTCTGTGACATCGTCGAATGGGACCGCAAGCGCCTGCGCATCCTGTTGACGATGACCGACGAGAGCCGCGACCGGGTGGCCGCGACGTCGGAGCAGCTTCTGATCTCGATCGATCAATCAGGGGCGGAACCGCGCACGGCGCCCTGGCTGCCGGAAGTCGCCACGGCAATCGAGGAACTGGCTGCGACTGCGGGTCAGCGCGAATGGCCGGACTTCGTCGGAAGGGGCATCGCCCTCAAGCGCTGATCAGCCGGCCGCGAGTTTTTCGAGCCGCTCGGCGTTCAGCAGCCGCACGCCATCGGGAACGACGACGATGTTCTTGTCGTTGGCGAGCCGCGTGAAGGTGCGGCTGACCGTCTCGATCGTCAGTCCGAGAAAATCGGCGATGTCCTGCCGGCTCATCGGCAAGGGCACGTGAACGGATGTGTGGCCGCTCAGCCGTGCCTGACGGTCTCGCAATCCGACGAGGAAGGCCGCGACCTTCTCCTCGGCGTTGCGTCGGCCGAGCACGACCATCTGCTCCTGCGCGATCGACAGTTCGTGCATCGCATAGGAGTGCAGGCGACGCAGGAGATGCGGTTTGCGATCGACGAGATCGGAGAAATTCGTGCGGGAGAACCGGCACACGGTGACCGAATCGACCGTCTCGGCCGCGAAAGAGTGACATTCGGCGAGCGAAAGGCCGAGGAAATCACCCGGCAGCGCGAATCCGACGATCTGGCGGCGACCATCGGGCAGGAGGCGCGACAGACGAATCGTCCCGCTGGTGATGTTGTAGACGCTCGATGCCGCATCGCCCTGCGAGAAGATCGAGTTGCGCGCTCCGATGCAGGTGCGGTGCGCGAGTGCCGAGATTTCCGACAGTTCGTCATCCTCCAGCGCACCACAAATGCTCAAGGGTCGAACCTGGCACCGTTCGCACCCTTCGCCGCCCGCAAAACCGCAGGCATGGTTCACCACTGTCGGAACAGTTTTCACGGAATCGAGCATAGCGCTTACTCCGGTTTCTGGCCAGCCTCTCGATCGGGCCGGTTCCCTTGACACAGGTCAAAGACCTTATGCGCTTTCCTTGGGATCAATGTCCATCGGTGGGAGACCGGACATCATGGTGCCTCTTTTCCAGGTTCGAACGCTCAAGCCTGGCGAATTTAAGGATGCTTGGCCGCTCGTGAGCCTCGCGCATCCCGCCGTCACGCGCATGCGCTGGAACGCCTTCGCCCGCCGGGTCGCCGCCGACCGCAAGAGCGCCGGCATGTTCGCCGTCGAGGACCTGCGTCGGTTCATCCACGCGCTTGCCGTCTATCGTGTCACCGACGACGTGGAGAAGGGACGCATTCTTCTCATCCAGCCGGTGATCTGCGCCCGCCTGCCCGGTCGCGATCTCGATGACGTTCTGGCCGATGGGCTGCGCGATCTCGCCCATACGCTCGGCTGCGATGGCGTCGTCGTCGAAACCCCCTTCACCGGCGATACGATCCGGGACACCGCCAAGGCACTGCTCGAACGCGGCTTCGTCACCCATGCGGTGGCGACCTTCGCGCCCTCCGTGGCGAGCACGCCGTCACCCGGCAGGACCGGCGGCCGTTAAGCGCGCCGCGTGTTTGCCGTCGCTTTTTGCGTCGGCATTGATATGACGGATCCGCAAAAGGGTCCGCAGAATGCCATCGACAACCTATGCAGCGCTTGATGCCCTGCTGCGACGCGCAGGGTTTCGTTTCGTCGACCCGCCGATCCTGCAGCCGGCGGCGCTGTTCCTCGATCTCCTCGGCGAGGACATACGGCGCCGCGCGTTCCTGACGACCGATGCCGATGGGCAGGAATTGTGCCTGCGGCCGGATTTCACCATTCCCGTCTCGCGCCACCATCTCGATACGACCGAGCCCGGCGCCGTTGGTGCCTATGCCTATCGTGGCCCCGTGTTCCGGACCCGCGCCGGGGAGAGCAACGAGTTTCAGCAGGCCGGCTTCGAGCATTTCGGTGGTCCGGACACGCCGGCGGCGGACGCGGAGACACTCGGCCTCGCGGTGGAAGCCAGCGCCGTGCTTGGCCTCGCGCGCCCCGACATCCGCATGGGCGATGCCGGGCTCGTCACGGCCGTCCTCGACGCGCTGGCTCTGAGCGGCGCCTGGCGCCGGCGGATCGAAGCCAATCTGCGCCGCTCGCGCTCGCTCGACACCGATCTCGCCCACCTCGCCTCGCGCAATCCCCTCGCCGGTGCCGATGCGCCGGCGGGCTTTCTCGGCGCGTTGAACGGCGCCGATTCGGGCGCGGCCCGCAGCGCCGTCGCGGACCTTCTGAAAATCGCCGGCATCCGCCCGCTCGGCGGCCGCTCGGTCGACGAGATCGCCGACCGTTTCCTCGAGCAGGCGGCCCTTGCGGCCGGTGGCGGGCTTTCGGCGACGACGGTCGATGCCCTGCGCGCCTTCTTCGCGATCGAGGGCGATCTCGATGCCGTCGCGCGCAGCATGCGGCAGTTCGCGACGACCCATGCGCTCGAACTCGACGCGGCGATCGATCAGTTCGAACTGCGCACCGGCTTCATGGCGGCGCAGGGCGTCGATGTCGGCCGTGTCCGTTTCGCGACCGCCTTTGCCCGTCGCCTCGACTACTACACGGGCTTTGTCTTCGAGCTGCACGATCCCGGGAGACCGGACGTACCGCATCTCGTCGGTGGCGGCCGCTATGACCACCTGATGAGCCAGCTCGGCAGCCCGCAGCCGATCCCCGCCGTCGGCTGCTCCATCTGGCTCGACCGCTTCGGGAGTGTCTCGTCATGACCGATACGCCACTCCTCATCGGGCTGCCCTCCAAGGGGCGCCTGCAGGAAAACTGCACGGCCTTCTTCGAGCGGGCCGGCATGAGCATCCGCCAGGGCGGCGGCGGGCGCGACTATCGCGGCGTGCTGTCTGGCGTCGACGGGGCGGAGATCGTGTTCCTCTCGGCCTCAGAAATCGCCGGCCAGCTCGCCGCCGGCGCGATCCATCTCGGTGTCACGGGCGAGGATCTCGTGCGCGAGACGATCACCCGGGCCGACGACCGCGTGGCGATGATCACGCCGCTCGGCTTTGGTCACGCCAATGTCGTCGTCGCCGTGCCGCAGGCCTGGATCGACGTGAACAGCATGGCCGATCTCGAGGATGTCGCGGCGACCTACCGCGCGCTGCATGGCCGGCGCCTGAAGGTCGCGACGAAGTACATCGCCCTCACGCGCGCCTTCTTCGCCCGGCATGGCGTGTCCGACTACCTGATCGTCGAGAGCCTCGGCGCCACGGAGGGTGCCCCGTCCTCGGGTGCGGCCGACATCATCGTCGACATCACGACGACCGGCTCGACGCTCGCCGCGAATGCGCTGAAAGTCATCGGCGACGGCGTGATCCTGCGATCGGAGGCCAATCTCGTCGCGTCGCTGACGGCCGGCTGGGGTCAAAGGGCGCGCGCCTCGGCGAGCACGATCCTCTCCCGCATCGCAGCCGAGCGGCGCGCGCGCTCGATCAAGGAGATCCGCTGCGCGCTCCAGGGTGCCGATGTAGCCCTCGCCGCCGCCGCGTCCGAGGCCTTCCAGGCGACGACGCCGTTCGGTCTGCCCGGTGCGGGCGCGCCGCTGACCTTCCACGCCCCGCGCGACGCGGTCCACGCGCTCGCCGCCTGGCTCGCGGAAAAGGGGGCTCGCGCGATCACGGTTTCGGCACCGGATTTCGTCTTCGAGCCGACCAATCCGCTGATGGACGCGCTTCTGGCCCGCCTGAAGGACTGACGCGGCCGGCGGAAAACGAAAACGCCGACCCAGGGGGCCGGCGTTTCACAATCCAACGATGTCTGCGACCGACGGTCGCCTCACTCACGGCTCTTCGTCGTCTTCGATGCCGTCACCGATCAGATCGGTCACGTCGGCATCCTCATCCTCTTCCTCCTCGAGGAAGGTGTCGTCGGCGACGCCGTCATCCTCGACCTCGATGTCGTCCTCGACGACCTTCGCCGCCGCCGGATCCTCATCCGCCTCCTCCAGCGCGACGAGTTCGACGTCGGGCAGCACCTCGACGTCCGGATCATCCTCGCTCACCTTCACCGGAGCGACTTCGGCGCGCGCGGTGCGGGACAGGACGGGAGCTGCAATCGTGACGATCTGGCCGGTGTAGGGCGAGATGATCGGGTTGCGGTTGAGGTCGTAGAACTTGCGCCCGGTCGTCGGGCAGACGCGTTTCGTGCCGAGTTCAGGTCTGGCCACGGCTGGTGCCTCATTCATCACACAGGATCGAAAAAGTCCGGCTATAGATGGGTCACGCCCCTGTCAATTGCAAATCGATGCCCGCGCGCGATCCCTCGGATGGCCGATCCTGCTTCCGCAGGGTCGCCCGCCGTGCTATCGCGCCAGCCGAGTTCATCTTGTGTTGAGGAACCACCGCTTGTCCGCCGCCGCCACGCCTGAACCGCTTTCGTCCCAGCGCTCTCCTGCCCTCAAGGGCCGCGTCCGCGCGCCCGGCGACAAGTCGATCTCGCATCGCGCCATGATCTTCGGCCTGCTCACGGTCGGCGAGACGCGGGTCGAGGGGCTTCTGGAAGGGGCCGACGTGCTCGCGACGGCCGAAGCCTGCCGCAAGCTCGGCGCGACGATCACCCGAGTCGGCGAGGGGTCCTGGCGCGTCCACGGCGTCGGTGTCGGCGGCCTGAAGACGCCCGACAGCGTGCTCGACTTCGGCAATGCCGGCACCGGCTCGCGCCTGATGATGGGCGTCGTCGCCGGTCATGCGGTGACGGCGACCCTCGACGGTGACGCCTCCCTGCGCAAGCGCCCGATGATGCGCGTCCTCACGCCGCTGCTGAAGATGGGCGCCGAGATCGTGTCGAGCGCTGAGGGCGGCCGTCTGCCGCTGACGCTGCGCGGCGCGGCCGATCCGGTTCCGGTCGTCTACGAGACGCCCGTCGCCTCGGCACAGGTCAAGTCGGCGGTTCTTCTCGCCGGCATCAACGCACCGGGCGTGACGACGGTCATCGAAGCCGAGGCAACCCGTGACCACACGGAGCGGATGCTGACCCATTTCGGCGCGCAGGTGACGGTCACCCCGCACGGCCCGCATGGGCGACGGATCGATCTCGTCGGCCGACCCGAGCTCAAGCCGAACGCCGTGATGGTGCCCTCCGATCCCTCCTCCGCCGCTTTTCCGATCATCGCGGCGCTGATCACGCCCGGTTCCGATGTGATCGTCGAGGGCGTGATGATGAACCCGCTGCGCACCGGCCTCATCACGACGCTCCTGGAGATGGGAGCCGACATCACCGAACTCGACCGTCGCACCGAAGGCGGCGAGACGGTCGCGGATCTGCGCGTGCGCCATTCATCGCTCAAGGGCGTGTCAGTCCCGCCCGAGCGCGCGCCGTCGATGATCGACGAGTATCCGGTTCTGGCGATTGCGGCCGCTTATGCGAGCGGCACGACGCGGATGAACGGGCTGCACGAGCTGCGCGTGAAGGAAAGCGACCGTCTCGCGGCGGTCGCGGCGGGTCTTGCCGTCAACGGCGTGTCGCATGTCATCGAGGGCGATGACCTGATCGTCGAGGGCGGTGCCAGCGTCGCGGGCGGCGGCCTCGTCGCCACCCATATGGACCACCGCATCGCCATGGCCTTCCTCGTCATGGGTCTTGCGACCGACAAGCCCGTGACGGTCGACGATACGAGCTTCATCGCCACGAGCTTCCCGGTCTTCATCCCGATGATGCGCGGTCTCGGCGCGCGGTTCGGCTGACGGCGCGATGATCATCGCGATCGACGGACCGGCCGCTTCCGGCAAGGGTACGCTCGCCAAGCGGCTGGCACGCCATTTCAGGCTGCCGCATCTCGATACCGGCCTCATCTATCGCGGCGTCGCGCGGCTGATGCTCGACCGCAGCCTGTCGCTCGACGACGTGGAGGCTGCGGCGGCGCTGGCGGAAGCGCTCAGCGTCGCGGATCTCGACGAGGAACGGCTGCGCGGTCGCGAGATGGGAGAGGCGGCGAGCGCGATCGCCGTGCACCCGAAGGTGCGCAAGGCCCTGCTCGACGTGCAGCGCCGCTTCGCCCATCAGCCCGGCGGCGCGGTGCTCGACGGACGGGACATCGGCACGGTCATCGCGCCGGGCGCGGAGGTGAAGATCTTCGTGACCGCCACCCCCGAGGTTCGGGCCGGCCGTCGCCACCGCGAATATGTCGCTCGCGGCATCGAGAGCACCTTTGACGACGTTCTCGCCGACATTCTGCGGCGCGATGCCCGGGATTCGGGCCGCGCCGATTCGCCCCTCAAAGCCGCGCCCGACGCGGTGACCCTCGACACCACCGATCTCGATGCCGACGCCGCGCTCGCGGCTGCCATCGTCCTGATCGGTGATCGGCGCCCTTGATTTCGGCGCCACTGACGCTGATATCCCACTCAAACCCCGACAGCGCCGAGCTTATGCGATGAACGACGAACCGAAACAGCACGCCGATACATCCCCCGACGCCACGGCACAGACCGCCGAGGGCGCGGCAGGCCAGGGCATGCCCTCCCTGCACGAGGTGATCGACAAGCTCGAGGCCGAGCGCAGCGATCTCAAGGACAAGCTTCTGCGTGCCCTAGCCGACATGGAAAACATGCGCCGCCGCACCGAAAAAGAGGTCGCGGATGCGCGCGCCTACGCGATCTCCAAATTCGCCGCCGACATGCTGGGCGTCGCCGACAATATGGGCCGAGCCCACAAGGCGGTGCCGGAGGAGGCCCGCGCGGCCGCCGATCCGACGCTGAAGACGCTGCTCGACGGCGTCGAACTGGTCGAGCGCGACATGCTGCGGGCGCTCGAGCGGCACGGCGTCCGCCAGATCGACCCCAAGGGCGAAAAGTTCGATCCGAACTTCCATCAGGCCATGTTCGAATTGCCGGATCCCTCACTGCCGAACGGCACCGTCGCGCAGGTGATGCAGGTCGGCTACGTCATCGGCGACCGCGTGCTGCGCCCCGCCCTCGTCGGCGTGGCGCGCGGCGGTCCAAAGGTCGCGCCGGCCCCCGCCGTCGAGCCCGGGTCGACGGTCGACAAATCGGCCTGAGACAAGACCTGGAAGCGAAAACTTTGCCTGAAACGACGAAGGCCCGGTCACCGACCGGGCCTTCTCCTTATTCAGGCATTGGCGACGGCGATCAGGCCGAGGCGTTGATCCAGCGCGCCAGCTCGTTCTTCGGTGCCGCGCCCACCTTCTGGGCAGCGAGCTTGCCGCCCTTGAACACCATCAGAGTCGGGATCGACCGGATGCCGAGCTGTCCGGCGATGCCGGGATTCTCGTCGACATTGACCTTGGCGATCTTGATCTTGCCGGCCATCTCGGTCGCGATCTCGTCCAGCGCCGGCGCGATCATGCGGCAGGGGCCGCACCATTCGGCCCAGAAATCGACCACCACAGGCTCGTCCGACTTCAGCACGTCGTTTTCGAACGAGGCGTCCGTCACTTTCATCGTATTGGCGCCCATCGCCGTACTCCCAATCGAGCACCGCGCCGGTACGGCGCGATCGTTGCGTTAACGTATGAACGCCGTCAGGGTCCGTCAAGGCAAGCACCCGGTTCGCTTGATCGCGGCTGTCCGGTTCGACATAAGGGGCGTCATGGGGTCAGCGGGGTCGGCGTGGTGACGGAAACGACGGTCGAGGAACTGCTGACGAGGGTTTCCCGGCAGGACGCGGTCGCGTTTCGCGCCCTCTATGATCGCACCGCGCCGAAACTCCTTGGCATCGCCCTGCGTATTCTCAAGCGACGGGATGTCGCCGAGGATGTGGTGCAGGACGTATTCGTGAAACTGTGGAACGGATCAGCGGTCTTCGACCCTGTGCTGGGATCGGGCGGCGCCTTTCTGGCGACCATCGCCCGCAACCGGGCGCTCGATCTCCTGCGCCGCAAGAGCGAACAGGTCTCGACCGACGACACCGAGTTCGACACGCTGGTCGATCTCACGCCGTCGCCGGAAACGACGGCCGCCGACCGGTCTGACCTGCGGGCGCTGCTCGCGTGTCTCGACCAGCTCGCCGATGGCCCACGGCGCGCCATATTGGCGGCCTATCTCGACGGGGCGTCGGGGGAGGAAATCGCGTCGCGGCTCAAGACGCCGATCGGCACGATCAAGTCGTGGATCCATCGCGGCCTCGCCGCGGTCAGGGAGTGTCTGGGGCGATGAGCGACGACGACACACGCAAGTCCGCGATCAGCGTCTTCGCCGGCGAGGTCGTCCTGGGGACCGGCAACCGCGACGACCGGTCGGTCGTCGAGGCGCGGCTTGCCTCCGATCCGCTGTACCAGACCGAACTGCGCGCCTGGGAACGCCGCCTCGCGCCCCTGAGCGCGGTCGTGAAGCCCGTGGAGCCGGATGCGGCCCTGTGGGCCCGCATCGAGGCCGCCACGATCCTGCGCCCGGCACCGGTCGAGGCGCCCGCGCCGGAGGCTCGGGAGGGGGCTTCCGTGCTGACGCTGGATCGCGACACGATGCTGGCCGCCCGAAACCGCCTGCTCGAGCGCCGGCTCGGGCGCTGGCGGGCCGCGACCGCCGCAAGCCTCGCTCTTGCCGCCTCGCTCGTCGGTGTCGTCGTGATGCGGCCGGATCTCCTGCCGATCCCGCAGCCGACAGCCGTCGCCGAGCGCTATGTCGGCGTCGTCAATGCCTCCGGCGAGACGCCGCCGCTGATCGTCAGCGTCGATCTGGCGAAAGGCGAGATCAGCCTGCGCCCGCTCGCGCTGCAGCCCGTCGACGGCAAGGCGCTGGAACTCTGGGCGCTGCCGGAGAACGCGCAACCGGTGTCACTCGGGCTCGTCAGCGACGGCCGGCGCCCATTCGCCGAGGCCGCCCGCAAGGCATTCACGAAGGCCGGGCTCGCCATCGCCGTGTCGGTCGAACCCGTCGGCGGATCACCCACCGGCCTTCCGACCGGACAGGTGATCCTCACCGGCAAGCTGGTCGAAGCCGAATAGGTCGCATTGTCATCCTCGCTTCGCGGCCCGGCGGTTAGAGGGAACGACGGTTGCAACTCTGCGACCTTCGTTTCGGTAGCCGAAGGGCCGGAATCCTTCTATACACCGCGAACGATGGGGGTCGCGCGGGCGAGGCCCGATCATTTCGCGTTTGATTGCAGGGAATTGCGCCCGCGCGCAGTTCCGCGGGGATGACACAGATGGCCTCTCTCGACAGCTTCAAGGCGCGCAAGAAACTGAAGGTCGGCGAGAAGACCTATCACTACTTCTCGCTGAAAACCGCCGAGAAGAATGGCCTCGCCGGAATCTCGACGCTGCCCGTGTCGATGAAGATCCTGCTGGAGAACCTGCTGCGTTTTGAGGACGGCCGCACCGTCACCAAGGACGACATCGTCGCGATGGCCGACTGGCTGGTGAACCGCGGCAAGGCCGAGCGCGAGATCGCGTTCCGCCCCGCCCGCGTGCTGATGCAGGACTTCACTGGCGTCCCGGCGGTCGTCGACCTCGCGGCGATGCGCGACGCCATGAAGAACCTCGGCGGCGATGCCGGCAAGATCAACCCGCTGGTGCCGGTCGACCTCGTCATCGACCACTCGGTCGTCGTCGATTATTTCGGCGGCAAGGATTCGCTCGCGCGCAACGTGGCGCGTGAATATGAGCAGAATCAGGAGCGCTATCGCTTCCTGAAATGGGGCCAGTCGGCCTTCTCGAATTTCCGCGTCGTGCCGCCCGGCACCGGCATCTGCCACCAGGTCAACCTCGAATATCTCGCGCAGACGGTCTGGCTCGGCAAGGAGAAGCTCAAGGACCGACGCGGCCGCACGACGACGGTCGAGGTCGCTTATCCGGACACCCTCGTCGGCACCGATTCCCACACCACCATGATCAATGGTCTCGGCGTGCTCGGCTGGGGCGTCGGCGGCATCGAGGCCGAGGCCGCCATGCTGGGTCAGCCGATCTCCATGCTGATCCCGGAGGTCGTCGGCTTCCGCCTCACCGGCAAGATCAGCCCGGGCGTCACGGCGACCGACCTCGTTCTGACCGTCACCCAGATGCTGCGCAAGAAGGGTGTCGTCGGCAAGTTCGTGGAATTCTTCGGGCCGGGCCTCGCCTCGATGACGCTCGAGGACAAGGCGACGATCGCCAACATGGCGCCGGAATATGGCGCGACCTGCGGCTTCTTCCCGGTCGACAAGGAGACCATCGCCTATCTCGACAAGTCCGGCCGCAAGCAGGCCCGGATCGAGCTCGTCGAGAAATATGCGAAGGCGCAGGGCATGTTCCGCACTTCCTCGACGCCTGATCCTGTGTTCACCGACACGCTCGAGCTTGATCTCGGCACGGTGCAGCCCTCGCTCGCGGGACCCAAGCGCCCGCAGGACCGCGTGCTCCTGTCGGACGCCAAGGCCGGCTTCCTCGCCGCCATGACCAAGGATTTCGGCAAGGCCGGTGATGAAGCGCGCACGGCCAAGGTCGAGGGCACCGATTTCGCGATCGGTCACGGCGCGGTGACGATCGCCGCGATCACCTCCTGCACCAACACGTCGAACCCCTCCGTTCTCGTCGCTGCCGGCCTTCTGGCGCGCAATGCCCGCCAGCGCGGCCTGCGCTCCAAGCCCTGGGTGAAGACATCGCTCGCGCCCGGCAGCCAGGTGGTCGCCGAATATCTGTCACGCTCGGGCCTTCAGACCGATCTCGACGCGCTCGGCTTCAATCTCGTGGGCTTCGGCTGCACCACCTGCATCGGCAATTCCGGCCCATTGCCGGAGGCGATCTCGAAGACCATCAACGCCAAGGATCTGGTCGCCGCCGCTGTACTGTCGGGCAACCGGAATTTCGAGGGCCGCGTCAACCCGGACGTGAAGGCGAACTATCTCGCCTCCCCGCCCCTCGTCGTCGCCTACGCGCTGGCGGGCTCGATGCAGGTCGACCTCACCAGCGAGCCCCTCGGCCTCGGCAGCAATGGCAAGCCGGTCTACCTCAAGGACATCTGGCCCTCCGCCAAGGACATCCAGGCGGTGATCGACAAATTCGTCACCAAGACGCTGTTCAAGTCGAAATATGCCGACGTCTTCGAGGGTGACGCCAACTGGCAGAAGATCACCGTTCCGACCGGCGACACCTATGCGTGGGAGCCGAAGTCGACCTATGTGGCGAACCCGCCCTATTTCAACGGCATGGGCAGGAAGCCTGCGCCGGTGACCGATGTCGAAGGGGCCCGGGTGCTCGGCCTCTTCCTCGACTCCATCACCACCGACCACATCTCACCCGCCGGTTCGATCAAGGCGGCGAGCCCGGCCGGCAAGTTCCTGCAGGAGAACGGCGTCGCGCCGGCGGACTTCAACCAATACGGCACGCGGCGCGGCAACCACGAAGTGATGATGCGCGGCACCTTCGCCAACATCCGCATCCGCAACCAGATGCTCGGGCCCAACGGGCGCGAGGGCGGCTACACGATGCACTATCCCTCGCGCGAGGAAATGCCGATCTATGACGCCGCCATGCGCTACAAGCAGGAGAAGGTGCCGCTGGTCGTGTTCGCCGGCAAGGAATACGGCACCGGCTCGTCGCGCGACTGGGCGGCGAAGGGCACGAACCTGCTCGGCGTGCGCGCCGTGGTGGCGGAGAGCTTCGAGCGCATCCATCGCTCGAACCTCGTCGGCATGGGCGTCATTCCCTTCACCTTCACGGATGGGGCGACCTGGCAGTCGCTGGGCCTGAAGGGCGATGAGACCGTGACGATCAAGGGCATCGAGGCGATCAAGCCGCGCCAGATCGTCGACGCGACGGTCACGATGGGCGACGGATCGGTGAAGACGATCAAGCTTCTGTGCCGTATCGATACGCTCGACGAACTCGATTACTTCCGCAACGGCGGCATCCTGCAGTACGTGCTGCGCAATCTCGCCGCCTGACGGCGACGGGACGCCCGGTTCTCTCGCTGTCTTTCGAGACGAAAACCCCGCCGGAGCGATCCGGCGGGGTTTTTTGATGCGTGGATCAGGCGTTGCCGATCCGTCGGCCGATCGGATCAATCGCAGATGCGGACCTTGCGGACCTTGTAGCGATGACCATTCCAGTAGCGCTCCTTGACGATGCGGCACTCGACATAGTCGTCGTAGTAGACCGGGCCGTAGCCGTAGTACCCGTAGTGCTGGTTGGCGATGATGCCGCCCAGAACGAGGCCGCCGATCGCCCCGGCGGCGAAGGCAGCGTTGCGACCATTAGCGGCTTCCGCCGACTGGGTGGTGGTGAGGGAAGCGCCGGCGACCACCGTGATCGCGAGGGCGGCTGACATGAGGGTCTTGATCATCGACATCGAACTGGCTCCTGGCTTGTCGAGGGATCGCAGCGCCATCGCCTTGATCCGATGGTGAGAAGATGCCCGACCCGCCAAGACGCCGCCGTGCGCGAAGGCACAGGGTGAGCGGAGGCGGCCTGAACGAGGATTTTGGGCGCTTTCGGTGCCTCATGGACCGACGGGCGCATCCTCACCCTCGGATCATGTCCCTGAGCGTGGTGTAGCTGCTGGTACAGTCACCGTTGGTCGCCGGCTCGGCCGGGACGCTTGTCAGGCTGCCATGTCCGGCAGTCCGACGAGGGGATCATCGCCGAGGGCGGTGATTGTCTCAAGGGTCATGTAGCGGGCGCGCTGCAC
>JBKDKQ010000042.1:0-3930 GCA_046344875.1 Labrys sp. (in: a-proteobacteria) | reverse complement strand
CCCCGTGCTGGCTCTGCGTCAGCTGGCCAACGATCCGCCCCTCCCACCAGATATCGAGGGTGCGCATCATGCCTTCTGCGCTCCTTTGGGTTCCGGAGGCGACGTGATATCGACCGAGCATCCAAGCGCGGCCAGGACCTGCAGCGTCTTGCCGATCTGCGCGGTTGGTTTGCCTGCTTCGAGATCGACGATGAAGCGCAGGCCGACGCCGGCCGCACCCGCGAGTTCGTCTTGCCGCAGGCCAGCGGCCTTGCGGGCGGTTCGAACGATGTTGCCAATTTCGGCGGTGGTGATGTTTCGTCTTGCCATGATCTTTACCGTTCGGGAAAGATAACACGGCTTCCGACGAGTGTCGATAAAATATGTCCTGATCGGGAAAGTTCATTCCAAGGAGGGGCTCCGCTCGACGAAACTAACCCGATCGGGAAAATGATCTCCAGCCGCCCCCGATGCCTGAATCAGCCACGCTCTCGCCAGCACCACATCGCCGAACGGTTCGAACCCGGCGCGACGCGGCTTGTCAGGCGGCTGGACGTCGCGCTGCGTGCTCCAACCAACAAAGCCGTGAGAAAGAACTGGTTGAGTGGCTGAACGACAAGATCCAGCCAGCCGCGCTTAAGGCAAGCATAGCGATCAAGGAGCGACCTCGGTTCACGTCGCTCTTGAACTCGCAGAGCCGGAATTATAAATCTCTCTCATTCCGCTTTTTCCAACGCTGCCCAAACCGACCCGTCATGGGCGGCGCCTGAGAGGATGCGTGCGGTATCTCTACGAACTGCCGAAAGTCGTTTTCAACCACAAGGCCTACTACCTCGATCGCCGGCTCGAAGAGCTGAGGAACGTCCGGGACCCCAACGACAAGATCGATCTGGAGGTCTACGAGATGGAGATGGAGCGCCGCCGTCAGCGGGGACTCAAGCTGGAAGAAGAGAGCGCCCGCCTCCGCGAGAAGAAGCGGGAACCGAGCCACGACCTAACCAGGTGAGTGAAAGCCAGAGGGGAGCGGGTATCCCGCTTCCCTCTGATGTCGACGGCGGGGCGTTCAGGCTTTCCGCCAGAAAGTGACCGCGAGCGCGAGAAGCCAGACGAGCCCAAGCGGCGGCAGGATCGCACCGAGAACTCCGAGTTCGGGCGCGATCGTCCTGAAGGACGCCAAGGCGAACCCGACGCCCAGCAAAGCGCCCGTAACCCCATGCAGGCGAAACCCGATCTGCCGGAAAACCAGCCCGAGCAGGACCAGCCACAACCCGGAGAACAGCTGCACTCCGAGCAGCTCGCCGACGCTCCCGGCGTAGCCATTCAGCGCCACGTAGTTCACTTCGATCGCGGCGCGAATGGCTGCATCGGTCGTGGTTCCGTAGAGATTGGCCAGAGCGGGCATGCCGATGAGCCAGCGTACGATGCCGAGCGTCTTCAAGACAGCCGCCGCGACACCGAAAGCGGCCATGGTGTCGACCAACAGACCGCTGGCGCCATGCGCGGAGGCGTAGCGCCTCAGAGCGATCACGAACGGAACCATGGCCACCGCCGTCAGAAGATAGCCCCAGTAGCCGATCTGCACGAAGATCGCCTGCGCGCGGATCAGGGGCAAGGCTTCGGCCGCTGGCAACCGCAAGCTCGCCGGCCATCCGATCGCTTGGCCGAGCACGACCAATGGGATGAGGAAGAGGACGACCTGGCCGAGGGTCAGCAACACGAGGGCGTTGGATTCGGCACGTGTCATGGGAGAGGTCGGGGTTCCGGTGGTCATGGCAGGATCCTTTCGATTGGGAGTTCAGCGTGAAGCGCGCAGCGCCGTCGCGACCGCCGCGTCCAGCGGGGTGTGGGGCTCGTCGCCGATCAGGGTGCGAAGTTTGGCGTTGTCGAGCGTAAGGCTCTTCTCCCAGAGCCAGCGCATCTCGATGGTTTCGCGCAGGAAGGGGATGAAGGGCGCGCCAAGCCAGATGAGGAACCAAGGGAATGGCCGGATTGGGCGGCGCGGATCCCCGATCGCGCGCTGGACAGCTTCGGCCATGTCGCGCCCGCTTTCGTCCGTGTGGCCAGCAAAATGCGCGAGGGTGAAGGCTGGCAACCCGGCCCGTCGATCGACCAGCCGTGCGAAGGCTTCGGCGAGGTCAGGCACATAGGCCCAGGCATGGGCCGCACCGGTATGCGCCAGCGTGCGGATGACCCTGGCGGCACGGCCATCCTTCGCCACCGCCTGGGCGAACCAGGAATTGACGATGCCGGGACCGAAGAAATCGCCGGCGCGCAAGGCGATCACCCTGACGCCGTCCCGATCGGCGGCCTCCGCGAGCATGATCTCCATCTCGAGGCGCACCTGGCCCTTGCGCGTGGTGGGCGCGCGTATCGCCGCCTCGTTGACGGCGTCCGGCGAGGCTGGTGAGAAGACATAGACATTGGCCGGAAACAGGATCGTCGCTCCGGTCGCCTTGGCGGCCGCGATACTGTTGGCGAGCATGGGCAAGCCATCTTCGCGCCAGCGTCGATATCCGGGCGGATTGACGCAGTGGATGATCAGCTCGGCGCCTTCGCAGGCTGATCTCACGGACGCCGCGTCGAGTGCATCGCCCTGCCGCCAATCGACCGCGAAGGGGAAGGCTGGCCGCTCTCCAGCGGCCCGGCGGCTCAGCGCCCTGATGGCCCAACCGCGCCGGGCGAGCGCTTCGGCGATGGCCTTTCCGATGCCGCCCGTGACGCCAAGGACGAGCGCGATGGGAGGCCTGGTCGAAGTCATGGCTGATCTCCTGTTGTTGAAGTCAGGATCGCCCCGACATGTCAAAACGAAAATTGCCAAACTTTCTTCAGTTGCTATACTTTTTTGTATGACTGAATTGAATGACTGGACCCTGCTGCGCTCCTTCCTGGCTGTCCTACGCCGCGGCAGCCTTTCAGCGGCGGCGCGGGAGGCGGGTCTGACGCAGCCGACGATCGGGCGGCACATTGACGAGCTTGAGAGCGGTCTTGGCATCGCTCTGTTCACGCGATCGCCGGGCGGCTTGCTGCCAACCCAGGCGGCGCTTTCGCTCCAGACTCATGCAGAGACGATGGAGACCGCGTTCGCGGCCCTGAAGCGGGCGGCGACACTTAGCGGCGACAGCGCCGCGCCACGCGGCACGGTCCGGATTTCGGCCAGCGAAATCATGGGGACCTTCGTCCTGCCCGCGATCCTGTCCGAATTGCGCGGACGCTATCCGGATATCGTTCTGGAGCTTTCCCTGAACAACCGGACCGACGATTTGCTGCGCCGTGATGCGGATATCGCGGTGCGGATGACGCGGCCCAAGCAGGACGGCCTCGTCGCCAGAAAGCTGGGCTCGGTGGGGCTCGGCCTATTTGCCCATCGCGATTATGCATCGCGCCACGGTCTGCCGCTCAGGCTCGACGAACTTGGAGGCCACCATATCGTGGGCTTCGACCGGGATGATCACTCCGCCCGCTCCGTGGCGAAGGGAGCCCTGCCGATCTCAAGGGAGATTTTCTCGTTCCGTGTCGACTCGGACGTGGCGCAGGTGATGGCGGTGCGCGCCGGGCTCGGCATCGGCATGATGCAGAAAGCGATGGCGCAGCGCGAACCCGATCTTGTCCCGGTTCTCGACGACCTCGTGTCACTCGATCTCGAATGCTGGCTTGCTGTTCACGAAGATCAGAAGGATGCAAGCTCCATCCGGGCGGTTTTCGACGGGCTTGCCACAGGCTTGCGGCGTTGGATCGACAATGGTGAATAACGAAGACGCGCAGGATATTCGTGCAACCGTCGACTGTCCTTGAATTTCCGCCGGCGCCCTTCTATCTTCTGCTCATTCCACTTTTCCCAACAACTGGACGGCCAGACTTGGTCGACTATCAGGCGCTGCGCACGGTGAAGCAGCTTGCCGCCGAGGCCCCCTGGGTCACGGAAGCCAAACTGAGATGGTGGATTTTCCACGC
>JBKDKQ010000041.1:0-62692 GCA_046344875.1 Labrys sp. (in: a-proteobacteria) | reverse complement strand
GCGTGGGGAAGGAGGCCCGCGCCTTCATGGAAGACCCGTCAGGCACAGGCGCAAACTCCCTCTCCGGACGTCAGTCCGGGGAGGGTGCCGGGCAACGCCCGGCGGGTGGGGTCGTTGGAGCTTCTAGGACGTCAACAAGAGAGGCGATCGCGACCGGTCCCACCGACCCCTTCCGTCGTGCTGCGCACGACACCTTCCCCACGACGTGGGGAAGGAGGCCCGCGGCATGGGGACGGAAGATCGTGTGGCATTTCAGGCGGCGGAAGAGACGGGCTTCAGATTGATGGCCGGCAACGGGCTGAGGCCCCGCACGAGGTCCGCGGCCTTCTCGCCGATCATCAGGGTCGGAGCGTTGGTGTTCGACGAGTTGACCCGCGGCATGATCGAGGAGTCACACACCCGCAGCCCCTCGAGCCCGCGCACCTTGAGATCGGGCGTCACGACGGCCATGGCGTCGACGCCCATCTTGCAGGTGCCGGCCGGATGGTGGTCGGTCTTGCAGGTGCGGAAGACGTAGTCGGCAAGCTCCGCCTCGCTCTGGATCTCCGGACCCGGACGACGCTCGGCAAGCAGGAAGGGCTTCAGGGCCGGCTGCTGGAAGATCTCACGCGCCATGCGAAGGCCGGCGATCGACATCGCGCGGTCCTGCGGATCGGCCCAGTAGTTCGGATCGATCAGCGGATGGTCGGCGGGGTTTGCGGACTTCAGACGCACCGTGCCGCGCGAGCGCGGCCGCAGGAAGGCGGTGTTCAGGGTCAGGCCGGGGTTCTGCAGTTTCGCGACACCAGCCTCGATGCCCGAACCGAGGCCGAGATGGAACTGGATGTCCGGCTCGCCCTCGGGCTTGCCGGCATACCAGAATGCGCCGGTCTCGAAGAGCGTCGAGGCGACCGGCCCCTTCTTGAACAGGATGTACTGGATGCCCGCCCACACCGTGCGATGGAGCTTGGCGACGTTGTCATAGGTGTAGTCGCCGCTGCATTCGGCGATGGCATAGACGTCGAGATGGTCCTGCAGGTTCTCGCCGACGCCGGGCAGGTCATGCACGACCGGCACGCCGACAGAACGCAGATGATCCGCCGGTCCGATGCCGGAATGCAGCAGAAGCTTCGGCGAGCCGATCGCCCCGGAGGTGACCAGCACCTCGCGCTCGCAGCGCAGCGTCGTCGTCTGGCCGTTCTCGACCACCTCGACACCGATGGCCCGCCCGCCCTCGACAAGGATCCGCGTGACGAAGGCGCCGGTGCGGATCTGCAGGTTCGCCCGGTCGCGGATCGGGTTGAGATAGGCGCTCGAGGCCGAGGAGCGGCGGGCATTGCGCACCGTCACCTGATAGTGGCCGACGCCCGCCTGCCGCTCGCCATTGAAGTCGGGATTGTAGGGGATGCCGTATTCCTGCGCGGCGCGGATGAACGCCTCATTGATCGGCAGCGGATTGACCGGCGCCGAAACACCGATCGGCCCACCATAGCCGTGATAGTCGTTGGAATAGCGCTGATTGTCCTCGGCCCGTTTGAAATAGGGCAGCACGTCGGCATAGGACCAACCGGCGCAGCGTTCCTCATAGGCCCAGGCGTCATAGTCGCCGCGATTGCCGCGCGTATAGACCTGCGCGTTGATCGAGGAGCCGCCGCCGATCACCTTGGCCTGCGTATACCAGAGCACGCGGTCGTTGAGGTGCTTCTGCGGAACGGTCGACCAACCCCAGCTGGCGATACCCTTGGTCATCTTGGCGAAGCCCGCCGGCATGGCGAACAGCGGGTGGGTATCCTTCCCGCCCGCTTCCAGCAGCACGACCTTGACCGACGGATCCTCGGTGAGCCGGTTCGCCAGCACGCATCCCGCCGGACCTGAACCCGTGATGATGTAATCGACCATTGTCACAGCCTCGGTATCGAAAGACCGCCATCACAGGCGATGACGGAGCCGGTTGCAAACCCGAACGCGCCGCCGACGAGCCCCGCGACGGCGGCGCCGATGTCCGCGCCCTCGCCCCAGCGCATGGCGGGAACGAGGCCGTCGGCGATGCGCGCATCATAGCGCGCCGAAACGCCGGCGGTCATGTCGGTGCGAATCACGCCGGGACGCACTTCGAAGACGGCGATCCCCTCGGGCGCGAGCCGCACTGCGAGGTTCTTCGCCCACATGGCGAGGCCCGCCTTCGAGACACAGTAATCGGCCCGCTCGGGCGATACCATCTCGGCGGAAACGGACGTGATGAAGATGATGCTGCGGCGCCCCGGGCGGCCGATCATGGCCTTCGCCGCCTGCTGGCTGAGAAAGGCCGCGCCGCGCAGGTTCACCGCCATGGGCCGGTCGAAGTTTTCCGGGACGAGCTCCAGCATGTCGCCGCGCACGGGTGACCCGATGCCGGCATTGGAGACCAGGACGTCGAGCCCGCCATGCCGTGCCACGACGTCGGCGATGAGCCCCGCATGGGTCTCGACCGCCGAGGCGTCATGGCGATGGAAGCTCGCGCGCGCCCCCGCCTCGCCCAAGGCCGCGAGCATCTCCTCCACCCCCTCCTCCGCGATGTCGGTGATGGCGACATCGTGCCCGGCGGCGGCGAGCGCCAATGCCGTCGCCTTGCCGATGCCGCGCCGGGCTCCGGTCACCAGGGCCACCGGTCGGGTCATGCCGCGAGCTCCGTCCGCTTGATGTGATCCGCCGCCCGCAGCGCGATCGCCGCGACCGTCAGCGACGGATTGACCGCCGCCGAGGTCACCAGCGTTCCGGCGTCGACGACGAAGAGGTTGGCGTGGTCATGCGACCGGCCGAAGGGATCGACGACCGATGTCGCCGGGTCATTGCCCATGCGCACCGTGCCACATTGATGCGAGGGCGTGCGCCGGTCGAACAGGCGCGACAGGACGATGGGGAAGCCTGCCGCCCGCAACACCGCACGCATGCGCTTCACCAGCCCCTCATGCGCCGTCATGTTGCTGCGCTGCCAGGCCAGTACGATCCGCCGGCCATCGAGCATGACGCGGCTCCGCGGATCGGGCAGATCCTCCGACATCAGGTAGAAATCGACCGCATGACGCGCGATCAGGCCGTGGACGAATTCCGGCACGGCCGGCGCGTTGGCCTTCAGGATCGGCGCCGAGACCTTGCCCAGAAGCTGCACATTGCCGAGCGGCGGGCCGCCCCGCCCATCGGAGAAGTAGAAATCGTTCAGCCCAAAGGTCTTCTGGTAGACGCTGTCGTTCTTGAGAAACGGGTCGACGGCAAGCATCGCACTGGCGTTGTGGTTCATGAAATGCCGGCCGACCATGTCCGATCGGTTTGCGGCGTCGGACGCGAGCAGGATGACGGCGGAGCGCACCGCCCCAGCCGCGAGCACGACAAGCCTGGCCGAGACGCGTTTGCGCTCACCGCCCTCCACATACTCGACCGCCTCGATGCGCCGACGATCGGGCGACAGGATCAGCCGCTCGACCTCGGCATTCGACACCAGCGTGACGTTCTCGTGCTTGAGAGCCGGCAAAAGCGCGCAGGTCTCGGCGTCCATCTTGCCCGTGCGGGCGTCGGGATAGGCGTCCCACGGCGTCTTGCCATGGGCGAGCCAGCGCGTGATGTCGACGCCGAGCGGCAGGGAGAACGGGTGCAGCCCCTGCTTCTTGAGCCGGGCGCGCGTCGCCGCGATCGGCGGCTCGTCCGGTACCGGGCTGAAGGGATAGGGTCCGCCATGCGGTGGTTCGGTCGGATCCTCGCCCAATGCGCCCCGCACCTGGTACAGCGCCTCGGCCCGGTCGTAATACGGCGCGAGATCGCCGTAGCGGATCGGCCAGGCCGGCGAGAGCCCGTCGGCATGCTCGAGATCCTCGAAATCGCGCTCACGGTAGCGGATCAGAACGCCGCCATAGAATTTCGAGTTCCCGCCATGGACGTAATAGTTGCCGGGATTGAACGGCGCGCCCTGATGATCGTACCAGGTCTCGTTCGGGCGGAAGAAGCCGCGCTGGAAGATCGCCCGCGTGTCACGGTTCTCGGGACGGTCCGGCAGTTGCGCGCCCTTGTCGAGGACGAGGATCCTCGCACCGCTGTCGGCGAGGGCATGGGTCAGCGTCGCGCCGCCCATGCCGGTTCCGATCACGATGATGTCTGGCGAGGTCATGGCCGACGGCGGTCCGATGAAGGAGAGAGCGCCGACCCGCTCTGACGCGGGCCGGCAATGCAATCACAGCCGCTTCTGCGTCTGCGGATCGAAGACCACCGCCTTGTCGAGGTTGAAGGCGAAGGGCAGGAGCTGCCCCGGCCGCACGTCGACGTCGGAGCGCATGCGCGCGGTGACTTCCTTGCCGCCCAGATGGCTGACCACGAAGGTGTCGGAACCCGCAGGCTCCACCACCTCGACCTGCGCCTCGACGAGCTCGATGGCGCGTGAGTTGCGGTCCGCTCCGTCGCGATCGGTGATCGCTTCGGGACGAATGCCGAAGATCACCTCGCGACCGGCCTCAAGCTTCGTGTCGGCGATGGTCTCGGGAATGCGCAGCGACATCTCGCCGCCGGCATCCTTGGCGAGTTTCAGCACCGCGACCCCGTTTTCATGCGCCACCTTGGCCTTGATCAGGTTCATCGCCGGCGAACCCATGAAGTCGGCGACGAAGATGTTGGCCGGCTTGTTGTAGATCTGCGCCGGCGTTCCGAACTGCTGCACCTCGCCGTCGCGCATCACCGCGATACGGGTCGCGAGCGTCATCGCCTCGATCTGGTCATGGGTCACATAGACGATGGTCTTGCCGGTCGAGGCATGGAGCCGCTTGATCTCCACGCGCATGTCGACGCGCAGCTTCGCGTCGAGATTGGAGAGCGGCTCGTCGAAGAGGAAGAGCTTGGGATCGCGCACCAGCGCCCGGCCCATGGCGACGCGCTGGCGCTGGCCGCCCGAGAGCTGGCTAGGCTTGCGCTCGAGGAGATGCCCGATCTGCAGCGTCTTTGCGACGCTCTCCACGGCCTTATCGCGCTCGGGCTTTGGAACGCCGCGCATCTCCATGCCGAAGGCGATGTTCCCCGCGACCGTCATGTTCGGGTAGAGCGCATAGCTCTGGAACACCATGGCAATGTCGCGCTGCGAGGGCAGAAGCGACGCGATCGAGGTGCCATCAACCCGGATGTCACCTTCCGAGATCGATTCCAGCCCCGCGATCGTGTTGAGCAGGGTCGACTTGCCGCAGCCGGAGGGCCCGACCAGCACCATGAACCCTCCCTGCTCGAGTTCGAGGTTGATCCCCTTGAGGATCTCGACGGTGCCGAAGCGCTTCTTCAGATTGACGATGTTGAGGAAGGCCATGACTTATCCTTTCACGGCGCCAGCCATGAGACCGCGCACGAAATAGCGGCCCGACAGCACGTAGACGATGAGGGTGGGAAGCGCGGCGAGGATCGCGCCGGCGAAATGGACGTTGTATTCCTTCACGCCCGTCGAGGAATTGACGAGGTTGTTGAGCGCCACCGTCATCGGGAAGGAATCGAAGTCCGAGAAGGAGGCGCCGAAAAGGAAGTCGTTCCAGACGTTCGTGAACTGCCAGATGACCGTGACCACGATGATCGGACCGGACAGGGGCAGCAGGATGCGCCAGAAGATCTGGAAGAAGCCGGCCCCATCGACCATCGCGGCGCGGACGAGTTCCGTCGGGAACGCCGCGTAGAAATTGCGGAAGAACAGCGTCGTGAAGCCGAGGCCATAGACCGCGTGGACGAAGACAAGTCCGGCGATCGTCCCCGACAGCCCGAGAAAGCCGAGCAGCGACGCCATGGGGATGATGACGATCTGGAACGGGATGAAGCAGGAAAACAGCATCAGCCCGAACAGGATGCCGTCACCGCGGAACCGCCATTTGGTCAGCACATAGCCGTTCAGCGCGCCGAGCGCCGTCGAGATGACCACGGCCGGGATGACCATCAGGAAGGAGTTGAGGAAGTACGGCACGAGCCCGGTCGGGCTCACGCCGATCTGGGCGGTCGACCAGGCGCTGCGCCAGGGCTCGAGCGTCCACTCGCGCGGCAAGGCGAGCATCGCGCCCTGCCGGATTTCCTCGAGCGGCTTCAACGAGTTGACCAGCATCACATAGAGCGGCAGCAGGTAGTATGCGGCAAACAGGATCAGGAGCGCGTAGATCGCCGCGCGCGTGATCTTGTTGGTGCGGACCGCGACGGCTTGGGTTGGTGCTCCGCTCATGACTGCCTCCCCTGCCGGAGTTCGCTGTAGAGGTAGGGAACGATCACCGCCGCGATCATCATCAGCATGACGATGGCGGAGGATGCGCCGAGACCCATGCTCTGGCGCGTGAAGGTGAAGTCGTACATCGCGATCGCCGGGATGTAGGTGGCGCGACCTGGCCCGCCGCCGGTCATCGCGATGACGAGGTCATAGGTCTTGATCGCGAGATGCGCGAGCACCACGAAGGCCGAGATGAAGGCCGGCCGCATGATCGGGATGATGATGCGGGTGTAGAGCTTGAAATTCGAGGCGCCGTCGATCTGGGCGGCTTTCAGGATCTCGTTGTCGATGCCGCGCAGGCCCGCAAGGAACATCGCCATGACGAAGCCGGACGACTGCCAGACTGCCGCGATGACGATCGTGTAGATCGCCATGTCGTTGTCCTTGATCCAGCGGAACTCGAAACTCTCCCAGCCCCAGCTCTTCATCACCGCCTCGAGCCCGATCCCGGGATCGAGGAACCATTTCCAGGCGACGCCGGTGACGATGAAGGAGAGCGCCATCGGATAGAGATAGATCGGCCGCAGCACGCCCTCGATACGGATCTTCTGGTCGAGGAAGATCGCGAGGCCGAGGCCGAGAATGCTGCACACGCCGATGTAGAGCGGCGCGAAGATCGCGAGATTGGCGAGCGAAATCCGCCAGTTGCGATGATCAAAGAGCGCCACGTAATTGTCGAGACCGACGAACGTCGTGAAGTCGGTCGGCAGCAGCTTCGCGTTGGTGAAGGACAGGAACAGCGTGAAGGCGATGAAGCCGTAGACGCAAACGAGGAGCGCCGCGACGCTTGGCGCCAGCACCAGTTTCGGCAGGATGTCCTGCAGCCATCGCAACCCGTCCTGCCGACGGGCCGGCGCAGTCGTCGTCACGCTCGCCATGGTCGAGCCCCTCCCCGGTGCCTCGTTTCTTGTTCTCAGTCGGACCGGCAGGCTGACCGGCCGGTCCGACGAAGGTGATCGATCGCGGCGACCCCGGCGCGAACCGGGATCGCCGGATGCGCGGCTCACTTGGCCGCGGCGACGACCTTGGCGAGTTCCGCAGCGGCAGCCTTGGAGTCGAGCTCGCCGTTGAAGTGCGCCGTGACGACGTCATAGAGCGCGTTCTTCACCGCCGCCGGAGCGGCATGGCCATGGGCCATCGAGCCGAAGAGCTTGCCGTTCGCCGAGGCGTCGGCGAGGTCGGCCATGCCCTTCTTGCCGCAATCGTCAAAGGCTTCGTTCGACACGTCGGTGCGGGCCGGAACCGAGCCCTTGACGACGTTGAACGCCGACTGGAACGACGGGCTCTCGATGGCGGACGCCATCTGGAGCTGCGCGGCCTTGTCGCCGTCACCGACCTTGAACATCATGAACTGGTCGGAGTTGAAGGTGACGGCGCCCTGCGTGCCCGGGAAGCGGATGCAGACGAAGTCGGTACCCGGCTTCTGACCGGCCTTCAGGAACTCGCCCTTGGCCCAGTCACCCATGAACTGCATGCCGGCCTTGCCCTCGATGACCATCGCCGAAGCGAGGTTCCAGTCGCGACCCGAGAAGTTGTCGTCGACATAGGAGCGCAGCTTCGCCATGCGGTCGAAGGCTTCGACCATCTTGTCGCCACCGAGCGCCGCCGGATCGAGATCGATCATCGCGGCCTTGTAGAAATCGGTGCCGAGCGAGAGGACCACCGCGTCGAAGATGGTGGCTTCCTGCCAGGGCTGACCGCCATGGGCGACCGGGGTGATGCCGTTCGCCTTCATCCTGTCGAGAACGGCGACGAGCTCGTCCCACGATTCCGGCGCCTTGCCGCCGGCGGCGTCGAGGGCCTTCTTCGAGATCCAGACCCAGTTGGTCGAGTGGACGTTCACCGGAGCGGCGATCCACTTGCCGTCATACTTCGAGAACTTCTGGAGCGCTTCCGGAATGACCTTGTCCCAGCCTTCCTTCGTCGCAACGTCCGTCAGATCGCCGACCACGCCCTGCTTGGCCCAGTCGGTGATGTCGAAGCCGAGAGCCTGCACGGCGGTCGGCGGGTTGCCGCCCGTGACGCGGGCGCGCAGCGCGGTCATCGCCGCTTCACCGCCGCCACCGGCGACCGGCATGTCCTTCCAGGTGACGCCCTTGCCCTCGAGGTCCTTCTTCAGAACTTCGAGCGCGGCGGCTTCACCGCCCGACGTCCACCAGTGCAGCACTTCGACTTCCGCCGCCTTGGCGGGAAGAACGGCAACGGTGGCCAGCAGGGCGCCGGCGATCAGTTTCATTCTAAGGGTCATCGTTATCCTCCCGTGACCTTTGCTGCCGGATGCGTTCCGGCGACGTTTCATGGAGACCGCGCCAGCCACCAGGCTGTCCGCGGACCACAATGAAGGTGCAGTGTCTTTTCCTCGGTGTAGTCGGCGACCGCATTGCGGCCGAGCTCCCGCCCGAGGCCCGACTGGCGATACCCGCCGAAGGGCAGTTCCGCCGCGCCGTCCATGAACGTGTTGGTCCACACGGTCCCGGCACGCAGCCGCCGCGAGACGCTCATGCAAGTATCGAAGTCGCGGCTCCAAACGCTCGCCGACAGGCCGTACTCGACGCCGTTCGCGAGCGCGATCGCCTCGTCCGTCGTCTTGAAGGAGAGCACCGCGAGAACCGGCCCGAACACTTCGTCCCGCGCGATCCCCATCTCCGGACGGACCCCGCCCAGCACCGTCGGCGCCATGAAATGCCCGGCGGAGCTGTCGAGACGCCGTCCACCAAGTCGCAGGGCAGCGCCAGCGTTCAACGCCGCCGAGACATGGCCTTCGACCTGGGCGAGATGCTGGGCCGAGATAAGCGCACCGACTTTCGTGTTTTCGTCCAGCGGGTCGCCGACCGGAACCTTGCCGGCCATCTCGACGAAGGAGGCCTGGAAGCTCTCGGCGATCTCTTCGTGCACGATGATCCGGCTGCCGGCATTGCAGCACTCGCCGGCATTGAAGAAGGCGCCGAACAGGGCTGCGTCGAGGGCCGCCGGCATGTCGGCGTCGGGGAAGATGATCTGCGGGTTCTTGCCCCCGAGCTCCATCGAGACCTTCTTCAGCGTCGCAGAGGCAGAGGCCATCGCGGCCTTGCCGACGCGGGTCGAGCCGGTGAAGGAGACCATGTCGATGCGCGGATCCGTCGTCATCGGCGCGCCGATCTCTGGGCCATAGCCCGCGAGAATGTTGGCGACGCCGGCGGGAAGCCCGGCTTCCGCCAAAAGCTCGCCCAGATAGAGCGTCGAGGCAGACGTCATCTCGCTCGGCTTGACGACCGCCGTGCACCCGGCCGCGAGTGCGAAGGGCAGCTTCTGCGACACGATGAGGAACGGAAAATTCCACGGCGTGATGATCGACACGACACCGATCGGCTCGCGGATGACGACGCCGAGCGCGCCCTCGCCAAGCGTGTTGTAGCTCTCGCCGTGAAGGTCGCGCGCGAGCGCGGCGGCGTAGCGCCAGAGGTCGGCGGCCCCGGCAATCTCGCCGCGCGCCTGCGCGATCGGCTTGCCGCTTTCGAGCACGTCGAGCGTCGCGATCAGCTCGCGCCGGGCATCGATCAGATCCGCGACCTTGAGAAGCACCGCGGCACGATCAGCACCCCGCATGGTCGGCCAGGGACCGTTGTCGAAAGCCGTCCGTCCCGAGGCGATGGCAAGTTCGAGATCGCCCGGACCCGCGCAGGCATAGCGCGAGACGACGACGCCATGCGCCGGGCTGGTCCGCTCGATCGTCCGGCCCTCCTGCGCCTTGCGGCGGGTGCCATTGATGAACAGGTCATACTCACCCGTCGTCATGGCGAGGGCTTTGGCGAGCCGCATCTGATCGGTCGCGATCGGAAGGGTCATCGGTCGAGATCCTCGAAATTCGCCGGCCGCTTTTCGAGGAAGGCGGCAACACCCTCGCGACGGTCGGCGGTGGTGGTGATCAGGGCGCCGGCGAGAATCTCCAGCGTCGCTGCGACATCATCGCCCTCGGCGGCGTTGATGAGCTGCTTGGTCAGCGTCGTGGCGACGGGGCTCTTGGTCCGGATCTGGTTTGCGAGCGCCATGGCCCGTTCGAGCACGGTCCCCTTCGGCACGACCTCGTCGATCAAACCGAGCTCCATGGCCCGGGCGGCCGTGACGATCTCGCCCGTCAGCGCGAGGCGGCGGACGACATTGGCTCCAAAACGCTGGACGATGCGCTGAGTGCCCGACCAGCCCGGCACCATGCCGATGCCGGTCTCGGGCAACCCATACTTGCCCTGCTCCTCGCCGATGCGGATGTCCGCGGTCGCGGCGATTTCGAGACCGCCGCCGAGCGCGTGACCATTGATCGCGGCAATGAGCGGCATTTTGAGCCGCGCGAGGTGGTCGAAGACGCGATGGCCGTCGCGCACCCAGATCTGTCCCATTTCGAGCGACGGCAAAGCCCCCCAGGCGGCGATGTCGCCGCCCGCGCAGAACGCCTTCCCCTCCCCGGTCAGGATCGCCACGCGGATCGAGCCGTCATGATCGAGGCGATCGACGATCCTCGCGAGCGCCGCGATCATCCCGGCATCAAGCGCATTGAGCTTTTCCGGCCGCGCCAGCGTGATGGTCGCGATGCCGTTCTCGACGGTGAAGCGGACGGTCTCGGGCGCGCTCATCGCCCGGCTCCCAGATCAAGGCCGATCGGCGCCGGGTCGAAAAGGGCCGCGTCCATCACCTTCAGCGTCGGCGAGACATGCAGCGTGAACTCGCTCTGGGCGAGAATGTCGCGCGCGAGATCGACGCCCGGCGCGATCTCGGTCACGACGATGCCCTCGGGCCGCAGAACCAGCACGCAGCGCTCGGTGACATAGGTGATGTCCTGCCCCTGCGCGACCGCGCGGCGCCCGGAGAAGGAGACATGCTCGACGCTGTTGACGAGCTTGCGGACCTTGCCCTCGCGCGCGATGACGAGGGCGCCCTTCTCGATCGACAGCTGCGCCGCCGCCGTGAAGAAGCCCGAAAAGACGATCCGCCTCGCCCGCGCGGTGATGTCGATGAAGCCGCCGGCCCCGGCCGTCACATGCGGACGCACGCCGAGCTTGGAGACGTTGACGCAGCCGTCGCGGTCGATCTGGAGGAAGGACAGAAGCGACGCATCGAAGCCGCCGCCCTGGAAATAGGTGAACTGATAGGGGCTCGGCACGATCGCCTCGGCGTTCGAGGCGCAGCCGAACTGGAAGTCGAGAAGCGGCACGCCGCCGACGGCTCCCTGCTCGATCACCCAGGTGACGTCGCCGTGGCGACCTTCTTCAATCAGGATACGGGGCACGTTGGCGGAAATGCCGAAGCCGATGTTCACGGCCTCGCCGTACCGCAGTTCCTGCGCGACACGGCGGGCGATGACCTTCGACACGCCGAATTCCGGCACCTCGAAGGAGGAGAGCGGCCGGAAGATCTCACCGGAGATGGCGGGTTCATATGGCGTCTGCGTCGTCTGCATCTGGTCGGGTGCCACGACGATCGCATCGACCAGGATGCCGGGGACGAAGACCTGCTGCGGCTTGAGGCTGCCATGCTTGGCGAGGCGCTTCACCTGCGCGATGACGATGCCGCCATTGTTGCGGACGGCGAGCGCCTGATCGAGCGGGCCGAGATAGCCGCCCTCATGCTCATAGGAGAGGTTGCCGCGCTCGTCCGCCGTCGTGGCGCGGATGATCGCGACGTTCGGCACGATCGCCTTGAAGTAGAGCCAGGTGTCGCCGTCGAACTCGACCTTGCGCACGATCGGCTCGGCCGCCGCGCGCCCGTTCATGGCGCAGCCTTCGCGGTCGGGATCGGCGAAGGTGTCGAGGCCGACCTTGGTCAGCACGCCGGGACGCTTGGCGGCGGCCTCGCGGTGCATGTCGAAGAGGATGCCCGATGGAATATTGTAGGCCGGGATCTGATTGCCGGTGACCATCTTCCAGATCGCCGGCGGCTCGGCCGAGGACGGGCCGGACGGATAGGAGCCGCCGAGAATGCGGGCAAGGCAGCCTTCCTTGGCGATGTGGTCGATACCCTTCACGCCCCACATGTCGCCGGCGGCGATCGGATGCAGCGTGGTCAGGTTACGCGGATGGCCGGCGGCGTCGAAGCGACGACCGATGGCGGCGAGCACCGCATCCGGACAGCCGAGCCCCGAGGAGGACGAGACCGTGACCACCGCATTGTCGGGAATGAGGTCCGCCGCCGCGTCCGCCGTGAGAACTTTTGGAAAGGCCATGGCTCAGATCCCCGGTTCCACCGGCGTCGTCCGGCCGGTCCTGGCGGATTTCAGAGCCGCGATCGCCACGGCCATCGAACGGATCCCGTCCTCGCCCGTCGCGGAGGGCTGGCCCTTGCCGGCGATCGCCGCGTGGAAATTGCGGACGGAGCGCGCATAAAGGTTTTCCGGAACCACCGGCAAAACCGCCTCGCCGGCCGTGGTGCGCAGGATCACCTCGCCAATCGGGCGCTGCGTCATGACATCGCGCGCAATGAGCGAGCCCTCGGTCCCGTGAACCTCGAAGCCGGTCCCGGCATTCTTCACCGTGAAGGCGTCGTGGAACTGCGCCAGAACGCCGGAACGGAAGCGGATGGTGCCCATGACGCCGTCCTCGATGCCGTGCTCGCCCATGCCGGCCGCCTGCGTCATCGCCGTCACCTCGACCGCCTCGTCATCGAGGACGAAGCGCAGCGTGTCGGCATCGTGCACCGTGATGTCCATGACGACACCGGCGCCCGTCTTCGGATCCTTGATGCGCCAGCCCTGCAGATGCGGCGGCAGGTAGACGGCGTGAAAGACCCGCGCGAAGAGTGGCTTGCCGATTTTCCCGGCCTTGATCGCCTCGCGCATCGCGCGGTGGGTCGCGGCGTTGCGCAGATGGTGGTTCGTTGCCATCACGACGCCGGCATCGCGGCAGGCGGCGACCATCTTGCGGGCGTCGGCGAGGTTGAGCGCAAGCGGCTTCTCGCACAGCACGTGCTTGCCGGCCCTGGCGGCGGCGAGCGTCTGCGCCTTGTGCAGCTCATTCGTGGTCGCGATGTAGACCGCGTCGATGTCGGCCTTCAGAAGTGCGGAAAGTCGCGTTGTCGACTTCGGGATGCCGTTCGCCTTGGCATAGGCCTTTCCGCGCGCGGTGTCGGAGGACATGACGGCGACGATCTCGCCGCCGTTTTCGCGGATGGCCCCGATCATCCATTCCTTTGAAATGGTGGTTGCGCCGATCAGGCCCCAGCGGACAGGTCTCTCAGCCATAGAGCGGCTCCTTCACACGTTGCGGCTCACCGCTCGATTCGCGAATGATCAGGGTCGTGTCGCCCGTGAACGACATGTCGGCGGCGTCGGCACCGCCGATGAGCCCCAGAAGGCCCTGCGCGGCGCGCGCGCCCATGGCGCGGGTCGAAGCGCTGACGGTGGTGAGGGGCGGCGCGTTCTGGGCGGCCTCGACGATGTCGTCGAAGCCGACGATCGAGAACTCGCTGCCGACGCGCACCCCGCGCTTGGTGAGCTGACGCATCGCGCCGATCGCGACGATGTCGTTGTAGCAAAACGCAGCCGTCGGCCGACGCGGCGAGGCAAGCGCCGCCTCCATGGCATCCGATCCACCGTCGCGGGTCGGCATCGCCCCGAAGACGAGATCGTCATGGAACGGCAGGTCATGCTGGGCGAGCGCCGCGCGATAGCCCGACAGGCGCTCGCGCTGGGTCGTCATGGTCGCGTAGCCGCCGAGAAACGCGATCGAGCGATGGCCGAGGCCGATCAGGTGTTCGACCGCCCGCCGCGCGCCGGTCGGGTTGTCGGGGCCGACATAGGCGAGCGGGCTGCCCTCGATCCGGCGCATCGTCAGCAGGACGGGCATGGTCCGCGGCAGAATGTCGGAGAGATGCCAGGCCTCGGTGCCGCGCGCCGGCGAGATCACGATGCCAGCGACCCCGTGCTCGCGCAGGGAATGCAGGACGCGGGCCTGCCGCTCGATGTCCTCATTGGTGTTGGCGAGGATCGGAACATAGCCGAGCTTGTAGAGCGCATCCTCGATGCCGACGGCGAGCTCGGTGAAGAAGGGGTTCATCAGATCGCTGATGACCATACCGACGAAACTCGATTTCGCCGTCCGCAGGCTCGCGGCCGAGCGGTTGTAGACATAGCCGAGCTGGTCGATGGCACGATCGACACGCGCTTTGGTCTCGGGCTTGATGAGGGAGCTGCCCTTCAGGACCAGCGACACAGTCGACTTCGACACGCCGGCGGCGCGCGCGATATCGACAATCGTGGTCGCACGGCTTTTGCCGTGACGTGGGCCATCCATCGTCCGTTTCCCCGACCGCACCCTTCCCGACAGCCTGTAACCACCGGCGGCGCTTGTGAATTGGAACGTTCCCAAAACGAACTATCGAACGGCACGGGATCTTCCATACAAACTTCTGATTTGTATGAGAAAAACTCGAACCATCCGCCGTCCGTCTTGACTTTGGAACGTTCTAAATGCTTTTGTGGCGCAAGCCTGCACGGCTGTCAAGGGGCGCCCCGGCGCCGGTGACGGCCGAAAGAAACGAGGGGAGGATCGATCCATGACGACGTTGATGCTGCCGGTCGCAGACGGCCGGCTGGAACCGTTCCGGCCGGGAGCGCCCTCCCCCTTTGCGACGACGCACACCGGCACCTTCCCGCGCACCGTCTATGCCGCCGCCCATGTGGTCGCCGACCCGGTCGCGCTCACCAATGCCTGGCAGACGCCGGCGGTCGACTGGGACGCGACGCTCGCCTTCCGCCGCCATCTCTGGGGCCTCGGCTTCAAGATCGCCGAAGCGATGGACACCTCGCAGCGCGGCCTCGGCCTCGACTGGGCCGGCGCGAAGGAGCTGATCACCCGGTCGCTGCGCGAGGCCGCAACCATCCCAGGCGCCGATCTCGCCTGCGGGGCCGGCACCGACCAGCTCGACCCGAACGCGGCGCGCTCGCTCGACGACGTCGTCCGCGCCTATGAGGAGCAGATCGGCCATGTCGAGGCCGAGGGCGGGCGTATCATCCTCATGGCGAGCCGGGCGCTGTGCCGGGTCGCGAAGGGGCCCCACGATTATCTCGCCGTCTATTCACGCCTGATCCGGCAGACGCGCGGCAAGGTGATCCTCCACTGGCTCGGCGAGGCCTTCGATCCGGCGCTTGCCGGCTATTGGGGGTCAGACGCGTTCGAGCCCGCCATGAACACCGTGCTGACCCTGATCCGCGACCATGCCGACAAGGTCGACGGCATCAAGATCTCGCTGCTCGATGCGCAGAAGGAGGTGACCATGCGCCGGCTGCTGCCGGCGGGCGTCGTCATGTACACCGGTGACGACTTCAACTATGCCGAGCTCATCGCCGGCGACGCGCAGGGCTATTCGCATGGCCTGCTCGGCATTTTCGACCCGATCGCGCCTGCGGCGGCGGCCGCCTTCGACAGGCTCGCGGCAGGCGACAGAGCGGGCTTCCACGCCATTCTCGATCCGACCGTAACCCTGTCGCGGCGCCTGTTCGAGGCACCGACGCAGTACTACAAGTGCGGCGTCGTCTTCCTCGCCTGGCTCAACGGGTTCCAGCCGCATTTTCGCATGGTCGGCGGCGCCGAATCGGCACGCGGCATCGTCCACTATGCCGATCTGTTCCGCCTCGCCGACAGCGCGCGGCTCCTGATCGATCCGGGCCTCGCGACCCATCGGATGCGCACGCTTTTGGCCTTGAACGGGATTGGCTGAGCCCCCGTCGGCGGCTTTTGTCGCGACGGGCTTTCTTTGGTCACGATCCTGCTGCCATGAGACGGCTAGAGAGTGATCGGGCCCGACCCGCACCAAGGAAAGGACATCGGCAGGCATGAGCGCGCCAACCATCCCCGGCCGGCGGGCCCTGCTGCTCGTCAACCCGAACGCGCGGCGCGGATCCGAGCCGCTCGGTGCGATCATCGCGCGGCTGGAGGATGGCGGCATCGCGGTGACGCAGGAGCAGTTCAGTTCCCCGACCGAAGTGTCGCCGGACATCATCCGCCTCTCACCGGGTCATGACCTCGTGATCGTGTGCGGCGGTGACGGCACGCTGAACGCGGCCGCACAGGCGATCATGATGATCGGCCTCCCGCTCGGCATCCTGCCCATGGGCACCGCCAACGACCTCGCGCGCACGCTCGGCATCCCGACCGATCTGATGAGAGCAGCCGACATCATCATCGCCGGCAACGCGCGACGCATCGATCTCGGCGAAGTGAACGGCCATCCGTTCTTCAACGTCGCGAGCCTGGGGCTGAGCGCCGAGCTCGCGCGCGGTCTGACGAAGGACATCAAGCGGCGCTGGGGCCGTGTCGGCTACGCGCTCGCGGCGCTGCGCGTTCTGGCGAGCGCCCGTCCCTTCCGGGCACGGATCGAGTCGGGCACGTCGATCGTTCGCGTCACGACGCTGCAGATCGCCGTCGGCAATGGCCGCTACTACGGCGGCGGCATGGCAGTGGAATCGACCGCGCGGATCGACGATCACCATCTAGACCTGTATTCACTCGAGGTGCGCAGTGTGTGGAAACTCGCGCTGATGCTGCGGTCCTTTCGACGCGGCGCGCATGGCGCATGGCGCGAGGTCCGCACGGAGCGCGCCACGGAATTCGACATCCGCACCAGGAAACCGCGACCGATCAACACGGATGGCGAACTCGTCACCTTCACCCCCGCCCGCTTCCGCGTCATCCCCTCGGCGCTCGAGGTCTTCGCGCCCTGACCCTCGGCCGCCAAACCGATGGCAACGCCGTTCGATCGGTTGAGACCCACCGGTAGAGCTTGACTTTTGTGTACGATTTTTATATGCATGAGTCATGCATAAATTAGCTCTGCTCTTCGTTCTCCGAGACCTCACCGCGCCAGCCAGCCCCTGGCACGAAGGTGAGGACTTCAGCGAGCGTTTCGACCTTCACCCAATCGCCGCAACGAAAGGACCCTCCCGCCTCGCATCGATCAAGGCTGCCGGCCGGGCACGGATCGCCGCACGCCTGCACCGTCTCGCCGACAGGATCGCCCCCTTGGCGGAACCGATCGCGATCAGGACAATGGCCCATGGCGGTTGAGGATCGAAACGCCCATGCGGCGAACCTTCTGGGTGCTCTCGGCCTCGGGATCAGCGATCTGCTCCTGCGCGCGGCCGGTGCCTCGTCGGGCCATGGTGGCGAGACGGGGGCTGCGATCGTCAGCATAGGCAGCGCCGAGGGACTGTCGGTCGGACAACTCGCCCGGGTGCTGGCACTGAGCCATGCCGGCGCGGTGCGGCTCGTCGATCGGCTCGAGGCCGACGGCTTCGTCTCGCGGCGGCCCGGCAGTGACGCGCGTCAGCGCATCGTCACCCTGACGGCGGAAGGCGTCGCCTGCCGCGCGGAGATCCTCGCGGCGCGTTCCTCGGCCCTCGCCCCCCTGATCGACCGGCTCGTTCCCGCCGACCGCGAGGCGCTCGACCGGATCACCGCGACCCTCCTGCAGGGGATGGCGACGAGCGACGAGCGCGCCGACGAGATCTGCCGCCTGTGCGACGAAAGGACCTGCCTCGCCCTCGGATGCCCGATCGAGACCTGTCCGCACCCCTGACGGCGCGTGCAGTGTGAACCCGACTCATCACGTCGGTCGGGCGCATGCTGCAATGCAGCACAGCAAACGTTTGCGCCATCGACGCGCCTCGCCTATGGTCGCCCACAAGATCAAGAAAACGGTGTCCGGGGAGAAACGTGGCGACGATCAAGGATGTCGCACGGGAGTCAGGCGTGTCCGTCACGACGGTCAGTCACGTCGTGAACGACACACGCGCGGTCGCGACTGAGACACGCGCCCGCGTCGAGGAGGCCGTCCGTCGGCTCGACTATCGCCCCTCCAGCGTCGCGCGCGCCCTGAAGGCAAACCGCACCCACACCATCGGCATGCTGGTCACCACCTCGACGAACCCGTTCTTCGCCGAGGTCATCCACGGCGTCGAGACCGGCTGCTTTGAAGCCGGATACAGCCTCATTCTGGGCAATACCGGCGATGTGTCCGAGCGTCTGCTCGCCTATTGGCGCACGCTCGCCGGTCGCCGCATCGACGGCCTCGTCGTGATGACGACCAATGCGGCACCGGAATTCTTCGACGAGCTCACAAATCTGCGCCGGCTGCCGGTGATCGCGCTCGACACGCGCAGTGACGCCGCCGATTGCGTCATCAAGGACGATTCTTACATCGGCGGCCAGCTTGCCGGCCGCCACCTCGCCTCGTTCGGCTTCCGGCGCATCGCCTGCGTCACCGGGCCGGCGGCGCATCCGCGCAGCATCGAGCGCCTCGACGGCTTCCGCGCGGGGCTGGCCGAGAGCGGCATCACGCTCGCCCCCTCCCTCATCCGCACCTCCGACCTCACCATCGCCGGCGGCCATGCCGCTGTCTTTGAGCTCCTGAGACTGGACGCCGAGCGACCGGACGCCATCTTCTGCTTCAACGACATGCTCGCCATGGGCGGATTGCGCGCCGCCCATGAGCAGGGCCTTGACGTACCGGGAGACGTCTCGATCATGGGGTATGACGATACGGAGTTCGCCGCGTTCACGGCACCGCCGCTGACGACGGTGCAGCAGCCGGCGCTCGAGATCGGGCGGACGGCGGCGCGGGCGATGATCGAACATCTCGACGAGGGCCGCGCTTTGCCGCGCGTCATCTCGCTCGAACCCCGGCTCGTCGTGCGCCGGTCCGTCGGACCGGCAAAGGGAGGCCGAACGCATTGACATGCTAGCATGCGGCGTCTTGACAGCGCCGCTTGTGAACCGGAAACATGATTTTCAAGGATCGCAGGCCCATGACGGGCCCGTCGATGGAAACGAACCGGCAAACCCGGTCGTACAATGGAGGAAAGCCATGAACAGACGCGAAACTCTCAAACTGATGGGCGCCACCGCCATTGCCGGCGTCGCCGGCCTGCCGGCCGTTCCCGCCCTCGCCGCCGCCCCGGAAATGGTCGTCGTCGTGAAGATCGCCGGCATTCCGTGGTTCAACGCGCTGGAGTCCGGCGTGAAGAAGGCGGGCGCGGATCTCGGCGTCAACGCTTCGATGATCGGCCCGGCCAACGTCGACCCGGCCCAGCAGGTCAAGCTCGTCGAAGACCTCATCGCCAAGAAGGTCGCCGCGATCGGCATCGTCCCGCTCGACGTCGCCGTGCTCGCCCCGGTGCTCAAGCGCGCCCAGGAAGCCGGCATCAAGGTCATCGCCCATGAGGGTCCGGAGCAGGAAGGTCGCGACTGGAACGTCGACCTGATCGACTCGGTCCGCTTCGGCGAAGTCCAGATGGAGAAGCTTGCGGCCGAGATGGGCGGCAAGGGCGAGTACATCGCCTTCGTCGGCACGCTCACGACCCCGCTGCACAATGTCTGGTGCGACGCGGCGATCGCGCTGCAGAAGGCGAAGTATCCGGAGATGAAGCTCGTCGCCGACCGCTTCCCGGGCGCCGACGAAATCGACACGGCCCAGAAGACGACGCTCGACGCGATCAAGGCCTATCCGAACCTCGGCGGCGTGATCGCCTTCGGGTCGAACGGCCCGATCGGCGCCGGCAATGCGATCCGTCAGCAGCGCCTCGAGAAGCAGATCGCCGTCGTCGGCACCGCTCTGCCGTCGCAGGCGAAGCCGCTGATCGAAGCCGGCATCATCCGCGAAGCCTTCCTGTGGAACCCGATCGACGCCGGCTACGCCATGGTCTCGCTCGGCAAGCTCGTGCTTGACGGCAAGGAAATCACCGACGGCATGGAAATCCCGGGCGTCGGCAAGGTCGCGGTCGATGCGGGCAACAAGCTCGTCAAGGCCGACAAGATCATGCAGATCAACAAGGAAACGGTCGACGGCCTGATCGCGGTCGGCCTCTGATCCCAAAACTCAGCGCCGCGCCCCACCCCGGGGCGCGGCGTTTTCGACACCGCATCTTGTCCGCCGCTCGGCGACGGGCGGGCCCGCTCTCTGTTGTCGCAGCGCCATGGCCACCTTCCTCGACCTAACGAACATCTCGAAGCGCTTCGGTGGCGTGACCGCGCTCTCCAATGTCGACATGACGCTGGAAGCGGGCGAGGTGCATTGCCTCGTCGGCGAGAACGGTTCCGGCAAGTCGACGCTGATCAAGATCATTTCCGGCGTCCAGCCGCCCGAGCCCGGCGGCAAGTTGGTGATCGAGGGACGCGAGCACAGCGCCCTCACGCCACAGGAATCGACCCGCGCCGGCATTCAGGTCATCTATCAGGACCTCTCGCTCTTCCCCAACCTCACGGTCGCCGAAAACATCGCGATCAACAGCCATCTCGGCCGCCCCCATCTCGTCAACTGGAGCGCGGTGCGCGACACGGCCGCCGCGGCACTCGCCAAGATCGGCGTGAACCTCGACCTGTCCGCGACGGTCGGGGATCTCACCATCGCCAACCGCCAGCTCGTCGCGATTTGCCGTGCCTTGTCGGCGGATGCGAAGCTCCTCATCATGGACGAGCCGACGGCTTCCCTGACCCGCACAGAGGTCAATGCTCTCCTCAATTTGGTGCGCTCGCTCAAGGCGAAGGGCATCTGCATCGTCTTCGTGTCGCACCGGCTCGACGAGGTTCTGGAGGTCGCCGACCGCGTCACGGTGCTGCGCGACGGCAAGAAGGTCGGCACTTTCCCCGCGAGCGAGGTCAACGACAAGAAGCTCGCCGTGCTGATGACCGGCAAGGAATTCAGCTACGACCTCAAGGACATCGACCTGTCGCAAAAGCCCGTCGTGCTCTCCGTCAAGGGCCTCACGCGTCAGGGCGAGTATGAGGATGTCAGCTTCGACCTGCGCGCCGGCGAGATTCTCGGACTGACCGGCCTGCTCGGGTCCGGCCGCACCGAACTCGCCCTGTCGCTTTTCGGCATGGCACCGCCCGAGAGCGGCGAGGTGTCGCTCGACGGCAAGCGGCTCGCGCTCACGACGAACCAGGAAGCGATCGAGGCCGGTATCGCCTATGTCTCGGAGGACCGGCTGACGCTCGGTCTCGTGCTGGACCAGCCGATCTCGTCAAACACGGTCGTCACCGTGCTGCATCAGCTCGCCGGCCGTTTCGGCCTCGTGCCGCCGGCGACACGCAAGAGCATGGTGGATCGCTGGGTGAAGGACCTGTCGATCAAGGTCTCGGACACGGAAAACGCGGTCCGTACCCTCTCGGGCGGCAACCAGCAGCGCGTCGTTCTGGCAAAGTGGATGGCGCGCAATCCGCGCGTCCTGATCCTCGACAGCCCGACCGTCGGCGTCGACGTCTCGGCCAAGGACGGCATCTACGAGATCGTCAAGCGCCTCGCCAATGAAGGCGTCGCGATCCTGATGATCTCGGACGAGATCCCGGAAGTGCTCTACCACTCCCACCGCATTCTGGTGATGCGTGACGGGCGCCTGACCGGCGCGCATCGTCCGCACGAAACCGACGAACATCGACTGATGGCGGCCGTCAATGCATGACATGCTGAAGAAACTGCGCAGCAAGAACGAGTTCTGGCTGGCGATCGTCCTGATTGTGGTGATCGCGTTCTTCTCGATCACCGCACCGGGCTTCTTCACGATCGGCAATCTCTACGATCTGCTGACGCAGAACGCCTTCACCGGCATCCTCTGCGCCGGCCTGATCGTGGTGCTGATCGCCGGCGGCATCGACATTTCGTTCACGGCGACCGCGAGCGTCGTCCAGTACGCGACGATCACGATCGCCAACGCCTATGGCGCCAACTGGGTGACGCTGCTGCTGATGGCCGGTTTCCTCGGCATGCTGCTCGGTTTCATCAACGCGATCTTCATCGTGCGCTTCAAGATGCACTCGATCATCGTGTCGATCGCGACGCTGAACATCTTCTATGGTCTGCTGATCTTCATCACCAGCGGCGACTACATCACCACGGTGCCGGATTTCTTCTATGAAGGCATCAACTGGTTCGAGTTCGAGGTCGGACGTCGCTCCTATGCGATGAACCTGCAGATGGTGCTGCTGTTCGGCAGCTTCCTGTTGACCGCCGTCCTCCTCAAGGCGACGAGCATCGGCCGGCAGATCTACGCGATGGGCGGCAATCCAGACGCCGCGCAGCGTCTCGGCTTCTCGATCTTCCGCCTCAACCTCTTCGTCTATGGCTATATGGGCTTCATCGCCGGCATCGCCTCGATCGCCCATGCCCAGCTTCAGCTCAACGTGACGCCGACGGTGCTCGTCGGTCGCGAGCTCACCGTGCTCGCCGCCGTGGTGCTCGGCGGCGCCAGTCTCATGGGTGGCGTCGGCACCGTGCTCGGCACGATCCTCGGACTGACGCTCCTGTGCATCCTGCAGAACGGGCTCGTGATCCTCGGCCTGCCGGCACGCTGGGAAGGCGCGGTGTCGGGCCTCGTCATCCTGATCGCCGTCTCCGCGAGCGCGCTCGAGGCGAGCCGGCAGCAGACCATGCAGCGGGCGGCCCGCAAAACCGGCCAGACGGGAGCGACGGCATGAGCGCGACAACCTCTTCGAGCGCGTCGAACGCGTCCACGAGCTGGACCGTGCTCCTGCGCCAGACCAATGTTCAGCTGACGATACTTCTCGTCATCCTGTTCACGGCCTTCAGCCTCGGCGTCGACCGGTTCTTCTCGATCGAGTCGGCCTGGTCGATGGGCATTCAGGTGTCCGGCCTCGGGATCCTGTCGCTCGCCATGATGATCACGCTGCTCAAGGGCGGCATCAATCTCTCGCTGATCGCGACGACCAATCTCTGCGCCCTGACCATGGCCTACATGCTCAACTGGCTCACGCCCGGAACGGAAGGGATCGTGCTGACCGGTGGCATTCTCGTGTCACTCGCCTGCGGCGCGGTCGTCGCGGCGATCATCGGCGCGCTCAACGGCTACATCATCGCCTATCTCAACGTTTCGCCCATTCTGGCGACACTCGGCACCATGACGCTGGTGAAGGGCATCGCGGTGGGCCTCACCGCCGGCAACGTGCTGTCGGGCTTCCCCGATGCCATCACCTTCATCGGCAATGGAGCGCTGTTCGGCATTCCCTTCAGCCTCTTCGTCTTCATCGGCTGCGCCATTCCGCTGGCGATCTGGTTGTCGCACACGCCGACCGGCAATTTCATCTATCTGATCGGCTCGAACGAGAAAGCGACACGCTATTCCGGCGTCGACACGAAGCAGGTGATCTTCCGCGTCTATCTTCTGTCGAGCATGCTCGCCTGGGTGGCCGCGATCGTCCTGATGGGCTGGCTGAACTCGGCCCGCGCCGACTATTCGGAGAGCTATCTGCTGGTGACGATCCTCGCGGCGGTGCTCGGCGGCATCGATCCCTTCGGCGGCGCCGGCAAGGTGGCGGGTCTCATCCTCGCACTCGCAATCCTCCAGGTGATCTCGTCCGCCTTCAACCTGCTCGGCTTCTCGCCCTTCCTGACGCTCGCGATCTGGGGCGGCATCCTCATCGCGGCGGCAGCTCTTGCCATCGCGACGCGCGGCGGCCGGCGCAGGTGACCCTATTCCACGACCGGCGGACACCCTCCGCCGGCGCCATGACACGACCCTTCTGCACAGCCCCGGAGATCGTCCGATGACCATGAAGAAGATCCTCAACAACCCGAACGACTATGTCGACGAGATGCTGACCGGCCTCGTCGCCGCCCATCCCGAATACTACGCCCAGCCCGTCTCGCGCGTCATCACCCGCGCCGGCGGCGCGGTGAAGGGCAAGGTCGGCATCGTCACGGGCGGCGGCTCTGGCCATCTTCCGGTGTTCACGGGCTATGTCGGCAAGGGCCTGCTCGATGCCTGCGCCATCGGCAACGTCTTCGCCTCGCCCTCGGCCGAACAGATGGCGGATGCCATGCGTCACGCCCATGGCGGCGCCGGCGTGCTGCGCCTCTACGGCAATTACGGCGGCGACGTCATGAATTTCGACATGGCGGGCGAGATGCTGGAAATGGAGGACATCGCCTCGACCACCGTGCTGCTCGCCGATGACGTCGTGTCGGCACCATTTGCGGAGCGCGCCAAGCGTCGCGGTGTCGCCGGCATGGTCTACGCCTTCAAGATCGCCGGTGCGCGCGCCGAGGAAATGGCCGACCTCGCCGAGGTGACCCGCATCGCCCAGAAGGCCGCCGATCATTGCTTCTCGATCGGCATGGCGCTGACGCCGTGCACGGTGCCGCAGGCCGGCAAGCCGACCTTCTCGATCCCGGACGGCGAGATGGAGATGGGCATGGGCATCCACGGCGAGCCCGGCATCTACAAGTCGCCGATCAAGACCGCCGACGCGATCGTCGACGAGATGATCGAGAAGCTCAACGCCGACCACGCGATCACAAAGGGCGGGCGGCTTTCGGTGATGGTCAACTCGCTCGGCGCGACCCCGCCGGAAGAACTCTACATCATGTATCGCCGTGTCGCGTCGATCATCGAGGGCAAGGGCGCGACGATCGTCATGCCGCTCGTCGGCCGCTATGCGACGTCGATGGAGATGACGGGCGCCACGATCACCGTCTGCCATCTTGACGGCGAACTCGAGCGGCTCCTCAAGGCGCCGTGCGACTGCGCCTTCTGGCGGGTGTGAGACGGGGACGACGATGCAGGCCTTCACCACCGCCAATCTGCGCGCGGCCGCGGCCCGGATCGCCACGGCCGCGGCAGATGCCGCCGCCGAACTCAATGCCGCCGATGGGCAGCTCGGCGACGGCGATCTCGGAATCACGGTCTCGAAGGGCTGGGAACAGATCGCGGCCAATGCGGCTATCATGCCGGATGACGTCGGCATGGCCTTCATGGAGGGCGCAAAAGCCTTCCAGAAGGTGTCGTCGTCCTCCTATGGCACGCTGACGGCGACCGCCTTCATGGCCGCCGCCAAGGCCTGCAAGGGCCGCACCGAGGTTCCCTTCGCCGAGACATCGGCCCTGGTGGCAGCCGCCCGCGACGCCATGATGGCGCGCGGCAAGGGCGCGCTGGGCGACAAGACGGTGCTCGACGCGCTCGACGCCATCGCCAGGGCGACGGAAGGCCTCGCCGATCCCGCCGCTCTCCTCGCCGCAGCCGACAAGGCCTGCGATGCGGCGCTCGCCGAGTTCAAGGACAAGCCCAACAAGCTCGGCCGCGCCCGCATGTTCGGCGAACGCAGCCAGGGTCTCGACGATCCGGGCATGCTGGCCCTTCGGCGGGTGCTCGACGGGCTGAAGGGGTAACTCGGTAACGGTCCGTCAACCCTGACATGGCATGGTGAGGTCTCACGCGTTGGAGTTTCACCATGTCCGCCGTCTCGACCGCCGCCGCGATCATCGGCATGCAGGCCGCCGACACGTCCAACGCGATCGCCGCGAAGATCCTGAAGATGAATGCGAAGCAGGGCGAGCAGTTCGCCTCGATGCTCGATCAGGCCCTGTCGGCGACGAAGCAGATGCAGGCTGCCAAGCCGCCGGGAACCGGGACAGTCGTCGACGTCACGGCCTGACGCGGCCCTCCGCTGTCGAGACATGACGACCGATCGGTCTTCCGGCAGTTCCCGCCGGTTGCGCGCGGCCGGTCCGCGCCCCATCTGACAGGGCACCATCGTCCACCAGGTCCCCTTGTCATGCCAACCCTATTCGATCCGCTTCAGGCGGGTGCCTTCGCTTTGAAGAACCGTATCGTCATGGCGCCGCTCACCCGGTGCCGCGCCGATGAGGGGCGTGTGCCGAACGCCATGATGCGCGACTACTACGTCCAGCGCGCCGGCGCCGGCATGATCCTGACGGAGGCGACCTCGGTGACGCCGATGGGCGTCGGCTATCCCGATACGCCCGGCATCTGGTCGGAGGCGCAGGTCGCCGGATGGCGCATGATCACCGACGCGGTGCACGCGGCGGGCGGGCTGATCGTCCTTCAGCTCTGGCATGTCGGCCGCATTTCCGATCCCGAGCATCTCGGCGGCGCCCAGCCGGTCGCGCCGAGCGCGATCGCCGCGAACGGCCACGTCTCGCTGCTGCGCCCGATCCGCCCCTATCCCGTGCCGCGCGCATTGGAGACGGAGGAAATCCCCGGCATCGTCGAGGCCTACCGTCAGGGTGCGGCCAACGCCAGGCGCGCCGGCTTCGATGGTGTCGAGATCCACGGCGCGAACGGCTATCTGCCCGACCAGTTCCTGCAGGACTCGACCAACAAGCGCACCGACCGCTATGGCGGCCCGATCGAGAACCGCGCGCGGTTCATGCTGGAGGTGACCGATGCGGCGATCGCCGAATGGGGCGCGGACCGCGTCGGCCTGCACCTGAACCTGCGCATGTCGGCGAACTCGATGGGCGATTCAAACCCCGCCGGCACCTTCGGCTATGTGGCGGAGCAGATGGCGCGAAGGAAGATCGCCTTCATCTTCGGCCGCGAAAGCATCGACGAGCCGCGCCTTGCCCCGATGGTGAAGAAGACGTTCGGCGGCGCCTATATCGCCAATGAAAGCCTGACGCCCGATGTCGCGGCGCATCTCGTCGAGAGCGGCGACGCGGATGCGGCCTCCTTCGGGCGGCTCTACATCGCCAATCCCGATCTCGTCGACCGGCTGCGCCGCAAGGCGCCGCTCAACGCACCGAACAAGGACACGTTCTACACGAAGGGGCCGGCCGGCTACACGGATTATCCGGCGCTCGACGAGGCGACGGCACCCACGGCGGCGTGAGGTGGCGTCCACCGCGGTCTTGGCCGATCAGCACTCTTTGTGTATATACTGTACGGTATATACAGGAGGTGGTAATGGCAACAGCGCGCGTGTTCCGATCCGGGAACAGCCAGGCAGTTCGGCTGCCGAAGCAGTTCAGGGTCAAGGGTGACGAGGTCGAGATCTTTCGTCGTGGCGACGAGATCGTATTGCGCGAGAAGCGAGCGACGAGCCAGACTCTGGTCGACCTGCTCGACGCCTTGCCGGAGTCGATGTTCGCCGACGATCGTCATGATCCGCCACCCCAACTGCGGGACGGATTGTGACGCGCCCGGTTTATCTGCTCGACACCAACATCATCATCTATCTACGACGGAAGCGCCCTCCTACGTTGATCGAGCGCCTGACCGCTCTGGCGCCGGGTGAGGCAGCGATCTCCGCGATCACCTTCGGTGAGCTGCATTTTGGTGCATGGAAGTCGGGGCAAGGTGAAACGGCCATCTCCGCAGTGGACCAACTCGCCGCAAGGCTCGCGGTCCTCGACCTGCCGATCGAGGCCTCGCGCCGCTATGGCATGTTGCGCGCGAGCCTCGAGCGCCAGGGACTGCTCATCGGGGGTAATGATCTGTGGATCGCGGCGCACGCGCTGGCGTCAGACCTTGTTCTGATCACCAACAACACGCGCGAGTTCGAGCGCGTCGACAACCTCAAAGTCGAGAACTGGGCCGTCTGAGCACCGAGTTGTCAGAGTGCGCGCGGATTTCGCTTTCGCATGACATCCGAAACGACCAGAGCTCCCACCCTTCGTCATCCCGGGCGCGACGCAGTGCGAAGCGGTGCGGCGCAGACCCGGGACCGTTGTCCGGATCGAGCGCCTTTCCACGCGCCCATATCGCGCGACGATCCCGGATCTGCCACGCGGCACTGCGCGCCGCATGGCGTCCGGGATGACGGAGGGGTTGCGCGACGGGGCGTCCGGGATGACGAGGGCTCAGCCCCCTTCTCGGGTCATTTCCCCTTCTTCACGTCCTTCACGTCGGTGAAGCGGATCGCCGGGGCGCGTTCGCCGGTGTAGCGCAGGTCGAAGGCCGACTTCGCCAGGAACACCGGATCACCGTCGAGATCGTCGGCCATCGAGAACATGTGCTTGGTCATGAAGGCGTCGAGATCGACCCTGTCGTCGGACGAGATCCAGCGGGCGAGCGAAAACTCCGATGGCTCGTACTTGATCTGAAGACCGTATTCGGCATCGAGCCGCGCCTGCAGCACATCGAGCTGCAGGGCACCGACGACGCCCACCAGCGCCGGCGCGCCGTCGCGCGGCCGGAAAACCTGCACGACGCCCTCCTCGGCGAGATCCTGCAGCGCTTCCTTGAGCTTCTTTGCCTTCATCGCGTCCGGCAGACGCACACGGCGGAGGATTTCCGGCGCGAAGCTCGGCACGCCGACAAAGGCGATGTCCTCGTTCTCGGTCAGCGTGTCGCCGATCCGCAAAGCACCATGGTTCGGGATGCCGACGACATCGCCGGCATAGGCCTCGTCCGCGATCTGGCGGTCCTGCGCGAAGAAGAACTGCGGCGCCGACAAGGTCATCGGCTTGCCGGTCCGCACCTGACGCACGCGCATGCCACGGCTGAGCTTGCCCGAGCACAGGCGCACGAAGGCGATGCGGTCGCGGTGGTTCGGATCCATGTTCGCCTGGATCTTGAACACGAAGGCCGACAGGTTCGGTTCGGTCGCCTCGACCACGCGGCCGACCGCCGCCTGCGCGCGCGGCTGCGGCGCGTGGGCGCCGAGGCCGGCCAAAAGATCGCCGACGCCGAAATTCTTGATCGCCGAACCGAAATAGACCGGCGTCAGATGGCCTTCGCGGAACGACGCCAGATCGAACTTGCCGCAAGCCTCGGCGACGAGGGAAAGTTCTTCGGCGGTGGCCTGCGCGTCGATGCCCGGCGCGAGCCGCGCGATCGCTCCCGCATCCGTTGCGTCGACGGGGATGGGGTCGCCATCACGGTCGATCAGTCGTACACAGCGCCCGTAGAGATCATAGGTGCCGGCAAAGTCGCGGCCACGGCCGAGCGGCCAGGTCATCGGCGCGGTGGAGAGCGCCAGTGTCTTTTCGATCTCATCGAGCAGGTCGAACGGGTCACGACCCTCGCGATCCATCTTGTTGATGAAGGTGACGATCGGGATGTCGCGCAGCCGGCAGACCTCGAAGAGCTTGCGCGTGCGCGCCTCGATGCCCTTGGCGGCGTCGATCACCATGACGGCCGAGTCGACAGCAGTGAGCGTGCGGTAGGTGTCTTCCGAAAAGTCCTCGTGGCCCGGCGTGTCGAGCAGGTTGAACACGTGACCGTCATGCTCGAAGGTCATCACCGAGGTGACGACGGAGATGCCGCGCTCGCGCTCGATCGACATCCAGTCCGAGCGGGTGTTGCGCTTTTCGGCCTTGGCCTTGACCTGTCCGGCAAGCTGGATCGCGCCGCCGAACAGCAGGAGCTTTTCGGTCAGCGTCGTCTTGCCGGCGTCCGGGTGCGAGATGATCGCGAAGGTGCGCCGGCGCGCGACCTCGGCGGCGAGGGGCGTGGTGTTCACGGGGTGAAGATCCGACAGACTGTTGGCGCGCCTTTTGACACAGACCGGCCTCGGCCGGAACCCTCAATCGCGCGCTTCAGCCCCCGCCGCGCGCATGATCTCGATCGCGACGAGTTCCTGCAGCCGCCACAGGCCGGAATCATGAATGCCCATCGCCTCGAGATGGGTGACCGTGTTGTAGAGGTAGGCGGCACCCGAGCCGAGATGGCCGCAGGCGCGCGCGAGCATGCCGGCAACCTGCGTCAGCGGCAGATCGACGATGAAGTCGAGCCCGGTCGGCGCCGCCCAGAAAGCGAGCGCGCTGATCGGTCCGTCGGCCGTCGCGAGCCTGATCCAGCGCACGCCCGACAGCTGGTCCGGCCCATCGATCTCGCGGCGCAGGAGCTTTTCGATCTGTCCGACCGGGTCCTCGGCCGGGAGGCGGAAAGCGACGCCGTCGCAACAGCCGCCACGCTTCAGCGCCAGCATCAGGCCGGGCTGGTCGACCGAGCCGCGCCAACGCACGAGTTCGATCGTGAAGGCGCGATGCCAGCCGAAGGCGCGCGCGCGGCGCTGCTCGCTGACGGAGAATTCGGGCTTCCAGATCAGGGAACCATAAGCGAAAATCCAAAGGTCGCCCGGCGGCTTGCGCCGCAGCACGTCCTCCGCAACCGCGCGAAACTCGTGATCGGCAAAGCGGCGGTACCCCTCTTCCGGCCCGGGATCCTCGACCGGTCGTTCGCAGCGCGCAACCAACTCGGCAGTCAAGGCCATTCGCCGCATCACACACTCTCAAGCCGGGGATGGTTGCACGATACGTCACCCCGTCAAGAACGGGCAACCCATGAAGAAGCGTGGGGCCTTGCCAACCGCATGTCTGTCGTGTGGCCAAAGAAAGGAAGCGGTTAGCAAATACGGGATATGGTTAGGGAAATGACACAGGAGCTCACCATGGCCGCCGCCGCGAAGCTGTCGAACACCGTACCCGGCGCTTCGACCAAACCGCCCCGCCTGTCGCTCTACCGCATTGAGCAATATCCGCTGCGCGTGGTGCCGGGACGCACCGACCGGTCATGGATGGATCAGACAAATGAGCGCTTCGCCTATCGCTGCCTGCCGCTGACCATCGCCAATGCCACCGGCTGGGAAATCCTGTCACCGAGCAGCTTCGAGGCCGTTTGGGACGGCGGCGACGACAAGACGGCGATCAAGATCACCTGTCTCGATGATTATCCGCATCTCGACCGGCACGTCACCTCGCATTTCGGCCATGGCACGCTGACCTTTCACACCGGCTATCTCTTCCGCACCGATCCGGGCTGGGGCACGCTCGTGCGCGGCGCGCCGAACTTCGCGACCGACGGGATCCTTGCGCTCGAAGGCCTTGTGGAGACCGATTGGCTGCCTTTCTCCTTCACGATGAACTGGCTGTTCACCCGGCCCGGCAAGGTCGTGTTCAACGAGGGCGACCCGATCGCCTTCGTCACGCCGGTGCCCCACCTGATGATCGATCCGATCGAACCGGAGATCATCGACATCCACGACAATCCGACGCTGTTCGCCGAGTATTCGGAATGGGCGAACCGTCGCAACGACTTCAATGCCGGGCTGGAGCGTCGCGATCCCGACGCTCTGAAGCAGGGCTGGCAGCGCTATTACACGCAGGGCAAGACCACGGACGGCACCAAAGCCGTCGATACGCATCTGTCGAAGCGCAAGCTCAAGGCGCCACGGATCATCCCGCCAGGCCAGGGCGGCGGGCGCTGAGACGGCGTCGCGCAATTTCCCTGTTGCAATCGGTCCGGGGCTTTGGCATAGACCCGGCCGCGACGTCACGCGTCGCCGCGAACAGGATGCGGGTGTAGCTCAGGGGTAGAGCACAACCTTGCCAAGGTTGGGGTCGAGGGTTCGAATCCCTTCGCCCGCTCCAGTTTGCCAAAGGCCGTCTGGCCTCAAAGTCCCAACCATTGCCCGAAATGTCGCCGCACCGGTCGTGCACGCGACAGGTTTGTGGCAGTCTGACCGCGGGCGACGATCGGGCGTTTCGCGACGATCTCCGACGGTCGGAGCCGCCCGCGTGAGGCCGGTATGCGTGTGCTGTTCGTGCATCAGAATTTTCCCGCGCAGTACAAGCATCTCGCGGGTGCACTGCGTGATCGCGGGCATCATGTGCTCGCCTTCACGGCGCAGGAAAACCGGCAGCGAACCGATATCAGCACCTGCTTCTACAGTTCGCCGTCGCGCCTCAGTCAGCAGGAGCGCATCGGCACGCGCGCCTATACGGCCGCGCAGCTTCATCGCGGCGAGATCGCAGCAATGGCGGCGGACAAGCTGAGGATGGAGCACGGTTACGTCCCCGACATCATCATCGGCCATCCCGGCTGGGGCGAAACCATGTTCCTCGCAGATGTCTGGCCGACGGCCCGGCAACTGCTTTACGCCGAGTTTTTCCATGCCTATCAGGGTCTCGATGTCGGCTTCGACCCCGAATTCGACCGGCTCGGCCTGCCGCTCGCCATGCGGGTGCGCGCCCGGCGCGGACCGCAGCTCCTTGCTCTCGACAGCGCCACCGCCCTCGTGTCGCCGACCCGCTGGCAGGCCTCGACCTATCCCGACTATCTGCGCGCGCGCATCGAGATCGTTCATGACGGCATCGACACCAGGGCCCTCGTCCCGGGGACAGATGCGAAGGTCCGCTTGCCGGGCGTGGAGCACGAGCTGACCACGGACGCGGAGATCCTAACCTTCAGCGTGCGCAATCTCGAACCGCTGCGCGGCTTTCATGTGTTCATGCGGGCCCTGCCGACGATCCTGCGCCGCCGACCGGCGGCGCGCGCCGTCATCGTCGGGGGTGACGGTGCGGGCTATGGCGTCGAACCGCCGGCGGGCAAAAGCTGGAGGCGGCTGCTCCTCGAGGAGGTCGGCGACCGCCTCGACCCGAGCCGCGTCCATTTCGTCGGTCGACTGCCCTACCCGACCCTGATCGACCTTCTCCGGATCTCACGGCTGCATGTCTATCTGACCTACCCCTTCGTCCTGTCCTGGTCGATGCTCGAGGCGATGAGCGTCGGCGGCCTCGTGCTCGGCTCGGACACGCCGCCGGTGCGCGAAGTCATCGACCATGAGCGCAATGGCCTGCTGGTGAATTTCTTCGACGTCGACGGCCTCGCCGAGATCGCCTGCTCCGCGCTTGCCACGCCGCAGCGCTATGCCGCCATCCGCCGCGCCGCGCGACAGACGGTCATTGACGGTTATGATCTCCAGTCGCGCTGCCTTCCCAAGCAGATCGCGCTCGTCGAGGACCTCTGAGCCCGCCGCTAGGCGCCCCCGATCAGAATGCCCGCCGCAAGCACCAGACTGCCGCCCAGCACGACCTGGAACGTCGCCCGCAGGAAAGGTGTCTCCATATAGCGGTTCTGGATCCAGACGATCGCCCAGAGCTCGACGAAGACGATGACGAAGGCAAGGATCGTCGCCGTCCAGAAATCGGGGATGAGGTAGGGCAGTGCATGGCCGAGACCGCCGATCGCGGTCATCACGCCCGAGGCGAGGCCGCGCTTCCAGGGCGACCCGCGGCCCGATAGCTTGCCGTCATCATGCGCCGCCTCGGTGAAGCCCATCGAGATGCCGGCGCCGACCGACGCGGAGAGGCCGACGAGAAACGTCGTCCAGGGATCCTGCGTGGCGAAGGCCGTGGCGAAGATCGGCGCCAGGGTCGAGACGGATCCGTCCATCAATCCGGCGAGGCCCGGCTGCACCCAGGTCAGCACGAACTGGCGACGCGAGGCGAGGTCCTCGGTCTCACGCTCGCCCTCGCCCAGATGCCGCTCGGTGAGGGCGCTTGCCGTCGCCTGATGCCCGGCCTCGGCTGCCGCAAGATCGCCCAGAAGCTTGCGCGTCTCGGCGTCGGTCGAACGGCCGGCGGCGGCGAGATAGAACTCATGCGCCTGCCGCTCCATGTCGGCGGCCTCCTGCCGGATGCTGTCGAGGCTGAGGTTCTCGACGAGCCAGACCGGACGGCGCGTGTAGAAATCCGCGACATGCTCGCGCCGCACGGGCACGACGAAGTCGCCGAAGCGGCGCTGATAGGCGTCGATGAGCGATCGACGGTGCCCATCCTCCTCCGCGGCCATGCCGTCGAAGATCGCGGCCGAGGACGGGTACTCACTGCGCAGCCTATTGGCGTAGGCGGCATAGATCCGCCCGTCCTCTTCTTCCGAGGAGATGGCGAGCGCAAGCACTTCCTGCTCCGACAGATCGCTGAAACGCCGCTTTCCGCCCGTACCGAACCGCAGAAGGGATGACAGCATGGGGACACGCTCAGATTGGAATTGTTCTAATGAATGATCGGTAGTCTCCTGCGCCGGAAGCGTCAAGCCTATCGGGTGAAGCACCGATGCGGCATCACCCCGACGCCGGGGCATGGCGCGCGGATCATGACAGTCTGGCTCCGACAGGACCCATCTGGTACGAGGCCCGCGGGGGCGCAGTCACGCGCCGCACAGGATCGGACACAGCCATGATCAAGCGCATCAAGCCGGGCGTTCGCTATTCGAGCGCCGTCGTTCACAACGGGATCGTCTATCTCTCCGGCGTCGTCGCCAAGGACGACAAGGGCGACGTCAAGGCGCAGACGGCCGACGTCCTCGCCCAGATCGACGCGACCCTTGCCGAGGCCGGGTCGTCGAAGTCGAAGCTCCTGACCGCCAACATCTGGCTCACCAACATCCAGGACTGGTCGGCGATGAACGAGGTCTGGGACGCCTGGATCGATCCGGACAACAAGCCCACCCGCGCGACGGTGGAATCCAAGCTCGCCGGTGAGAACTACCGCGTCGAGATTCAGGTCACCGCGACGGTGTGATGATGGTCAAGATATGCGAAAAACGCATATCTGAGATGCCCGTTCGATTGTGCGATGCAACACATTCGCCATGATCCGATGCGCATAGAAGGCGTATCAGATCATACATGAAAGGACATCGAAATGATCATCTCCGGCCTCATCAACAGCATTGTCGCCCAGGTTTCGGCCTATATCTCCTATCGCCGCACCTACCTCGCCCTCTCGGCGCTGGGTGATCGCGAACTCGCCGATCTCGGCATCGGCCGTGGCCACATCGAGGACGTTGCGCGCAGCGCCGCCCGTTAAGAATGCATTAACTGCATAGCTGACCGAAAAGCCGCCGGGCTCCCTCCCGGCGGCTTTCTCGTTTCCGGGTCACCGTTCTGAGACCAGCCACCCTGCCCATCTTCCTCGCCATGTGCGTTCGCGCACAGCGAACCGGCGGCGGGTGGGAGATGCTCCAATCATTCCAGACGGAATGACCAACACCAGCCGAACGGACCCGTGCCATGACCCTCGTCGCCCTGATCAACACCGCCCTCGATGTCCTCGTCATGGCCCCGCTGCGTCGCTATCGCCGGCAGCGTACCTACGCGATGCTTCGCGAACTCGAGCCCCACATGCTGCGCGACATCGGCGTCCAGGGCCGCGACTACGCCACCGCCATCGCCAAGCGCCAGGCGCTTTGAGCCTCACGCCCGTCCGTCAGGCCCCGGATCGCTGCCGCTTTCGGGCAGCATCCGCCAGGAGATGTAGGCGCTGAGCCCCGCCATCGCCGCCGTGCTCAGACCGATCGCCACGAAAGCCGCCAGCATGGCCGCGGAACGCAATCGTTCCGAGGCCTCGGAGAGACCGAAAGCCGGCGCCCCATAGCCGCCGGGCACCTTCTGCGGATCGATCATCGCGGCAAAGATCGCCGCCGCCACGATCCCGAACACCGTCACGGCAAACAGCCCCGCCACGCGCGCGACGCCGTTGTTGATGCCAGAGGCCGCGCCGACCGCCGCCTCGCCCGCCGCAGCCATCACCGTGGTCGACAAGGGCGGCACGACGAGCCCCATCCCGATGCCGAGAACCGTCATCGCCGGCAGGACACCAAGGAAATAGGCATCGAAGGCGACGGCCCCCGTCAACAGCACGAAGGCGGCGCTGACGATGCAGCACCCGACCATGATCGGCAGGCGGGGGCCGTGGGTATCGGCATAGGCGCCGGCGAAGGGCGCAACGACCGCGAGCGCGAGCGTGAAGGGCAGGAAAACGGCCCCGGCCTGCGCCTCGGGCATGTGCAGAGCGTCGATCAGGGTGATCGGCAGGAAATAGAGAACGCCGCCGAGCGCGAGGTAGAGAAAGAAGGTGAGCACGTTTGCGCCGCGAAACAGCCGCGAGCGAAACAGGTCGAGCGGCAGCATGGCGTGCGGCGTGCGGTGCTGCTGGATGAGGAAGAGCGCGCCGAGCGCGAGCCCGACGACGACCGCCGCCACGGCAGCAATGGCAGCGCGCGCGCCCTCCGTCGCCAGCGTCAGCCCGTAGGAGAGGAAGCCGAGCGAAAGCGTCGCGAGCAGCGCACCAAGCCAGTCGATCGGCCCCTGCGGTGCCGCCGGCAGGCGTCGGACGCCGACAAGGAGCGCGGCGATGGCGAGAATGGCGAGCGGCAGATTGATCCAGAAAATCATCCGCCAGGCAGCCGGCCCTCCGGTCTCGATCAGATAGCCGCCGAGAATGGGTCCGAGCGCAGGCGACAATCCCGACAGCGTCGACCACAGCCCGATCGCGCGCCCCCGCTCCTCTGGGGGAAAGACACGGGCGATGAGGGCCAGGCTGCCCGGGACCATGACAGCCGCCCCGATCCCCTGGAGGCAGCGGAACAGGATCAGCAGCTCGGCCGTTCCCGCGATGGCGCAGCCGATCGAGGCGAGGGTGAAGACGAGGATGCCGACAATGAAGGCTTCGCGCACGCCGAAACGGTCGCCGGCGGCGCCCCCCACGAGCACCAGAGCCGACAGAAACAGCAAATAACCATTGGCGATCCATTGTGAGGCGAGGAAGCTCGCACCGAGATCGGCGCGGATCGCCGGCATGGCGACCGGCAGGATCGTGCCGTCGATGAATCCAAGCGAGGAGGCGAGCACGGCCGCGAGCGTCGCCATCACCTTTTCACGGGTGCCGACACCCTGATCCGCCATCCGCCCCTCCCCCGTTCCCATCCCATCACGTCCCGACGGGACCGCGACCGATCAGCGCCGGACCTCGACAAGACCGCCGGCGGTGATCTCCATACCCGTCAGACGCCGGTCGAGATGGCGCGCCCGCCAGTCGAGCATGCGCTCGGCGAGTTCCAGCCGCACACCGGCAAGCGAGGGATCGCGGGATCGGTCGATGGTCTCGGCCGGATCCTCGACGAGATCGAAGAGGAGCGGCGGCAGGCCGCCGAAATGGACATATTTGAAGCGCTCGGTGCGGATCGTCGCCATGTTGAGCGCATCAAGCGGCAGGTCGAAATAGCGCTGCGCCCCGCCAGTCGCGACCTCGCGGAAGTCGTATTCCCAGATCGCCGCGTCACGCGGCTCGGCCGGTTCACCGCCGTCGAGATAGGCGGTGAGCGCCCGCCCGTCGAGGAAGCCTGGATTCTCGGCGCCGACGAGATCGAGGATGGTCGGCACGATGTCGATTGATTCCGTAAATCGCGCCACGCGATGGCCGCCGGCGCGGCGCGGGTCACGGATCAGCAGCGGCACATGGGTCGCGGGATCGAAGAAACCGAATTTCCCGAGCGCCCAATGGTCGCCCATCATCTCCCCATGGTCAGCGGTGAACACGAGGATCGTGTTGTCCCAGGCCCCCGACGCCTTAAGCCCGGCGACGATGCGGCCGAGCTGGGCATCGACCTCCGCGATCATACCCCAGTAGATCGCGCGCAGGGCGCGGAAATCGGCATCGCTCCAGCTCGCGACCGTGTCGGGGCCAGCGCCGATCACGTAGTGCTCGGCGCGCTTCGTCTTCCCGTGGATATAGGCGACCAGCGGATGGAGCGCGGCATCGTCCGCCGCCGTAGCGAGCCGGTTGAACGGCAGCGGATCGGCCGGATCGAACAGGGTGTTGTAAGGCTCCGGAACGATGAAGGGCGGATGCGGCCGCAAAAACGAGACATGCGCGAACCAGGGCTTCTTCTGTTCCGAGGCGAAGCGCAGGAACTCGTTGGTGATGAAAGCCGTCTCGGTCTCCTCGGCCGAATAGCGCGGCGGCGCCGTGCTGACGGTCGGCGACGGGCCGCTCACCGGCAGATACACGTCCCATTTGTCGGCGGGCATCGGATGACCGCGGCTCGCGAGCCAGGACAGCCAGGGGCCGTTTTCCTCCGGCAGTCGCAGGCGCGGCGTGAAGCCGGGCAGGACGCCCTCATAGGTCGTGAGCCAGGGATCGGCGCCCGAGGTCGTGCGCGGATCGACCGCCTGGTCGGTGTAGCCGAGCAGGGTCGAATCATAACCCGCCCGCCGCATCATCTTCGCGATGTTGTCATGGCGCTGGTCGAGCGGTGTCCCGTTGCGCACGACCCGCGTCGTCATCTGATAGAGGCCCGTGTAGAGACAGGCGCGCGACGGGCTGCAGGGCGTCGCCTGCCCGAAATGACGCAGGAACACGGTGCTCTCTGACGCGAGGGCATCGAGCACCGGCGTCTTCACCCGGGGATGACCGGCATAGCCGACCGCGTCTCCCCGCCACTGATCGGCGGTGATGAACAGGACATTCGGTTTCATGGGGTTTTCCAAGGCTCGAATCGCTCGCCCCAGATCCTAGCGGTGAACGATGACGAGACCAGCGCCATCCGATCCGGCGACCGCGACGGGTCGGTAACGGGTGCTGGACGCCGGAGGCGGCGTCGCTCTAGAAAGACGCAAAAATCCAGTGAGGAACGCCATGGCCCTGCCCACCCCCGACGGTTACATCCGCCAGGACGAGACCATCCTCGCGGCGACGCTCGCCGCCGCGCCGCGCGTGCGCACGACGCTCGGCGGGGCACCGGACAGCTGGACCATCCGTGAGGTCGGCGACGGCAACCTGAACCTCGTCTTCATCGTCAAGGGACCGAACGGCGGGGTCGCGGTGAAGCAGGCGCTGCCCTATGTGCGGCTGGTGGGCGAAGCCTGGCCGCTGCCTTTGTCGCGGGCCCATTATGAACACATGGCGCTGAGCGAGGAAGCACGGCTGTGCCCGGGCCTCACGCCCGAGATCCTGCACTACGACGACAAGCTCGCCATGATCGTGATGGAGCTTCTGGAGCCGCACATCATCATGCGACGCGGCATGATCGCGGCGACCGTCTATCCGGGCTTCGCCGAGACGATCACGACCTTCCTCGCGAACACCCTCTACTTCACCTCCGACCTCGCCCTATCGGCCGATCAGAAGAAGACCCGGATCGCCGCCTTCGCGGGCAACACGGCGCTGTGCAAGATCACCGAGGATCTGATCTTCACCGACCCCTACATGATCGCCGCGAACAATCGCTGGACCTCGCCGCAACTCGACGGCATCGCCGCCGAGGTCCGGGCCGATGGCGATCTCAAGGTCGCGGTCTCGCGGCTGAAGCTGAAGTTCATGGCGTCCGCCGAAGCCATGCTGCATGGCGACCTGCATACCGGCTCGATCATGGTGACGCCGACCGACACCCGCATCATCGATCCGGAATTCGCCTTCTATGGGCCGATGGGCTTCGACATCGGCGCCGTTCTCGCCAATCTCCTCATCAATTTCTTCTCCCAGGACGGCCATGAGAAGACGCCGGGCGATCGTGCCGCCTATCGCGAATGGGTGCTCGAACAGACGATCGCGGTGTGGACGGGCTTCCGCCGCAAGTTCCTCGCCAATTGGCGGGCGAACGCCACCGGCGACGCCTATCCGCCGAGCCTCTTCGAGGGTCCGCTCGGCGCGATGCGGCTCGAGGCCGAGCGACAGGCCTATATGGACCGGCTCTTCCAGGACGCGATCGGCTTCGCCGCCGCCAAGATGATCCGCCGCGTTCTCGGCCTCGCCCACAACATCGACCTCGAATGGATCGAGAACCCGGACGTTCGCGCCGCCTGCGAGACGCGCGTGCTGCGGCTCGCCAGACAGCTGATGGTCGACACGGCCTCTTTCCGCACCATCGAGAGCGTGGTCGCGGCCGCGCGCGCCATGCGGCACGTGTGAACCAGCGGCATCACCGCCCGATTTTCGCGTCACCCCCCTGTCGCAATTCGACGGTTCGTGCCAGAAAACGCGCCTTATCCAGTCGAGAACGGGAGTTTCACGATGTTCCGCCGTCAATTTCTTGCGCTTGCCGCCGCGGCCATGGCGCTGTCGACGCTGCCTGCCGCCGCCCAGTCGCTGCCGGACCTCAAGGGCCGCACGATCATCGCCGCCACCGAGAACGCCTATTACCCGCTGAATTTCGCGGACCCGAAAACCGGCCAGGGCATCGGCTGGGAGTATGACGCCTTCAACGAGATCGCAAAGCGTCTCAACGCCAAGGTCGACTGGAAGCTCGTGTCCTGGGATGCCACGATCCAGGCCGTGCGCGACGGCCAGTTCGACGTCGCCATGAACGGCATCTCGATCACCGAGGAGCGCAAGAAGCAGATCGCCTATTCCGACCCCTACATGGTGTCGGAGCAGTACATGCTGGTGCGCACCGACGAGAGCCGCTTCACCGACGCCGCCTCCTTCAAGGGCAACAAGGACTTCCTCGTCGGCGCCCAGGCCGGCACGACGAATTTCTACGTCGCGGTCTACAACCTGCTCGAGAGCGACGAGAAGGATCCGCGCATCAAGCTGTTCGAGACCTTCGGCGCCTCCGTTCAGGCTCTGAAGGCCGGTGACGTCGACACGGTTCTCATGGACATGGCAGGCGCCGAGGGCAGCATCAATGCCGATCCCGGCAAGCTGAAGGTGATCGGCGGACCGCTCGGCCGCGACGAGTTCGGCTTCATCTTCAAGCAGGGTTCGGACCTGATCGCCCCGATCAACGCCGCGCTCGCCTCGATGAAGGCCGACGGCACCATCGAGCGCCTCAACAAGAAGTGGTTCTACGAGTACAAGAACCAGAACTGAGCCTGGCATCGCGCGCGCCGGCACGTCCGGCGCGCCTCGGGCCATGAGCAGCGATCCGCGCAATCCCCGGTCTGTTGCGAGCGAACTGCCCTACTGGCTTTTCGTCCTGATCGCGGCCGCGCTGATCGTCCTCGCCGCGCTGTTCATCAGCGAGACGCATCGCCCAATCGTCTTTGCGATCGTCGACGGCGTGATCGTCACGGTCCGCGTGACGATCATCGCCTTCGCGCTGTCGCTGGTCCTCGGCACCCTCGTGGCGCTCGGCCTCGTCTCGCACCGGCGCTGGCTGCGGGAGGCGGTGACGGCCTATGTCGAGGTGATGCGCGGCGTGCCGATGCTGGTGCTGCTCTACTACATCGCCTTCGCCATCGGCCCCTCGATCATCAACGGCTACAACGCCGTCTTCGGCCCGATCATCGAACTCGGCCTGCTGCCGGCGATCACCCTGCGCGATTTCGGCTTCGAATGGCGGGCGATCTTCGCGCTGACGCTCGGCTACTCCGCCTTCATCGCCGAGGTCGTGCGCGGCGGCATCGAGTCGATCCCGCGTGGCCAGACGGAAGCGGCCCAGGCGCTCGGTCTCACACGGTTCCAGGCCCTGCGCCTGATCGTGCTGCCGCAGGCTTTCAAGAACATGCTGCCGCCGCTCGGCAACGATCTCGTCTCGATGCTGAAGGATTCCTCGCTCGTCTCGGCGCTCGGCGTGAGCGACATCACCCAGATCGGCAAGACCTATTCGGCCGCGACCTTTCTGTTCTTCGAGACCTACACGGTCGTCGCGATCTACTATCTGATCATGACGATCGGCCTGTCGCTGCTCGTGCGGCGCCTTGAACAGCGGCTGCGGCGCAACGAAAAGCGGTAGGAAGCACCTCTCACGCGACCCTTGCGGCAACGCGGTCCGCGATCGCCAGCGATGCAGTCAGCCCCGGCGACTCGATGCCGAACAGGTTCACCACTCCCGGCACGCCATGCTCGGCCGGCGTCTGGATCATGAAATCCGCGGCCGGCTGCCCGGGCCCGGTCAGCTTCGGGCGGATCCCCGCATAGTCGGGCACGAGGCTGTCGGCGGGCAGGCTCGGCCAGTAGCGCCGGATTGCAGCCTCGAAGGCGTGCGCCCGGCCTCGATCAACCGCATAGTCCTCCCGGTCGATCCACTCGACATCCGGCCCGAACCGCATCCGACCGGCAAGATCGAGCGTCACATGCACGCCGAGCCCGCCATCGACCGGCGCGGGGTAGATCAGGCGCGAGAAGACCGGGCGTCCCGCAAAGCCGAAGTAATGTCCCTTGGCCAAAACCAGCGGCGGGATCAGGTCCGCCGGCATCGGCTCGATCGACCGCGCCACCGCCTGCGCGCCGAGGCCGCCCGCGTTGATGACGATGTCGGCCGGAAAGGTGTCACCGGCGGCATGCACCACCAGCCGGCCCACCTCCCGCGTCACGCGATCGACCGGCGTGTTGAAGGCGATCATGCCGCCGCCATCCTCGATCTCACCCTGGAGCGCGAGCATCAGCCCATGGCTGTCGACGATGCCGGTCTGCGGCGAGTGCAAGGCGGCGACGCAGGCGAGCGCCGGCTCCAGCCGTCGCGCCGCCGCGCCCTCGATCAGCGTCAGATCCTCGACGCCGTTGGTGATGCCCTGCCGGTGGATCGCCTCGATCTTCGCGCGCTCGGCTTCGTCGGTCGCGACGATCAGCTTGCCGAGCCGTCTCGTGCCGACGCCGCGCGCCTCAGCATAGGCGTAGAGCAGACGTCGCCCTTCGACACAGAGCACCGCTCTCTGCGAGCCGGTCGGGTAGTACATCCCGCCATGAATGACCTCGCTGTTGCGCGAGGAGACGCCGGATCCGATCACGGCCTCGCGTTCAAGCACGATCGGCGCCTGACCCCGCCGCGCGAAGGCTGCCGCGACGGCGAGCCCGACGACGCCGGCGCCGATGACGAAGACGGTCGGAGCCGTCACCGCTGGCCCTCGCGATGCAGCTTCCGGAACTTTGCGGGGCTCATCGCGAAGCGGGCATGAAAGGCCTCGTAAAAGCGCGACAGCGAGCCGAAGCCGGACGCGAAGGCGACGCCGGCGATGTCGTCCTCGCTGGAAACCAGCAGAGCCTGCGCCGTGTCGAGCCGGTTGCGCGTGACATAGTCGGCGATGGTCAGGCCGAGCGTGCGCTTGAACAGCTGCATCGCGTAGTTCGGATGGAGATCGGCGACCGCCGCGACGTCGGCGACGGTGATGTCATCGGCGAAGCGCTCGCTGATGAAGCGCACCATGGCCTCGACCTTGTCGCGCCGGTCGCTGCCGCCGCGCTCTGCCTGCGCACCGACGGGCACCGAGATCTCGCGCACGTCGCGCCAACCGCCGAGATCGATCCGGCGCAGCCGCGCACCGAGTTCATCCCGCACGATCGCTTCGAGCATGACATCTTCCGAGAGAAGGTCGGCCCGCCAGCGCAGGAAGTTGCCGGCATCGGTCTCGAGCGTCTGGTTCGCGACCGCCAGCGCGCCGCGAAACAGCGCCGTCCGCAACCCGTCGCCGATCGGCAGCCGGATGAACAGGGCGGACGGAATGTACAGACAGACAAACCGCGTCCCCTCGGGCCGGGCAATGGTCCGGTGCGGCACCATTCCCCAGAACAGTGCGATCCGCCCCGCCTCGATCGTCACCACGCGGCCGTCGAACCAATAGGTCATCGCCCCGCTTAGGACGGCGTTGATCTCGAACTGGCTGTGGCGGTGCGGCGCCGCCATCACCTGAACGTCGGTATTCTGGCCCGCACAAAATCGATGGTCATCGAAAACGACCATGGTGGTGCCGACAGCCGGCTCGGGACGGAAATGCGGATTTGCGATCATCGACGCCATGGATCCTAGGATCCCGGAAAAATGTCCGCGGAACAAGGTAGAAATATCGGGATCGCACGACCATGCTCGCTGCGATCGGTCCGGCGCCACTCGGCGAACAGAAGACCGTGCGACCGCGCGCCGGACAGACAAGCGGTCCTTAGGGAGGAAAAACGATGAAACTACTGAAATCCCTGACGGGGATGGCCTTCGGCGCATCCCTTCTGATGGCGGGCGTGGCGCATGCCAGCGACCTCGTCATCAACACCGACATGTCGGATCCGGCGCCGAAGAAGGCGTTCCAGGAGGTGATCGAAGGGTTCAAGAAGGAAAACCCGGACATCAACATCAAGTGGAACGAGTTCGACCACGAAGGCTACAAGTCGGCGATCCGCAACTTCCTGACCGCCGATCCGCCGGACGTGGCGGCCTGGTATGCCGGCAACCGCATGGCTCCGTTCGTCACCAGCGGCCTGTTCATGGACGTTTCCGACGTCTGGGAAAAGGAAGGCTGGAACGAGACGCTGAAGTCGGCCGCCGCCTCGATGACCATCGACGGCAAGAAGTGGGGCGTCCCCTACACCTACTATCAGTGGGGCATCTATTATCGGAAGGACATCTTCGCCGCGCAGGGCATCGCCGTTCCGAAGACCTGGGCTGATTTCGTCGCCGCCAGCCAGAAGCTGAAGGCCGCGGGCATCACCCCGATCGCGATCGGCACCAAGGCGCTGTGGCCGACGGGCGGCTGGTTCGACTACATGAACCTGCGCGTCAACGGCTACGAGTTCCACATGGACCTCACCGCCGGCAAGATCCCCTACACCGACCCGCGGGTGAAGGCGACCTTCGAGAAGTGGGGCGAACTGGTCCGCATGGGTGCGTTCCTCGAGAACCACGCCGCGCTCGACTGGCAGGACGCCATGCCGCAGATGGTGCAGGGCAAGGCCGCCATGTACCTGATGGGCAACTTCATCGTCGCGCCGCTGAAGGAAGCGGGCCTGACCAACGACACGCTGGGCTTCTTCCAGTTCCCGGAGATCACCGCCGGCGTGCCGATGGCTGAAGATGCGCCGACCGACACCCTCCACATCCCGGCGGGTGCCAAGAACGTCGAGAACGCCAAGAAGTTCCTCGCCTATGTCGGCCGCGCCGACGTCCAGACGAAGTGGAACACGACGCTCGGTCAGCTCCCCGTGAACAACAAGTCGACCAAGCCGGATGATCCGTTCCTCGCGGACGGCTTCAACATGCTCTCGAACGCCTACGCGCTCGCCCAGTTCTATGACCGCGACGCGCCGGCGGAGATGGCAAAGGCCGGCATGGAAGGCTTCCAGGAGTTCATGGTGAAGCCTGACAACCTCGACAAGATCCTCGAGCGCCTCGAGAAGACACGCCAGCGGGTCTACAAGTAAGGCTCGACAGCCTTGGTCGGGCGGCGCTCGCAAGATCGCCGCCCGATCCGTCTGCGACGATCCCTTTCCCGCATTTCCATGATCCAGCGCGAGGGCCTTGCATGAGCAACGCAATCGGCACGGTGAGCGACACCCCCTGGCGGCGCAACCAGCGCAAACTGGCGCCCTGGCTGTTCCTGGCGCCCGGCATGGCGATGTTCATCGTTTATGTGATCGCGCCGATCTTCGAGTCGATCTGGATCAGCTTCCACGAATGGAACGGGCTCACTCCGACCATGGAGTGGATCGGGCTCGGCAATTACATCGAGCTGTTCGACGATCCTGACTTCTACATCTCGCTGCGAAACAACGTCATCTGGCTGGTGCTCTACATGCTGGCGCTGCCGGCCGGCCTTGGCATCGCGCTGTTCCTCAACCAGACGGTCACCGGCATCCGGCTCGTCAAGTCGCTGTTCTTCTTCCCCTTCGTGATCAGCCAGGTCGTCGTCGGCCTGATTTTCTCCTGGTTCTACGCGCCCGACTTCGGGCTCCTGTACAAGCTGATCGAGTCGATCACGGGTGATGGCGTCGCGGTTCTCGCCGACGAGCGCTTCGCGACCTACGGCATCATCGCCGCCGGCCTGTGGCCGCAGATCGCCTATTGCATGATCCTGTACCTGACGGGTCTCAACAACATCAATCCCGAGCAGATCGAGGCGGCCCGCATGGATGGCGCCAAGGGCTGGTCGATGCTGTGGAACATCGTTTTGCCGCAGCTGCGCCCGGCGACCTTCATCGCCATCGTCGTGACGGTCATCGGCGCGTTGCGCTCCTTCGACCTCGTCTCGGTGATGACCGCCGGCGGTCCCTTCGGCGAGACCCGCGTGCTGTCCTACTACATGTACGAGAAGGTCGTCGGCGAGATCGGCGGGCGCGTCGCCTATGGCGCGGCGATCGCGGTGGTGCTGTTTGCGATCATGCTGGTCTTCATCTCGCTGTTCATCATCAAGATGATCCGCGACGAACGGGGGCGCTGAGATGTTTCCAACCCCGATCCAACGGGCCTCGCCGGCCATCAACATCGCCTATCGGGTTTTCCTTCCGATCGCGCTTCTGATCTGGCTGCTGCCGCTCCTCGGCGTCGCCGCGACCTCGGTTCGGCCGGCATCGGACCTCACCGCCGGAAACTACTTCGGCTGGCCGTCGAGCTTTGCCGGCGGCGAGAACTACACCGCCGTGTTCCGGGACAGCCCGCTGGGCCGCTACATCCTCAATTCGTTCCTGATCACCGTGCCGACGGTCATCGGCGCCGTGGCTTTGTCGACCATGACCGGCTTCGCGCTCGCCGTGTACAAGTTCCGGTCGAACCTCCTCGTCTTCTTCCTCTTCGTCGCCGGCAATTTCGTGCCCTTCCAGGTGCTGATGGTGCCCGTCCGCGACCTGACGCTGAAGATGGGGCTCTATGACAGCATCGGCGGCCTGATCCTGTTCCATATCGCCTTCCAGACCGGCTTCTGTACGTTGTTCATGCGCAACTTCATCAAGTCGCTGCCCTTCGCGTTGATCGAGTCGGCGCGGGTCGAGGGCGTGTCGGAGTGGCGGATCTTCTGGCACATCGTGCTGCCGCTGATGCGGCCGGCGATCGCGGCCCTGTCGGTCCTGATCTTCACCTTCATCTGGAACGACTATTTCTGGGCGACCGTGCTGGTTCAGGGCAACCACGCCATGCCGGTGACCGCCGGCCTGCAATCGCTCAACGGACAGTGGATCGCGGCTTGGCACCTCGTGTCGGCCGGCTCTATCGTCGCGGCTCTGCCGCCGGTCCTGATGTTCTTCCTCATGCAGAAGCACTTCATCGCCGGCCTGACGCTTGGAGCGACGAAGGAATGATGAGGATTGTTCGGATTGATGGTCTCGCCCGGTCGGTCCTGCTGGGCCTGCCGGCGCGCGGCATGCCCGTGATCGCGGCCTGGTGCATTCGCCGGCTGCCGCCGGATGCCGATCTGTCGACCATCCCGCTCCTCACCGCGCGCGCCTCACGCATCAACGGCATGGACGAACCGCCGCCCGCGGCCGTGCTCCTGCCGACCGGGGGCATGGGCCGCTTCCAGTGGCCGGCCATCGCAGGACACAGGGACGGCCGCGACTTCGTGATCGACCCCGATGCGTGGAAGGTGACGCAGGACGGCGGACGCACGACGCTGACCGGTATGGATACCGTCTCACAGGTGACGCTCGTCATCGAACTGCGCTTCGGGCAGGGCGATGTGCTGACGATGCGCACGCGCGTCACCAACACCGGCGAGGCGCCCTTCCAGCTCGACCGCTGCATGGCCGGCACCATGCTCGCACCGGCGGAAGCCAGCGAATTGCTCACTTTCGACGGCGGCTGGGGTCGCGAGTTCCACCCGTTTCGCGAACCCCTCGGGTCGGCACTCTGGATCAAGGAGAACCGGCGCGGCCGCACCTCGCATGATCGCCACCCCTCGCTCGTGCTCGGCGCCCCGGGGTTCGGCGATCAGGGCGGGGCAGTGTTCGGCCTGCATCTCGGCTGGAGCGGCAATCATTGTCTGGCTGTCGAGCGGCTCGATGACGGGCGACGGCTCGTCCATGCCGGCGAACTGTTCGAACCGGGTGAGATCCGCCTCGCCATGGGTGAGAGCTATGAGAGCCCCGTCGCGCACATGGTGGCGGCCTCGAGCCTTGCGGCGATGGCACAGGACTTCCACGACCATGTCCGCGGCGATGTTCTGCGCTGGCCCGGCCGGCGGATGCGGTCGCGGCCGGTGACGCTGAACACCTGGGAAGGCACCTATTTCTCCCATGACCCGGAGACGCTCCGCCTTCAGGCGGAAGCCGCGGCGAAACTCGGCATCGAGCGCTTCGTGCTCGACGACGGCTGGTTCGGTGCCCGCAACGACGACACCTCGAGCCTCGGCGATTGGGTCGTCGACCGGCGCAAATATCCGGACGGCCTTCTGCCGCTCGCCCGGCACGTGACCGATCTCGGCATGGAGTTCGGACTGTGGTTCGAGCCGGAGATGGTCAATCCCCGGTCGGACCTGCTGCGGGCCCATCCGGACTGGGCCCTGCAGATCGAGGGCCGGCCACTTCTGCTTTCGCGCCATCAGCTGGTGCTCGATCTCGCCCGGCCGGAGGTGTCGGACCATCTCTTCGAGCGGCTCGATGCGCTGCTGCGCGAGATCCCGATCGCCTACATCAAATGGGACATGAACCGCGACCTGACGCATGTCGGCAACGCGACCGGCCGGGCGGCGACGTCGCGGCAGGTCCGTGCCTTCTACGCTCTGGTCGACCGGGTCCGCGCGGCCCATCCGACGGTGGAGATCGAGAGCTGCGCCTCGGGCGGCGGTCGGGCCGATTACGGGGTCCTCGCCCGCACCCATCGCATCTGGACCTCCGACTGCACCGACGCGCTCGAACGCCAGACGATCCAGCGCGGCGCGAGCCTGTTCTTCCCGCCGGAGATTCTCGGCGCGCATGTGTCGGCCTCGCCGAACCACCAGACCGGCCGGCAGCACACGCTGGCTTTCCGCGCGATCACCGCCCTTCCCCATCATTTCGGCATCGAGCTGAACCCCCTCGATCTCGCGCGGACCGAGCGGTCGGAACTGCGCGGATGGATCTCGCTGCACAAGCGGCTGCGGCCGATCCTGCATGGGGGCCGCGTGATCCATCGCGATACCGGCGATGGTCGCCTCGCGCAGTTCATCCAGGACAGCAGCGGCTACACCCAGGCGATCGTGGTGGCACAGACCACCTACGGCCTACGCGAGCAGGCGGCACCTTTGCGCGTCGAGGGGCTTGATCCGGACGCCGTCTATCGGCTGTCGCTGCCGGGACCGCAGGAGAGCGTGTTCTTCCGGCAGACGTCGGAACAGGCCTCGATGCTGCGCGGCGGCACGATCCTGTCGGGAGCACTCCTCGCCGAAATCGGCATTCCGCTGCCGGCCATGCGACCGGAGACGGCGCTGTTGATTGAGATAACCGGAACCAGAAGGGGACGATGATCCATGGCGGATGTGCAACTGCGCCAGGTGCGCAAGCGCTTCGGCGACGTCGAGATCATCAAGGGCGTCGATCTCGATATCGCGGATGGTGAGTTCTGCGTCTTCGTCGGCCCGTCGGGCTGTGGCAAGTCCACGCTCCTGCGCCTCGTTGCGGGGCTTGAGGAGATCACGGACGGAACGCTGTCGATCGGCGGCAAGCCGATGAACACCGTCGACTCGGCCAATCGCGGCGTCGCGATGGTGTTCCAGTCCTACGCGCTCTATCCGCACATGAGCGTGCGCGACAACATCTCCTTCGGTCTGCGCATGGCCAAGGCACCAGCGGCCGAGATCGACCGGCGCGTCCAGAAAGCCGCGGCGATGCTGCAACTCGGCCCCTATCTGGAGCGCAAGCCGAGCCAGCTCTCGGGTGGTCAGCGCCAGCGCGTCGCGATCGGTCGCGCGATCGTGCGCGAACCCGAGGTTTTCCTCTTCGACGAGCCGCTCTCCAATCTCGACGCGGCCCTGCGCGTGCAGACGCGCATCGAGATCGGCAAGCTGCATCAGGATCTCAAGAGCACGATGATCTACGTCACCCATGATCAGGTCGAGGCCATGACCATGGCCGACAAGATCGTGGTGCTGAATGCCGGACTGATCGAGCAGGTCGGCTCACCGCTGGAGCTCTATCACCGCCCGCGCAATCTCTTCGTCGCGGGTTTCATCGGATCGCCAAAGATGAACTTCCTCAAGGGCGAGGCGAGCGCCGCCGAGGGTGGCCTGATAGCCGTGAAGCTGCCGGGTGGTGCCACGCTGCGCCTGCCCGGTCGCGGCCGGTCCGCCACGGGACCGGTAACGCTCGGCGTCCGGCCCGAGCATCTCACGGGCGATGCGACAGGCGCCGATGCGACGCTCGAGGGCGTGGTGCGCATCGCCGAGCGTCTCGGCGCGGAGACGATGCTCTATGTCGATCTGCCCGACGGCGCGGAGATCACGGTTCGCGCCGACGGCCTGAGCAAGGCGAAGCCAGGCGATCGTCTTGGCATCGGTGTCAACGCGGCGAGCTGCCATCTGTTCGATCCGCAGGGGACGACGATCCTCAACGGGTCGCTGATCGACTGACGGCGGCGCCACGGCGCCGGATCCGTCCCGCCCGGCGCGTCCGGGTCGCCAGCGCGGCGAGGCAGGGCCCGCCGCATCAACGGCCGCTCGCGGCCGAGTTCCATCGAAGGCACGAAGACACATGCTTGGCGTTTGCTACTATCCGGAACATTGGCCTGAAGCGTGGTGGCCCGACGATGCCCGACGGATGGCCGCGATGGGCATCCGCTATGTCCGCATCGGCGAATTCGCCTGGAGCCGGCTGGAGCCTGAGCCCGGGCGACTGACTTTCGACTGGCTGCACCGGGCCATCGACGTTCTCGGGGCGGCTGGCCTGAAGGTGGTGATGTGCACGCCGACCGCGACGCCGCCGAAATGGCTGATGGACCGCCATCCCGACATCGCGCCGGTGGACATTGACGGGCGCGTGCGTGGCTTCGGCTCGCGCCGGCACTACAGCTTCTCCGCCCCCGCCTGGCTGGAGGAAGCGCGTCGCATCAGCGAACTCGTCGCCAAATCCTTCGGCGAACGGCCCGAGGTGGTCGGCTGGCAGACCGACAACGAATATGGCTGCCACGACACGGTCCTTTCCTACGGTCCGCATGATCTCGCGGCCTTTCGCGGCTGGTTGCGCCGCCGGTACCAGTCACCGGAGCAGCTGAACGAAGCCTGGGGCAACGTGTTCTGGTCGATGGACGTGAACCGCTTCGAGGACGTCGCGCTGCCCAACCTCGCCGTCACCGAGACCAATCCGGCGGCCAAGCTCGATTACTGGCGCTTTTCCTCCGATCAGGTCGTCGCCTTCAACCGGATGCAGGTCGAGATCATCCGCCGCCATTCGCCGGGCCGCTGGGTGACGCACAACTTCATGGGCCTCTTCCACGACTTCGATCATTTCGACGTGGCCGACGACCTCGATCTGGCGAGCTGGGACAGCTATCCGATCGGCTTCACCGAGCGCTTTCCGTTCCCAACCGACGAAAAACTGCGTTACGTCACCACCGCCCACCCCGACATGGCACCGTTTCACCATGATCTCTATCGCGCGGTCGGGCGCGGGCGCTGGTGGGTCATGGAACAGCAGCCCGGCCCCGTGAACTGGGCTCCGTGGAACCCGGTGCCGCGCAAGGGGCAGATCCGGCTCTACACTTGGGAAGCGCTGGCGCATGGTGCCGAGGTGGTCAGCTATTTCCGCTGGCGCCAGGCGCCGTTTGCGCAGGAACAGATGCATGCCGGCCTCAACCTGCCGAACAATCAGGGCCTGTCGCAGGGAGGCCTGGAGGCGACGCAGGTCGGCGAGGAACTGGCTCGTATCGGAACGCTGCCGGAGACCCGACCGGCCAGCACCGCCTTCGTGTTCGACTACACCGCCTCCTGGATCTGCCGCGTGCAGCCGCAGGGCCAGGACTTCGACTATGCGGAGCTGACCTATCGCTGGTATGAGGCGGCACGCCGCCTGGGACTCGACATCGATTTCGTCAGGCCGGGCGCCGATCTCAGCGCCTACAAGCTCGTGCTGGTGCCGAGCATGCCCTATGTCTCGGTCGAGGCGGCAGCTGCCTTCGCCGCGACCGAAGCGCAGATCCTGTTCGGGCCGCGCAGTGGATCCAAGACCCGCACCCATTCGATCCCGGAAAACCTGCCGCCCGGACCGCTGGCCTCCCTCATCCCGATGCGCGTGCGCGAGGTCGCTTCGCTGCGCCCCGGTCTGTCGGAAAGCGTCTCTGGGCAGGCGGTCGGCACCGTGACGCGCTGGCGCGATCATGTCGAAGAACAGGCGCCGACCAGCGTCGATGCCCGGTTCGCGGATGGCGGACCGGCGGTCCTGCGCAACGGCACGCGCAGCTATGTCGCCGGCTGGCCTGACTTCACGCTCCTGACCGCTCTGATCGAGGCCATGGCGACGCGCGCGCATCTTGCCACCACGCCCCTGCCCGAGGGTGTCCGGCTGCGTCGGCGCGGCGATCTGACCTTTGCCTTCAACTATGGCGATCGCGCCTGGACGGCGCCGGTCGATCCGGGCCGCGTCCTTCTCGGCTCGGCCACGATCGCGCCGAGCGACGTCGCCATTTGGCGTTAGGGGGTGGCCGGCAGGACGGCATTGACCTGCGAGGGGCGCGTCTGACGGCCGCTCGTCTGCTCAGGCTTGTCAGCTGCCAGACGTTCGGCGAGGGTCGCCAGAGCGGCGTCGAACGCATCGGTGCCTGCCGCGTCGCCTTCGAGTGACAGGGCGAAGACAGCCGCCCCCTCCTGCACGGCAAGGATCGCCTCGCGCGTTTCGCTGGATCCGCTGCGACACCGATGGGCTGTGAGACCCGCCTGAGTGCCCAGACGCGCGACGGCGGACTGCGCGGCCTCGATGGTCAAGGCTTCCGGCTCACCGCCCTGCGACCGACACGCGGCGCCCGCAGCCTCGTCCAGTTCTCGCGCAAGGCGGGCCGCCGGAGCCTCCCCGGCCTCGGCATCCCGCAGCACGATCGTTCCCTTGGCTGTCCCGAGAGTGAAGCCGACATTGGCCGATGCCCGGCCGTCAAGGAAGCTCGTCAGGGTCGCCGGCTGGTTCTCGATCGGCTCATCGAACAGGCGACGCGCGAAATCGAAGACGTGACCCGCGCGCGCGCAGAGACCTTCCTCGACGCCCGGGACGAGGCAGAGCGGGCGGCCCGTCTCGACGTCGCGCTCGACCGCGACCCAGCGCGTCAGAACCGACATCTCCGCCCGATAGACGGCCTTCTCACCCTTGGACCCATCAAAGACGATCGCGGTCGCCTTCGGGCAGATCTCGTCGCGCAGAATGACGGCGCGGATGCGCCCGAGCGTCTGATGCAAGGCTCGGCGGTCACCGGAGAACACCGCCACGTCCTTGGCGCTCAGCTTGATGTTGACGGTGTCGCCGCACCAGTCCTCACCCTCGGTGGTGAAGTCGATGCCGAGAGCAGCCGACTGCCCCGCAACCGGCTCAAGCGCCATTGCGGGGCGAGGTGAGACGATGGCGAGACAGGCCAGAACGAGACAGGCCAGCGCGTTAAAGCCACCGGCCGTCGGGATCGTCAGACGGACCAACCATTCGGTCCTTTGCAGGCAGTGACGGAATCGACCATGGCCTTGCCGTCAGACGTGGTGATCTCCTGACGGACAGTCGCGCAGGCCTGCTTGCCCTCACCCTTCGACCGCTTCACGACTTTCACTTTCGCCTTGGTGCCGGTCTTCTTGTTCTTGAAGCTCTTCGAGCCACCGGATTCGAGTGTTTGAACCGTGATATCGTTCAGACGCTCCTGGTCCTCCGCTTCAAGCGAAGCAGCGATCGACGAAGCGACGAGGCTGCCCACAAAGGCACCAGCGATCGCACCGAGGATCTGGCCTTCGCCGCCGCCAAGCTGCGAGCCGACAACGCCGCCGACGATCCCACCGAACAGAGCCGCGGCCGGATCCATCTGCTGGGCCGAGACGGGCGTGGTCTGCGCGCCCGAAACCAGCACTGCACCGGAAAGCGCTCCGGCGATCACCCATTTCCTCAGGAACATGTTCATCTCCGTTTCAATGCCTTGAACGTCGACATCGATCCTGCACCACGTCCGCCCTCCCCGATGTTTCCGGCGGCACACAGACCGGGCGCACCCAGCGGGACGACACCCGATGCGCGAGACGGGGCCGCCAGATGGGACGACCGGAAGACAACGCGAGGAGACGTAATTTCTGTTGCAATCGGCTGGGCATTGCAAGGGAAAAGCGATCCTCGTCAAGCCCGCCGCACCCCATTCGCGTTGGCGATCGCCCGGTCCGGGCGGCACCGGGAAATCGGTGCGAGGACATGGCAGATCCGCCTTCGCGAGGCACAAGGCGCCCGATGAAACCATCAGCGCTCACGCTTTGATACGCCCACATCCTGCAGATTGCGATGGCGCGCCGGAATCCAATTGACATTCCGGGATTGGTGTTTCTAACTGCGAATAGTTCTTAATTGCATTTCAAGGTACGGATCTTGGAACCGCCGGTCGCCGCACCGACGAAAGCCAGCGCCTGGCGCCGCGAGCGGGGCGAACCGTCCCTGTCGGATGTCTTTCGGTCCGTGCGCGTCAATCCGGCGGCCTCGCCCTGGCGACGGCTGACGGCCTTTCTCGGGCCCGGCTATCTCGTCGCCGTCGGCTACATGGATCCCGGCAACTGGGCGACGTCGCTCGCGGGGGGATCGCGCTTCGGTTATGCGCTGCTTGCGGTCGCGCTCGTCTCCAATCTCATGGCGATCCTGCTCCAGCATCTGTGCGCCCGACTGGCGGTCGCAACGGGCCGCGACCTTGCCCAGGCCTGCCGCGACACCTATCCCCGCCCCGTCGCCTGGGCCCTCTGGCTGCTTGCCGAAATCGCGATCATCGCAACCGACATCGCCGAAGTGATCGGCACGGCGATCGGTCTGCAACTGCTCTTCGGCCTCCCGCTCGGTATCGGTGTCATTCTGACGGCAGCCGACGTCTTTCTGATCCTGTGGCTGCAGAGTCGCGGCTTTCGCTATCTCGAAGCCTTCATCATCTCGCTGCTCGCGGTCATCGCAGTCTGCTTTCTCGTCCAGATCCTGCTGGCGAGCCCGGACTGGGGTGGCGTGCTGCGCGGCTTCGTCCCGACGCTCGACATCGTCCGCGACCCCGGGATGCTCTATCTCGCGCTCGGCATCCTCGGCGCGACCGTGATGCCGCACAATCTCTATCTCCACTCCTCGATCGTCCAGACGCGTGCCTACGGCGAAGAGCCGGCACAGCGACGCGAGGCGCTCACCTTCGCGACGATCGACTCCACCCTCGCGCTCATGGCGGCGCTGTGCATCAACGCCTCGATCCTGATTCTCGCCGCCTCGGCCTTCCACGGGACTGGCCGGACCGAGGTTGCCGACCTCGGCGAGGCCCACGGCCTCCTCGAACCCTTGCTGGGCGCTGCCTTCGCGCCCTCGCTCTTTGCGATCGCACTGTTGTGCTGCGGCCTCAACTCGACCGTCACCGCGACGATGTCGGGGCAGATCGTCATGGAGGGTTTTCTCGATTTCCGCATGGCGATGTGGCTGCGCCGGCTCATCACACGCGGTCTCGCCATCATTCCGGCTGCAGCCGTCACGCTCCTTTATGGCGAGGCCGAGACGGGCCGTCTTCTGATCCTCACCCAGGTCGTGCTGAGCCTCCAGTTGCCCTTCGCCGTGATTCCCCTCGTGATCATCACGGCATCGCGCCGGAAGATGGGGGACCTGCGCGCACCCCTGTGGATCGTCGCCCTCGCCGTCCTGATCGCGGTGGTGATCGTGGCCCTCAACGTCAAGCTCGTGGCCGACTTCGTCCTCGTCTGATCGGCGGCCATCATCCCTTGAGCGCCGTCACCTCGATCTCGACTTTCATCTCCGGCCGGATCAACCCGGCAACGATCATGGTCGCGGCAGGCCTGATGTCGCGGAAGTGCCGCCCGACGACGGCGAAGACCGGATCGGCATGGGCGGCATCGGTGACGATATAGGTCGCGCGCACGACGTCACCGAGTTCAAATCCCGCCTGAGCGAGTGCCCGGCCGATCGTCGCCATCGTGTTCTCGGCCTGATCCGTGACGCCGTCCGGCATGGTCATCGTCGTATAGTCATAACCCGTCGTTCCCGACACGAAGCACCAGGGGCCCATCACGACGGCACGGGAATAGCCGGCGACCTTTTCGAACGGAGAACCGGTGGAAATGAGCGTGCGGGTCATGCGGGTCTCCGGACCAACAACAGGGGGTAAGCACGATGAAGAACACGAGACGCCCCAAGCTCCGGGAGCCCCGCAACACGGAAATAGACGCCCAACGCGCCTCGCAACACAGGCTGCTACGCTATTCCTGAACGGCTTTTTAGAGAAAAAGCAAATAATTAATCAAATTCAATGAATATATCCAAAAAGTATAGGAAGAATTCGAGTGCCTTGGAAGAAATGATCGTGTATCAATACGGCAGATAGAACGTTTGCATGCATGACAAGAATGATTCCAAGCACGCCCGAGAGCCAGGAATCGTGGAGGTAGAACCGCTTGCCGATAGCATCGATCCTATCGCCACGCTTTTCATGTCGTTTCCAGAAGGCCTGCCATGCCAGCGTCAACTCAATCAGAACAAGTTGCAACAGCGGGAAAGCAAGAACGGCGCTGACCGATGGAAAGTGCCAGAAGCCACTATAGGCGAACACGCAGAAAAACGCCCATCTCCGGCGCCGCATTCCCCCGACCGGAAAGAACACCTCCTCACGAAGGAACACACCGGCCTGAATGTGCCACCGACGCCAAAACTCGAGAATGTCGCGCGAGAGATGCGGCGAGTTCGAGTTCTCAGGAACCCGAATTCCCATCAACAGGTTCATGCCAATGACCCCATCGCTCAGGCCTGAGACGAAGAGCGCAATCTTGATGATGAAGAGGTACAACATGAACAGCAAATGGAGGGGATCATCGCTTCCTTCGACTGCGAACATTCGCTCAGCAAAAGGACCAAAATAGCCATAGTTATAGAAGTAATCCAAATTCAGAAAATGAAATATGATCAGAAATTTAACGAGACCACTTAGAATTCGCCCCCATCCCTTCAGATGATTCCGCCACGTCATTCTCTCCTTGCAATTCGACACTTCATCACTGAACTGCCTGAAGGTCTGATATGGACCAAACCAGAAGGACGGGAAGTGCAGGACGTAATGCAGGAATGCGCCAAGCGCACCGGCCTCTAGGGCATCGACCCGATCTTTGCAGCATTGGTGGATGTAGTGCAGCGAGCGAAAGACCATAAAGGCCGGCCCCCAAAACAGCACGAGCTCACCTACGACCATGATATTGTCAAAAGTTGGCAAGGTTACGAAAAAAAGAGGAAAATACAGTGCGTTGATGACAATCCACCCCGCTAACAAAGGGAGGCCATGCTTTCCCCGACGACGGGCCCACATCTGCAAGACGACTGCAAGCCCCCACACCAGAAGGCAGGCACCAAGCAGAACTGTCGTGAAAACAAGCCCAGTCATCACGAGCAAGCAGACGATACTAAACAGCGTCATCCCAAAACGCACATGCCGCTGATGGCACAACCAGACCACCACGACACCGAAAATGCCGAGATTGACCGCAAGTGGCGTTCGCATGAGCTCCAGAATTGGTATCTGGTTGAGACGCTGACTGCGCACGAGGTCCAGTGCGAACACTCCGTGCATCATGACATCCAAAACGGCGTCCTCGGCCCGCATCGTACGACTCCTGAGTCCCGACATCGCGGACATCACGTGGCAGGCTAGTAGAGCAGCGCCGCTGTTCCAAAGCGTACCAACCGCATTCAACCATGGCACTCGCGCCGAAGAAAAGCGCCGGCAACCAATGGAACAGGCGAATTCGGCGGTCGCGCTGGCACCGGACGTCGGCAGCGGCCCGCATACATCAGCGGTCGTGACCTGACGGGCCGAGTCGCCGCGGCTTTCCAACCGCCGCGGGATCGGCAAATGCCTAAAGCAGGCACGAACTGGACGTGTCGGCAGTTTACGACGCAAAGCACCTACAAACGTCGGCTAGGACCTGTATCTGGATCCGTGGCGAGGTGCCTCTGGCTCCGCCGTCTCAATGGTTTCAGAACGCCGTGGGGCCAGCTTGGCGCACGATCTGCGCGATAGACCGGGCACCGAACTGCCGGCACTGGTCCATAGCCCGGCCAGCATCAGCCTCTAGCCTCTTGCGAGCGCTTCTGCCCGGTCTGCAGGACATGCAGTCACTCCGCGGAGCGATAACCATCGGCTGTCGGTCCCTAAAGGACGCCATCGACGGCATGGTTTAACCAGCCGATCGGCAACGCTTTGCAACCGACACGGAGGCGATTGCCTCCCTACACGCTCGTACGTTCGAACTGTCTGGTCGCTGACGCCCGTCAGCGAACTGCGGCGAAGCGTGCGACCCCCGCCCCGCCCTGTGCCGGCGTGTTCGGAACGTAAAGCCCGCGCCGCTCGGCATGCGGCTTGAACACGTCGGTGATACCGACGACGGTTTCGGCGGCGCCGAGGACCAGATAGCCGTCGGGCGCCAGAAGCCGTGACGCCCGGCCTAGAACGTCGGCCTTCGTCGGCTGATCGAAATAGATCAGTACGTTGCGGCAATAGATGATGTCGAACTGACCAAGCGACGAGAAATCACGCAGCAGGTTCAGCGGTCGATACTGCACCATCGAGCGGATCGACGAGGCAATCTCCCACTGATCGCCCTTCTGCGTGAAATACTTCATCAGATACTGGATCGGCAGGCCGCGCTGGACCTCGAACTGCGTGTAGCTGCCGGCCTTGGCCTTATCGAGCACTTCGGTCGACAGATCGGTGCCGATGATCTCGATGCGCCATCCGGCGAGCTGACCCTCCATCTCCTTGAGGATCATGGCGAGCGAATAGGGTTCCTGACCGGTCGAGGCGGCCGCGCACCAGATGCGCAGCGTGCGGCGCGAGGCGCGCGCGGCGAGAAGCGCCGGCAGCATGGTCTCGCGGAACATGTCGAACGGCGTCTTGTCGCGGAAAAAGAAGCTTTCATTCGTCGTCATCGCCTCGACGACGGCGGACTCCACGGCCGGGATATTGCCGGCCTTCAGACGCGAGCACAGATCCGACAGCGAGGCGATGCCGTGCTTGCGGATCACCGGTCCCAGGCGGCTCTCGACGAGATACTGCTTGTCACTCGTCAGGATAAGACCGGATCGGTCCTTCAGGAGGCGGCACAGATACTCATACTCGAACGGCGTCACGTGCGATCTCCTGCGAAGAACCGCACCAGCTTCGGCGCGATTTCGGCGAGCGGCAGCACGGCACTGCAGTGCCCCGCCTGAGCCGTCGCGCCCGGCATGCCCCAGACGACGCTCGTCGCCTCGTCCTGCGCGATCACGCCGCCGCCGGCCGCGACGAGATCACGGGCTCCGTTGGCACCGTCCGATCCCATGCCGGTGAGGACCAGCCCGAAGGCCGCCGCTCCGAACACGGACGCGGCCGAAGCAAACATCGGATCGACCGCCGGCTTGCAGAAATTCACCATGGGACCATCGTCGAGCGCGATGACGCCATGGCCATCGCCGCGCTTGACGAGCATGTGTCGCCCGCCCGGCGCGACATAGATCCGGCCCGGCCGGATCGGTTCGCCGTCGACCGCCTCGGCGCACGGCTTGCCGCTGGCGCGCGCGAGATGTTCGGCGAGAATAGTCGTGAAGGTCGCCGGCATGTGCTGGACGATCAGCACCGGCACCCGGTCGATCATCTTGGCAATCCCGGCCACGACGGTGTTGAGCGCCTGGGGGCCGCCTGTCGAGGCGCCGATCACCAGAACGCGCGGCACGGTGTTGGGGAACGGCCGCAGTCGGAAGTCACCACCGCTCTGCGCAGCCCGCTCCTTGGCGAGGAAGCCGCCACCGGCTGCCGATGCCGGCGCCGACGCGCGGAAGCCTGCCGGTGACGCCGGCGACCGGGTCGCAAGCTCGGCCCGCGTCATCGGCTCGGAGCGGCCGGGCGATGAGGCCCCGTGCAGGGAGAGGGCCCGGCGACCGAGCGCCTTCACCTTCTCGACAATCTCGCGACGGAACTCCGGCGAGGTCGTCACGGCGGCGTTGGATTCCGGCTTCGGCACATAGTCGGTCGCACCGAGCGACAGGCACTTCAGCGAAATCTCGGCGTTGCGACGCGTCAGCGTCGAGGCCATGATCACGATGACGTTGCGCTTCTTCTTCAGGATTTCCGGCAGGGCGGCCATGCCGTCCATTTCGGGCATCTCGATGTCGAGAACCACGACGTCGGGATCGGCCCGCTCCATGTCCTCGACCGCCGCGCGCCCGTTGCGATGGGAGGCGACGACTTCGATCCCGCCGGCCTCACCGAGCCAGCGCGCCATCAGGCCGCGCACCACGACGGCGTCATCGACGACCATCACGCGCACGGTCGGCTCGCCTCTGGGCGGCATCGCGGCGGCGAACGCACTGCTCATGTTCGTACTCTCACATGGCGCCTCGGGGACGTGGCGCCGGGGAAGCGCCCTAAATCAAGCCGACTTCGTGGAACTTCGACTCCACGATTTCCTTGTCGAACGGCTTCATGATGTATTCGTCCGCCCCGGCCCGCATGGCCTTCGCGATATGGGCGATGTCGTTTTCGGTGGTGCAGAACACGACCTTTGGATCGCGACCGCCAGGCAGCTTGCGCAGTTCCTTGAGGAACTCGAAGCCGTCCATCACGGGCATGTTCCAGTCGAGCAGGACCGCGTCGGGCATGGTGTCACGGCACGCGTCGAGCGCCTTCTGGCCGTCCTCCGCTTCGCTGATCTTGAAGTCGAAGCTTTCCAGGATCCGGCGCGCCACCTTGCGGATGACGCTCGAGTCGTCGACGACGAGGCAGGTCTTCATGTCAGTCTCCGGAGCGCCTTAGGCGGCGAGATACTCGGTTTCGAGCTCGAGGACGCGATCGACGTCGAGGATCACGAGCAGCTGCCCGTCAAGACGATGCACACCCGCCGAGACGATCGCCCAGCGCGGATCGAGATTGACCGGGTTCGACTCGATCGACGCCCGCTGCAGCTTCATCACCTCGCCGACCTGATCGATGATCAGTCCGAAACTCTCGCCCTTGAACTCGATGCCGACCGCCATGGTCGAGCGCACGTTCTCGGGATGCGGCAGGCCGAGGCGGGTGCGCATGTCGATTGCGGTCACGATGCGGCCACGCAGGTTCAGCACGCCCGCGATGTCGCGATGAGCGAGCGGCACGCGCGTCAGGCGGTCCGGCATGAAGACGTCCTGCACGCGGCTGATCGGCAGGCCGAACAACTGTCCGCCAATGATCACCGTGACGTATTCGATCTCGTCACCGACCGCGGTACCGACGGCCTTGGCTGTGTTGTCGTTGGCGATACTCATGCCGCAACTCCGTAATCGACCGTGGTTTCCTTAAGGGCTGCGATCAGGCCCTGGCGATCGAACTTCGCCACATAGTCATGGAAGCCGGCCTGACGGCCGCGCTCGATCGAGGCCGGGTTGGTCAAGGACGACAGGCCGATGATCGGCGTGCGCGCCATGCGCGGATCGGCACGCAGGGCTTCCGCGAGTTCGAAGCCGTTCATGTCCGGCATCTCGACGTCGGAGACGATGACGTCGAAGCTCGTGCCGCTGCGCGTCAGCGTCAGCGCTTCCATCGGATTGCCGACAGCGGTCACCTGGTAGCCGGCGGCCTTGAGCACCGGCGTCAGCATGTTGCGGAAGAAGGCCGAGTCATCGACGAAGAGCAGACGCCGCGTCAGCGCCTCTTCGGCCATGTCCTTCCGCTTGAACCAGTCCTCGAAGGCGAGCGGCAGGAAGTGGCCGACATCGATCACCTCCGTGGCGCGGTTCTTGATCACAGCAGAGCCGAGAATGCCCGGCATGTCGCTCGCAATCTCGATCTCGAGGCGATCCTCGACGATGTCGACGATCTCGTCGACGACGAGGCCCATCGAGCGTCCGCCATCCGCGAAGACCAGCATGGGCTGCGAACCGGAGGAGCGCAGCTGGACGCCGTGATTGATCAGCACGAGCGGCATCAGCGAGCCGCGATACTGCGTCAGGTAGCGCCCGTTCGAGAACTCGATCTTCGAGACGTCGATCTCCTCGAGACGCGTGACGAGCGAGAGCGGCACTGCCTTCGGTTCCTCGCCACCGGCGCGGAAGACCAGCATGGAGACGAGCTTCTCGCCATCCGCGCGCCGGGCCTCGGCATCCGCCGCTGCTTCCTGCGCCGTGGTGGCGACCGCGGAACCGACGGCGGAGGCAATCCCGTTCGGGTCGATGATCATGATCACCGAGCCGTCACCGAGAATGGTGTTGCCGGAGAACATGGTGATGTGCCGGAGCTTCGAGCTCATCGGCTTCACAACGATTTCCTCCGTATGGAAGACGCCGTCGACGACAATGCCGAAGGTCTGGGTGCCGACCTGCGTGACGACGATGAAGCCGTTCTCCGCATCGGCTTTCGACGCCGGCTGGTCATCCATGTTGAGGAGTTTCTTGAGATGGACGAGCGGCAGCAGCTTGTTGCGCAGCCGCAGGACGGGCGTGTCCTTGATGTGCTCGATGCGGTGCTCGGAATTGGTCTGGGCGCGCACGAGCTCGACGACCGACAATTGCGGGATCGCGAAGCGGTTCTTGGCGCATTCGACGATCAGCGCCGAGACGATGGCGAGCGTGAGCGGGATCTTGATGGTGAAGGTCGTGCCTTCGCCGAAGGCAGACCGCAGGTCGATCGTGCCGCCGATCGCGTCGATGTTGGTGCGCACGACGTCCATGCCGACACCGCGGCCTGAGACGTTCGTGACCGTCTGGGCGGTCGAGAAGCCGGCACCGAAGATGAACTTCTGGATCTGGCTCTCGGACATCTTGTCGAGTTCAGCCTCGGTTGCGAGGCCGTTCTCGAGCACCTTGCGGCGGATCTTGTCGATGTTGAGGCCGCGGCCATCATCGGTGATCTCGATGATGATGTGCCCGCCCTCGTGATAGGCGGAAAGCTTGATCGTACCTTTTTCCGGCTTGCCCTTGGTCTTGCGCTCCTCCGGCGGCTCGAGGCCATGATCGGCGGAGTTGCGGACCATGTGGGTCAGTGGATCCTTGATCAGGTCGAGGATCTGGCGGTCGAGCTCGGTGTCGGCGCCATGCATCTCGAGTTCGATCTGCTTGCCGAGTTCGTTGGCAAGATCACGCACGATGCGTGGCAGCTTCTGCCAGGCATTGCCGATCGGCTGCATGCGCGTCTTCATGACGCCTTCCTGCAACTCGGCCGTCACGTTGGAAAGGCGCTGCAGCGGGACCTTGAACTCGGAGTCCTCGTGGCGACGGACGATTTCGAGCAGCTGGTTGCGGGTCAGCACCAGCTCCGAGACCATCGTCATCAGCGTTTCGAGCGTGTCGACATTGACGCGGATCGACTGCGAGGAGACACCGCCCTCGATCTTGTCGTCGATCGGCTCGACCGCCACCTTGGCGCTCTTCTTTTCGGCCTTCGACTTGCTGTCAGAC
>JBKDKQ010000040.1:0-54081 GCA_046344875.1 Labrys sp. (in: a-proteobacteria) | reverse complement strand
CAGCTGGGCTTCCTCGTGCCTGACCCTGTGAACGGTGGTTACCGTGAACCGGGTGGTGGTCAGTCTCAGGCTCATCAGCCGCTAGGCGCTCAGGCTCGTCAGCCTTCCAACGGTCAGCCTAGCCGCGAAGCACTCAACACGAACATCCATCAGGATGGGTTTAACACCTCGACTGAAGCACCATCGAACAACGATGCTGGCGAGATGCTGGCCTTGAGTGAACCGGCTGAAAAGGCCTTGCTCTCGGTCACACAGATAGTTCCTCGCGAGATGCAACATTCGGCTGCTGTCTCTTTCGCAGATACCGGCACCATCTCATCCTCTGAGATCACCCAGCTTGCCGAGGCTGCCGGTCTTGATGCGGACACCACGGCCATCATGATCGGTGGCATCCATAAGGAGTTCCATGACCAAGCGGTGAAGGTCACCGGATCGCTGGGTGTGGACAGCTACGAGGACTTCGCGGAATGGGCCGAACAGAACTACCGCGAGGAGTTCGCTGATGCTGTCCTCAAGCACATCACCACCCGTGCCCCCAAGGCTGCCTATGCTGATCTGGCTTCTCGCTACGTCGAAAGCCTCGATAGCCGCGATCCTGAAGCCATCCTCACCGCTGAGGTAGCACCGGGCATCCGGACCTACTTCGACGATGCCTCCAAGCAGGTGATGGTCCAGCTTCCCGGAGGCGTTACGACCTCTTACCGCGCAGCTGTTCAGCGTGGGTTGATCCGTGTGTCGAGGAAGGGCTGATCGTGGCTGGTAGTAACATCTCGAAACCACATAACGCCCTAGTGGAACGCAGCCGAAGAGAAGACCATAGCGGTCCTTATCAGCGTAAGCCTGTCGAGGTCTCTGAGAAGGAATGGGACTTTGACCGGGAGTGGAGGCGTCAGCTTACGATCACGATGTTCGAAAAGGACGACGTGACCGGTCTGGAGCGCTACGCCAGAGCGATGCATCCTGACGCGGTGACCATCTCGTTTGATCGGGCTGCGAAGTTGATCCGGGTGCTCAAGGCAAATGGCCAAGCTGTGACGCTGGCCTGATCGAAGCATCAACAACAATGAGCGAGGTGGTCCAAGTGATCACCCCGCCTCACTTCCCATTCACAACATAGGAATACATTCTTCATGTCTCGTACAACTAGCCGCATCACGTCAGCGGCATCTGATAACCCCACGCTCATCCGTGCTGGCGACACTCGGCTTGCGGGTTACAACCTTGTCAACACCGCTGCTAACACGCGTTACGTCAAACTCTACGACAAGGCCACTGCACCTAACAACGGTGACACCCCGTTCCTCACCATCGCAATCCCGGCTGGCAGCACTGTTGACCACATGTTCGGCAAGGCTGGCCTGAGGCTTAACAATGGCCTTGGTCTCCGGATCGTTGCCGGTCTGCCTGACAATGACAGCACCGCTGTAGTCTCGGGTGACGTGTTGGCTCAGGTGATCTGGGAAAGGGCGTGACGGAGTGATGAGAGGGGCGAGGTTGATCCTGTTGGGGTTGCCTTGCCTTCCTCTCTTGCCTCCTTGGCGGATGGTGGCCGGTGTTTGGGTTGGTGTTGGTGGTAGTCAGAGATGACCGAGGGGGGCTTGCGGCCTCAGGTTGTCTCACAGGTTCTCAGTAGGGCTGCCACCAACATCATCCCAAGCACCGGCCACCTTCACTGGCGTTCACCACCTTCACTGAGCGCCTCGCGGCTGGCGTTCACCACCTTCACTGGCGTTCACCACTCTCTATCCGTTTTCAAGCTCGTTACAGATGCAACTCTGCGGTACCAGTTTGGGGTACTGCGTGGGGTACCACGGCAAATCTGACCACTTGGTCAAACTGCGCTAAAACATTGTTTTCAGAAGGGTTTTCGGCCTACCTTGAGGTACCGAAAAAGGCTGGCTGGGGGACCTGGATTCGAACCAAGATTAACGGAGTCAGAGTCCGCTGTTCTACCGTTGAACTATCCCCCAACGGCGCGGCGCAAGGCGCGGGCGGTTGCATAGACGAGGCTGCGTGCGTTGACAAGAGCGCTCGCGACGGCGCGTGTCAGTACATCCCGATGCCGCCGTTCACCTCGATGATCTCGCCCGTCAGAAAGGCCGCAAACGGGGAGGCGAGGTAGAGCACCGCGCCGGCGACGTCGGCTGGTGTTCCCTCGCGGGCGAGCGGCGTCTGCGCCACGGTCGCGGCGCGCTTTTCGCGCGTCGAGAAAGTGTCGTGGAAGCGGGTTCCGATGAGGCCGGGCGAGACGCTGTTGACGCGCACATGCGGCGCCGCCTCCTTGGCGAGGGCGCGCGTGAAGGTGTGGATCGCGCCCTTCATCGAGGAGTAATGCGCGGCGCCGGTGCCGCCGTTATGCGCCGCGATGGAACCCATGGTGATGATCGCGCCGCGCTTGCGCTCCAGCATCGCGGGCAGGGCGGCCTTGCAGACGAAGACGGTGGACAGGACGTTGAGCTCGAAGGATTCCTGCCAGAGCTCCGGCGAGGTCTCCGTGGTCTTCGCGCGGGCGATGAGACCGCCGGCATTGGTGACGATGACGTCGAGGGGGCCGAACCGCGCAGCCGCCGCCTCGACGACACGGGCGCATTCCTCGGGTCTCCGCAGATCTGCGCCCATCGCCTGCAGTCGATCGGGAGCAGTCGCCTGCAGCGCCGCGGCATCGTCGGCACTCGTCGCGTAGGTGAACGTCACCCCAGCCCCCGCATCGCGAAACGCCTCGACGATGCCGCGTCCGATCCCGGAGGCGCCGCCCGTCACGAGCACGGACTGCCCTGAGAAGTCGAGTGAAGCGGTCATGGCGGCCTCGTTGATGGGGATGTTTGCCGTTCTCGTGCCGATGCCACGAGGCAGCGTCAAGGCCACTGATAGAAAGAGAAGGTGCCGTTTCCGCCGTTCGGTAACGGCCCAGGTCGGACACGCCTGTCGTGTGCGCGCTACCCCCGCTTGACCGGCATCCCCGCTTCCCCTATCGAGCGTACCGTACCGTACGGTACGCACTGAGGATGAAACGCTTGGACGCTCGCCGGAGCATGGACGGTGTGGGTGAGGTGGAGGCGGGCAGCGAAGGCCCGGCGCCCGCCGAGACCTATTCGCCGCGCCAGCGCGAGGTGCTGGAATGTGCCCTGCGGCTGCTCGTGCAGGGCGGTGACCGGGCCCTGACCACAGCCCGGATCGCGCGCGAGGCGAATTGCTCGAAGCAGAGCCTCTACAAATGGTTCGGCGATCGCGACGGCGTGCTGGCGGCCGTCATTGCGCATCAGGCGAGCAAGGTGCGTGTCGCGACGCCGCGGCAGGATCGGCGCGATCGCGCGGGTCTCGAGGCCGATCTCGTCGTGTTCGCGAGCGATCTTCTGGCGGTTCTAGCCGGCGACGCCTCGCTCGCCCTCAACCGGTTGGCGATCGGCCAGGCGAGCCGCGATGGCGCCGTGCTCGGCCGCCTCGTCCTCGATCGCGGCCGACGGACGATCGAAACGCGTGCGCGGGCGCTGCTCGAGGCGGGGCGGGCGGCGGGTCATATCGAGGCGCCGGATCTTGGCGAGGCCTATCGCACGCTCTACGGCCTCATCATCGGCGATTGGCATGTACGGCTCCTGCTCGGCGACAGGCCGGCGGAGAGCGAAACGGACCGGCGCGCTGAGGCGCGGCGCGCGGTCGATCATTTCTTCCGCCTCTTCGGGGCGGACGAACGCAAGGCAGGGCATCGTCCCGGCTGACACAAACCAGAAACGACAGGAAAGGATCCTCCCATGCGGGTTTATTACGATCGCGACGCCGATCTCAATCTGATCAAGGGCAAGAAGGTGTGCATCGTGGGCTACGGCTCGCAGGGCCGCGCCCATGCGCTGAACCTTAAGGACTCCGGCGCCAAGGAAATCGTCGTCGCGCTGCGTCCGGGTTCGACCACGGCGCTCAAGGTCGAGGCCGACGGCCTCAAGGTCATGTCGGTGCCGGATGCCGCCAAGTGGGCGGATCTGATGATGATGGCGACGCCGGACGAGCTGCAGGCCGACATCTATCGCGACGAGATCGCGCCCCACATCCGCGACGGCGCAGCGATCGCGTTCGCCCATGGCCTCAACGTCCATTTCAACCTCATCGAGCCGAAGAAGACGCTCGACGTCATCATGATTGCGCCGAAGGGCCCGGGCCACACGGTGCGTGGCGAGTATCAGAAGGGCGGCGGCGTGCCGTGCCTCATCGCCATCCATCAGGACGCCTCGGGCAACGCCCATGACATCGCGCTCTCCTACGCCTGCGGCGTTGGCGGCGGCCGCTCGGGCATCATCGAGACGAGCTTCAAGGAAGAATGCGAGACGGACCTCTTCGGCGAGCAGGTCGTGCTCTGCGGCGGCCTCGTCGAGCTCATCCGCGGCGGCTTCGAGACGCTGGTCGAGGCCGGCTACGCGCCGGAAATGGCCTATTTCGAGTGCCTGCACGAAGTGAAGCTGATCGTCGACCTCATCTATGAGGGCGGCATCGCCAACATGAACTACTCGATCTCGAACACGGCCGAGTTCGGTGAATATGTCACGGGTCCGCGCATCATCACCGACGAGACCAAGGCCGAGATGCGCCGCGTTCTCAAGGACATCCAGACCGGCGCCTTCACGTCGGAGTGGATCCGCGAGTGCAAGGCTGGCCAGCCGAAGTTCAAGGCGACGCGCCGCCTGCACGATGCCCACCCGATCGAGGCGGTCGGCGAGCGTCTGCGCGGCATGATGCCGTGGATCGCCAAGAACAAGCTGGTCGACAAGGCTCGCAACTGAGCAAGACCCGCATCTGAGACGGTCCACCGAGGCCTGAAAGCGAAGCCCGCCGCACCCCGGCGGGCTTCGTCGTTTTCGGGCATTTCTTGACGATGCCGCCCGGCTCCGCTACGCCCCGTCGTCCGAAGGGTTCAACTGGCGCCACCGATGTCCGATATCTTCCAGGAAGTCGAAGAAGACCTTCGCCGCGAAAAGGCGGAGAAGATCTGGAAAAAATACGGGAACGTCATCATCGGCTTCGCCGTGGTGATCGTGCTCGCGGTCGCCGGCTGGCGTGGCTATGAGTGGTACCAGCTGAAGCAGGCCGAGGCCGCCGGCGAGAAGTTCGAGCAGGCGCTCACCCTCGCCCGCGAGGGCAAGACCGAGGAGGCGGACGCCGCCTTCGCCGCCATCGCCAACGAGGGCCCCTCGGGCTATCGCCAGATGGCGCGCTTCCGGCAGGCGGCGGAAATCGCCAAGCGCGATCCGCTCGAAGGCGTGAAGGCCTATGGCGCGATTGCAGCCGACGCCGCCATGGGTCCGCTGCTGCGTGATCTCGCGACCGTGCGCGCCGCGATGATCGAGGTCGACACGAAGCCTTATGCTGAATTCAAGACGGCGCTCGAGCCGCTCGCCGCGCCGAGCTCGGCCTGGCGCCACAGCGTCCGCGAACTCCTGGGTCTCTCCGCCTACAAGGCGAAGGACATGACTGCCGCCTCGAAATGGTTCCAGGATGCCGCCGCGGACCCCAACGTGCCGACGGGTCTGCGCCAGCGCGCCGAACTGATGCTCCAGCTCATCGCCGCGGATGCACCGCCGGCCGGTTCCTGAGCGATGCCAGGCACCGTCGCGCTGGTCGGCCGACCCAATGTCGGCAAGTCGACCCTGTTCAACCGGCTTGTGGGACGACGCCTCGCGCTGGTCGATGATCAGCCCGGCGTGACGCGCGATCGGCGCGAAGGCGATGCCAAGATCTATCATCTGCGCTTCAAGGTGATCGACACGGCGGGCCTCGAAGTCGCCGACGACGCCTCGCTCCTCGGCCGGATGCGTGCCCAGACGGAAGCGGCAATCCAGGCGGCCGACGCCGTCCTGTTCATCATCGACGCACGCGACGGGGTGACGCCGGCCGACGCACATTTCGCCGAAGCCGTGCGCCGCTCCGGCAAGCCCGTGATCCTCGTCGCCAACAAGGCGGAAGGCCGGGCCGGGGAGGCGGGAGCGCTCGACGCCTATCGTCTCGGCCTCGGGGAGCCTGTCGCGATCTCGGCCGAACATGGCGAAGGCCTCGCCGATCTCGCGGACGCACTGGCCGAAACACTGCCCGAGACGGCGGAGGATCCCGACGAGGACGTCGCGGAAACCGACGCCGTCGTCACGGGTGAGGATGGCGAGGAGGAGGCGATCACCCTCGACGCCGGCATCGTTCGCCCGCTCCGGATCGCGATCGTCGGCCGGCCGAACGCGGGCAAGTCGACGCTCGTCAATGCCCTGATCGGTCAGCAGCGTATGTTGACCGGGCCCGAGGCCGGCATCACCCGCGACACGATCTCGATCGACTGGGAGTTCCGCGGCCGAAAGATCCGCCTGTTCGACACCGCCGGCCTGCGCAAGAAGGCGAATGTCCAGGACAAGCTCGAAAAGCTGTCGGTGGCCGATGCCATCCGCGCGATCCGCTTCGCCGAGGTCGTGCTTCTGCTCCTCGATGCGCAGATCCCCTTCGAGAAGCAGGACCTGCAGATCGCCGATCTCGTCGAGCGCGAGGGCCGGGCGCTCGTGATCGGTCTCAACAAGTGGGACCTCGTCGAGGATCGCAACAAGACCCTCGCCGATGCGCGCGAAATGCTCGACCGCCTGCTGCCGCAGTTGCGCGGCACGCCGATGGTGACGCTGTCGGGCCTGGGAGAGCAGGGCCTCGACCGCCTGATCGACCGCTGCTTCGACGCCCATCGCGTCTGGAACCGCCGCGTGCCGACGTCAAAGCTCAACCGCTGGCTCGAGGGCGTGCTGGAACGCCATCCGCCGCCGGCCGTGTCGGGCCGTCGCATCAAGATCCGCTACATGACGCAGGTGAAGACCCGCCCGCCGCATTTCGCGATCTTCGGCAACCAGCTCCAGGAACTGCCGGACAGCTATACGCGCTACCTCGTCCACGGCCTGCGCGAGATCTTCGACATGCCCGGCGTCCCCATCCGCCTGAGCCTGCGTTCGAAGAAGAATCCGTTCGACCGCACATAGGGTTGCCGCGGCCTTGTGCTGTGGCCGCAGGGTGTCGCGACGAAACACCTCGCAAAGCGTCAGATTTGCGTTACATTGACGTCATGTGGATCGGCCGCCTTGGCGCGCTTCGTCGCGACGGGGCCAGACAGGATTGAGTTGCAGTGCCCGAAGGGACCGGAGGAGCATCGGCGCAGCCCGCGCCGCAGCCCGCCGACGTGTCGCAGCGTGGTCAACACACGCGTCGCGAGCACGTCTACGCGGCGCTCGACCTTGGCACGAATAATTGCCGGCTTCTCGTGGCGCGCCGGATGCCCGACGGTTTTCGGGTGATCGACGCCTTCTCCCGGATCGTGCGGCTCGGCGAGGGCCTGATCTCGACTGGCCGGCTGTCGGATGCGGCCATGGACCGGGCGGTCGACGCGCTGGCGGTCTGTGCCCAGAAGATGCGTGACCGCGGCGTTGATCGTGCCCGGCTCATTGCGACGGAAGCCTGCCGTGCGGCCGAAAACGGGGAGAGCTTCATCGCCCGCGTGGCGCGCGAGACCGGCCTCCAGCTGGAAATCGTCGACCGCGAAACCGAGGCGCGCCTCGCGGCGGCCGGCTGCGTGCCGCTGATCGACCGGCGGGGCGAGGGTGTCCTTCTGTTCGACATCGGCGGCGGGTCATCGGAAATCGTCTGGCTGGGGCTGCGCGGCCCGCAGTCGCGCCGCGAGCCGACCGTGAAGGGCTGGACGTCGCTTCCCGTCGGTGTCGTCACGCTCTCCGAGCGGCATGGCGGGGTGCGCGTGACGCGCGAAGTCTTCAACGACATGATCGACGATGTCGCGACGATGCTGGAAGGCTTCGAGCATCGCGGTCGTATCCGCGACGGGCTGTCGCGCATGCATCTGCTCGGCACGTCCGGCACGGTGACGACGATGGCGGGCATCCACCTTGCCCTGCCGCGCTACGACCGGCGGCGCGTCGACGGGCTCTGGATGAACCACCACCAGGTCGATACGGTCCTGCGGCAGCTGCTCGACATGAGCTATGAGGATCGCGTCGCGCACCCCTGCATCGGGCCGCAGCGGGCGGATCTGGTGCTCGCGGGCTGCGCGATCCTCGAGGCGATCCGGCTCGCTTTCCCGTGCAAGCGGCTGCGCGTCGCCGATCGCGGCCTGCGCGAGGGGCTTTTGGTGCAACTGATGGAAGAGGACCGGCACGGGCGCCGGGAGGCCGGGGCATGAGCACCAAGGGATCGGGCAAGGGACCGCGCAAGGGAGACGGGTCGCGTGAGCTCGGCGTGCGCCTGAAGACCGCGCGTGGCCGCACCCACTCCTCGCAGCTCTGGCTCGAGCGCCAGCTCAACGACCCCTATGTCGCGCGCGCCAAGCGCGAGGGCTATCGCTCGCGGGCCGTCTACAAGCTGATGGAGATCGACGACAAGGCAAAGCTCCTCAAGCCCGGCCAGCGTGTGCTCGATCTCGGCGCGGCGCCCGGTGGCTGGTCGCAGCTCGCCGCGCAGCGGGTGCAGGCGGTCGAAGGGCGCGGACGCGTCGTCGCCATCGATCTGCTGCCGGTCGATCCCATTCCGGGTGTCGATTTCATCCAGATGGACTTCATGGACGACGCGGCGCCCGAGACGCTGCGCCAGATGCTCGGCGGAAAGGCCGACCTGGTGCTGTCCGACATGGCGGCGAACACGATCGGCCATCGCCAGACCGACCACATCCGCACCGTCGCGCTGGTTGAGGCCGCCGCTGCCTATGCCATCGAGGTGCTCGCGCCCGGCGGACATTTTCTGTCAAAGGTGTTTCAGGGTGGGACCGAAGGCGCCTTGCTCGCCGATCTCAAACGCGCCTTCACGGTGGTCAAGCACATCAAGCCGCCGGCGAGCCGCAAGGACTCGGTCGAGATGTATGTGATCGCGCAGGGTTTTCGCGGCTGAGGCCGGACGGGGGCGCCGCGGCCTTAAGGACTGATTTTGCTGCCTTAAGCCGTTGTTTACCCAAACAGGTCATTAATCGCGACGTCGAGTTTGTCGCGTTCCTGTGAGCGTCCCATGCGTGTTCCAGCCGGTCTCGTACGTCCGCGCGCCCTGTCCCGGGTTGCCGTGATCGCCCTTCTGGCGGGCTCTGTTGCCGGTTGCAGTTCCGACACGGGCCGTTTCGCCGAAAACCCCTTCTCAAACCCCTTTGGAAACCCGTTCGCGGACCGCGCCGATCCGGTCTCGACCGCGTCGGTACCGACGCAAAGCGTCCAGACCGCGGCGCTCGCCCCGGTCGGCTCGGTGGCGGCGCAGCCGCTTGCCCCCGTCGGTTCTGTCGGCAGCGCGCCGATAGAGACGGTCCCCGCACGCACGGCCGCAGCAATCCCCGCCGTCCCGTCCTCCGACGAGGCGTTCGATGCGGCGGCGACTGCGAGCATTCCCGAGGCAGCGATCGGCATCTTCAAGACGTCGCGGGGTTACTGGTCGGGCAAGGGCGGATCAATCATCCAGGCCGGCGCGAACGACAACATCCACATGATCGCGAACCGCTTTGGCGTTCCCGCCGCGGCGATCATGGCGGTCAACGGCCTGTCGACGCCGGCGCTGACGCCCGGACAGAGCCTGACGATCCCGGTCTTCAATGTCGGCGCCGCGCCGGCGGACACCGCAACGCGCCAGACGGAGACCGCCGAGGCGACGCAGACCAAGTCCGTGCGCGTCATCGACATCAAGTCGCCGGCCAAAACCGCCAAGGGCGGCGTCCACGAAGTGCAGCCGGGCGAGACCCTGACATCCATCGCCGCGTCCTACGGCACGACCCGCGTGAGGCTCGCCGAAGCCAACGGCCTCGATCAATGGGCGAATGTCCGGATCGGCCAGAAGCTGACGCTGCCGGGTTCGAAGACGGCCAAGGCTGACCCCAAGAAGGCCACGCCAGCCGCCAAGGAAACCGAGACGGCCGCAGTCGAGACGAAGCCCGCCAAGAAGGCCACGGAGGTCGCGGCCGTCGAATCGACGCCGGCCAAAGCTTCGCCCAAGGCAGACAAGACGGTCGAGGCCAAGAAGGAGCCGGTCGTGACCGCCTCCGTCGAAAAGGCTTCGCAGGCCGAGAAGCGCACCTTCCGCTGGCCGGTCAAGGGGCACATCATCAAGTCGTTCGGTCAGTCGTCGGGTGGCCTCAACATCTCGGTTCCCGAGGGCACGCAGGTGAAGGCGGCCGAGGACGGGGTGGTTGCCTATGCCGGCAATGATCTCAAGGTCTATGGCAACCTGATCCTGATCCGCCATTCCGACGGGTATGTCACCGCCTACGCCCACACCAAGGATCTCGACGTGAAGAAGGGCGACACGGTGCGACGCGGCCAGGTGATCGCCACCGCCGGCAAGACCGGCGACGTCACCACTCCCCAGTTGCTGTTCGAGATCCGCAAGGGCTCGACGGCGATCGACCCGCGCCCCTATCTCTCAGGCACCTGAGAGCCAACGCTCGGTCCATTCCAAACCGCTTCAAGGCCCGGCCATGTGCCGGGCCGTTTTCGTTTCGGCGGCTTGTGGCAAGTTCAAACAAACAATATCGATATAGATCAGATAGTTATCGTGAAGTGCTGGTGTGGAGTCCTGCGTCCGTCACCCAAGCCGTTGACCGAGCTGACCGGCGAGATCCTGCACATATTGCCATGCCGTCCGGCCGGATCGTGATCCGCGCGTCGTCGCCCATTCGAGCGCCTCGGCACGAACCGTCTCGGCATCGCGCAGAAGTCCGAAATGGTTCGCATAGGCGAAGACCATTTCGAGATACTCGTCCTGACTGCACTTGTGGAAGCCGAGCCACAGCCCGAAGCGGTCGGAAAGCGAGACCTTTTCCTCGACGGCCTCGCCCGGATTGATCGCTGTCGAGCGCTCGTTCTCCATCATGTCGCGCGGCAGCAGATGCCGGCGGTTCGAGGTGGCGTAGAAGATGACGTTCTCCGGCCGGCCTTCCACGCCACCCTCAAGCGCGGCCTTCAGCGACTTGTAGGAGGTGTCGTCCCCGTCGAAGGAGAGATCATCGCAGAACACGATGAAGCGGCAGGGCGCGGAGCGGGCGATCGCCATCAGCTCCGGCAGGCTGTTGACGTCCTCGCGGTGGATCTCGACGAGCTTGAGATCCGGGTGCGCCGCCGCGATTTCGCCATGGGCCGCCTTGACGAGAGAGGATTTCCCCATGCCGCGCGCGCCCCACAGCAGCGCGTTGTTCGCCGGCAGGCCCTGCGCGAAACGCTCCGTGTTGGTGACGAGAATGTCGCGCACCCGGTCGATGCCCTTGAGGAGGGGCAGCGCGACGCGGTTCACCCGGGCGACCGGTGCAAAGCGTCGGCCGATCGGATGCCAGACAAAGGCTTCGGCCGCCATGAAGTCCGGAACCTCCGGGGCAGGGGGCGCGAGCCGCTCCAGCGCCTCGGCGATACGGGTCAGGACAGGGCTGAGGCTGTGGTCGGGCGCATCGGACATGCAGGCTTCTTGGCGAAGATTTGTCCTTCTGTCGAGATGCCGGAACCATGTCGGACGCCCAGCCTTGCCGATCGCGGCCGGCTCGTGATAGTCCCGGCACAACCAGTTCGGGGTATGGCGCAGTCTGGTAGCGCGGTAGTTTTGGGTACTACAGGTCGCAGGTTCGAATCCTGCTGCCCCGACCAGATAACCCACTGAAATCAATGAAGAAACCAGAAGCCGCCGCGAGGCGGCTTTCGTGTTTCCATGCCCCGTGGAAGCACGGTGGAAGCACGGACTAGATATTGCCGTGGGGGTGTTGCGTTTTTCGCAACTAAATGAGGAATACGCAATTTAATTCGGATAGTGATTTCAGTATCGGGAAGAAATGTCCCGTCCAAGGACAAATTGTCCCCTCTCGCATCTCCGATAATTTTTGTTGCTGTTGCTTCGGCGAGCATGTACGTTCCTTCTCGTCGCCATCCCGGCGGCCATTGTCACGCCAACCAAACCGGACACGAGGCATTCATGAGCATTCAACGCAGCCCTGTAGTGGAGCAAAGACTATGCAGGTACCCAACGAAGACCAGAACATCAGCCTTCTGACGACCGAGCGGGCCATCGAGCTCATCCGCGCCCGCTGGGGGATCAGTTACAGGCGGGCCTATCTGAACAAGCTGAGGTCGACGGGCGGCGGCCCGGGCTATCGGCGCATCGGTCTGAGGGTTGTTTATCCGGTTTCTGAAATTGAGGCTTGGGTTAGCAAGAGATCGTCGCCAGTTGTCACCAAGGCCGCCGATCTTCCAAGCTGGTTCGACTAAGAAAAACCCCGCCCGCTGAGGCGCGGACGGGGCACAAAGTCGACAAACACAACCGAAGACTTTGTACCACGCGAAGCGCTTCACGGGCAAGACCCTCGTGAGGCTTAGATGAGCAACAATTTTGACCATTCAGCCGCCGAAGCCGCGGCCCACAATACGCATCAAAACGGTGCGGATACTGGGCCGAAGCTGGACGAGTGCGGCCGACCCGAGAAGCCGTCCATGCTCCAGATAGCGCTGGACCATGCACGACGCGGGTTCCTCGTGTTTCCGGTGATCCCCAACGGCAAGGTGCCTTCCGTGGGCGGTTGGAACCATCAGGCCACAACGAACCCCGAGTTTATCAGGCACTGGTGGACCCAGAGAGATCCTGTCATCGACGTGATCCGCGAGCGAGACCACAACGTCGGCGTCGCGACCGGCGGTGACCTTCTCGTCCTCGACATCGACATCAAGAAGGTCGACGGCGAGGCCGCCATGGCCGTCCTAGCCTTGGAGAACGGTTTCCCATCCGATTGGCAAGACACGCTCACCGTACGCACAACGAGCGGCGGCCGACACTTGTTCTTCAAGACCTCCGAGGAACTGGCGTCGTCCGTCAGCAAGCTGGGGCCTGGCATCGACACCCGTGGTGCCGGCGGCTACGTGGTGGCCGCCGGGAGCGTCGTGAACGGCAAGTCTTACACGATCGTCCGGGACCTGCCACTTCGCGAGATCCCGCCCCAGCTGGCGGCACTGATCGGCAAGCCGATGCCGAAACACGAGCGCGGTGCTGCGGTGTTCGTCGGCGATGATGAGGGCCTGATGCTCCAAGGGGAGCAGTACCTTGAGCAGCGTGCTCCTGCCGTCCAAGGCGCCGGTGGCAACGACCACACGTTTCGTACTGCGTGCCGCCTGAAGGATCTGGGCCTCTCGCAGCTGGCCGTGTTGGAACTGATGCTTGGCGCGTGGAATGAGCGATGCTCGCCACCGTGGTCGGTCGACGAGATGGCAACCGTCGTTTCGAACGCGTTCGAATATGGAAAGCGGCCGCCTGGTGCTGACAGTGCCGCGGCCGATTTTGGTGACGATCCACTGCCCGACGATGGCGAGGATGCTGGGCCCGGCCGGGAAGGGGATGCGGGGGACGAGGCCGACGGCGCGGCCAAGGCCGCACCGGAAGGTCCGCGCTTCATGACGCTCGAGCACGTCCGCGCAACAGGCGGGACGAAGCCCGACTTCCTGATAAAGAAGGCACTTGACCGCGTTGGGTCGGCCTTGTTTTCCGGCATCAGCCAAGTTGGAAAGACCGCGCTCTTGCTCCATCTCGCGGGGTGCCTGGCGAGCGGGCGCCCGTGGTTCGGGAACCGCATCAAGCACACCGGTGCGACGCTGTTCTTGGTGGCCGAAAGCCCGGCGACAATGCCACCACGTGTCGAGGCAATGCACCGGCACTACTTCAGCGATGCGCCCTCGCACGTGAACGGCATCCTTTGGAAAGAAACTCCAGAGGACAAACGCGGCATCAGCAAGTGGATCGACGCCGAGATCGCCGCCGCGAAGATCTACGCTCGCGAGAAGATGAACATGGAGTTGCGCCTTGTCGTGATCGACACGGGCGTGGCCGCATTCGGCGTGGATGAAGACGACGATGTGGGCGTGGCGACCTTGCTGCAACGGGAGAGCCGAAGAGCGCGAAAGCACGACGTCTGCGAGTTGATAACGCACCACCTGGGGAAGGCGCAGGATCGCGGTCCGCGCGGATCGTCAGCGTGGATGGGCAACACAGACATGACGCTTCAAGCACTCTGCGACGTGAACTTCGGCACCGGCGAGATCAAGAACCGGAAGTTGTTTCTCTTCCGATCCAAGACCGCGGGGCAAAGACAGTTGGGGCCCTTCGACATCGTGGAGCAAGATTTTGGAGTTGATGAGGATGGCGAGCCGATCACCGTGCCGGTCATGGTCGAGCAATCAGCGGCCGCCGACTTCGACATCCCTTCGTCGCTAAAGCTGCCCCAGAATGTCCGCAAGGTGCTGGAGTTGCTGCCAGAGGATGGTCGGCGAATGCGAAAGGCCGAACTCCGCGACAGGCTCGTCGAGGCGCGTACTTCGAAAACGAAGACGGCGGCAGAGAAGTACATCGAACGTGCCATAGCCGCTGGCCGCACGGTGCTTGCCGAGGACCATCATCACGTCTGGCGCGTCAACGACAGTGCTCCAGATTGGTGGAATTAACGCGGGCAAAGTCCATGCGGGAACCCGACATAGACACACCCCTCCAGGGTGTGTGTCGTGTCTGTCGGGTTTCTCCGCCGTTATTGGACCCGACAAAATCGACAATGTCGGGAGAAATGTCGGGATTGTCGGGTTCATTTATGCGCGACGGCGGACCCCAAGCCTTGGAGAACGGCCAACAAGGCACCGAAATTCGCCGACGCCCTACGCGCCCGCGCACGCGCTCCCATCAGTCCGCTTTCCGCTTCAAGATCTTACGGATGGCCTCATGGGACAACGTGAACCCCTCCAGCGACACGGTCTCGGCGATCGCGCGGAACGATGCGCCATCCGCCCGCATGGTCCGCATCTGCTTAACAGCCTGCATCTGGGCTGCGTCCTCGACCAGCGCTTCACCCTCGAGCCGATACCCGAATGGAACACTGCCCCCGAGGTACCGCGACCGCTGCCGCTGATCGGCCTTCACCGTCTTGATGCGCTCGCGGATGCGGTCGCGCTCGTTCTCGGCGACGGCCGACAGGATCGTGAAGACCAACTTCGCGATGCCGTTGCCGGTGACGTCACCGCCGAGATCGATCATGTGGAGCGAGACGCCCGTCTCTTTCATGGCGCGCAGATTGGCCAGCGCATCGAGGGAGGACCTGAACATACGGTCCAGCTTCGGCGTGATGACGGTGTCGCCGGGCTTCAGGACCGCCAGCAACCCACCACCGGCTGGACGATCGGCAAGCGGTGTCGAGCCGCTCACACCTGCATCGGTGAAGACCTGCGTCACCTCCAAGCCGAGCATCTGGGCATAGCCGCGCGCCGTCCGCTCTTGGTTGCCGAGGCTCTCACCTTCACTCGCCTGGCGATCGGTCGATACCCGGATGTAGATGAAGCAGGCCATGACGATATCCCTTGTCAACGTGTCAACCTGCATCAATCGATAGCTACTCAACTGTACCTTTGTCAACCTGCTAAAGCACGTTGACGATATCGCCCCATTCCGCCCCGATCTCGACGCCCGTTCGTATCCCCCAAATTGGGGAGGACGGGGGGTACCGCCGGGGGTGGGGGCAGGATCGCGAACCCGCGCGCTGTTTAGGGGGACCCGCTTCGCTGTAATTTTTATGAAATGCTGGATATGGGAGATAGTATAGTAAAGTACAAACTGATAGACATTATAGGGCGTGTTAAGATTTTGCTTGATCGTCGTCGTTTGCTTTGAGACAATCCTCCAGAACAGGAGGTCCTCATGAGCGATCTTGAACTGCCAGCCGGCGAAACAATCGAGAAAACCCGCGCTCGCTTCGCAAAAGCGGCGGAACAAGCGCGCGAAGAACTGCCAGCACTCAAAGCTGAACTTCGCAAGCTGGGCGCAGACCGCGCCGAGATCGTCCGACACGCGATCCTGAACAGCCGCGACCCGGACGTGGCCGCGGTCGAGAAGGCGATGGCCGAGGTCCGCGGCGAGATCGACCGCCGGGAAATGATCTTGTCGCTGGTCGGCGAGGAAGACCGACGCTTGGCGGAAGGCGAGGAACAGCACGAGAAGCGCGAGAAGTTGCGCCGCATGAAGTCGCTCTTGAACAAGCGGTTGGACCTGATCGCCCAGATGGCGACGGCGGCCATCAACTATTCGAAGCTGGAACGCGAGTTCATGACACTGACCGCCGAGGCCTGGACCGTGATGGGTGCAGACAGCGACGCCCCTTGGTTGAGCCGCAGCGGCCTCGATACCGCCCCAGCGCTCTCCGCCATTCGTCGACTGATGCGCGCGAACGGCGCGACGTGGACGATCAACGAACCGGGCGTGATGCAGAACAACCCCGACCCGGCCACCGTCGTCGCGGAAGGCCACATGCGCGTGATCCTGCATCTCGAACAGCGTCTCGCCCCGAAGACCAGCACCCCAGCCGAGGCATGACAATGAGCAACAAGCCCCTATCCGCCGATCGTGCAAAGGCACTCGACCTCGCGGTCAGCATGAGCGGCTTCACCGATCTCGCGACCGGGCTCGCCTGGTGCATTGAAAACCCGGCGTTGTCCCGCCTTGTCCGCCTCGATGCGTGCGCCGCGTTGCACGGCCTGTCGCGCGGTCGCGTTCTTCTCGCGACCCGCATGAAGGCGCCCGTCACCTCCAGCCGGAAGGCCGCATCATGATCGAAGATGTTCAGACACCAGATCCTGGAGCATCGGCCACACCGGCCCCAGCCGCACCGGCGCCCATCCCAGCCCCAGCACCGGCCGCCGTCGACCCGATAGCGCGCCGTGACGCCTTGCGCGTCGATGGCGACTTCATGGCCAAGTTGCTGAGCCCTAACCCTTGGGTTCGCGACCCGGCCCTCAAGATCTGGAACTCCGCCAACGAAGCGGCAGCGCTGGCCGAGACCGCATCAGCCCGCGCGGCGGACGATCGTGACGGCAGTCCCGCCGGGCAGGAACTCCCCGGGCCCGAGGCTTACATCTTGCCGCCGTCGGCCCTACTGGTGAACCAGCAAGCAGACCCCGAGACCGAGACATTCGCCCGAGAGGTGTCCTACGCCATGGGATTGTCGCAGACCGAGTTCGAGGTGGTCGCCGTGGCGTGGAGCGGCGCGCTGGCCGGCATCGACCGCGGCGACGCCATGCCAAGCGCCGAGGACGGCATCAGGGAACTGGCACGCCGTCACGGCGTCGAGGAAGCCGACAAGATCCTGGCCGACGCGCGGGCCTTCGTCGCCGCCGTCCCGGCGGCCATGGCCGAACGGGTTCAGGAGATGCTGAGCACGTCCGGCCTGGCGAACAACGTCGCGTTCGTCACGCGGCTTGCCGACATGCACCGGGCACGGCAGTTGAAGGCGAAGCGCTGATGACTGACGCCGAACGCCGCGGACGTGGACGACCTTCGTCCTACAGCGACGAACTCGCCGAACAGGTCCTGGACTTGATCGCGGCCGGGTCGCGTTGGCGTGAGGTGGAAGAACAGACCGGCATCAGCACGCGCTCCATCATGCGGTGGACGACGGATCGTCCTGACTTCGCAAGGGCCCTGGCAGAGGCCAAGGCGGCCGGTGCGGAGGTGTGGAGCACACTGGACGTTCTCGGCCGTGAGGACGACCCCCAGCGCGCTCGCGTCCTGCTGGAGCAAGCGAGATGGCTGGCGTCCAAGTGGTCGCCAAGCACGTTCGGCGATCGCGTGTCCATCGAACTGGAACACCGCCTCGATCTATCCGGTGCGCTCGCAGACGCCCAACGTCGCGTTGCGGGCGTCGTCGTCGACGTGACGCCCGCCGAACCCCAGCCCCAGCGTCTGGGGACCAGCATCACGACCAGTTGGCCGCAACTGGCGGACCAGCCCGAAGACGAACCTCGAGCCGACTGGCTTGACTGACAGGAGAAGCACCCGATGACCTATCGCAGGTACAACATCAGCCGCGGCAATCAGGTCCGCGGTCCCGCCGCGATCGCCGAGGCCACGATAACCACGCCGCCGTTAACCAGCGGATCGGTTCAGGTAACGATCGACTTTGCGGGACCGAACCCGATCGGCTCGAAGCGCGAGGCCGCGGCGGCGATCAACATGATCGCGGACCGGATCGAGCGGGGACCGTGGCCGCCCGGTTGATCAGGTCGCCTTGCCTGCCAGCGCAGCCGCGAGATGGTTCGCTATCTGGTCGGCAGCACGCCGCATCGGATCGACGTGCAGGTGGGCATAGCGCTCAGTGGTGCTGGCTTCCTTGTGACCGAGCAGACCGCCGACAATGGGCAAGCCCAAGTTGGCTTGCACGCCCACAGACGCAAACCCGTGGCGGAGATCATGAAGCCGGACCCCCTCAAGACCAGCATGGCGACAGACGGCCTCCCACGGTCGCTGGAGATCGGCGCGCGGCCTGTCCGGGTTCAGTCCCGGCACGACGTACTGCCCGAGCCGCACGGCCGCCAGATCCTGGAGCACGGCCACGGCGGCACCGGACAGCACGACGGTGCGACGTCCCGTCTTCGTCTTGGGCAGGTTCAGCACCCCGCGCTCGAGGTCGACATCGGCCCAGCGCAGATCGAGGATCTCGCGAAGCCGACAGCCGGTGAAGACCAAGAGCCTGATCGCGCCGACGACGTGCTCGCCGAGCACCGTGAACCGCTTCTCGGTCGGCTCGTTCTTGTGCACCTTGGGTTCCGACCATGGCAGACCCGGCGCCTTCTCGGCGAGGCGCAGCGCTTCACCGAGGCGCCCCAGTTCATCCGCCGACAGGTATCGCTGACGCGCCTCTTCCTTGAAGCGCTGGGCACCACGGCATGGGTTATCGCGCCCCTGTAGGGACGGCTCATGCTTCGCGCCCCACGTCAGCGCCGCACTCAGGAACGCCACCACGCGGTTTGCGGTGACACGCCGCTCGCCGTCCTCACCGGCGATGGTGTTGCGCAGCGTGACGATGTCCTTGGGCTTCAGGGTGTTGATCTGCCGACTGCCGAGCACCCCGACGACATGCCCCATATAGATGCCGTAGAGCCTCGCCGTGGACGCGGCCCGGATGGGGCGGATCTCGTCCGACAGGTACCTGTCGAGGAAGTCGGCGACGGTCGGCGCGGCGCGCGCTTCAGACCGTGCGGCGCTGGGGTCCGCACCCAGTTCCACGCTCGCCAGCGTCTTGCGCGCCGCAGTGCGCATCTCGGCGACAGTCCCGCGGCCACGAAGCGCCATGCGTCGTTGGGCGGCCTGGCGACCGCCATCACCGACCCGGTACTGGACCCCATACGAGATGGCGCCGGATGGTCTGAGGCGCAGGAAGAACCCTGCCAGATCGGTGTCGAAGTAGAAGACCTCGCGACCGTCTGCCGGCGGTTTCAGACCGCGGACGAAGGCGTCAGTTAGCTTGGCGGATGGCATGTTGCGACCTGTAGTTTGGCGCCCGTGGAAACACCGTGGAAACACCGTTTTGGAAAACCGAGGTAAGGCGTGGAAACACCATTCCTCAACATTAGGGCATAGATCGCTGAAATTAAATCGAAAAATGGGGTGACGAGTATGTAGTCGAAAATCCCGGAAAATGGCCAAAATCAGTTTTGGGTACTACAGGTCGCAGGTTCGAATCCTGCTGCCCCGACCATATAAATCTGAACTGCCGCAGGTTCTGAACCTGTCTTAATGCTAGCGGTTCTGAAGTCTCAGCGTTTGAGCTTCCTCAAGTTACGAGTATTGTTCAGCCTAGTGTTCTTAGGTTCGAATCCTGTGAGGGGACATGACGGAATGGTTAAATAAAGATACGGCTGCCATTATTGGCGCATTTACTGGAACTATTTCTCTTTTTTGGAACGCTTTGAGGGATTTTCTAAATTGGCGCAAAAACAGACCTAATTTAGTTGTGCGTGCCAGTGTTGGTAAAGACGAAAACTCCGAAGAATGCATTTTTGTTGAGATAAGTAACCAAGGCGTAGGAAAGACTACTGTTTCACATATATCTATCTTGAGATGGAAGAATAAAATACATCGCCTGTTTAATTATAGAAAAGCGGTGGATTTTAATCCAAAAATATCTGGGGTTAGCTTGGATGGACACTATATATACGACCAAGCAAAACCCGACGCATTTTTAATAGATACGGGTTCTCATCGTATTTTTATGCTTAAAACAAAAAGTATTGCTCCTTTAACAGGCTATGTGTACGTTACAGTTGCTCATTCTATGAGTAAGGCGCGCCTCTTTGTTAAAGTTTTGACCTTTAAGAATCCATCCATATCTATACATCTGTAAAGCAGACGACCTTGAATCTGGGCAGGTTCTGAACCCGTCCACGAGGGTCGACCATTACTCGTTGCGTGTCCGACCCTCGAGTGGCCATGCCATCGTCGTCGGGATCATGTCGGACAGGAGCGCGGTCTCGAAACGCGCGGCGACTTCGGGCCAGGTGACACCCGGCTGAAGCCGCAGAGCCGCCTCATGCTGGCGCCGCCACAGATTGTCATCATTGAGAAGTGACAGCGCGGCCTCGGCGAAACCGGGGCCCGGCTCACGCACGAAGCCCGTGGCGCCGTCGATCACGCGCTCCGGCAAAACGGTGACCGGCGCGACGACGCAGGGCAGGCCCAGCGCTTGCGCCTCGGCGACCGACAGACAGAACGCCTCGCACTTGTGACCGAAATAGATCATCGCCCGTGAGGAGCGCATGGCATCGACCAGTTCAGAGCGCGGCGCGGCCGTGGTGATCCGGATCGACGCGCGCACTGCGTCAGACAGGTCCGCCGGAAGCACGTTGCCGCTCCAGGCCCGCCACGGATCGTCGAGCTTCACCATCGACCCAAAAATCCGCAGTGTCGCGTCCGGGCGCTTCGGCAGGATCTGATCCGCCCACAGCCGCACCAGTCCGTGCAGGTTGCGTTGTGGATTTGATGCGAAGAGGAGCGTCGGACCCGGCGGCACGTCGAGCGGCGCGTAGCCTCGAATGTCATCGGGCAGGCCGAGCGGGATGACGATATGCGGATTTCGCCGCGGCAGGAACGGCGAATAGATCGTCACCTGATGCAGGCTGATCAGCACGGGGATCGGCCGGTGCCACCACATGGTCGGCAGACGCTTGTAGTGCTTCAGATGGTTCGGCTGCCAGAGCACCCAGATCGCGGTGCGCCGCGCCTTGCGGATCAGGCCAAGCAGGGCCGGGTGCTGGATCGGGACGTAGAGGTCGCACTCGCTCGGCACATCGCCGCCAAAGGGCACCCAGCGTACGCCCTGATCGGTGATCGGCCCGTCGCAGTTCGTCACGGCGGTCACGTCATGGCCGCGGCGCGCCAGTTCTCGCGCGATCCGGATGACGGAGGTCTCGGTGCCGCCCATCGCGCGGCGCTCGAGGTCGCGGCCGTCATAGCGGCCCGTCGTGTCGGCGAAAACGATCCGCGCCACGTTCGATCCTTTTCTAGCGCCCGTGCGGCGGGGTACCGACCTGCGGATCGGCTCGCCTGTCCCCTAGGCGCGAGCGCCACCGCAAGTAAAGGCCCTTCAGCCAGAATCGTCGGCTCAGGAACCAGATCGAGCGCCGCATGGTGCGGCGGCGCGACTGATGGCCGGTCTGGCTTGCGAGTGCCTCGACGCCATTGAATACCACTCTGATGAGCCCGGTCGGACCGGCCAGCGCGGTGAGGCTGTCGATCGGGACGTTTCGCATCCACAGATGGAACGAGATCCACAGATCGTCGACAAAAAACACGGACGGGTTGTGCCGGATCGCGTCATGAAAGCCCGCGAGGCCGTCGAGGGCGCGCGTGGGGATTGCGAAGCCGTCGACGCCCTGTCCGATCGTGTAGCCACGGTAGCGGTAGACGTGGAACGACGCGGCGCGGTCGGGATGGGCCGTGAAATGCCGCGCGAAAGTCGCGAGCATGTGCGGCTCGTAGACCGCGTCGTCGTCGACCAGGACGAGCAGCGTGTCGGCCGCCCGCGGGACCCGGTCGAGGGCTCCCATGATCTTGGTTCCCGGCCCGAAATCCTCCGCGCATTCGACGATCTCGACGAGCCCGTCAAAGGGCGACACGTCGATGGTGACGGCTGGCGCGTCGGGAAAGCGGCGATAGCGCCGTGGCACGCACAGAAAGATGCGCTCGGGCGGGTGCGTCTGGTTCACGAGCGAGGCGATACACCGCGCGATCCCGGCCGCGCGGGCGGGGATCGTCGTCAGACTGACGAAGACCCGCGGTCCGGCCACGGGCGACCGGCGTCAGATCGGGTAGCGCAGGATGGCGGCCAGCGTGCCGCCGCCCGGGACGTCGCTGCGCCGCACCGCCAGGACGCGCCCGCCCGATCGCAGCACACGCCCCGCGATCTCGTCGACGACGCCGTAGGACCGCGCATCCTCACCGCTCGCGAGGGTGACGACACCCTGGTCGTCGATCGTGCCGGGAACGACGTCGTCGATGTCGACCAGCAGCGTATCGACCGCCCCGAAGGTCGCGGCGCGCGCCGCATCGGTCAGATCGGTGGCCGTCCGGCCCTGACCTGCGCGATCGGCGAAGAGGGCGGCGACGGCCGCGACCTCGGCCGCGTAGGCGGCGTCGAGGATCGGGATCGTCCGCGCCGCGAGATCGGCGTCCTTCATGTGATCCGGGCTCTCGCGGATCACCGTCGGCTGGAGGTGCGGATAGCTGTTCCCTGCGGGGTAGAGCGAAGCGAGCGGATCGACGGCCGCCACGATCAGCGGCGTCTCACGACCCGCGAGCACCGGCCGCAGCGCGGCGTCGATGGCCCGGATGTACTGCATGTGCCGGATCCGCTGGCCTTCCGAGGCCTGCAGTCGGGTCGAGGCGGTGCGGTCGTTCAGCGTCGACTTGCCCGCATGGCTCGCTGCGTCTTTCGGCAGGCTCGGCACCTTGATCTCGACCGGCGGCATGTCGGCGAACACCTCGATCAGCCGGACCTGATTCTCGCTGAGTGCCAGCACGAACGCTTCATGCGGGAAGGTTGTGGCGCGCAGCAGCGGCTTCAGGTGGAAGCGGTCGGAGACCTGCACCATCGCCGTCAGTCGGTTCGCGAGGCGGAAGGTGAGGACGCGGTCGGCGGTCGCGAACACGGCGAGGCTGTTGGCCTGGAGCCGCCAGAACGCGTCATCCTCGGCAACCGCAGCAAGACCATCCTCGAGGGCAGCGAGACGACGCTTGTCGAAGCCGACGGCCTTGAGTTGCTCGAACGCCGCCTTGGCGAGGTTTCCGAAGGCGATCCGGGCGGCTTCGATGTCCTGCGTCAGCGGTGTCGTGGGCAGGTAGATCGACACGGAGCCTTCCGCGCGGTGGGCATTGAGCGCGCCGATGTCGGCGCGGGTCGGCGTGTCGATGTACAGCATGTCGTTTGCTCCCAAGGTGCCGTGGCGGTCGCGCCGGCACCGTATCTTTATGCCGCCGACAGTGGCGTGCTCCGGCGCGTCTGTCGATGCCTGTCTTGCGCGAAAGGCGTCCGTAGTACCCGCATAGGGCGCTGGTCCGGGATTGAGGCGAGGATCGCGGCCATGTTCCCGTCGCGATGCGTCTGCCGTGTTGTCTTCGTGCCGGCGGATGGGTATTCGTTCGACGGATCGGGGATCGCCTGTCGACGGGGTCTTGTTACGGAACGTGCACCGCGCCGTGATAGAACCGCAACGGGCCGAGTGGCAGCCAAGCCGCCGGGCGTTGACGGGCAGGGCGATCCGCAGAGCGAAGGTGGGACAGGCGCGATGACCGCGAAGATCTACAAGCCGACCAAGACCGCGATGCAGTCGGGCAAGGCCAAGACCAAGCGCTGGCTCCTGGAGTTCGAGCAGACACAGCCCCGCTCGGTCGAGCCGTTGATGGGCTGGACGAGCACGAGCGAGACCCGACAGCAGGTCAAGCTCTGGTTCGACACCAAGGAAGCGGCCATCGCTTATGCCGAGCGCAACGGCATCGCTTACACCGTCACCGTCGCGCCGGATGCAAAGGTGCCGACGCTGTCCTACTCCGACAATTTCAAGTCGAATCGCATCGGTCAGTGGACCCACTGACCATCGACGTGGCCCCATAGCTCAACTGGATAGAGCGAGCGCCTTCTAAGCGCTAGGTCGCAGGTTCGAGCCCTGCTGGGGTCGCCATCATGAAGGGCGCGCCGTGCTTGCGCCGGTCATCAGGTCGAATTGGCGTTTTTCTGCATCGACCTCCCGCCATGCCCGAAATTCGACGCAAGGCGTTTGCAGCGAGGAGCGGTGTCGCGCCATAAGGGCCGCGAGCGATCGCCGGAGTCTTTGTGAATGAGTGTCGACAGTCTCACGCTGCCCGCCGGCCGTTTCGCGCGTTTTCTCGCTTTCTTCGCCCGATCGCATGTCGGAGCCGTTTTCGCGCTGCTGATCCTCTGCGCGGCGGCCTTTGCGCCGGGCTTCGTCACCATGCCGCCGATGGATCGCGACGAGCCGCGTTTCGCGCAGGCCTCGAAGCAGATGCTGGAAAGCCGCGACTTCATCGACATCCGCTTCCAGGACGAGGCGCGGCACAAGAAGCCCGTCGGCATCTACTGGCTGCAGGTCGCCTCGGTGAGCATCGGCGAGGCGCTGGGCGTGCCGGAGGCGCGGGTGTCGATCTGGCTCTACCGCATCCCCTCGCTGATCGGCGCGATCGGCGCGGTGCTGCTGACCTATTGGGCGGCGCTCGCCTTTGGTGACCGACGGCTCGCCCTGCTGGCGGGCGCGATTCTCGTTCCCACGATTCTGATCGGGGTCGAGGCGCGTCTCGCCAAGACCGACGCCGTACTCGTGATGCTGATCGTGCTGATGCAGGGCGCGCTTGCCCGGATCTGGCTGCGGCGGCGGCGCGGAGGCACCGGCGAGCCGGGTGGATGGGTGCTGCCGGGGCTGTTCTGGATCGGTTTTGCGCTGTCGATCCTCATCAAGGGGCCGATCGGCCCGATGGTCACCGGCCTGACCATCCTCGCCCTCGTTGCCTTCACGCGGGATTGGCGCTGGCTCGGCTCGCTGCGCTGGATCACGGGCCTCATCCTCACCGCAGCCATCGTCGCGCCCTGGCTCATCACCATCATGATCGAGACCCAGGGCAGCTTCCTGCGCGACTCGCTCGGTCAGGACATGATGGCCAAGGTGGCGACCGGCAAGGAATCGCACGGCGCGCCGCCGGGCACCTATCTCGCCGTCTTCTGGGGCACGTTCTGGCCCATGGCGCCCATCGTCGCGCTCGCGCTGCCCTGGCTGTGGCGCAGCCGCCGCGAGGCGCCGGTGATCTTCCTCTTGTGCTGGATCGTCCCGACCTGGATCGTCTTCGAGGCGGTGGCGACCAAGCTGCCGCATTATGTGCTGCCGACCTATCCGGCGATCGCCATTGCCACCGCTGTGGCGCTGATGGCCGGCGGCCTGTCGCGGGCCCGTTGGGGGCGGCATCTGACGTTGCTGATTCCGATCATCGCGCTTGTTTTGCCGCTCGCGGGTTTCGGCGCGATCATCTACTTCGAGGGGACCATCCCCTATCTGATGCTGCCGATGGCCCTGTTGGCGGCAGCGCTCGGATGGTCGGCCTGGAAGGCGCTCAACGCGCGGCGGGACGTCGATGCCGTCGGTCTCTCCGGCCTTGCCGCCATCGCCGTCTTCACCGCGATCTATGCCATCGGCATGCCGGCCCTGCCGACGCTCTGGCCGAGCCCGCGCCTGGCGGAAGCTGCGCGATCGATGTCCTGTCCCGAACCGCTCTACGCGACTGCCGGCTATCGCGAGCCGAGCCTCGTGTTTCTGGTCGGCACCACGCTGGAAATGACCGACGGGGCAGGGGCGGCGGACTTTCTGGCCAAGGGTCCGTGCCGGATGGCCTTCGTCGACAAGCGTGACGAGGCGGCATTCCAGGCTCGCGCAACGGAAATCGGCCTCACGCCGTCGCTGACGACGCGGGTCGGCGGCATCAATCTCAATGGTGGGCGCGAACTCGACATCGGCGTCTATCGCGGGCCGTGAGGCGGGCGCACGACCAAGCGGTCGCGGCCCGTCGATGCGTCAGCCGCGCTGCTGCACCGGCACGTAGTCGCGACGCGGGGCGCCGGTGTAGAGCTGACGCGGACGGCCGATCTTCTGGCCCGGATCCTCGATCATCTCCTTCCACTGCGCGATCCAGCCGACGGTGCGCGCGAGGGCGAACAGCACGGTGAACATGGCGGTCGGGAAGCCCATCGCCTTCAGCGTGATGCCCGAATAGAAGTCGATGTTCGGATAGAGCTTCTTCGAGATGAAGTAATCGTCGTGCAGCGCGATGCGTTCCAGCTCGACCGCGACCTCGAGCAGCGGATCGTCCTTGTGACCGACCTCGGCGAGGACCTCGTGGCAGGTCTTCTGCATGATCTTGGCGCGCGGATCGTAGTTCTTGTAGACGCGGTGGCCGAAGCCCATGAGGCGGAACGGGTCGTTCTTGTCCTTGGCCTTCTCGATGTAGTGCGGGATGCGGTCGACCGTGCCGATCTCCTGCAGCATCTTCAGCGCCGCCTCGTTGGCGCCGCCATGGGCGGGGCCCCAGAGGCAGGCGATGCCGGCCGCGATGCAGGCGAAGGGGTTCGCGCCGGACGACCCGGCGAGACGAACCGTCGAGGTCGATGCGTTCTGCTCGTGATCGGCGTGGAGCGTGAAGATCCGGTCCAGCGCGCGCGCCAGGATCGGGTTCACCTCATAATCCTCGCACGGTACCGAGAAGCACATGTTGAGGAAGTTAGAGGCGTAGTTCAGCTTGTTCTTTGGGTACACGAAGGGCTGGCCGATCGAGTACTTGTAGGCCATGGCCGCGAGCGTCGGCATCTTGGCGATGAGGCGCATGGACGACACCATCCGCTGCTGCGGATCGGCGATGTCGATCGAGTCGTGATAGAAGGCCGACAGCGCGCCGACGGAAGCGACCATCACCGCCATCGGATGGGCGTCGCGGCGGAAACCCTGGAAGAACCGGGCCATCTGCTCATGCACCATGGTGTGGTGCGTGACCCGATGGTCGAAATCGGCCTTCTGCGACGCCGTCGGCAGTTCGCCGTAAAGGAGCAGGTAGCAGGTCTCGAGGAAGTCGCCATGCTCGGCGAGCTGTTCGATCGGGTAGCCGCGATAGAGCAACACGCCCTCGTCACCGTCGATGTAGGTGATCTGGCTCTCGCAGCTTGCCGTCGAGGTGAAGCCGGGGTCATAGGTGAACATCCCGGTCGTCTTGTAGAGGGGGGCGATGTCGACCACCGACGGGCCGACGCTGCCGTCGCGGACTGGAAGTTCGATCTGGTGATCGCCGTAGCTGAGTTTCGCGTTCCCACTCATGGCCTCACCCCCCACTTCCATAGCCCGCCACTGAACGGCCCAAAGGCTTCGGTATCGCATTTGCTGCACCGCCGCAATACAAGCGCCCGCAGTGCGATATAGACAAGGGTCGTAGTTCCGAAGTTGCAGGTTCAAGGGTTCCGGAGGCGGTCGCGGCAGGGCGATCGGTCAGGCAATGATGATCGAGATCACACCGACAATTGCGATCGATGAGCGGGAAATCGAGCTCGCTTTCGTGCGCTCGTCCGGTCCGGGCGGGCAGAACGTCAACAAATTGTCGACGGCGGTGCAGTTGCGCTTCGATGTGCGGCGCTCGCCCAACCTGCCCAATGACGTGGCGATCCGCGCCCAGAAGGCCGCCGGCAACCGCCTGACCGCCGAGGGGGTGATCGTCATTCTGGCTCAGCGGTTCCGCACGCAGGACCGCAATCGGGCGGATGCGATCGAACGCCTCGTCGCCATTCTTCGCGAGGCCGCGGCACCTCCGCCGCCAAAGCGGGTCAAGACCCGGCCGAGCCTTGCGGCACGGGCGAAACGCCTCGAATCGAAAACCCGCCGCTCGGGCGTCAAGGCGATGCGGGGCGGGCGGATCGGCGGCGACGACTGAGGCGAGGGCAGGGGGCTGCGTCAGGCGCCGATCAGCCGCCCGACGTCGTCCATGGTCTCCGCGATATGGGCGGCGCCGGCGGCCCGCAGCACGTCGGCGCTCGCCGGTGAGTGATGGGAGCCACCGATGAAGCCGATCACCGTCATCCCCGCAGCCCGCGCCCCGGTGATACCGGCGACGCTGTCCTCGATCACCACCGTTCGCGATGGATCCGCGCCCATCCGCTCGGCTGCATAGAGAAAGAGATCGGGCGCCGGCTTTCCGCGGGCGACGAGTTTCGCGCAGAAGATGTTGGGGTAGAGCCGCTCGAACAGGTTGGTGACGGTGAGGCCGAGCCCGAGCTTCGCGGGCGGGCTGTTGGAGGCGACGCAGAAGGGTATCGTCAGCCGGTCCATCAGCTCGGCGACGCCCGGGATCGCGTGGAGGCGTGTCTTGTAGGCCTCGGCGAGCAGGCGGTGATTGGATGCCAGATGGTCCGGCGGCAGCGTGATCCCCATCACGTCGCGGATGTAGCGCTCCATGTCGCCATGGGTCATTCCGAGGAACAGGCGCATGGCCTCGTCGGTCGTCGTCGGCCGGCCGAGGCTCGTCAGCACCTCCGCTTCGATCGCGGCCGACAGGATTTCGCTGTCGACGAGAACGCCGTCATTGTCGAAGATGATGAGGTCTGGGCGCATCGTGGGGAGTGCTCGCGTTGAGCGGGCGTCAAACCGTATTCGTCGCGAGTTGGCAAGCCGCGCACATGACCGAGTGTCGGACCGGGATCGTCGATCGTGGGCGCTCCAAGGCGCTTGACAGGCACAAGGGCCTCCCGTAATCACCGCGCACCGCTGACCCGGTTCGCCGGTCGGAATGCGGGGGTGTAGCTCAGTTGGTTAGAGCGTCGGCCTGTCACGCCGAAGGTCGCGGGTTCGAGTCCCGTCACTCTCGCCAGTCCGCGGGCAGCGAAAAGAAACCGGCCCGATGGGCCGGTTTTTTCGTTTCACGTGGGTCTCGCCGGACGAGACCGACGCAAACTTGCGTCAGCTGCCCAGCTTCTCGATCGATTCGAGCCACTTCTCGTCGGGGTGCTGGCCGCAGTATTCGCCGATGACCTTGCCGGCGGCTTCAAAGCTCGTGAAGTCGATGGTCGTGTCGCCGGCCTTCCCGCCGAAATAGCCATGCGTCCACATGAGGATCGCGGTGAGGTCGTCCTGCTTGAGCTCGAGGACGTCCTTGCAGGTCGCCTCGGCGATGTCGATGGAAGCCGCCATGACGGGCGAGGTGGCGATCGATCCCGCCAGCGCGGCGGCGGCGAAGAAGATGGTCTTGCGCATTGAAAACTCCCCAGCATGCGCCGCTCCCGATCGGAGCGGCGGTAATCTACAGCAGGTTTGTGGATGAATCATGTGTGGCATCGCAGGATCGCGACGATATGCGCGCCGAGCCATGGTCCTTGCGCCTTGCACGCGGCGAGGGGCTGGTTTAAGCCTCGACCCGTGCTCCGGGGGGCGGCGCGACAGATTGATGGTGCCCTTCCGCCGAAGCGGGCCAACAATGCCGGGACGACGATGAACGACCTGCTCGCCAGCTATCTACCGCTCGTGATCTTCATCGGCCTGTCTCTTGGTATTGGCCTCCTATTGCTGGTCGCCCCGTTCATCGTCGCCTACAAAAAGCCGGACCCCGAAAAGCTGTCGGCCTACGAGTGCGGCTTCGCGGCCTTTGACGACGCCCGCATGAAATTCGACGTGCGGTTCTATCTGGTCGCCATCCTCTTCATCATCTTCGACCTCGAAGTGGCCTTCCTGTTCCCATGGGCGATCAGCTTCGGGGATCTGGGCGCGTTCGGCTTCTGGTCGATGATGGTCTTTCTCGGCGTTCTGACGATCGGCTTCATCTATGAGTGGAAAAAGGGAGCGCTGGAATGGGATTGAACCCATCCGCCACCGCCATTGCGCCTGCACCGCGCGGCATCATCGACCCGGCGACGGGCAAGCCGATCGGCGCGGATGATCCGTTCTTTGTCGGCCTCAACAATGAACTCGCCGACAAGGGCTTCATCGTCACGGCGACCGACGATCTGATCAACTGGGCCCGCACCGGCTCGCTGATGTGGATGACCTTCGGCCTCGCCTGCTGCGCGGTCGAGATGATGCAGCTGTCCATGCCGCGCTATGACGTCGAGCGATTCGGCTTTGCGCCGCGCGCCTCGCCGCGCCAGTCCGACGTGATGATCGTCGCCGGCACCTTGACCAACAAGATGGCGCCCGCCCTGCGCAAGGTCTACGACCAGATGCCGGAGCCGCGCTACGTGATCTCGATGGGATCCTGCGCCAACGGCGGTGGCTACTACCATTACTCCTACGCGGTCGTGCGCGGGTGCGACCGAATCGTGCCGGTCGACATCTACGTGCCGGGCTGTCCGCCGACTGCCGAGGCGCTGTTGTACGGGGTGCTGCTTCTGCAAAAGAAGATCCGCCGCACCGGCACGATCGAGCGCTGATCCGAGGACCTGAGATCATGGACGACACGCTGAAGGACCTCGGCGACCATCTTCGTTCATCGCTGGGCGAGGCCCTCGTCGATGTCGCGCATGCCTATGGCGAGCTGACGATCTCGGCCGAGGCGAGCGCGATCGTGCCCGTCCTTACCTTTCTGCGCGATGATCCCAAGTGCCGCTTCGTCTCCTTCATCGACATTTGCGGCGTCGATTACCCGGCGCGTGAAAAGCGGTTCGACGTGGTCTATCACCTGCTGTCGCCGACCAGGAACGCCCGGATCCGTGTGAAGATCGAGACGGATGAGGTGACGCCCGTCGCCTCGGCCGTAGCGGTGTTTCCGGGCGCCCTGTGGTTCGAGCGCGAAGCGTACGACCTTCTCGGCATCCTCTTCGTTGGCCATCCGGATCTGCGCCGTCTGCTGACGGATTACGGTTTCGATGGGCATCCCCTCCGCAAGGATTTCCCGATGACCGGCTTCGTCGAGGTGCGCTGGGACGACGAGGTGAAGCGCGTGGTCTACGAGCCGGTGCGGCTCGCCCAGGAATTCCGCAGCTTCGACTTCCTCAGCCCGTGGGAGGGCGCGGACTACGCGCTGCCCGGCGACGAAAAAGCCAAAGCGAACTGAGGCCAGCCATGACCGAAGCCGCCATCCGCAATTTCGCGATCAATTTCGGCCCGCAGCACCCGGCGGCCCACGGCGTTCTGCGCCTTGTGCTGGAGCTCGACGGGGAAGTGGTCGAGCGCGTCGATCCGCATATCGGGCTTTTGCATCGCGGGACCGAGAAGCTGATCGAAGCGCGGACCTACAACCAGGCCATCCCATATTTCGACCGACTCGATTACGTCGCGCCGATGAATCAGGAACATGCCTACTGCCTCGCGATCGAGAAGATGCTCGGCATCACCGTGCCGATGCGCGGCCAGCTGATCCGGGTGCTCTACAGCGAGATCGGGCGTCTTCTGTCACACCTTCTCAACGTCACGACGCAGGCCATGGACGTCGGCGCGCTGACGCCGCCGCTGTGGGGCTTCGAGGAGCGCGAGAAGCTGATGCTCTTCTACGAGCGCGCCTCGGGTAGCCGCATGCATGCGGCCTATTTCCGGCCGGGTGGCGTCCACCAGGATCTGCCGGCGGATCTGATCAACGACATCGAGGCTTTTTGCGATCCGTTCCTCAAGGTCTGCGACGATCTCGAGGGGCTTCTCACCGACAACCGCATCTTCAAGCAGCGCAACGTCGATATAGGCGTCGTGTCGCTCGACGAGTGCTGGGCCTGGGGCTTCTCCGGCGTGATGGTGCGGGGATCGGGTGCCGCCTGGGACCTGCGCAAGAGCCAGCCCTATGAGTGCTATGCCGAGATGGATTTCGACATTCCGATCGGCAAGAACGGCGACTGCTACGACCGCTACTGCATCCGAATGGAAGAGATGCGGCAGTCGATCAGGATCATGCGCCAGTGCATCGCCAAGCTGCGCGTGACACCGGGTCCGGTATCGGCCGCCGACAACAAGGTGGTCGCCCCCAAGCGTGGCGAGATGAAGCGTTCGATGGAAGCGCTGATCCATCACTTCAAGCTCTACACCGAAGGCTATCACGTGCCGGCCGGCGAGGTTTATGCGGCTGTCGAGGCGCCGAAGGGCGAGTTCGGCGTTTATCTCGTCGCCGACGGCACCAACAAGCCCTATCGCTGCAAGATCCGCGCGCCGGGTTTCGCGCATCTCCAGGCCATGGATTTCATGTGCCGGGGCCACATGCTGGCCGATGTCTCGGCGATCCTCGGATCGCTCGACATCGTGTTCGGCGAGGTTGACCGGTAAGGCGCTCTGCGCCGCGACGAAAGAGGGGTCCGCGCATGTCCGTCCGTCGGCTCGCGCCACAGTCAGTTCAACCGGCGTCCTTCGCCTTCACGGCGGAGAATCTTGCCTGGGTCGATGGGCAGATCGCCAAGTACCCGGCGGGTCGGCAGGCCTCGGCCGTGATTCCGCTGTTGTGGAAGGCGCAGGAGCAATGTGGCGGCTGGCTACCACGCGCGGCGATCGAATGGGTCGCCCAGCGTCTCGACATGGCCGTGATCCGGGTGATGGAGGTCGCGACCTTCTACACCATGTTCAATCTGGAGCCGGTCGGCCAGTACTTCATCCAGTTCTGCGGCACGACACCCTGCAAGCTGCGCGGCGCGGACGCGATCAAGGACGTGCTCAAGAAGCGGATCGGCGAGGAACGGCACGTAACGGCCGACGGCAAGTTCTCCTGGCTCGAGGTTGAATGCCTCGGCGCCTGCTGCAACGCGCCGATGGTGCAGATCAACTTCGACTACTACGAGGATCTGACGCCGGAGAGCATGCTGAAGGTCATCGACGACCTGGCGGCAGGACGGCCGGTGAAGCCGGGTCCGCAGAGCGAGCGCCGGGCGTCCGAGCCGGCCGGCGCCGTGACGACGCTGACCGATCCGGCGCTCTTCGATGGCTCCGTCGTCGGCTCTTGGCGCAAGCGGTTCGACGAGGAAGCGGCGAAGGCCGCGGCCGCCGCTGCCGCGCCGGCACCTGCACCTGCTGCTCCGGCCCCTGCGCCTGCACCGGCTCCGGCGCCTGCCGCCGTCGCTCCTGCGCCGAAGGCAGCGGAAGACACCGTGTCGGACGACCACAAGCCTGTTTTGCTCTCGCAGGCTCGCGAGGGAAAAGCCGATGATCTCAAGCTGATCTGGGGCGTCGGTCCGAAACTGGAGACGATGCTGCACGGCATGGGAGTCTTCCACTTCGACCAGATCGCCGGCTGGACCGAGATGAACCTGAAATGGGTCGATCAAAACCTCGGCTCGTTCAAGGGCAGGGCGGTTCGCGACGACTGGATCGGCCAGTCCAAGAAACTCGCGACGGGGTGGCGTCCGGAGAGTTCCGTCGGCGAAAAGCCGCAGTCGTGATATGGTGAGGTGTTTTCATTCACCTCCTGTCAGGGGCTCGAAATGGCCGACGTTTCCTCGGAACTGATTTTTGAAGTCTTGAAGAAAGTGCAGGATCGAGTCGTTCGCATTGACGAGAACGTGCGCGATCTGAAAACCGAACTCGGTGCCATTCGCAATCACGTCGTCGGTCTTCAGTCGGACGTGGCCAACATCTATGGGAAGATCAGCTCGTTGGATGGTCGGATCGACCGCATCGAGCGTCGCCTTGATATCGTCGATGAGAGGATCGGCTGAACGGCCGGAATATCATGCTCGCTGATCGTGATCGTATCTTCACCAATCTCTACGGCTTCCACTCGCCGGACCTGAAGGCCGCGCAGATGCGCGGCGCCTGGGACGGCACGAAGGTGCTGCTTGATCGCGGTCGCGACTGGATCATCAACGAGATGAAGGCGTCGGGCCTGCGCGGCCGCGGCGGCGCGGGTTTTCCCACGGGCCTGAAATGGTCGTTCATGCCGAAGCAGTCGGATGGCCGGCCGCACTACCTCGTCGTCAATGCCGACGAATCCGAGCCCGGGACCTGCAAGGACCGGGAGATCATGCGCCATGACCCGCATCTCCTGATCGAGGGCTGCCTGATCGCCTCCTTCGCGATGGGCGCGCATGCCTGCTACATCTACATCCGCGGCGAATACATCCGCGAACGCGAGGCGCTGCAGCGGGCTGTCGACGAGGCCTATGCCGCGCGCCTGATCGGCAAGAACAACGTCCACGGCTACGACTTCGACCTCTTCGTCCATCATGGCGCCGGGGCCTATATCTGCGGCGAGGAGACCGCGCTGCTCGAAAGCCTCGAGGGAAAGAAGGGCATGCCGCGCATGAAGCCGCCCTTCCCGGCGAACATGGGCCTCTATGGCTGCCCGACGACGGTCAACAATGTCGAATCGATCGCGGTTGCCGGCACGATCCTGCGTCGCGGTGCAGCGTGGTTCGCCGGTATCGGCCGGCCGAACAATGTCGGGACGAAGCTCTTCTGCGTGTCAGGCCACGTCAACAAGCCGTGTAACGTGGAAGAGGAGATGGGCATCAGCTTCCGTGAGCTGATCGACCGTCATTGCGGCGGGATCCGCGGTGGGTGGGACAATCTCAAGGCCGTGATCCCGGGTGGATCCTCGGTCCGCATGGTGCCGGCCGAGCAGATCATCGACACGCCGATGGATTTCGACAGCCTGTCGAAGCTGCGCTCCGGCCTTGGTACGGCAGCGGTCATCGTCATGGACAAGTCGACCGACATCGTGCGGGCGATCGCGCGCATTTCCTACTTCTACAAACATGAGAGCTGCGGCCAGTGCACGCCGTGCCGCGAGGGCACCGGCTGGATGTGGCGCGTGCTCAACCGCATGGCCGAGGGACGCGCCCAGAAGCGCGAAATCGACATGCTGCTCGACGTCACGAAGCAGGTCGAGGGTCACACGATCTGCGCGCTGGGTGATGCAGCAGCCTGGCCCATCCAGGGCCTGATCGCCCATTTCCGGCATGAGATCGAAGCGCGGATCGACCAGTACGCCGCCAATCCGCATTCCGACAAGGTCATGATCGCGGCGGAATGAGGTGCCCATGTCCGATGGCCCGAAGCTTCATCTCGCCGAACTGAACGTCGGCCGGCTGAAGGCGCCGACCGATGATCCGCGCGTCGCAGAGTTCATGCAGGCGCTCGACATGGTGAACGGGCTCGGCAAGCGCATGCCGGGCTTCGTGTGGATGATGGAGGGCTCAGGCGGGCCCGGGACCGGGAACACCGACGCCAAGATCGACGGTGATCCGCTCTTCATCTCCAACCTGACAGTCTGGGAAAGCGCGGAAACACTGGAGCATTTCGTCTGGAACACCGTCCATCGCCGCTTCTATCAGCGGCGGGCCGAATGGTTCGAGGTGCTCGAGGGAATGCATTTCGTCATGTGGTGGGTTCCGGCAGGCCACCGTCCGACGCTCGCCGAAGGGCTTGAGCGTCTTGCCCATCGCGAGGCGCATGGCGACAGCGACCACGCCTTCGGCTGGCGGCATCTGCCGCAGGCACAGCTGTGGAAGACCGCGAGCTGCGGCCACAACCGGACGGCGGCCTGACGACCGCCGATACACCGCGATCTCAGGTGACTTCTTCAGCCCAGGGCGGGTTTGCGCCCTCGCGCGAGACGGTGATCGCCGCGCAGCGCGCCGCGTGATCCATGGCCTTGCGGCACAGGGCCTCGTCGATGCCGCCGATGGTGGCGAGCGAGACGACACCGGCCGCCTGCAACGTCGCGATCAGGCCGCTCGAATAGCTGTCGCCCGCGCCGACCGTGTCGACGACATGGTCGACCGGCGTCACCGGCCGCACCATCGAGAAGCCGCGGCCATAGCCGGTGGCCCCATTGGCGCCATCCGTGATGACGACGAGGCTCGCGCCATTATGGACGAGCGATCGCGCCCAACCGTCTGGATTGATCGTGTGGTCGAGCCAGAGGAGGTCGGCCTTGGAAATCTTCACGATGTTCGCGGCCTCGGTCATCCGCTTCATGCGGGCGCGATATTCGGCGGCGTCGGAAACGATGGTCGGCCGCACATTCGGGTCGATGCCGAGCACTCGCTTGTGCCGGTTGGCGAAGAACAGAGCCTCATAGGCGGAGGCGATCGGATCATTGATCAGCGACACCGATCCGAACTGCAGCATCGTGACTTCCGGCAGGATTGCCGGCGCATCGCGCTCGGGATCGAACAGCCGGCCGGCCGAGGCGTCGTCGATGAAGGCATATTGCGGCTCACCGTCGCCGAGCGAGACGAAGGCGAGCATCGACGGCCGCTTGGCACGGGCGACATAGCGCAGCGACACGTGCGAGCGTTCCAGCGCATCGGCGAGCTGGTCGCCGAAAAAGTCGGTCGACAGCGCGGCGCAGAAGCCGACCGAGCCGCCTAGCCGGCCGATCCCGATCGCGGTGTTGAAGGGACTCCCGCCGACCGCCGGCCGATAGGCGTCGCGCCCGTCGGTGGTCTTCACAGGCAGAAAGTCGATCAGAGCTTCGCCGCAAACGACGATCATGGCGCATCCCCATCACGGCCAGTTGTCTCGACCAAGGCTTCTAGCGGAAGCGCAAACGAACGTCATCCATCCGTTGCAGAGGGCGTGCGGGATGCGCGGATCGGGCGGGTGCGTCCGGGCGCGGCCTCGAGCAGCGCGTCGAGGCGGTCGAGATCGCCGTGGTGGAGCAGCAGCACGCCGGTTGTCGCCGCGAGGGTGCGGGCCGAGCGGGTGAAGTCGGCATTGGTCACGACGGCGCTGGCGCGTGCCCGGTAATGGCGCTGCGCGGCATAGGCTTCCTGCACGGCCTTGTTGCCGACCGGATTGGTGTAGAGCTTGCACTGCAGAATGATCCGCCACGCGCCTTTCTCGGCGAGGACGTCGGCGCCCTGGTCGCCCGAAGCGGCGGTCAACGACGTCTTCCACCCGAGCTTCGTCAGACGCTTGGCGCACCAGTCCTCGAACTGTTCCGAGCTCATGCCGTCCGAGAAGGCGAGATCCGCCTCGATGATGCTCGCGCGGGTGAGGATCGCGGGCTCGATGATCGCGCGGATCGCGAGCGTGACGTCGCCCGACCGCGACAGGGCCGCGACATGCGGTTCGCCGAGAGCGGGACGCGCGACCTTGTCGGCGAAATGGCGCATTTCCTTCGCCCACGCCGCCTCGTCGATCACGCCGTAATGGTCGCGCCGGGCGAGAATGATGCGACGACGCGCCAGTGTTTCGAGATGGTCGCGGGCGATCGCCTCGACGCGGGTCACTGCTGCCGCATGGGCCATTGCCGCCTGGCGGGTCGAGCGGCCCCGACCGGACAGGATCACGATGGCGATCACGGCCACGGCGCCGATGACGAGGATCAGGACCGGGCGCGTCTCGGGAAGGATCGCGGCGACGCCTGCGAGCACGAGAACCGCGAGAAAGAACCCGACGGCCGTTTTCATGGCGCCGAGTCCGCGATCCGCCTGTCGACCGGCCGGCCGATGGTCGCCCCGCGCGTCATCCGATCCCCTCCAGGCCGCCGATCGCCGCCTCCACCGCTTCGACCACAGCGCCGGAGCGCACGAGCGACAGGGCGGCCGCCAGTTCATGATGATACCAGCGATCGCCCTCGAGCGCTGCAGGAATGACCGACCGGATTGCGTCGAAGGCGGCCTGGGTACCGCGCCCGAGCGGGTAGGCGCTCGACTGCTGCGCGACGAGGGAGAGTGCCTGCGCCGCCATCAGCATCTCGACGCCAACGATTTGTTCGACATTGGCCACCACCGACCGCGCCTTACGGGCGCACCAGGTGGAGTTCGAGACGTGGTCCTCGCTGTTCGACTTGCCGGGGATCGAGTCGACCGATCCTGGTGTCGCAAGCGTGCGGTTCTCCATGACCAGCGCCGACATCGAGCACTGGACCGTGGCATAGCCCGTGTTGAGCCCGCGCCGCCCGGCGACGAGGTTGCGCGGCAGGCCGTAGCTCATCACCGGGTCGATGAGTCGTGCCAGACGCCGTTCCGAGATGGCGCCGAGATCGGTCATGGTGATCGCGAGAAGGTCCATCACCTGCGCGACATAGGCGCCGTGGAAGTGACCGCCGGAGATCGAGACGAAACGGTCCGCGCCATCGGCGAACATCAGCGGATTGTCGGTCGCGCTGTTCATCTCGACGCTGAGGACGCGGTCGATATAGCTGAGCGCGTCCGCGACCGGGCCGTGTACCTGCGGCGCACAGCGCAGCGAATAGACATCCTGCACCCGTGGCGGCACGGGCTTTGATGGGTCGCGCGCTTCGTCCGGATAGACGAGCGTGCGGGCATCGGGCGAGCAGCGCCGCGACCCCTCCGTCAGGCGCAGCACGTTGCGCGCCGTCATCGCCTGGCCGGGATGCGGGCGCGCGGCATGAACACGCGGATCAAAGGCTGCCCGCTCGCCGCGCAGGGCCTCGAGCGTGAGCGACAGCGCGATGTCGGCGTGCTTGAGAATGCGCTTCGCGTCCTCCGCGGCCAGCGCGCCGATGGCGAGCGACACGGTCGATCCGTTGATGATCGCCGAGGCATCCTTGGCGCCCATCGCGAAATCCGGCGCGAAGCCGGCGCGCCGGGCGGCCTCGGGTGCGGGCAACAGCTTGCCCTTGTACTCCACCGTCACGTCGGCGAACCCGCGCAGCGCACCGGCGAGATAGGCGAGGGGAGCAAGATCACCCGACGCGCCGACCGAGCCGCGCTGCGGGATGACCGGGTGCAGACCCACGTTCAAAAAGCCGATCAGGCGATCGACCAGCGCGAGCGCCGGTCCGGAATAGTTCGAGGCGAAAGCGTTGGCGCGCAGGAGCATGGTGGCGCGCACGATGTCGGTGTCGAACGGGTCGCCGATGCCGGTGGCGTGCGCCCGGATGATCTGGTCCTGGTAATGCGCCATGTCGGCGACGGGAATGCGCAGATCCTTGAACAGGCCGACGCCGGTGTTGAAGGCGTACATCAGCGGCGCATCGTCGTTCAGCCATTCGCGCTCGATATAGGCGCGCGCGGTGGCGAGATCGCCACGGGCCTGTTTCGACAAAGCCGCACGCTCGGGTTTCGCTCGCTTGCCGGCGCGGGCCACGCGCATCACCTTGGCGCCGGTCATCCGCCGGCCGTCGATCGAAACGGTCATCCCGCCGCTCCCCGAAACGTCATTCCGTCGCTACAGCGGTAGCCGACTTTTGACCGGAAGGGGATGGTGAATGCGCCGCTTTCCGTAAAAAGGCCGGGCAAAAGCGGGGTGTTCAGTTGCCTGCCGACTGAAACTCCGCGACGCCGGGCGTGCGGATCAGCAGCGTCACCGAGCCGCCGCCCGGCTCCGAGCCGTCCGGTGCGCGCAGGCCAAGATGCACGGCCGTCTCGTTCTCACCCGCATCGACGTTGAGCGACGTGATCGAGTACTGCCCTGCGGCGACCTCACCGACCTCGACGGTCGACACGACAGCCCCGCCGCCGACCCATTGCACGAAGAGCCGCATACCGGCGCCCGCGCCCCGCGTGATGACGAGCCTGACAGGCCCCTTGCCGGCTTCACCCGACCAGCTACCCGCAATGCGGACCGACAGCACGCCGGGATCCAGCATGGCAATCCCGGGCGGCACTTCGGCGCGGGCGGCGGGGCTGCCGGCAAGCGCCAGCAGCAGCGCCAGGCAGACGGCACGCAGCATGATCAGATGTCCACCATGTCGGCGGCGAAGGCCGCCCGTTCCTGGATGAAGGCGAAGCGGGCTTCAGGCTTGTTGCCCATCAGCCGGTCGACCGACCCGCTGGTATCCGCGCGCTCCTCGTTCTCGACGACGACCCGTAGGAGGCGACGCTTGCGCGGATCCATCGTCGTCTCCTTCAGCTGCGCCGGCATCATTTCGCCAAGGCCTTTGAAGCGACCGATCTCGACCTTCTGGTTCGCCTTGAAGGCGGTGCGCAGCAGCTCGTCTTTATGGGCGTCGTCGCGGGCATAGAGCGACTTCGTGCCCTGCGTCAGCCGGTAGAGAGGCGGATCGGCAATGAAGAGATGCCCGCGCTCGATCAGCCGGGGCATCTGCTGCCAGAAGAACGTGATGAGAAGGGACGCGATATGGGCGCCGTCCACATCGGCGTCGGTCATCACGATGATCTTCTCGTAGCGCAGATCCTCGTCGCGGTACTGGTTGCCCATGCCACAGCCCAGCGCCTGGACGAGATCCTGAAGCTGCTGGTTCTGCAGGAGCTTGTCGCGGGTCGCCGCCGCGACGTTGAGGATCTTGCCGCGCAGCGGCAGCACGGCCTGCGTGGCGCGGTCCCGCGCCTGCTTGGCGGAGCCGCCGGCCGAGTCGCCCTCGACGATGAAGAGCTCGGAGCCTGCCGCGCCGTTGTTCGAACAATCCGCGAGCTTGCCCGGCAGCCGCAGCTTGCGCGTCGCGGTCTTGCGCGCGACGTCCTTCTCCGCGCGGCGGCGCATCCGCTCCTCGGCGCGGTCGACCACGAAGTCGAGGAGTTTTGCCGCCTGCGACGGACTGTCGGCGAGAAAATGATCGAAGGGATCGCGGATCGTCTGCTCGACGATGCGGCTCGCCTCCACGGTCACCAGCTTGTCCTTGGTCTGCCCGGCGAAATCCGGCTCGCGGATGAACACCGACAGCATCACGGCGGTACAGGCCATGATGTCCTCGGTCGTCACCTGCGCGACGCGCTTGTTGCCGATGCGCTCGGCATGATCGCGCAGACCGCGCAGCAGCGCGACCCGCAGGCCGGATTCATGGGTGCCGCCCTCACGGGTCGGGATCGTGTTGCAGTAGGAGGAGACGAAGCCCTCATCCTCCGCCATCCACGCGATCGCCCATTCGACGGTGCCGTGACCGCCCGGCTTCTCGACCCGGCCCGAGAGCATCGCGTCGATGACGAGTTCGCGCCCGTCGAGCGAGGCGCGCAGATAATCCTCCAGCCCGCGCGGGAACTTCAGCACCGTTTCCGCCGGCACGCCCTCGACGCCCACGAGGAGCGCGGGATCGCATTTCCAGCGGATCTCGACACCCCGGAAGAGATAGGCCTTTGAGCGCGACAGCTTGAACAGCCGCTTCGGATCGAAGGTGATCCCATGCTTGAAGATCTCGGCATCCGGCTTGAATCGCACGCGCGTGCCGCGGCGGTTGGGCGCGGGGCCGACATGCTCGAGGGGGCCGAGCGGCGTTCCACGCCGAAAGCGCTGCCGATAGAGTTCGCGCCCGCGCGCCACCTCCACCTCGAGCGTCTCCGACAGGGCGTTGACCACGGAAACGCCGACGCCGTGCAGGCCGCCCGAGGTCTCATAGACCTTGGAGTCGAATTTTCCGCCCGCATGCAGCGTCGTCATGATGACTTCGAGCGCGGATTTTGACGGGAATTTGGGGTGCGGATCGACCGGAATGCCGCGGCCATTGTCGGTGACGGCGATGAAACCGTCCGCTGTCAGGTCGACCTCGATGAAGGTCGCGTGGCCGGCGACCGCCTCGTCCATGGAGTTGTCGATCACCTCGGCGAAGAGATGATGCAGGCCATCGCCTTCCGGCCCGATCGAGCCGACATACATGCCGGGTCGCTTGCGGACGGGTTCGAGCCCTTCCAGCACCTCGATCGCGGAGGCGTTATAGCCCGCCTCGCCGGGCGTCCCCTCGCTCCGACGCGGCGGCGCCGGTCGAGCCTCCGGTTTCGCAGGCTCCGGCCGGCGTTTGATCGGGGCGTCTTCGAAAAGGTCGTTCGGATCGGACATGGGCATTGCAATAAACTGATTCGGCCGACCTTCCCCACGTCAACCGCGCCCGTCCACGGGAACGGACCGGAAACGCCACCTTGGTAGCCGCGCCGTCAGGTCTTGTCCGACCATCGGCACGGCGCCGCCCGGCGACGACCAAAACCATGCGGCCTTCGCCTTGCCAAGTGCCGCCGATCCGTCTATCCGGAGCGTAACGGAGACGTGGCCGAGAGGCTGAAGGCACTCGTTTGCTAAATGAGCATACCCCACAAGGGTATCGAGGGTTCGAATCCCTCCGTCTCCGCCATATGCCTTTGATTTTATTGGTCTTTTCGAACCTTTTTTGTTTGTTCCCACATCTGTTCCCACATCCGACGTGAGTGCAACTTTCGACCGGAGACTTTTCGACCGTGCGTGTGCTCGCGTATGTTTGCGAGCATGATCAACGAGACGGGCGAAGTGCCGCGAAAACCGAGGGGCATAGAGACACGGCGCAAGCGAGTGGCAGCGAAGCCGTTTTCCGACGAACTGAGGCGGAAACGCAACCCAACAGCGCAGGAGTACATCGAGGACCTTGATATCCAGCCTCCGGTTGGGATTGGCCCGATGGACCTCAATCGTGCTGTCGCGTGGATTGCGACAACGTACAGTGACATGCCTCAGGATGACCACGCGGCACGTTGGCGGCGCGCGGCTCAAGAAGTGTGCAACCATGCATCTGCCGGCAGCCTGACCGTTCGGGGTAAGCTCCGAGACACAAGTCCCGCCGATATCGATGGTGCGAAGTTCGAACAGCTTGAAGTTCGTCTGCCGCAGCCATTAATGGCCCCGAACTTGATCGGCAGCGTTGCAATTCGGGAGTTGTGTCTCGCAACGAACCGTCTCGACTTGCTCGAAGAACGGCAGGGTATGAGTGAGCGACCTTTCCGTCCTCCTTCACCGCATAGAGCGCGGCGTCGGCGGCCCGTATCAATGTATCCGCATCATGGCCGTGATCGGGGGCGATGGCGATGCCGATGCTCACACCGACCTGGAGTGAGCGACCGTCATGGTCGAACGGCAGCCTGATCTGGTTGAGGATCCTGGCCGAGACGGCAGCACACCGCTCGCGGCAGTTCCTGCCCCCCTCGAGGATGATCGCGAATTCGTCGCCACCGAGCCGGGCCACCACGTCCTCTTCCCGGACCAGTGCTCTCAACCGCTTTGCGACACCGACAAGGACAATGTCGCCGGCCTCGTGTCCGAAGGTGTCGTTGATGGACTTGAAACGGTCGAGATCCATCGCGAGCACGGCGAAAGAGGTTTGGCCGTTCATGCTGGCGCTGACGCGCTCCTCGATCAGGCGAGTGAACTCCGTGCGGTTCACGAGACCAGTCATCATGTCGTGATGGGCGGCGTAGAGTGCCTGCTCGGCGGCGATCTTGCGTTCATGGATATCGACATAAACGCCGGAAACCCGCGTCACGCGCCCGTCCGCGCCCCACGCAGTCGACCGGCCCATGGACGAGATCCAGCGCCATTCCCCGGACCCGTCAATGTGGCGGAACTCATTGACGAGCTGTCGTGAGGAATTGTCGAGAAAGGCGCGACGGTTCGCGACGACACGGGGCAGATCGTCCGGATGGATCACCTTGTCCGCAGTGGCGTCAGGGACTGCGTCGCGTCCCTGTTCGAAGCCGAGATGCTGCCACCAGGTCGGGTGGGTCCACAGCCGGTCATTGGTGACGTCCCAGTCCCACAGCCCGATTGACGCGCCCTCAGCCGCCATTTCGAGGCGTCGGCTCGATACCGCGAGTTCCTCTCGCGCGTGAACCATGTCGGTCACGTCCTGCGCTGCCCCGACGAGCTTGACGACCGTGTCGTCCTGCACGATCGGCGTCGCGTAGACACGCACCCACCGATCATTGCCCTTCGCCGTGACGATCGGCAGCTCCATCTCCCAGGGCTTGCGCGAAGTAACGCAGTTTTGGAGGCCTTCGGTAAGTCTGGACCGCGCACCGTCTGGAAAAAACGCGATCGCGTCCGAGAAACTCGGTGCATACGTTGCGTCGACCTCGTGGATGCGCCGAACTTCGCGCGACCAGAAGATTTCCTGGGATTGCAGGTCGAGGATCCATTCGCCGATATTGGCGATGGCCGACATCATCTCGAGGTCGGCGTTCCGCTTCGCGACTTCCGAGGATACTTTTTTCAGATCGGTTATGTCGCTTTCAATGGCCATGAAGCCGATGTGTTCGCCCGTCTCCGAGTTCACCGGCTGAATGTCGATGTTCGTCCAGATGAGCCGCCCATCCTTCGTTCTGCTGACGATTTCGGCCTGGATCGGCTGACGGTTTGCCAGTGCCTCTTCGATGCTCGATATCGTTGTGCGATCCGTCTCCTCGCAGTCGAGAAGCGATCGGTGCGGCTTGCCGCGAATCTCGTCGAGTTCGTACCCGGTCGTCCTGCGAAAGGCGTCGTTCGCCCATTCGACCCGTCCGTCAGGGTCTGTGATGACGACGATGTTGGTCGTGCGGTGTGCGACGGTCGAGAGCTTCCAGACTTCCTCGGACAGACGCCTGAACCGCTCGGCTTCGCGCTGCATGTGGCGCCTCAGCGGCACGATGACGCCGACCACATACAAGAACAGCGATCCGACGATCAGCCCTGAGAGGAGGTTCTGGTACCTGTGTCCCATCACCTCCAAAGCGGGCTGTGACTCCTGTGCAATTGACGTGTTGATTGCCGTTGCGAGGGCCAGCATCTCGTCGGATCGGCCGATGATGTGATTGATGAAGAGATCGGTGCGTAACCGGTCCGGCGTTGGCGAGCCTTCGGCATAGAGCGATGCAAACTTGTCGGTCGAACTCACCAGAAGATCGACATGTTGTGTAAGCCGCGCGAAAGCATCGACCGCGCCCGCACCCAGAAGGTCTGCCACGGCGTTGATCCGGGCGGCCGTTTCACGGTTGATGGCATGGAGTGCGAGGTCCGCCTCACGAAGACGTGCCGCAGCGTCGGGGTCGCCCGTGTAGGCGAGTTCCATCACGAGACCGCGGATCGACACCGCAAGCATGCGGTGCTTGCCGATCTCGTCGAGGACGAGGGTCATCGCGTTGGTGTTGGCGAGTTCCGTTTTGCGGCTGACGATGCCGAGGCCGGCAAAGATGGTGATCAGCGCCGCCAGAAATGCCGTCGGTACGATGAAGCCGATACGCTTCAACCGCATACGGATCCCTGCGAGGTTGTTCGTGACCGGCATTGACACCCAAACAGATCTGGCCCCGAGGAACATCTTCGCCGGAAAGTCATAAGAACGATTTAATGTAACGACGCGGACACAGAAGTTCATTGCTGAACGCTAACGACCTTTCTTGTCCAACCTGACTGCCATGCTTTGCCATCCTCTTCTGTGCGTCGCGGCCCTATCTTCGGTCTGCTCGCCTTGGAATGGAACGGGCCCGTTCGCCGAGCTTCGCGCTGCGCCGGGCTCAAGGCGCTTCTCCAACGCGCACCGGCGATTGGCGGTTTGAAATTACCGTCTCCTTAACCGGTCGACAGTACGATGCGGGCTGACCGCGTCGAATGACCCGAAGACCCGATATGCGACGATGGACTGCGCCCAAGGTGGCAGGATCCGGCGCCGCCCGGGCAAGGAGCGAGCAATGGATGTCGTCACCCGAAACAACGTCCGTGACCTCGGGCACGGTGAGCGCGATATGGTCTTCGCTCATGGCTTCGGTTGTGATCAGACGGTCTGGCGGGACGTGGCACCGGCGTTCGAAGCCTCATACCGCGTGATCATGTTCGATCATGTCGGCGCTGGACGCTCCGATCTGGCCGCCTATTCACGAACCCGGTATGCGACGCTCAACGGCTTTGCCCGCGATCTCATCGAGATCATCGAGGCGATGTCCACGCGACCGGTGATCTTTGTCGGCCACTCGGTGAGCGCCATGATCGGGATCCTGGCGGCCATCTCGAAACCGGCCCTGTTTCGGCTGCTGGTGCTGGTTGCGCCGTCGCCCTGCTACCGAAATGATGGCGACTATGTCGGTGGCTTCGACCAGGAAGCGCTGGAACAGATCGTCGATGCGATGGATGCAAACTATCTCGGCTGGTCGCGGTCGCTCGCCCCCGTGATCATGGGACACGCCGACCGGCCGGAACTCGGCGAGGATCTGACCAACAGCTTCTGCAGGACCGACCCCGACATCGCGCGCCATTTCGGGCGCGTCACCTTCCTGTCGGACCATCGCGCCGATCTGCCGCGCGCCAGCGTACCCTCGCTCATCCTGCAATGTCGCGATGACGCCGTCGCGCCGGCGACCGTCGGCACCTATATGCGCGACACCATGCCGATGAGCACGCTCGTCAATCTGAGCGCGACAGGCCATTGCCCGCATGTCAGTGCGCCCGAGGAAGTGATCGGCGTCATCCGGACAGCATTGGGGGCGCTCGACGGATGAATGTCGCGCCGCATCGTCGGCACGTGCCGGAATGGAGCGAGCCGGGCGATCTCGGTATCGCCGCGCCGTGCGGGCTTCTCATTCTCGATGACCGCGGCCGGATTCGCGCTGCCAATCCCGGCTTCGCACGACTGACGCAACGTCCGGACGAAGCGGTGCTCGGACGGCGCTTCACCGAGTTTCTGACGCCGGGGAGCCGGGTTCTCTACGAGACCCAGTTCGGACCGCTTCTGCTGATCCAGGAGCGCATCGCGGAGATCGCCATCGAGATGGAGGGGCCGGAGGGAGCCCGCATCCCGGTCCTGTTGAACGCGGTCGTCGAGCGACCCGATGGCAAGGGTGTGCTCCTGCGCCTGGCGATGATCGCGGCGAAGGATCGTCGTCACTACGAAAAGGAACTCCTGGCGGAATGGCGCCGCGCTCAGGACCTCTCCGACCAGCTGAACGACGTTCTTGAAAGTACGACGGACGCCGTCATCGCGATCGACCGGGAAGGGCGCCTGACCTTCGCCAATGGCCACGCCAGGCTTCTCTTCGGCTACGAGCAATGCGCGCCCGGTAGCCTGTTCTTCCCGGCACTGGCAGCCGTCGCGGGCGAGGATGCGAAGGCGAAATTGCTCGTCGCGGTCGCGGAGGGCGTGCCGTCCGCGCACGATCTGCGCCTGAACGACGGACGGCGCTGGCTGGATTGCCGGATCTATCCGAGCTTCGAGGGCACCCGGTTCTTTCTCCGCGACGTGACGGATCGAAAGGAAGCTGAGGAAGAACTCCGCCGGGCCCATGCCGAGGCGGCCTACAAGGCGTCGCACGATGCGCTGACAGGTCTGATGAACCGGCCGGCCTTCACCTCCGCCGTCGGCCTCGCAATCGACCATCGGGAGAGGGTGGTCATCGCCCTGATCGATCTCGACCGCTTCAAGCATGTGAACGATACGCTCGGTCATGCGGTCGGCGACCGGCTCCTGCAGGCCGTCGCCGAGCGGATGCGGCAGTCGATGCGGGTGCGCGACGTCGTGGCGCGTCTCGGCGGCGATGAATTCGCGGTGATGATCGAGGCGCAGGGCGGCGACCGTGAGCGGGTGGTCGAGTTTGCAGCGCGATTGTGTGACGCGATTGCCGCGCCCTACACGCTCGACGGGCATGACGTGTCGATCGGCGCCAGCATCGGCATCGCAATGGCGCCGGAGCACGGGACGAGCTTTGCGGAACTCTACCATCACGCCGATATCGCGCTCTACCGGGTCAAGGAGAACGGCCGAAACGCGGTACGCCTGTTCGACGAGGCATTGCGCGCCGAAATCGTGGAACAAGGGGAGATCGGCGAGGATCTTCGACATGCGGTCATGGAAGGGCGGATCCTTCTGGAGCCGGTACCCGCAGTCGATGCGATCGACGGCAGCCCGGTGGGGCTGATCCTCCAGCCGGCCTGGCGCGACCCGCGTCATGGATGGCTGGGGCCCGGTGAGGTTCAGCAGGTCGCGCATGATGCGGGCTTCACCCACGAGCTGTCGCGGCTGCTCGCCCAGACGGCGGCCGACAGGCTGCTCGCGCCCGATGCGCCCGCCTTCGTCGCGGTGCCGGTCCACCAGCCCTTGCTGCTCGATCATCTGCGCGAGGAACTCGTCGCGGTGACGGAGAAGCACGCGATCGAACCTTCGCGCTGCCGGGTGGTGCTGTTCGACAAGGCGGTGAGCGGCGAAAGGGAGGTGCTCGACGGTCGCGTCGGTATTCTCACGGCGCTCGGGTTCAGGATCGATCTCGGCGGCTTCCCGGATGCGGCATGCAGTCTCGGCGTCCTCGAGCGGTTCGATTTCGACGCCGTTTGGACCGAGCTTGATCCGGCTGCCGGTGACGCCCTCGATCTGCGCCGCCTCGCGATCGAGGTGGCCGTGCGACGCGGGCTCTCGGCCTACCGTTCAAAGAGCGGGGAAGGTGCCTTGTAGGAATCCGCGCCGACCAGAATTTTTGCGACCGTCGATTTTTTTCAGAGTTTTTTTGGCCGCTGTCGAAAGCGGGCTGTCTCGGGTGTCTCTGTGTCGGAAGCAGACATTTCGCCTGCCTCCCATCACCGAGGAGCATCCCATGTCAGCCCTGTCTCCCTCATCCGACCGGCGTCCGATCGCAGGCCGCCCGCCGCTCTGGTATGTCGCCGTCGTCACCGGTGGTCTCGCCTGGAACGCTTACGGCGCCGTCCAGTTCGCCGGAGCGGTGCGCGCCACCGAACAAAGCCTCATCGCCTCCGGTCTCACGGCCGAGCAGGCTGCGGTGATGACCGGCTATCCTGCCTGGATGACCGTGGCCTTCGCGCTCGGCGTCGCCGGCGGCCTCGTCGGAAGTGCCTTGCTCGCCCTGCGGCATGGCTTCGCCCGACCGGTGCTCGCCATCTCCCTCATCGCCTATGTCGGTCTGTGGATCGGCGATGCCGTGCACGGCGTCTTTGCCGCCCTCGGCACGCCGCAGGTCGTGATCCTCACCCTCGTCGTCGCCATCGCCGCCGGTCTCCTGACCGTCAGCATGCACCCCGCCGCCACCCGCGCCCGCGGCTGAGCCGCGACACCGGATCCATGCTAGCCTCAAGCTTTGGGAGACCAGCCATGCAGTTCATGCTGATTTTGAACGAAACCGCCGATGATTTCGCCCGGCGCACCGATCCTGGCCAGGCAGGTGACTACTGGGGCGGTTGGACCGCCTTCATCGGCGCGATGGCGCAGGCGGGCGTCATCGTGAAAGGTGATGGCCTTCAGGGCCCTCACGTCGCGACCACGGTCCGCGTCCGCGACGGCCGCCGGACGGTCGAGGACGGCCCCTTCGCCGACACCAAGGAGCAGCTCGGCGGCTATTTCGTCATCGACGTGCCCGATCTCGACACGGCGCTCGACTGGGCGGCGAAGGCGCCGTCGGCGCTGACGGCTTCCGTCGAAGTCCGGCCCGTCCTGCCGCCCATGCCGGATCCTGGCCGTTGATCGGTGAGGGTGCCTTGACCGAAGCGAGGCGGGTCGCCTAGGAGGTGGCCCGTGCGAGCTATGGCAAGCTCGTCGCGATCCTCTCGGTGCGCAGCCGCGACATCGCCGGTGCTGAGGACGCCTTGTCCGAAGCGCTGGCGAGTGCGCTCGAGGTCTGGCCGGAGCGAGGTGTTCCGACAAGCCCTGAGGCGTGGCTGCTCACGGCTGCGCGCAACCGCCTGCGCAACACGGCCCGCGCCATGATGGTGCGGAAATCCGCTGAGCCGGAAGTCGAGCGCCGGCTGATCCTGCCCGAGACCGAAGAACCGCTTGCCGATGAGCGGCTTCGGCTGATGTTCATCTGCACCCACCCGGCGATCGACCCGATGGCGCGCACGCCGCTGATCCTCCAGACCGTGATGGGCATCGACGCGGCGCGCATAGCCCGCGCCTTTCTCGTCGAGCCCGCGACCATGTCCCAGCGTCTGGTGCGCGCAAAGACCCGGATCCGGGACGCGGGGCTGCGCTTCGAACTGCCGGAGAGAGGCGACATGCCGGCACGGCTGGGGGCCGTGCTCGATGCGATCTATGCAGCCTTCGGCGATGGTTGGGACGGCCTCGATCATCCCGACGCGCCGGAAGCGCTCACCGGCGAGGCAATCTGGCTGGCGCGGCTTCTTGTTGCGCTGCTGCCGGAAGAGCCCGAGCCGAAGGGTCTGCTCGCGCTGATGCTCTACTGCACCGCGCGTCGCGCGGCGCGGCGGGACGAGGCGCGACGCTTCGTTCCGCTCGATCGCCAGGATGCGGCGCTGTGGGACCGTGCCATGATCATCGAGGCGGAGGCGCTGCTCACCAACGCCGCCCGCGCCGCCCGCTTCGGTCGCTACCAATGCGAGGCGGCGATCCAGTCGGTGCATATCCAGCGACCGATCACAGGACACCTCAACCGGGCGGCGCTGCGCACGCTCTATGATCTTCTCGTGCAGCAATCCGACAGCATCGGCGCCCGGATCGGCCGGGCTGTGGTGATGGCGGAAGCCGGCGAGCCTCGTAGGGCGCTCGACGAACTCGCGCACCTGGCGCCCGAGAAGGTCGAGCGCCACCAGCCCTTCTTCGTGGCGCGAAGCCGGATCGCCGCCCTCGCGAATGAACCGGCGCTTGCCGCGGCGTCGATGACGATCGCCATCGCCTTGACCGATGATCCGTCCGTCCGGGCCTATCTCGGCGATCAGCTCGCGGCAATCAGCCGAAGTTGACGGCGTGGATAGGGGCGATCAGGGGGCGCTGCTTCACCCGATAGGCAATGCGCTGGATCCGCGGGCAGTGGTGGGCGAGCCATTCGGCGTCCATCCATTGCGCCAGCATCCATAGATAGATGTCGAGCGCGCTCAGATGGTCACCGAGGCAGTAGGGGGTTTCGCCGAGAAAATCCTCGAAGATCAGATAGTGCCGCTTCACATAGGCGTCCGCCGCCGCCTCGACACCGGTGCGCCCGTCGACATCCGTGGTGTAGCGATCACCGAAGGCTTTGCGCAGTTCGCCCTCATAGACGTTGACGGCGAAATAGATGAGCCAGCGGTCGTGCAGGGCGCGCAACGAGGTTCCCGGCTGCGGCGCCAGCTTCGCCTTCGGAAAGGCATCGGCGATGTGGAGCAGGATCGCCGGTCCTTCCGTGACGATGGTGCCATCGGGAAGGCGCAGCGCCGGCACCTGCTGGCGGGGATTGATCGCGCGATAGGATTCGGTGCGGTGGTCGCCGTCCTTCGTCGAGATCTCGACCTGTTCATAGGATGCGCCGGCTTCCTCCAGCGCCGCCTGGGCGGCGCAGGTGCCGGTGTAGCGGGTGCCGTAAAGTAGGTACATGAATGCACTCCCGCTCTCGTGCGATGGATGAGATCCTGAGCAAAGCGCGGGCCGCGAGCCGGCGCAACCGCTTTTGCTCGATGGACGGTCCCGTCTTAGATGTCGGCTCGCCCGCGCCCCGTTTCTGCCGGAGATGGCCATGCCCCTGTCTGCGCCCTTGCGTCCTTTTCTCGACTGGACCGTCGACACCGATCCCGCGCGATGGCAGCCGGTTGACGCGTCGATCCTCGGTATCCCGACGAGCGAAGCCTATTCGGGTGAACCCCGCCCCAACGATCAGGCGAACGCGCCGGAGGCCATCCGGGCCCAGTCCGGCCAGTTCAGCGACGGGCCGGATCATTGGGATTTCGACCTCGGCGGCCCCCTGGGACGGCATCTGCCCGCCGGTCGGGCGCGGGATGCCGGCAACATCGCCGCGAGTGTGCTTCCCTTCGACCAGCAGTTCGAGGAGACGATCGCCATCGTCAGGCGGCAGATGGGGACGAGCCGCTTCAGCATCGTGCTCGGCGGCGATCATGGCGTCACCATCCCCGTGGTCATGGCGCTCGAGGTCATCGGACGACCGGTGCATCTGGTGCAGATCGACGCCCATATCGACTGGCGCGACGAGGTGCGGGGCAGTCGCCGCGGCTATTCGAGCCCGATGCGCCGGGCGTCCGAACTGCCCTGGATCAGCGGAATCACCCAGATCGGGATCCGGGGAACCGGTAGCGCACGCAGCGAGGAGGTCGAGCGTGCGCGGGCCTATGGTGCCGCCATCCACACTGCGGCCGCTATTCATGGCGGCGGGCTCGGTGCGGTCCTCGCGTCGCTCGCGGGGAAGGGGCCCTTCTTCATCACCATCGACGCCGACGGTCTCGATCCCGCAGTGATGCCGGGTGTCATGGCGCCGGCGCCGGGCGGATTGCGCTTCGACCAGGTCGTGGCAATCGTGCGGGCCCTTGGGCGCGAAGGGCTCGTCGGCATGGACCTCGTCGAACTCGCCCCGTCCTTCGATCTCGCGAACAAGGTGTCAGCGATCACGGCCGGTCGGTTGATCATCAACGCGCTCGATGCGGCACTCGGATGGTCGCGCTGAAAAATCAGCCGCGGCGGTCGCTGCAACTCTCGCCGTCACACGGCTGCCGGCGTGTCGCCTGTGCGGTGCAGCGCGAGGATGACGTCGGGGCTCGCGGAGCGTGACGCCTCGTAGGCCGCCCTGTCGCGCGCAACCGCGGGCATTCGGTCGAGACGGCGTCCGAGCGCACGGCCTGCTAGGATCACCAGGGCGCTGACGACGACGCAGGCGATCATCACCGGCAGGGCATGCCACCCCTTGTCGGCCAACGGACTGCCGGTGAGGATCTGGCCGAGTTTCAGAATCAGCGAGATCACCAGCGCGAGGCTCGAAAAGAACACGCCGAGGCCGCCGAGACCGAGCAGCAGGAAGGGCACGATCTGCAGGACCTGCATCGCCGTCATCCGATCGCCACCCGACGGCTCCTGGCTGCGATCGATCTCGTAGACGGTGAGGTCGTAACGGCCCGGCGCGATCTCGGCGCGACTGCCCATCCGATAGCGCCCGAGACCGCCTTTCGGTGTGAAGCTGCTGCCGCGCTCGGGGTCCTTCGCCATGTACTCGGCGCCGCACACCCACAGTCCGCCACTGGGAAGGAGCAACGTTCCGCGCATGCTGGGTGGTGCAAGCAGCGCGCTGTCTTCAGGCTCGTCGACGAGAACATGAACCACGTGGGTTCCATCCCCGCCGGTTCCACCAAACCAGAGGCGCCCTTTGCTTTGTAGCTCCTCCATGTACTCGATCGTATCGTCGCCGATACGGTCATCGAAGTCCCCCGGGAGCGCCGCAGCGTCAAAGGCTGCGATCGTCGCCCCGTCGGTTCCCGCTTCGATGACGTGCTTCATGCACTGATCCCGTTTCGACACTTGCCGCCACAGAAGAGGTGTCGAAACACCGAGATCTTGACCGACCCCAGCAGTTCAGCCTCCCCACTCAACCCGCTCAGATCATTCTTTCTTGCTTGAGGGCGTCATATCGAATTGCTCTAAACTCGGCAATACAGTACCAAAAATAGCGAACTTCTGAACATTCTAAGGGTTATTGAAGACTTTAAGCACTCTCGCATGAACATCCCAATCACCGCTCACCATCAGCGCGTCGCGTCGGTGTCTGTTGGCCGGGGTGCGGTCCATCACCTAGACTGAGCGCCGGAGTCTCGACGAAAAGGTTATGGCCGATGGCCGATCATCTGCCGAAGTGCGCTCTGGTGACGAATGCGACCGGTTTCGCCGGTCCGCCGGCGGTCGCCGCATTGCTGGCGGCCGGGTTTCGGGTATTGGCGCATGACCGGTCGTTCGACGACTTGGCGGCATGGACCGGGTTCGCGGCGGACCGGCCAGGGCTTGAGCCCGTTGCCGGCACCCAGCCCGAAGCGATCGTGGAGAATGCTCTCGCGCGCGCCGGCGGAAGGCTCGCCGCCATCGTCAGCAACGACCATTTTCCGGCGCCAGCCCTCGCGCCCGACACCGCGCCGATCGCGGGTCTGCGCGACAACCATGCGCATCTGGTCGAGTTTCCGTTCCGGGTGATCCAGGCAGCGCTTCCGGCACTGCGGGCGCAGGGCGGGGCCAATCTGGTAATGATCACGTCCAACCGCACGCGCCTGCCGCTGTCGGGCGGCGCCTTTCCCGATGCCGCCCGCGCGGCCGCGAACGCCATGGTCCGCTCGCTTGCGATCGACCTTGCCCGGGATGGCATCATCATCAACGCCGTCGCCCCAAACTTCCTCTACAGCGAGGCCTACTACCCGAGCGCCCTGTTTCGCGAGACGGAGCGCGGTCGTGCCTATGTGGAGCACAGCGTACCGGTCGGCCGCCTCGCGGAGCCGGAGGAGATCGGCGAGTTGATCACTTTTCTTGCGACGGTCAGGACGCGGTTCCTGACCGGAGCGATCATCGACTTTTCCGGCGGCTGGCCGTTCGCGCCGGCCCGTCCCTCCGCCTGATGGACCTGCCAAAACGCCGCGTGCAAAGCGGCACATTTTACGGGTCGGGAATGGGTCATTCTCTCCTCATCGGATCAGGGCGATGGGCGCCAGGATCCACCCTCAAGGAGACACGGCCATGATCAAGACCCTCACCACCGCTTCCCTCGCTCTCGCCGCCCTCGTCGGCGCCTCGCTCGCCTCCACCACCTCGGCCTCGGCCGGTGGCTATGGCTACAGCTACACGCACAATTACGGCTACTCGAGCGGCTACGTCTCGACCTACGAGCCGGTCTGCTACATCAAGAAGATCCGCGTCCAGACCTACTATGGCTGGAAGATCAAGAAGGTCCGCGTCTGCGAATAAGCGACGCCGATCAGGGCGCCGGTTCAGCGCCCATCATCGGTGCCC